>CAZXAZ010000004.1:0-117841 GCA_964638475.1 uncultured Alistipes sp. | reverse complement strand
CATAACTACGATTACGACGAAAGCAAGGGCTTAAACCAGCATAACTATCCCCTACTAGCTTATCAAAGAATGGGAAGCGATTTTGAAGGTGAAGAGCTTGTTGTCGGTGCTTGCTATCACAATTACGGTGGAAAAATCGATGATATTAAGAGCGACATTATTTATGGCGACAGACAAGATAAAGAATTGATATTCACCGAAGCATCGATTGGCGAATGGAACGACGGTCGCAACCTTGACGCTCGTTTGGCTTACGATATGGACGAACTTGTCATCTCAACGACGTTAAATCGCTTTAAGGCATCAATTGTGTGGAATTTTATGCTTGACACCAACAAGTCGCCTTACCGCCCAAATGGCTGTTCAACTTGCTACGGAGCTGTAGATTTAGATGCTACAAATCTGTCAGACTACACATTCAACTCTCATTACTATATCATGGCTCACGCTTCAGACGCCGTCAAACCGGGTGCAAAGCGTATCGATACCGAGGGTTGGTCGAGAAGCGGTATCAGCTATGCTGCCTTTGTCAACCCCGACAATACTACTGCGATTTTAATCTCTAATAAAGGCTCACGAAAAGTAAACGTAAAAGTCAATTCAAACGGTCATACTTATTTGATATCCGTTCCTCGCCACGGAGTTGTTTCTGCTCAATTAGATATCCCTTCAGAATCATCGCTTGCCCTCCCCGAAGATGATATCCTGCAGAGCGAAGAAAACGCTACCTATTACAACCTTAAGGGCGTTAAAACTTCAAATACGACCGCTAACGGCGTATATCTCCGACGTCTGGGTAACCATACTGAAAAGGTGATAAATCGTTAGTAATAAACGATTTTCGTCAGAATAGAACCGCAGAAGTTTTGGGCGGGGGATAATTGCCCGCGTAAGACTTCTGCGGTTTTTTGCAGTTTTTTGTTTGAAATAAGGCAATTTTCTTGACATTTTGTTTGTTTGTATACGGTATTTATTGTAATTTTGCCAGCGTTTTAGGAAACGGATTGGCAAAATGCCATGTAAATAACCGTTTAGCACTAACTTACAATTTCAAGGCTAAAAATGAAAGCTTCAGAACTGATGGCCGAGCTTGGCCGACGATTCCCCAATGAACCGGAGTATTTACAAGCTGTAGAAGAGGTAGTAACCTCTATCGAAGATGTCTACAACGAATATCCGGCGTTTGAGCGTTTCAACTTGATTGAACGTCTTTGCATCCCCGACCGTGTAATCTCATTCCGCGTAAGTTGGGTCGACGATAAGGGACGCGTCCAAAATAATATGGGCTATCGTATTCAGCATAACAACGCTATCGGTCCGTATAAGGGTGGTATCCGTTTCCACTCTTCCGTGAATCTTTCAATTCTGAAGTTCCTCGCTTTCGAACAGACATTCAAAAACTCTCTGACAACGCTCGCTATGGGTGGCGCTAAGGGCGGCTCGGATTTCTCTCCACGAGGCAAAAGCGATATGGAGGTTATGCGCTTCTGTCAGGCTTTCATAACCGAGCTTTACCGCAATCTCGGACCAAATATGGATGTTCCTGCCGGCGATATAGGTGTTGGTGGACGCGAAGTCGGATATATGTTTGGTTGGTATAAGAAAATGACTCGCGAATTTACAGGCACCTTCACAGGCAAAGGAATCGATTTTGGAGGCTCTCTGATGCGTCCTGAGGCAACCGGATATGGAAATGTATATTTCCTACTAAATATGCTTGAAACAAAGGGAATCGAGCTTAAAGGAAAGCGTGTAGCAATCTCCGGTTCGGGTAACGTTGCCCTCTATACAGCAAAGAAACTTATCGAACTCGGAGCTCTGCCCGTTTCGATGAGCGACTCTGACGGCGCAATCTATCTCCCTGACGGTATGACTAAAGAGCAATTCGACCAAATCTTTGAGCTCAAAATGGCATATCGCGGTCGCATACGTGAATTTGCCGAAGAAACCGAAGGCTGTCAATACTTCCCCGGCGAACGCCCTTGGAAACATGTTAAATGTGATATCGCCATGCCCTCCGCTACTCAAAATGAAATTGATGGCGATGACGCTCGCGCATTGCTTGCCCAAGGCTGTATCGCTGTCAGCGAAGGCGCTAACATGCCCTCAACTCGCGAAGCTGTTCATGAATTTCTCAATGCCCGCATCCTTTATGCCCCGGGTAAAGCTGCCAATGCCGGCGGAGTATCAGTTTCCGGCCTTGAAATGGCGCAAAACGCTCAGATGCTCTCATGGACCGCGGAAGAAGTTGACAACAAACTTCGCCACATCATGAAAGATATCCACACCCAATGTGAAACCTACGGCAAGGAGCCTGACGGCTATATCAACTACGTTAAAGGCGCTAACACCGCCGGCTTCATGAAAGTAGCCCGTGCGATGGTTGCCGAAGGCATCAACTAAGCTAAAACTACCACATGTTTAAATAACCACCGAGGGGTGATGCACACACTGGTTGTTGCATCACCCCTCTCGTATTTCCCCATTGCCGAAAAGTGTGTCTTGTCACACTTTTCAGTAACGGAGAGGATAAGGTAAAGAATTGGGTATCTATAAAAAAACATACTCGAGCACCTAATAGAAATGCTCGAGTATGCTTTTATATTACTTTTCAACTCGCTTTAACCTACGACGATGTTGATGATTTTGTTGGGGACTACGATTATCTTGCGAATGCTCTTTCCTTCAATCCATTTTGCGGCTTCTGGCGATGCGAGAGCAAGTTTTTCGATTTCTTCTTTCGTAGCTTCAGGCGAAACTGAAAGCGTGAAACGTGTTTTACCATTGAAAGAAACCGGCATATTAACCGCGTCGGCTTTAAGATAGTCTTCGTTCCATTTGGGCCAAGGAGCGTCGCATACGGTTGTTGTAGCGGCTTCAGAGTCTTCATTTCCGTTGGCTGCGAGAGCGTGCCAGAGTTCTTCTGATACGTGCGGAGCAAAGGGCGCGAGCAACACTACCAAGTCTGAAAGCACTTCTTTATTGTGGCAGTCGAGTTTCGACAATTCGTTAACACAAATCATGAAAGCCGATACCGATGTATTGTATGAGAAGTTTTCAATATCACCGGTTACTTTCTTGATAAGTGTATGAACAGCCTTCAATGCTTCGCGCGATGGTTTATCGTCGGTTACGAGCCAATTTTCACCCTTATAGAAGAGGTTCCAGAGTTTCTTGATGAAGCGGTTTACGCCGTCGATACCATTCGTATCCCATGGCTTGCTCTGCTCAACCGGACCGAGGAACATTTCGTAAAGACGGAGAGTATCAGCTCCATAGCGTTCTACGATATCGTCAGGATTGACTACGTTAAACATTGATTTCGACATCTTTTCAACTGCCCATCCGCAAATATATTCTCCATTTTCGAGGATAAACTCTGCGTCGGCATATTCCGGACGCCAGTTACGGAAAGCTTCTGTGTCAAGACGGTCGTTTGATACGATATTCACATCGACATGAATCGGGGTTGTTTCGTATTGTTTACGCAAACCGACAGAAACGAAGGTGTTGGTATCTTTGATACGATAAACGAAGTTGCTTCGTCCCTGAATCATTCCTTGGTTTACAAGCTTTCGGTAGGGCTCATCTTTACATACCTTGCCGAGGTCGTAAAGGAATTTGTTCCAGAAGCGTGAATAAATCAAGTGGCCGGTAGCGTGCTCCGTACCTCCGACATAGAGGTCTACTTGCTCCCAATAGTCGTTAGCTTCCTTTGAAACTAATTCGTTATGGTTGCGAGGATCCATATAACGGAGATAATAGGCTGATGAGCCTGCGAAACCGGGCATTGTATTGAGTTCGAGGGGATAACCTTCTTCAGTTTGCCAGTTTTCGGCACGGCCCAATGGGGGTTCGCCTGACTCTGTGGGCAAATATTTGTCGATTTCAGGCAGTTGAAGTGGCAATTTGTCAAGCGACAACATTGTAGGCACTCCATCTTTGTAGTAAACCGGGAACGGTTCGCCCCAATAACGCTGACGCGAGAAAATTGCATCACGCAGACGATAGTTTACCTTTACGCGACCTAAGCCCTCTTTTTCAATAAATTCTTTTGTCTTGGCGATTGCTTCTTTAACATCCAATCCATTGAGATTGAGCTTTTCAGAAGCTGAATTTATCATTTTACCCTCTTTTGCGTCGAAGCTCTCTTCTGAAACATCTGCGCCTTCAATCAGGGGGATAATAGGTAGTTCAAACTTGCGAGCAAACGCATAGTCGCGACTGTCATGAGCCGGCACTGCCATAATAGCACCTGTTCCGTAACCTGCAAGAACATAATCGCTTACCCAAATAGGTATACGCTTTCCGCTTAAGGGATTGATAGCATACGCACCGGTGAATACTCCGCTAACCTTTTTGTCGGCGATGCGCTCACGCTCGGTTTTATGCTTAATTTCGTCGCGATATGCTGCGACTGCTTGACGACATTCGTCGGTTGTCACCATATCGACATATTTGCTTTCGGGAGCGAGAACCATAAAGGTTACTCCGAAAACGGTGTCGGCACGAGTTGTAAAGATAGTCATCTCTACATCTGAGTCGGCTACTTTAAACTGCATTTCAGCCCCTTCAGAGCGGCCAATCCAGTTGCGCTGAGTTTCTTTAATAGAATCGCTCCAATCGAGGTTGTCAAGTCCGTCGAGCAAACGCGAAGCGTAAGCGCTGACGCGCAAACACCATTGATACATAAGTTTTTGCTCTACGGGATAACCGCCACGGATAGAAACACCCTCGCTAACTTCGTCGTTAGCCAAAACCGTTCCGAGTTTCGGACACCAGTTTACCATTGTGTTTCCAAGATAAGCGATACGATAGTTCATAAGGGCGTCGCTACGCTCTTTATCGTTCATCGCTTTCCACTCCTCAGCGGTAAATTTCAACGGTTTAGATTCGGCAGCTGTATGGCCTTCAGAACCATTAGCGTTGAAATATGCTTCAAGGTCGGCGATAGGCTTTGCTTTCTGCTCTTTTACATCGAAATAGTGGTTAAACATTTCGATGAAAGCCCATTGAGTCCAATGGTAATATTCAGGATCGCAGGTGCGGATTTCGCGGTCCCAATCGTAACAAAATCCGATACGGTCGAGCTGTCCGCGATAGCGAGCGATATTTTCTGTAGTAGTCTTTTCGGGATGTTGGCCGGTTTGAATAGCATATTGCTCGGCGGGCAGACCGTAAGCATCGTAGCCCATCGGATGCAAGACATTGAAACCGTTAAGACGTTTGTAACGAGCGAATATATCGCTGGCTATATAGCCGAGAGGGTGACCGACATGCAGACCTGCTCCGGAGGGATAGGGAAACATATCAAGCACATAAAATTTCGGCTTGTTATGGTTGATTTCAGTATGGTAGACTTTATTGTCTTTCCAATACTGTTGCCAGCGAGATTCTATTTTTTTATGATTGTAATCCATGATTATTTTGGTCGATCTTTTTTATTTTGACATTTCCAACATCCTATCTATCGGACGTATTGCTTTTTCTGCGATTACGGGGTCTACCTCTATCGCCGGAGAAAGATTCTTGAGGGCATCGCGCACCTTCTCTAGTGTATTGAGTTTCATGTAGCTACAGTTGTTACAAGCGCATCCTGCCTCTTCGGGGGGAGCGGGAATAAATGTTTTTCCGCTACACAGCTGACGCATCTTGTGAAGGATGCCGCTTTCCGTTGCTACAATAAATTCTTTTGCGTCGCTCTCACGGGCGTAGTCGAGCAGGGCTGCGGTCGAA
Source organism: uncultured Alistipes sp. (assembly GCA_964638475.1). Taxonomy (GTDB): domain Bacteria; phylum Bacteroidota; class Bacteroidia; order Bacteroidales; family Muribaculaceae; genus UBA7173. The sequence goes on along the minus strand of CAZXAZ010000004.1, from coordinate 112,105 downwards.
CCTACCTTGTCGGCTAACAATGTGACTGCTTTTTTACATTCGGGATGAACCAACAATTTCGCCTCGGGATATTGCTTCTTGAGGTCGATAATTGCTTGAAGCGAGAATTGCTCATGAACATGACAAGCGCCATCCCAAAGCAACATCTGACGACCGGTTTCGCTGTTGATATAATTACCGAGGTTGCGATCGGGTCCGAAGATGATTTTCTCATCAGCCGGAAGGGCTTCTACTATCTTACGAGCGTTAGATGATGTTACAACTACATCTGTCAGCGCTTTTACGGCTGCTGAGGTATTGACGTAACTTACAACCGTATGACCGGGATGGGCTTTCACGAATTTCTCAAATTCATCTGCCGGACATGAGTCTGCCAACGAACATCCTGCCTGCATATCGGGCACAAGCACCGTCTTGTCGGGACAAAGAATCTTGGCAGTTTCACCCATAAAATGAACTCCACAGATAACTATCACCTTGTTGGGCAAGGTGCGAGCTTTCTGCGCCAAAGCTAACGAGTCACCGACAACATCCGCCAAATCTTGGATGTCGCCTTCGGTATAATAATGGGCCATGATAGCCGCGTCGCGCTCTATTTTGAGCTGTTTTATCTCGGCAATAAGCGCCTCTTTGTCCTTTTCCATCTTGCTGTATAATGGATTATATGTTTAGAAGACAAAATTACTCAAATTTTCAGCAATCGCCAAAACTGTGAGCTATGAGTTTGCTTAAAGTTTGGTGAATTTATATGAGAATCCGATTGAAAGGATTTCTTTACACTGCCAAAGACGCCAAGATGTGCCTTCAACTTCTTTTCCGTTTGAATCGTAACGCAAGTGACCGAAGATTCTCGCCGACATATAGCGGTTGATTGAGAAATCAATTGTATGCTCCCAGTCGCCTTGGAGATATTCATAGTCGGTGAAGGCGAATAGGCGTGAGCTATACGTAATGTTATAAGTCAACTTCCATTTGAAGTTTGCCTGAACCGACGAACCATATTCGCTCTTCGAGGTTTTGCCCTCTTCGATACCGAAAGATTTCGGATTCAGATTCGGATTTGTACAGGTCTTTAAATTGTAGCTTAAGGGAGCTATTGAGGTTGAAAAGTTGACTGTCTTGCGACGATTTTCATGTGAATAAGTCAAACCGACACCGACGTTCAACTCTGCCGGAGAGAGAAATGCGGCTTTAAGGTCGTTTGAATTAACTTTATAATTGTTTAAGAGCTGAGTCTTAAATTGAGTTTGCAATGAGTAATACCAATTTTTGGCTGCCTTCAAACCAAACTTTGAGTTGATTTGGAAGAGGTCTTCCGTAATGTTGTAGTTATGGATTGAATCTTCAGGTGCGTTATTTAAACCGAGTTTATATGAGACGTTTGTCTCAAAGATGATATTCGGATTAAACTTCGGATTAAGCTTGATATTATAAACCGCACCGATAATCATGTTGAGATTTGAGTTACCACCCTGATACCAGTTGGGCGAGATGTAAGCTTGAGAGAAGTGGAGCGAACCATCGAAACTGTGAATCCAATTGATTCGCGTTACTTCCGAACCGGGCACTAATTGTTTCATTGTTTCGCCCGGAGCTTCATTAAATTCGGTTACCGTCAGCTTGGCTGTTGATGGGTCAAGACGCATCACGAATTTCTTCGGCGGACGCGGCATTGTCGACATATTATAACGAACGATTTCCGGCGCCTCAGACATCACCTGCTGCATGAAATATCTTTGACGATAGTTACGCTTTACAAGTCGATTGAAGAATGAGTCGGGCTGATCGTCGGCTGGAAATTCCTCTGTCAAAGTATCGCCCGCTTTTTCAGATAAAAACATATCGTAATTGTCGAACACCAAAGGCAAATAAAATATCTCATTATACATTTGATCATCGACAACAATTGTGGTATCGGTCGGCAATGTCATTCCCGGAAATATCACCATACCTTCGGGCAATTTATTTGTTACCGTATCTGAAGGGACAGCAACAGTTTCGCCTTCAACAATGATTTCGTCGAAGAGCGATTGAGCATCCATTTTTTCTGTAGAGCAAACGACTCCTCCTACAACTGTCAATAGAGAAAGTAAACCTTTTTTCAAAGAAGAAAATACACAATTGAGAACCATAGATAATAATCGGTTGAAAAATGCCGCCATCATAACTTGAGTGTATCCTCTCTATCTTCTCGATAGCGGTCATCATCCGTCAAAAACATATACGGGTTATTGTTTTGCAAAGTTACTTGATTTCTCGGTTTTCTCCAACATCATCGTCGGAGTTTTCAACAATCTTTTATATAAGATAGATTTAAAGGAATTGAAAAACGAAGTTTTTTTTGAAATTCCTCAAAAATCCTTCCTAATAATAAATCACGTTGAAAACCACTATAACTTTTTAACCACTTATTTGGAATTTTAGGTTATTAATGTTGACTCTGACTATTTCAACATACTATCAACATAAACAATACTGAATAATAGCTAATTACGAGGTTATCAACATCTCGTTGATAACTTTATTAACTGATAACTTTATGTTTGTTGATTATTGATAACCCTCGAAAAACCTGTTGAAACTACATGTTAAAACTAAGTCTCCGAAAATTTGGAATAGGTTAAAGAAGTTGTTATACAAATCTTTGTTGAAAACTTTATATTGATTGCCGAAAATCTTTCCATTCTTTTTTCAACACGGTTTTCAACATACTTTTCAACACTATTTATTAATTGGCTTTCGACAATTAAATAACCCCGTATTTCTATATCAGAAATCGGGGTTATCGAGATTCTTACTTGCTATTTTTTTTAGTTTGATAGGGCTGTATGGATAAGCTCTGAGAGGGTTGGATGGGGATGGATTGCTCGCTCTATTGATGCGGTTGGTAGATTGGCTGAAATTGCTATTGAGGCTTCCATTATAAGGTCGGAAGCATGAGCTCCGAGAATATGGCAGCCTATGATTTTCCCTTCTGAAATTATCATTTTTATTAACCCATCGGTCTCACCGAGGGTGACTGCTTTGCCGTTAGAACGGATTGGTATTTTGATAATTTTAGGGGAAATTCCGAGCTGTTCGGTCTGCTCTTCGGTGACACCGGTAGTGGCTATTTCCGGCACAGTGAAAACGGCTGCGGGAATAGGGGAGAGGTCTGTTTCTTCTCCCATCACTAATCGGGCTTGAGCAGTTGCCGCATGTGCCAATTGGCAGACGCCGTTACAATCTCCGATAGCGTAAACTCCCGGAATAGTTGTCATAAACTTATCGTTAACAACTATACCTTTTTTGTTGATATTTCCACCGGCATCGGTGAATCCTTCCGGAATAACCGCCTTTCTGCCGACAGCCATAAGGATATTCTCAACTTCAATTTCGCCCGCTTTATTTTTAGCTTCAAACGCAACTTTATAGCATTTTTCGTCTAATTTTTCGATAGCGGTAGCTGCTGCGTTAAGCAAAAATTTTATGCCACGCTTTGAAAGCGACGTGCGGAGTCGTTTGGCTATATCGCGGTCAAAACCGGGGAGAATTTCTTTGCAATATTCGATGACTGTTACCTCACATCCGAAGGCGTTATAGATTGAAGCGAACTCCATGCCGATGACTCCACCTCCGATAATTGCTATCGAAGCGGGGAGGGTAGTAGAGTCGAGAATTTGGTCGGAAGTCATGCAATATTCCGCTCCCGGAATAGGCAAAATAGCAGGGGCGGCACCGGTTGCAATGATGATTTTTTCAGCAGTGAAAACTTCACCATTTACCTCAATTTCTTTCGGAGAAATAAACTTTGCTCTACCCTGTTTTATGTCGGCTCCATTGACAATTGCTTCTACCGATTCGCGTAATTGGGCAACTATTTCATTCTTACGATTAACAACGCGAGCTATATCAATCGTTGATTTTCCTTCGGGGAGAATTACACCAAACTCGGCGGCATGCGCTGTATTTAGTGATATTTCTGCCGACCGACAAAAGCTTTTTGTCGGGATACATCCACGATTGAGACAAGTGCCCCCAATTTCGCCGGCTTCTATTAACAAGGTTTTGAGTTGTTGTTTAACTCCGGAGGCAGCAGCCGGATATCCCGCCGGACCTCCTCCGATGACAATCAGGTCATAGGTCATTGTTGCTGTAAACTGTCGAAAGTTAATATTGGGTTTAGGGCGGCAGCCGTATCGTCAGGACGTGTAACCGGTGTCAAATGTGGAGCTGTCTTTACCATTTCGGGATTTTCGATAGCCTCACGAGCAATTTCACGCATGGCGGCTATAAATTCGTCGAGCGTTTCGCGCGACTCCGTTTCCGTCGGTTCTATCATGAGCGACTCATGGAAGAGTAGCGGGAAGTAGATTGTCGGAGCATGATATCCATGATCGAGCAAACGCTTGGCGATATTGAGTGTAGTAACGCCGGTTGATTTATCTTTCAAGCCGTCGAAGACGAATTCATGTTTCGATAATCCTTCAATCGGCAGCAGATAGCAATCTTTGAGCGACTCTTTGATGTAAGTTGCATTAAGTGTTGCGAGTTTACCTACCTCCATCAAACCTTCGCTGCCGAGCGTCAGAATATAAGATAGCGCACGAGCCTGAACGGCGAAATTGCCTAATGTTGCCGAAATCGAACCGAGGGCGGTCGGGGTATATTCTATTGCAAAACTCTCTGCTCCGGTAGCGAGCTCTGTTAGACATACAACACGAGGATTGGGAAGAAATTGCTCCAACCCCTTGCGTACACCTACCGGACCGGATCCCGGACCGCCACCGCCGTGAGGCGTTGAGAAGGTCTTATGAAGATTGACGTGCATAACGTCGAAACCCATATCGCCCGGTCGGGCAATACCCAACATCGGATTAAGATTTGCCCCATCGTAGTACATCAAACCGCCAGCTTCATGCACCAATGCAGCGATGTTCGGAATCTCTTTCTCAAAAATTCCGAGCGTATTCGGATTGGTCAGCATCATTGCCGCTACCGTATCATCGAGTAACGGTTTGAGGTCGGCAACATCAACTGTGCCGTCAGGTTGGCTTTTAACTTCGATAATTTCCAAACCGCAGACTGCTGCCGACGCAGGGTTAGTGCCGTGAGCTGAGTCCGGAACTATTACTTTACGACGCTTTTCACCCTCACCGCGAGAAGCGTGGTAAGCTCTGATAACCATCAAACCGGTTAATTCGCCATGAGCTCCGGCGAAAGGGTTGAGGGTAAATTCCGCCATGCCACCTATTTCGCTGAGAGCTTTCTGAAGACGCCAATATAATTCCAGCGAGCCTTGAGAAGCGAAAGCCGGAGTTGATGGGTGAAGCCCGAAGAAAAGATGATGAGTTGCCATCTCTTCATTAATTTTCGGGTTATATTTCATCGTGCATGACCCCAACGGATAGAAACCTGTGTCGACGCCGAAATTATTTGTTGACATATTGTTGTAATGTCTAACCACTGTCGGTTCGTCAACCTCAGGTAGGTTTAACTCCGTCTGTCTCACCATTGATGAGGGGAGAGGCGCAACATCTAGAGATGTTTCATTATCAGAAATGTCGGTTTTCGGGATAGCGTAACCGCGACGACCCTCACGCGACAATTCAAATATCAGCTTTCCATAAACTTTTCTGTTCATCTTTTTGGAAGTTTTGAGGGTTATCTAATAGAATTAGCTATCTTGGCGAGACGGTCTACATCTTGGCGAGTTTGTATCTCGGTTGCTGCCATAAGAATCGTATGGTCGTCGATTTTAATACCTGGAAGTATTCCCTCTTTTTCGATTGCTGTTTTTATTAGCGAGTCAACCGAATAGTCGGTTTCGAGAAGGAATTCGTTGAGGAATGGTTTATCGGGATAGCGCAAACGAGCTCTGCCGTCAGCGGTCATCTTGTTGAGAAGATAAAGGGCGGTGTTGCGTGAATTATGATTGATTTCACGCAAACCATCCGCCCCTACTAACGACATATATATCGATACCCAAAGGGTCATCAATCCTTGATTTGAACAGATATTTGAGGTTGCCTTCTCTCTTCTGATATGTTGTTCGCGAGCTTGAAGAGTCAACACAAAGCAGCGGCGACCTTCTGAATCGACGGTCGCACCGACGATACGCCCCGGCATCTTGCGCATTAAAGCCTTTGTTGCGCAAAGAAACCCGAGATACGGACCGCCGAAACTCAGTGGAATGCCGAGCGATTGGGCATCACCGCAAGCGATATCAGCGCCGAGTTCTCCGGGAGTGCGCAATACCGCTAAATCTGATGCAACGCAGTTGATAATCAACAACGCTTTGTATGAGTGACAAAGGTCAGCCAAACCTTCATGATTTTCAACTATACCATAATAGTTGGGAGAGGGAACAACTACTCCGGCAACTTCTTTTCCTCTCGCTTCGAGAATATTAGTCAATTCAGAGCGAGAAGTTTCGCCATTTTCGGCAGGAATTGTCAGCAACTCTACCCCGTGATAATTAGCGTAAGTGTCTACAACACGGCGCACATCCGGCGATAGGGTTTCTGAAATAACGACGAGATTGCGCTTTCTCTGAGAAGCGACAGCCATTAACACAGCTTCGGCTGTAGCAGTCGCTCCGTCATACATAGAAGCATTGGAAATTTCCATTCCCGTAAGCCTCGTCATCATTGTTTGATACTCGAAAATATACTGAAGAGTGCCTTGCGATATTTCAGGTTGATATGGAGTATAAGCTGTGAGAAATTCAGACCTTGAGGCGATTGATTTGACAGCCGCCGGACAGCTGTGGTCGTAAAAACCTCCTCCGGCAAAACAAACATCTATTGCATGATTTTTTCGGTCAAGACGGTCGAAAAAGCGTCTGACAGAAGTTTCATCCATTCCGGCGGGGAGATTGTAAGGTTGTTTAAGGCGCAACGACGGCTCGACGTCGTCATAGAGACTATCGAGAGATTCCGCGCCACATCGGTCGAGCATATCCTTAATGTCGCCCGGAGTATGTGGAAAATAACTGTGCATCGTCAAGTTTTTCAGGTTTGAAATTAGACTATCAGTAGAGTCGAGTTTCAAGATAGGGGGAGCATCTACTCCCCCCTCTGTTTATATCTGACTTGTTCGATTTTTATTCAGCAACAAAAGCGTCATAAGCCGCTTGGTCCATCAAATCTTCGAGTTCGGAAGCATCTTTGATAGTCACGGCGATAATCCAATTTTCCATCGGATTGGTATTAACCAATCGAGGGTTATCAGCCAACGCTTCGTTGACTTCAACAACTTCGCAGCTTACGGGTGATATCAAATCTGACGCAGCCTTTACACTTTCAATTGCGCCGAAATCTTCTCCTTTTTCAAATTCGTCACCAACTTCGGGCATATCGACATAGACAACATTGCCGAGTTGTTTTTGAGCATAGTCAGAAATGCCGATATAACCTTTGTCGCCTTCAACGCGGATGTATTCGTGAGATTCGCTGTAGAGTGTCATGATAGTCTGATTTTTAGGATTTTAATTGTTAGTTTAGAGCAACGAATTGAGTGATTTTTTATCCGTTAGTTTCCTTTATATGATTTTTTATAGAATTTCTTTGAAACGACAACTGCCGGGAAAACTTTTTTGCGCACCTGCACCTTCAGCTCTGTTCCGATTTTGGCGTATGTAGAGTCAATTAACGCCATACAAATTGAGCGCTCGGTTGAAATACCTCGGTAACCGGTCGTTACTTCTCCGATAACTTCTTCGTCGGGTGAGAGAATATGGCAACCATGGCGAGCAATTGCGCGGTCTTGAATTTCGATGCCGACAACTTTTCGTTTCGGGCCTTCTTCTTTCTGTTTGCGTAAGGCTTCACCGCCGATGAGGTCAGCCTTGTCGAGTTTTACAAAGATACCTAAGCCGGCTTCAAGGGGGGTGATTTCGTCGGTTAGCTCATCACCATAGAGGGGTAAGCCTACTTCGAAACGGAGTGTGTCGCGACAGCCTAATCCGCAAGCGACGGCGCGTTTTGAGTCTAATAATTTTTGACATGCATCGCGGATAAACTCTTGAGGACCGTAAACTTCAAAACCATCTTCACCGGTGTAGCCGGTGCGAGAAATAATTATAGTTGTGCCTTCATGGTTGAGCTCTTTGAAGGTGTAGAACGCCAAATCGCTACACGTAATTCCGAGAACTTCCTCGATAACCGTTTCAGCTTTCGGACCCTGAATAGCGAGTTCGGCTATATCTTCGCTCATGAAATCTAGACACACATTGAAACCCTCTGATTGACGGAGAATCCATTGCTCATCTTTGTCAATGTTCGACGCGTTGACAACGAATAGAAAATCATTGTTGCCTCGTTTGTAGACCAACAGGTCATCAATTACTCCGCCATCTGGGTGGAGCATCATGCCATAGAAACATTGTCCGATGGGGGCGTTGGTGACATCGTTGGTAAACACTCTGTTTACAAATGTTTCGGCGTCTTCGCCCGAAATGCCGATTTCTCCCATATGGGAAACATCAAATACTCCGCAATCATTTCTGACAGCGTTATGTTCGCCGATTATACCGAGGTCGTATTCTATAGGCATGTCATATCCGGCAAACGGACTCATTTTCGCGCCGAGGGCAAGATGAAGATCATGCAAGCATGTTTTTTTTAGATTCTCACAGTCGTTCATGGCGTTTCTGATTTATATCAGTTTATATTCTTATTGTGCTAGGTTATGAAACAATCAAATCGGCGAGCTTTTCAGCTGACATTCCGGCGATTACATTTTCGACGATTGTCGAAGATAGAGCATTTATGATTGCTTCGCGAGAGAATTCTATACCTTTTAGTTTGTTGAGCAACTCTTCGTCGAGGTCGCTAAGCAAGAAGAAATCTCCTTGAAGGTTGATTTTTCTGATTGTCGGTGGAGAGCCGGGGGCGTCGGGAGCGATGAGGTCGGTTGTGACGGCAAATTCGCCGACACTCTCAATGCGTCGTCGTTGAGGTGTTAGTTCGCCTTTCCCATATTTACCCCAAATCCATTCATCAGTGAAATATTCTTCGGCGATGCGAGAAATTTCAGCGATATCCTCCGGCGTCATTATCTGCACAGAGTCGCAGAGATGGTCGCGACAAAATCGCTTGAAATCATTAATTGATAGAGAAGGCAAATGTTCGCGGATTGTCGTCACATGACTGCGAACCGAACTAACCCCTTTTGCACGAAGTTTAGCTTGAGAGGGAGTGATAGCTTGCGACATTTTCGCCGGGTCGGCGTCATACAGCATAGTGCCGTGGACGATTCCGCGTCCGTGGAGGTGATAGAAAGCGTTGCCGCTGACTTTGCGGTCTCCGATAACGATATCATTGCGCCCTGTCGCCGATGCGTCAAGGCCAAGACAACGAAGTGTATCGGCAACCATACGACAATAGCTTGAAAATGTTGTTGTTACTTGGTTAGATGTTGTTATATGGCTAAACATGATATTATTCATGTCGGCATATACACATCCGCCGCCGCTTTTTCGACGGTAAGTTTGTATCCCCTCTTTGCGACAGAAATCAAGGTTAACCTCGGTAAAAGGGTTTTGACATCTGCCGAAAATCACCGTTGGCTCTACCTGCCACATGAAAAAATACTCACCCCTCGGATAATTGCGCGCAAGATGCTCTTCCATTGCCAAATAAAAGGGCAATGGTCTTTGTCGACAGTTATTTTCTGCCGGCAAACCGCCATGACCGACGGTCATGGAATCAAGCGTATCATTCAGCGCGGCATAAATCATAAAATATTGACCTTAAAATAGATAATGGTCAGGTTATAACTCCTTTGCAGAGTAGCCCCAAAGTTAAAAATCTTTTTTTTAACCCCAAAATTTTCAACTAACTATATTTTCTGTTTTTCAACATCATCGAAAAGATATTATCCCTTAGATATTTTATTTGAAAAAATGAGTATTTTTGTAGGTGAATAACCGACTTATTTAATGGAAAAGGAAAAGATATATTCAGCAGTTGAGGATTATTGCCGTCGAAGGGGGATTTGTCTTGAAGATTGGACACCGAAGGCGGCGTTGATTGATATGGATGGCACTCTTATTGACTCGATGGTTAATCATACGGCGGCATGGAAACGTCTAAGCGATGAACTTGGGTTAGAGGCTACTCGTGATGAATTCTATCTCTATGAGGGAATGACGGGGCGTGCTACGATTCGCCATCTGTTCAAACGAGCTAAGGGTTTTGAGCCGACTGATGAAGAGTGTGATGAACTTTATCGTCGAAAAGCGCGTTATTTTAATGAGTTACCGAAAGTAGCGGTAATTCCGGGTGCTGCCAAGATGCTTAATATATTGATTGAGAGGAATGTAACAAGAGTATTGGTTACCGGATCAAAGCAATTGTCGAATCTTGACCGTCTCGATGTTGATTTTCCCGGGGCATTTCCTCATGACAAGCGAATTACAGCCTCGGATGTAACCAATGGAAAGCCCCACCCCGAGCCTTATTATAAAGGTATGGCATTAGCCGAGACAACTCCCGAAGAGTCTATTGTTATTGAGAATGCTCCCTTAGGCGTTGAGTCGGGACGAGCATCCGGAGGGTTCGTTTTGGCGGTAACAACCGGACCGGTGCCGCCAGCTGCCCTTGCGGAAGCGGGCGCTGATTTAGTGTTCGGTTCGATGACCGAATTGGCCGAAGCGCTTGATATATTGTTGACTTGTTGAGGTGAAATTTAGGTTTAGGTTTTATTCCAATAGATAGAATTGCTATGTGTTCTAAAGAAATTCTTGAAAACAATCTGATATTTACTAATAATGTGGCAGAAACTCTCGACCGAGCCGTCGAGAGCTTGTCACCGGCGTCGGTGTTTATTCTTGTCGATGTAAATACCGAATCATTTGTTTTGCCTCAGCTTAAAGCGGAATCGAAAGCTGTCGCTAACGCAACGGTTATTAGGGTGAAAGCGGGAGAAATGTTTAAGAATATCGACTCTCTGACATCTATATGGAAACAACTTGGCGACGCTGATGCTAACCGTAAATCTCTGCTCATAAATCTCGGAGGGGGAGTGGTAACCGATATGGGCGGTTTCGCTGCGTCTACCTTCAAACGAGGCATATCGTTTATCAATATCCCGACAACCCTGTTATGCGCTGTTGATGCCTCTGTCGGAGGAAAAAATGGCATCAATTTCAACGGCTTGAAGAATGAAATCGGCATGTTTCGTGATGCCGATTTAGCGATAATCTCTACGCGTTTTTTCAAGACGTTGACTTCTCAAGAGTTGTTATCAGGCTATGCCGAAATGCTCAAACACGCCTTGATTTGTTCTACCGAATTGACCTATAAATTACTGGCATATGATGTTGTCAGCAATGATTCGGAATCATTACTCGCGTTATTAGAGGAATCTGTCGGTGTAAAACAGAAATATGTCGAAGCAGATAGAGAAGACCATGGTGCGCGTCGAGCGTTAAATCTTGGTCACACTATCGGTCATGCGTTTGAGTCTTTAGCGTTATCGAAGAAATCACATCTTCCTCACGGCTATGCTGTCGCATTCGGAATGGTCGGTGCTTTGGTTTTGTCGCGAATGAAACTTGAGTTCCCCTCTGAAATTCTCAACGCCTATGTCGAATATGTTCGCCAACATTATGGGGCGTTTGAAATTTCTTGTGACGATTACAAGCGTTTGCTTGCATTTATGCACCATGATAAAAAGAATGATCGTCGCGACTCTATCAACTTTACCCTATTGCGTCAGCCCGGTCAAGTTGAAATTAACTATCCGGTTTCTGACGATGACATTACGGCAGCCTTAGATATTTATCGCGACTTGCTTGGCTTGCCGTAAATAACTATCAAACAATATATTATCCGAAGAATATGTAGGCGGCAAATATGCCGGCTACCGATCCTGTTATGTCGGCTAACAGGGCGTAGGGAACAGCGTAGCGAGTCTTTTTAATGCCAACCGAGCCGAAATAGACAGCCAAGACATAGAACATTGTGTCGGTTGAGCCTTGAATTGCCGCAGAAACGCGCGACACAAAGGCGTCTGGTCCGTAGGTTGTCATTAAGTCAACCATTAATCCCCTTGAACCGCTACCGCTCAGGGGTTTCATCATTGCCGTCGGAAGGGCTTCAACCCAATCTGTGTCAAGTCCGCAGGTAGCAACAGCCAGTCGTGTCCATTCCGTAATTAAGTCCATCGCTCCGGAGGCTCTGAAAACCCCGATAGCGACAAGTATTGCTACGAGATAGGGTATAATTTTTACGGCTGTCGAGAATCCCTCTTTTGCTCCATCGATGAAGGCTTCATAGACATTAATCTTACGACATAATCCTGCAGTCAAGAAGGCTATTATTACACCGAATAACAACAGGTTGGCAATCAGTGAACTATATAGCTCAACTTGCTCTCCTTCTAGTTTGGCAAAAAACCACACCATTAGGGCTATTATGCCGCTCATGCCGCCGAGCCATGCCAATAAAACCGGGTCTAATAAGCGTATTTTTTGTTTCAAACAGAGGGCTATTACACCGACTAATGTCGAGATAAAGGTTGCCAATAGAATCGGTAGAAAGACATCCGTTGGATTAGCCGCGCCGGCTTGGGCGCGATACATCATTATTGAAATCGGGATTATACAAAGTCCTGACGCATTGAGTATTAAAAACATAATCATTGCGTCGGTAGCGGTGTCTTTCTCTTTATTGAGGGTTTGTAGCTCTTGCATCGCTTTTAAGCCTAAGGGGGTTGCGGCGTTGTCAAGCCCGAGCATATTGGCTGAGAAATTCATAAATATAGAACCCATAGCGGGGTGACCTTTCGGAATGCCGGGAAAAAGGCGACGGAAAAGAGGTGAAATCAGCTTACCGAAAAAGTTGATGACCCCCGCACGTTCTCCGATTTTCATCAACCCCAACCATAGAGCTAATATACCGGTTAGTCCGATAGATATTTCAAAGGCGGTCGCCGCTGAGTTAAACGACGATCCCATGATGTCGCTCCAAATTGTGATTTCTCCGTAAAATATAGATCGGAAGAGGGCAACAATAAATGCGATTATGAAGAATGCTATCCAAATATAGTTTAGGGCCACGGCAGATTTTTATTGGTTTTATTTTCTACAAATTTAGTCGTTATTACCATATTTAATTGTAACTTTGCGAAGTTTTCACCAATATTAACCCTAAATAGAACAATCATCAGAATGTTTCATTTAACGAAACTTTTGGCTTTAATTTTCCTTTTGGTATATTCTCAACCTATATTTGCTAATGATACTAATAAAAATACCATTGCCGGCGATACAATTGTTACCGGAGTTCATGAAGACCACACCCACGATTTTCATTGGGAACAATTCGCGATTCCGGCTGCGATAACTACAGCTTCTGCTTTCTTTGTTGAAACGCCGAAGCTCGTGCAAGCTCGTCATTGGGTGCAAGAGCAATTGGCCAACCCTACCGGTCAACCGAAAACCGCTGTCGACGACTATATCCAATACCTGCCGATGCTGAGCTCTTATGCCCTTTATTTCTGCGGCGTAAAGGGTGAGCATAACCTTGTCGACCGCACGATTATTCTCGCGATGAGCTACGCTACATTTGCCGTAGTCAATCATACGATGAAATTCGCTTTCGATGAGCAACGTCCTAATACCGGCGCACTTAACTCATTCCCATCGGGGCATACGGGCACCGTTTTCGTCGGCGCTGAATTCCTCCGTCGTGAGTATTGGAACACAAATAAATGGATTGGTGTTGCCGGATACGCTTGTGCGGCTACAGTTGCTTATTTGCGTGTATATAACAACCGCCATTGGATTAACGACGTTGTTGCCGGGGCGGCTATCGGTTATATGTCTACGGCTTTTGCCTACTGGCTCTATCCCAAGATTTTCCGTAAACGCCACCAGCGTCATCAAGAAGAGTTGTTGCGTCAAATCGACCCCGAAGGTTTTGAATCTTTCAACGCTTCAACTGAGCTCGATATAAAACGCGCCGACGACGGAATAAAATGGTTTGCAACCCCATTTGCATCCGCCTCTTCTGCCGGCGTTTCATGTTTGGTCACATTTTAATCCGAAAAACTGCCATAAATCCCAAAAATCGCGAAGATTACATCTCCCGATTTCTCGAAAAAAGTTGTAACTTTGTAATCAAAGGAACAACCAGCATATCATTATGAGCGACTGCCTTAAGATTTTTTGCGAGAATACCGGAGAATATATCGACCTCCGGGGAGGTGAGACCTTACTAGATGTTGCCTCTAAAATCGGTCATGACCGTCTCGGATTAAAGTTTCCCGAGATTTGTGCATTGGTCAACAACAAGAATGAGCCGTTAAGCTATCGGGTGTTTGCCCCGAAGCAGGTGAAATTTCTCGACCGCAGTGCGGCTTCCGGATTCAGAGTTTACACCCGTTCGCTCTGCATGATGCTATATTGCGCCGTAAGGGAAGTTGTGCCCGGGGCGCGCTTGAGAATTGTCCATTCTATTTCGCGCGGTTGGTATTGCCGACTTTTTATCAATGATGCAGAAGATGGGATAGAAAAACCCCTAACTGTCGACGTTGATTTACTCGACAAAATCTCGGCGGCGATGCACAGATTGCGCGACAAAAATCTCCCATTCCTACGCGAAGAGAGTTTGACGCGCGACGTGATGGCGACATTCCGTGATGAAGAGCTTTTCGACAAAGTAACCCTACTCGAAACTATCCACGAACTTTATACGACAGTCTACCGTCTCGACGGAGTGCTAGATAGCTATTATGGCGCATTAGCGCCTTCAACCGGAGTAATCGACGTATTCTCTCTGTTGCCTTATAAGAAGGGATTCCTCTTATTAGGTATTGACCGCGAGGCGCCCGACGCCGAAGCGCAGCCTATCGCTCAAGAGAAGATGTATGAGGCCTTCAACGAGAACCTCCGTTTCAACCGAATTATCGGTGTTGGAAATGTTGGAGAACTTAACAAAGCTGTCAGTTCAAATCGCACGGCTCAGCTTATCAATGTAGCTGAAGCTCTCCATGATAAGAAAATTGCGGCAATCGCTGATGAAATTGCCCGTCGTTATCATGAAGGTGGTGCAAGGGTTGTGCTCGTTGCCGGACCATCTTCTTCCGGAAAGACAACCTTTACCAAGCGTCTTGCGATTTATCTGCTGACCAACCTTCTCGAGCCGGAAATGATTTCGCTCGACAACTATTTCGTCGACAGAGAAACAACCCCGCGCGACGAGACGGGCGACTATGACTATGAGTCGCTATATGCGCTCGACTTGCCGCAATTTAATGCTGACTTGTCGGCGTTGCTCCGTGGCGAAACCGTCGATATGCCGACCTATAATTTCGAGCTTGGCAAACGTCAATATAATGGTGAAAAACTCCATATCGGACCGAATACCATATTATTGTTAGAGGGCATCCACGGTTTGAACCCCGAACTGACAGCCTCTATCGACGAGAAGATGAAATATAGGGTCTACGTGTCGGCGCTTACAACGCTGTCGATTGATGACCATAACTGGATTCCTACAACAGATAACCGACTGTTGCGTCGCATCATCCGCGACCATAAATATCGCGGAGCATCGGCAATTGATACGCTCAAACGCTGGCCGAGTGTGCGTCGCGGTGAGGAAAAATGGATTTTCCCTTATCAAGAAAATGCCGATTCAACCTTCAACTCGTCGCTGATATTCGAGCTTGGAGTGATGAAAGATTATGGCGAAGCAATTTTGCGCGAAGTGCCTAACGACAGCGCCCAATATGCCGAAGCATACCGCCTGCGTAGATTCCTCCGCTATTTCCAACCTATCGGTGAGAAATCTATCCCGCCGACGTCGCTGTTGAGGGAATTCCTCGGTGGCTCTTCATTTAGATATTGATAAATTCAGACCTTAAATATAGTAATAAAACACCCAGAGATATGTATAATTTCGATAAGGAAATTGACCGTCACGACACCGGCTGTGCTAAATGGGGCGAGCTCCAAGAATTGTTTGGTAGAACAGACCTCACTCCGTTGTGGATTGCCGACATGGACTTCGCCGTTTGCCCCGAAATTACCGGAGCGTTGCGTAATCGAATCGACCACCCGATTTATGGATATGCTGTCGCTCCCGATAGCTATTGGGAATCGATTATTCAATGGCTCGACGAACGCCACGACTTCCGTGTTACTCGCCAAGAGCTGACCTTTATTCCGGGTGTTGTTAAGGGTATTGGTTATGCTGTAAACTATTTTACTAAAAAGGGTGACAAGATTATCATTCAACCGCCCGTATATCATCCTTTCCGCCGTGTTATCGAAGGTAACGGTCGTGAAGTGCTCGCCAATCCGTTGCGTTTGACTCCGGAGGGTAATTATGAGATGAACCTTGAAGAGCTTGAAATGCTCGTCAAGACTCAACATCCGGCTATGATGATTCTTTGTAATCCTCACAATCCGGTTGGCATCCAATGGTCGCGCGAAACCCTAGCGGAAGTGGGCAGAATTTGTCGTGAAGGGGGAGTGATATGTGTCTCTGACGAGATTCATGGCGACCTCGTGCTTCACGATAAGCCCCATTATCCTTTTGCTGCTTGTGGCGAAGATTGCGAAGCTGTTGCGGTTACATTCGGCGCGCCCTCAAAGACTTTCAACATACCCGGATTGGTATCTTCTTGGTGTGTGATTAAGAATCCGAGCTTGCGCAAAGATTTCTATGAGTGGCTTGAAGTAAACGAATTCTCAACCCCGACATTTGTTTCAACGCTCGGCACCGAAGCAGCCTATCGTAATGGCGGAAAATGGCTCGCAGAGGCGATGGCTTATATCGAAGAGAATATCAAAATCGTTCGAGAATTCCTCGAAACTCGTGTGCCGCAAGTTGGCATGATTGAGCCTCAGGCGTCGTTCCTTGTATGGATGGATTTCCGCAAACTCAACCTTTCTCATGAAGAGTTGGTTGACCTTGTTGTTAAAAAGGCACACCTTGCGCTTAACGACGGCGAAATGTTTGGCGTCGAAGGCCACGGCTTTATGCGCGTCAATGTCGCAACGCCTCGAGCTTGTTTGCTGAAAGCGCTCGAGCGTTTGGAAGCTGCCGTAAACAGTTTATAAGATATAAGAAATCTCCTTTCTGTCGGCCGATTTCATTACGGCTGATTGAGAGGAGATTCCTATGAATATCCAGTGTCAATAGATTATCATTCTCCAAAGTGGATTACAAGATATTACCGCCGGAAGAACTTATTGAGGAAGGTATCGTAAGGCTTCCTATCTCAAAATCTGTGTTGAATCGCCGTTTGTTGTTGACATCGTTAACCCCCGGAGGGGTGCTTCCTGCACCCAAAGGTGAGGAGTGTGTCGACATCATTGTTATGCGTTCGGCTCTCGATGCTCTTGCGTCAACTAGAAGCTCTGACGTCGTTGAAATCAATGTCGGTGAATCAGCAACTGCGCTTCGTTTCCTTACCGCTGTTTGCGCTTCGCGCACCAAGTGTGAGACCGTAATCACCGGCTTGCCGGGATTGTTACGTCGTCCGGTAGGCGAACTCGTCGACGTGCTTCGCCGTTGCGGCGCGAAGATTCAGTATATCGGAGAGAAGGGGTTTGCTCCTCTGAGTATTGTCGGCTGTAAGCTCGAAGGGGGAGAGGTGAATATTGATGCCACAATCTCTTCTCAGTTTATTTCCGCGCTGATGATGGTTGCTCCGTTGATGAGCAATGGATTGAAAATTAATTTCGATGGAGAGCCGGCGTCGCTACCTTATATAAAGATGACGGCAGAAATGATGCGCCGTCGCGGCGCTGATGTGACCCTTTCTCCGATGGGGGTAACTATTGCCGAAGGGGGTTATACGATGGCTGAAGATGATGATGAGGCTGACTGGTCGGCTGCCGCTTTCTGGTATGAAGTTGTTGCGCTGACTGCCGGTTGGATTACCCTCCGCGGAGAGTCTGCACCGATGCGCGACCCAAGCAACTCTCTTCAAGGCGACTCTGCCGCTGCTGCTTTTTTCGAGCGTCTCGGGGTTTTGACCGGACAACCCGAAGATGAGGATGGAAATCCAACAGGAGAGGAGGGGATTGCGCTTTCTCCATATCCTGAAATTTTCGGTCGACTCGACCTTGATTTGAATGATAATCCCGACTTGGCGCCGGCGTTGACGGTCACTTGCTGTATGCTCGGTGTGCCGTTCCATCTTGTCGGTTTGAAAGCCCTTTCGATAAAGGAAACAGACCGTCTGCAGGCGTTGGTTGAGGAGATGGATAAGGTTGGTTGTCGTGTTGAAAAGATACGCGATTTCGGCATCGAATGGGATGGTAAACGCCATCCTTTGACCGAAATTCCGGTGTTGGATTCGCGTGGCGACCATCGTTTGGCAATGGCATTTGCGCCGATTGCAGCATATATTCCCGGCATTATTGTTAAGAATGCGGGATGTGTATCGAAGTCTTATCCCGCTTATTGGCAAACGTTACGGTCTTTAGGTTTCCAGACTCTCGACCCGTCGCTTGCCCAAGATGAAAAAGAGGAGGATAACGAATGATAGTTTTTCTGATAATATTAGCGTCGCTTGTTGCCGTTGGGTTACCGCTCTATCTGCTCCATCGTTATGATGAGCGCAGAGAGGCGCGAAATGCCATTGCTGATGATGGAGCGAAGCCTTCTTTGATTACTTTATCTACGCATGAAGATGAGGCTAATTCCAAAGTTTCAGCCGACGCCAGTACCGAGCCTATTGAGTCGGATATCGAGATTGACGATGAGGTTTGTTGCGGTATGCATATCACTTGCGAGAAAGACTCATTGTTGGCAGATGTTAGCGAGACTATCGATTATTTCGATGATGAGGAGCTCGACCGCTATGCCGGACGTGGCGCCGATGCTTATACTCCGGAGGAGATTGAGGAATTTCGTGATGTCTTGTTGACTCTTTTGCCAACAGATATTGCCCCTTGGGCTCGCTCAATACAGCTTCGTGGAATTACACTCCCATCCGAGGTTCGCGAGGAGTTGTTGATGATTGTTGCTGAGGCTCGCGAAAGCCATCAGAATGTAAATAATTGAGTGTCTTAGATATTTTATAGGTCAATTGTTAGGTTATCAATTTTTTATAAATGCCCTTATCGGGGTCTTTTTAATTTCAGCAGCTGCGGCGATGATTGGCACATATATTGTCACTCGTCGTCTTGTAGCTATATCCGGGGGCATCACTCATGCTTGTTTTGGAGGGCTCGGTTTGGGCTGTTTCCTCGGCATTAATCCTATGATTCCGGCAAGCATTTTTGCGGTTGGCTCGGCGCTCGGTGTTGAATGGCTGTCGCGGCGTCATAATGTGCGTGAAGACTCTGCCATTGCCGTCGTTTGGGCGGTTGGCATGGCGATTGGTGTTGTTTTTGTCTTTTTAACTCCGGGATTCGTGCCGGAATTGAATTCCTTCCTTTTCGGAAATATTTTGACAATTTCTACTGCCGATCTTTGGGTCTTTACCGCATATTTAGTTGTTTTATCCGGCTTCTTTTTTTGGAAATATAGAGAAATTGTTGCCTGTTCATTTGACCCCGATTTTGCTCGCGTCAGCCATCTGCCGGTGAGGTTTGTTAACACCGTTATGACCCTTTTGGTTGCGCTTTGTATAGTGTTAACGATACGCCTTGTCGGCATCATGTTGTTGATGTCGATGATATCTTTACCCCAGCTTACTGCTGAGGTTTTTGCTCGTCGATTTTCAGGAATGATGAGCTTGTCGGTCTTTGTTTCAATTCTGAGCTGTGTTTCGGGATTGTTGCTTGCGACAATTATTGATGTGCCCTGCTCTGCCTTGATTGTAATGGTTATGGGGGTCTTTTTTGCAATAGCTAAAATCGTCGGTAGCTTTATCCGATAATGTTGATGTTAAGATTGGGAATCAAAATAGCAATTGGAGTTATCTCTGCTCTGCTAATGGCTGAGTTAGGGGTAATTGGCTATGGACGCTGGTTTGCCGAAGGTGCGGTTCCCGATAGGAGTGTCTATTTGATGCGCGGCATTGACATTTCTCATCATAATGGTGATATCGATTTCAGTAAGGTTGCCGAAAAGGAGTCTGATGTCTCGTTTGTCTACATAAAGGCGACGGAGGGCACTGACTTTATTGACCCTGCCTTTATCAGAAATTCAAGTCAGGCGATTGCGGCAAATATCCCTACAGGTGCCTACCATTTTTTTCGCTACGATACAGATGGCGAGCTACAGGCGCTCAACTTTATTAATGCTTTGCGCGGTCGTGATTTCGCCCTTCCTCCTGCTATAGATGTTGAAGATTGGGGCAATCCTGACGGACATACTACGGCATTAATTGTGGAGCGTTTGCGCACTCTTATAGGCTCGCTTTTAAAGCTTGGTTATATGCCAATCATTTACACAAATCTCGACGGTTATCATCGCCTTATAAGGGGTAATTTTGATGATGTGCCACTTTGGATTTCCTCTTTCTCTTATCCTCCCCTCGACACCGACCCTGATAATCTCTGTTGGGATATTTGGCAGTATTCCCATCGTGGAGATGTTAGGGGCATCGCTTCTGCGACAGATTTGAATGTGTTAAATCCCGCCTCGCGATTCGGTTTGGTTTCTACCGATTCTCTATCACTTGCTAATAATCGATTTTGATAATCTCTGTTTTGCAGACTCAAAATTTCGACATAAATTCGTAAAATAAGCTGTTATATTATATGGCAAAATTGACATACAAGGGCGCCAAACCGGGTGCCGAAAGAAAACGCTTTACACCTGATTATATCCAGAATTTCCAGGTCAATGAGGATGCTACTTTGCTCAATTTCCTTGTAGGCGTTATGCCCGAACGAAAGAAAACCGCTCTCAAGAGTCTGCTTAAATACGGTCATATTATGGCGGGCGGAGAGGTTACAACTCAGTTTGACCACGCGCTAACACCAGGTATGACCGTCAGTGTTAACCATTCTCGCCCCTTTGTGGTCTTCTATAATCGACGTCTCAAGCTTGTTTATGAAGATGATGATATTATCGTTATCAACAAAGGCTACGGGCTTCTTTCGATGGGTAACGATAAGATTAAAGAGGGTACGGCATATTCGATTATTCGTGAATATTTGAAAACAAAAGACCCCCGCAACAAGGTGTTTATCGTTCATCGTCTCGACCAACACACCTCAGGTTTGATGGTTTTCGCTAAGTCTGAAGAGGCGAAGGAGAATCTCCAGCATAATTGGAACAACATGGTCTTGCGTCGCCAATATGTTTGTGTCGTCGAGGGTAAGGTGCAGACTCCTCAAGGCGAGGTACGCGGACTGCTTGCCGAGAATTCTCAACACATGGTTTATGTAACCGACGACCCCAAAGTAGGAAAGCCGGCTTTGACACGATATACAACAGTGCGCACTGCCAACGGATATTCTCTTCTCGAAGTTGAATTGGAAACCGGTCGCAAGAATCAAATTCGTGTTCATATGAAGGAACTCGGTCACCCGATTGCCGGAGACCGCAAGTATGGTGCGAAGTCATCACCGAAAAATCGTCTTGCTCTCCATGCTATGACTCTTCGCTTTGTTCATCCTATCACGAAGAAGTTGATGGATTTTTCTACTCCGGTTCCCAACTCATTTCTCTCGATGGTAAAATAATATAGAGTTTTGCTCTGTTATGATAAGGTCGTTTAAGCTCACTTGCTTTTACGACCTTTTTTTGTTGATTTTCCTTTAGTTTTTCCGTATGATTTCTCGTGGGATTTCAAATTTTTCACTCAAAATCGCTCAAAATTGCCTTATAGATGAGCTAAGTAGTTGTGGCGTAGGATGTTAGGGGTGGGTTTGTGTTGTTTTGAATTTTTGGTCTAAAAAGTTAGAATTATCGCGTTTTTCGCTTATATCGGTAGTCTATTGATAATTGCACAAAAATTTTGTATATTTGCAAGTATTTTTTGTTTTTTCGGTTGGTGAGGATTTTTTCCTAACAACCGAAAGATATTCTTAATTATGGCAAAGAAAATTCAGTGGCTTACTGACGGCGCTATTACACTTCCCACGTTCGACTCTTTCGCCGGACTCGACTTCGATTTTGTCGAGAGTTGGCTTGAGAGGGTAGGGGAGAGTCATGGCAAATTGGTTGGTGAGCTTAACTACCTTTTTTGTGATGATGAGAAGATTCTCGAAGTTAACCGCGAGTTTCTTCAGCATGACTATTATACCGACATTATAACTTTTGATTATTGTCGAGGAAAACTTCTCCGCGGTGATATGGTTATTTCGCTCGATACAGTTGCTTCTAATGCTGAACTTGTCGGTGCTACTTACGTGCGTGAGTTGCTTCGAGTGATTGTTCACGGTTTGCTCCATCTTTGTGGTATTAACGATAAAGGTGCGGGTGAACGTGAGATTATGGAGTCGCACGAAGATGCTGCGCTCTCAATGCTTGAAGTAATGCTTGAAGAAAATAGAAAGGAGACACTCCAATGATTTTCGATTTTGATGTCATAGTTGTCGGTGCGGGTCACGCCGGATGCGAAGCGGCTGCCGCTGCAGCTCGACTTGGAGCTGAGACATTACTTATTACCATTGACCTTAATAAAATAGCTCAGATGAGCTGTAATCCCGCCGTAGGGGGTATCGCAAAAGGGCAGATTGTTCGCGAAATTGATGCTCTCGGTGGTCAGATGGGTATAGTGACCGATCGTGCTTCTATTCAATTCCGCATGCTGAATCGCTCAAAGGGGCCGGCTATGTGGAGTCCGCGCGCGCAGTGTGACCGCATGAAATTTTCTGCCGAATGGCGCTCGATTTTAGAGCAAACTGATCATCTGTCGATGTGGCAAGATGATGTTAAAGAGTTGCTTTTAGAAACCGATAATGATGGCCGTAATGTTGTTACGGGTGTTGTTACCAATCTCGGCGTTACGTTCCGAGCAAAATCTGTTGTTTTGGCTAATGGTACATTCTTGAATGGACTTATGCATATTGGTCGTACGCAGATACCTGGAGGTCGTACAGCCGAGCCGGCAAGTGTAGGTCTTTCAGGTCAGCTCCGCAACATAGGCTTTAAGGTGGAACGTATGAAGACCGGTACACCGGTTAGAATTGATGGTCGTTCGGTTAAATGGGAATTGACCGTTCCTCAGCCTCTTGAGGATGACTTTCATAGATTTTCATATCTTCCGGAAATTAATCGTGACCTTCGTCGACGTGAATGTATGATGGTCTATACAAATGAAAAGACCCATGAGGTTTTGCGTCGCGGTTTGCCAGATTCCCCCCTTTATAACGGACAAATTCAAAGTATTGGTCCTCGTTATTGTCCGTCGATTGAGACAAAGATTGTGACCTTCCCGGATAAAACCGAGCATCAACTTTTCCTTGAACCGGAAGGGGAGACAACGACAGAATTTTATCTGAACGGCTTCTCGTCATCTCTCCCTATTGATATTCAACTTGAGGCTCTGCAGACAATTCCTGCCTTTGAAGATGTCAGAATTTTGCGCCCCGGTTATGCTATAGAATATGACTTTTTCGACCCGACTCAACTTCGACACTCGCTTGAAACGAAGTTGGTTTCCGGGCTCTTCTTTGCCGGGCAGATTAATGGTACGACCGGTTACGAAGAGGCAGCCGGGCAGGGTTTGCTTGCCGGTGTAAATGCGGCTCTGAAGGCTAAAGGCGAGGGGGAATTTACTCTCGCTCGTGATGAGGCTTATATCGGTGTATTGGTTGACGACCTCGTGACTAAGGGGGTGGATGAACCTTATCGTATGTTTACTTCTCGTGCGGAATATCGTATTCTTCTTCGTCAAGATGACGCCGATATGCGTCTAACCGAAAGAGCATATAAAATCGGATTAGCTGACGAACATAGATATAATTTAGCTAAAGAGAAGGCGCAACTTCGCGATTCGTTGATTTCTTTTGTTGAGAGTTTTTCAGTTAAGCCGGCTGTTTTGAATTCCTCAATTGAATCTCTCACATCCGAACAACTATCGACACTTGGTTGCCCGATGGCAAATGTTGAATTCCCACATCCGAATGGATTCCCACTTGCTCCGATTAAAGAGGGGTGTAAGTTGGTTAGTCTTCTCCTTCGTCCGGCTCTCGATTTGCGTTTGCTCGCAGCCGTAATTTCTCCTTTGGCTCAAGAACTCGATAAGCTTCCTGTTGATCGTCGTGATGAAATCATAGAGGCGGTAGAGGTATTGGTGAAGTACGGAGGTTATATCAAACGTGAGGCTCAGTTGGCTGAAAAGTTAAAACGTCTTGAGACAGTCCCTCTCGGTGATAGATTTGATTACAATACGATTAGTTCTCTGTCTATTGAGGCTCGCCAAAAACTTTCGAGAATACGTCCTGAAAATGTCGGACAAGCATCAAGAATTCCGGGTGTTTCCCCGGCTGATATAAACATTTTGTTGTTGCTTAGCGGAAGGTAAATAATAAGGCTGTTGTTCCACGTGGAACATTTGCAAATGCCGACCGTTCAGCAAATTAAAATAGAATATTAACAATTTCCAATAACAATCAAAGATGGAATACATCAAATCGAAAATTCGTGACGTCTACGACTTCCCGACAAAAGGAATCGTGTTCAAAGACCTGACCACTGTTTTTAAGGATCCTCGTGCGATGCACACAATCGGTTGGGATCTTTCACAACTCTATCGCGACAAGGGTGTAACTAAAGTTGTCGGCATCGAGTCGCGCGGTTTTATTGGTGGGTCTATTCTCGCTTTTGAATTGGGCGCAGGATTCGTGCCTGTTCGTAAGCCAGGAAAACTCCCTGCTGATACCCTCAAGATGTCTTACCAAAAAGAGTATGGCACTGACACTATCGAGATTCATCGCGATGCAATCACCGAAGATGATGTTGTTGTATTACACGATGACGTGCTCGCAACCGGTGGAACAATGGCTGCCGCTTATGAGCTTGTGAAGTCAATGAATCCGAAGAAAATCTATATCAACTTTATCATTGAATTGTCGGGACTTAACGGACGCTCTGTGCTCCCCGCTGACGCTGAAGTGACTTCTCTTATCACATATTGATAACCATTCGGTAATACTCTTGCCTTCTCCGTCTCTTTCCCTTTTTCCTCTTCATCTTATTTCCCCTCTCATGGATTTTGATTTCATGAGAGGGGTTCTTAGAGCCTAAACTGTCATAATTTCTATGGGCGAGATAGGAGAGGAGATTTTGTGATTGCGCAATCTGTTTACTCTGTCAAAAAATGATTGTTTTGAGACGGATTGTGTGATAGAAAAAATTGTGTCGCTATCCTTCGTGATGAACAGAAACGGCATGATTTTTGTATAATTTGATAGGTAAAAAAGTCAATATAAAAATGGACAAGATTCTAAAGAAGATGGCTCTTGAATACCATCAATATCCCAAGCCCGGGAAACTCGAGGTGGTTCCAACTAAACCTTACAATACGCCCGCTGCAATGTCGTTGGCATATTCGCCGGGTGTTGCTTATCCTTGCCTCGAAATTCATGAGGATAAGTCGAAGGTTTACGACTATACCGGTCGCGGAAATCTCGTAGCTGTAATATCAAATGGAACAGCAGTGCTTGGCTTGGGAGATATCGGTCCTGAAGCAGGAAAACCGGTAATGGAAGGAAAGGCGCTTCTGTTTAAAATTTATGCCGGACTCGATTGCTTTGACCTTGAAGTAGACGAAAAAGATCCGGAGAAATTTATTCAAATCGTAAAGGCGCTCGCCCCGACTTTCGGTGGAATTAATCTCGAAGACATCAAAGCGCCCGAATGTTTTGAAATCGAAGCCCGACTCAAAGAAGAGTTGGATATCCCCGTCATGCACGACGACCAACATGGCACAGCCATCATCTCCGGAGCGGCACTGCTCAACGCAGCCGAAATCCAAGGGAAAAAGCTTGAAGATATCAAGATGGTTGTAAACGGCGCCGGTGCGGCTGCCATCTCCTGCACTCGCCTATATAACGCCCTCGGTGTACGTCGCGAAAATATCGTGATGGTCGACTCTCAAGGTGTCATCCGCAAAGAGCGTCAAGGCTTGAATCCCCAGAAGCAAGAATTCGCTACAGACCGTCCCGACATCTACACACTCGAAGATGCTATGAGTGGGGCAGACCTTTTCCTCGGATTGTCGGTAAAGGATGTTGTAACACCAGAAATGGTCAAGTCGATGAACGACCGTCCGATTGTCTTTGCGCTCGCCAACCCCGATCCCGAAATCAGTCGCGAACTCGCCATCTCGTCTCGCGAAGATTTGATATTTGCTACCGGACGTTCCGACTATCCCAACCAAATCAACAACGTACTCGGTTTCCCCTATATCTTCCGCGGAGCCCTCGACTGTGGAGCGACCTCAATCAACGAAGAGATGAAGCTCGCCGCCGCAAAGGCGATTGCTTCATTGGCTCATATGCCGGTGCCTGAAGATGTCAAGGCTGCATATCCCGACGAAGACTTGACGTTTGGACGCAATTACATCCTCCCTAAGTCGCAAGATTCTCGTCTATTGGAAATTGTTCCTCCCGCCATCGCAAAGGCTGCTATGGCCACGAAAATCGCTCGTAAGCCCATTCTTGATTTTGACTCATATATCGATAGTCTACGTCGCCTTGGAAAACAAGCGAAATAACCCCTTTAGACGTCAAACTCGTAATAGTTTAGCTTATCGATTTTGATATAGTATTACGACAGATTTGATATAAAGCTACGACAAAAAAATAGGCTCCCATTGGGAGTCTATTTTTTTTGTTTAATAAATTGATTTATAGATATTTAGCTTAAAATAGCGGCTAATGGCTGCAAATCAAAGAGTTAAGTGATTATAGAACGATTTTTAGGGTTTGAGCCTTGCCGCCGATAACAGCTACGATGATAACAGTTTGACCCTTTTCGAGAGAAGTTAGGTCGAGCGTATCAACATTGTTTGCCGTCAAGAGAGCCTTGCCATTGATAGCGTAAACCGAAATCTGAGAAGCAACGCCGGAGGTGGTAACAAAACCATTGTAGTAGCTGAGACCACCGATAGCAGCAGCGATAGTTTGGCAACCGCTTAATGTGCCGTTATCGATAAGCTTGAATGATTTAAGCTTGAAAGAACCCATCTCAGTTGCGTGGAAACCGAAGGTAACCTTGCCGGCTGATAGAGGAATCATATAAGAGTCCTCCTCAGCTACAGGGTTAATCTGAGAAGTTGAGAAGTTAAACACATGCTCAGTTTCTGTAGCGGTAGCGGCAACCTTGTCAACAGCTGTCAATTTTGACGGCTCGTAAGACGAACCGACAACGAGGTCAACCTCAAGAGAGCCGTTTTCACGAGTAACAATGGTTAGTTGATAATTATGGTCATTAGCCAACTCTAAGATAGGCGACATTGTGTAGTCATCGGGATTGCTACCCCAAGATTGAGAGAAACCGAAGTTTCCGTCATAGTCATTTTCCCATTTATACCAATCGTCATTACTATTGATACACTTCCAATCGTCGAAAGTAGAAGTTTCGTATGGGAGGTCAAGACCCGGACCAACGTAAACCGAAATTTCGGGAGCGTCAGTTTCTGAACAACCATTAGCGTTGTAGATTTCGACCATGTAGATATGTTCGCCGAGAGCCGGAACAGATGAATCTTCGTAAGTAGAAACTTCACCGGGGATAATACCCTCGGTTAGAGTTGCAATCTCTTCACCGTCGCGATAGATAATAGCCTTTGCGAGTTCGGTCAGTTCGACGCCGCCATTATCGAGCGTCGGATTCTTCCAACTGATAGTCGCAGCGAGCGAATTGTCGGCAGCGGCAACAGCATCAAGTTCGCTTGCGATTTCGGGGAGTATTGTTTGAGCGCTGACACTGAAACCTGAGAATTTGACAGTGTTGTAGTAAGAAGTCGTTGGGTCAATCAATGCGCCAACATGGTGAACAGTGAAGCAGTAATCGCCATCTTCAGTGATAACGACAACATACTTATGGTCGTAAGTCGCCGAAGAATCATCATTGTTAACATCAGCTACTTTCACGAAAGAAGAAGCCGGGGTATGGCGATCGGTAGCATAGCCGAGTTCGTATGTGCAATTTTTACCACCAACTTTAAAGTTAACCAAGTAGTAACCCGCCGTTAATGTCAAGTAAGGAGTAGAAACATAGTCGTCCATTTCAACCTCACCGGGGTTCGTTGAAACAAACAAAGGATTCCAGCTCGATGAGTCATACATCCAACCATTTCCGTCGGCATTTTGGTCAACCATCGAACACATTGCTGCGGTAGTTGAGTCGTAAGAGAAGTTAACCTCGCAAGGGAAGTTGATGTAAGGTTTGCCAACAAAACCGGAGGAAACAACAACTGGTTGATTGTCAGTGTCTACACCATTTTCGCCATAGACAACAACATAATAGCTGTAAACACCGGCTTGAGTCAACGTCTCGTCAGAGCAAGCCCACATAGAGCCGGGTGTCGGATAGTGGAAGGTGTTGATAAGAGTCGGTTCTTCTGCTTCGTCAGAAGTTCTGTAAACCTCAGCCTTCAAGATTTCCTTGAGGGGCTCACCGGTGTTAGTCAGCGAAGGATAAGTCCAACTAAGATAAACGGAGAGTTCGTCGGTAAGGTCGGCGGTAACACTAAGGTCAGTAACGATACCCGGAGTAACGAGGTTTTCCTTCAAACCGACAGAGTAGACACGATGACCCATATATGTACCCTCATCAGAGCAAGCGCGGAACGCGATATAGTAAGTGCCCGCTTCCTCGATAGAGATATTAGAACGGATAGGTTTATCGGTATCTCCGGGGTATATAGTATTCTCAAAAGTATTAACAACAGAGAAAGTTGTCAAGTCTGCAAGGTCGCTGCCAAGCAATAGTTCGAGCTTGCCATTAGCCCAAACCTTCGCGTCGATAGCATAATCGCCTGCTTTTGCAACAGCCAATCCGGGAGAAATTAACCAGTTATCTTCCTTTAGATTTTGGGCTTTATCCCATTCTGCATATTCGCCCCAGCTGTTGATAGCCCATGAGTCGGCAACAACGGCATCCTGACCGGCAACAGAGGTCCAATCAGAAGCAAACACATCTTCGTCAGAGAAGTCGAAAGAATAGGGCAGAGCCTTACCTTCAACCGATACACCGGGAGTATCATCACCGCCGGGTTCTGAACCATCGGAAACCGAGAAATGGGTTACAAAAAGGTGGTCCATGTCGGGGGCGCTGTAACATTGTACACCGAAATATATTTCGCCGGAAGCCTCCGGAGTGAAAGTTGCGGTCAGCTCCTCATAGTCGCTCGTGTTAGAATAATTTGGTTTATCAAGAATAACAACGCCACTCTTCAAAGATGGAGTATCTGACGCCGTTGCAGCGGTTATTTTGAAACTCTCAGTTTCGCCGTAATGAGCCGTTGTGCGAGCATAGATAGAGATAGTATATTCAGTTCCGGCAGTAACATTTATGGCAGGCGAAATCAGCCAAGTATCAGCCGTGGATGTTTGATCACTATCATATGTTTTTTGAGCAGCCCCCTTAAGTCCGAGCGCCAAAAGGTCGTCAGAGATGCCGGTCGGGCTCCAAGAAATGCCGCCACGGCGCACATTATTTACCATCTGCCAACCCTCGTCGAGAGAGTAATTTACATAGAAATCAGAGGTGTACGGGACTGTCTTTCCTGCCTCGACACTGCTTACAAAGAGTGTCGCTGCTGAGAGTAGAAGTAACGCTTTTTTCATTTTCTGATTAATGTTTTTGGAAAGACCGGACGAGGAAAAACTCGCCGGTCTTTCTATGAATAAAGAGATGAAATATCGGTTAGAAGATTGTTATTTTACAACGACTTTTACTGCGTTTACGCCGTTAGCATTTGTTGTGCGGACAATGTAAACACCGTTGTCAAGAGAGAAGGAGCGAGAGCCCGCAACTTTAGCCGCATTGACAATCAGACGACCGTCAATAGTGAAGATGTCGATAGCAGCGTCTGCAGATGTAACAACAACGCCGTCGGCAGAAGCTACGACCTCGGTAGCGTCAGCATCAGCGTCTGTCGTATCGATGGCGGAATCGCTGGTGAAGAATACCTGAAGCTTGGTGTAGATGCCGGGCATATCGAAAGATGTAGCAGCGATAGGCTCTTCGCCATTGAGCGAGAAGGATTCAAGAGCATACCCATCATTAGGTGTAGCGATAATATTCAGTTTGGTATATTTGGGCGCTTTTGAGCCGTTGGTATATTCATTTCCGGCCTCATCAACAACCTTTACCGAGCCGTTGTATGTCGGAAGAATATCGAGGTAAGCGAAGTCAGAACCGCCATTAGTGCCCAGATGCGTCGGAGTCCAGCCGCGGTCGATAGCTATAGAAGAGTCGGCCCGTGTGCCGTCGTTCAACTTCGTGTCAGTGCCCTGAATAACTGCCAAATTCCATTTAACTTGGTTTTGGTTTTCATCATCTTCGCCATATTCGCGCTGAGGCAATAGATAATAGAGGTCGTTGAGCTCGTCAGCTGTCATGCCATTATCGTTGATATATACTCGACGCAGACCCGACAGTGCGCTCAAATCAAGTGCGTGAAGTTCATTACCGTCAACCAAGAGTTCGGCGATAGCAGTGTTAGTCGAGAGGTCGAGCGCAGTCAGCTTGTTTCTTGAGAGCGCCAACTCCTTAAGAGCAGTCTGCTGAGAGAGGTCGATAGAGGTAAGGTTATTACCGCAAAGGTCGATTTCATTAAGATAGGGGTTGGCGGTAAGGTCGATTGAAGAGATGTTGTTACCATTAAGGTTAAGCCACGTCAAATAGGGGTTAGCCGAGAGGTCGATAGAAGAAATCTCGTTACCCTTCAAATCGAGATATTGCAGAATCGGCAAATTGGTAACATCGATAGAGCTGAGGGGCTTGATGCCTTCTTCGTCGCCGAAGCCATCGCTACGGGCGTCGAGCCACATCAAGTTGGGGGTGTTACTAAGGTCGATAGAGGTGATAGCCGAGTAGCCAATGTCGAGCACTTCGAGCTCCGAAGAGTTCGAGAGGTCGATAGAAGAAATCGGATTATAGTAGAGATTGAGGAACTTCAATTCGGGCGCTTTTGAGAGGTCGATAGAAGAAACTTGGTTATCCCACAAGCCCATATAAATGCCGAATTCGCCCCAACTTTCGAGGTCGAGAGCTGCGATATCGCCATAGATGGTCACCTTGCCACTTTCAGCGGCGGTGCCGTCGATGCGTTTACCTGAAAGTTCGGCATAACCGGAGCTATATTGGTTCATACCGGTGTATTCGGAGCGCACACCGGTGCCCCAGTCAATCCAAACAGAGCCGTTTGCGGTAGACGTGTTGAGCAACATTGAGAGTGTGTTGCCCGGAGTCGTAGTGAACGAAATCGAGCTTTCAGTGTCGACGAAGTTAACCTTAATGTCAGCTTCACCATCAACAACAAACCATTGGCTTGTAATCTCTTCGCCATTAACGGTTACGCTCTTGAAACGCTTTCCCTCTTCGGGATAAGGATAAACGTGGATAGGCACACCGACAATCGCTTCGTCGCTAACCGAAAGCATTTTTTGATAGTATTCGGGTTGCCACTGAGAGATAACGAATTTTCCACCTGTGGTTTCATAGAGGTCGAAATCATATTCAAACTGCATACCGAAAATAGGGTAGAGACGGTCGAGCACACCGGTAATGTTTTCGCCGGTGTCGGTAGCGTCAACGAGATTTACGGCAACAATGGGGTGGGTAACTGTGTTATCACCGACAACGTCGCAAATCCAATGCATATCAGAGCTTGTAGCGTAGCCTGTGTTAGCCGTTTCGGCGTTAGAGCCGCTGAGCAATAAGTTGGGCGTTGTTGTGCTGTAAAGTTCACGACCTTGGGGAAGGGTCATAATAGTGTAGTCGACAGTTTCAGCTGTCATCTGAGAGTTGTTACGCAAGTCGATAATTCTCATGCGTTCAGCCTGCTGACCATTGAAGTCGACAAACTCTAACTGAGAGTTTTCTGCGCGGAAATATTCAAGGTAAGGGGTCTGCATCAACATCACTCGTGAAATCTGAGTGTTAGAGATGTTGAGGTTGCGCATATTGGGGAACATCGTAACGTCGAGCTCTTTTATCGGGTTGTTAGAAATGTCGAGCGTACGCAACTCTTTATTGTTTCCGAGGTCTAACGATGCGATTTTGTTGTTAGCTGCGCAGAACACCTCCAATTTGGGTGCTTGAGAGAGGTCGATTGCCGTGAATTTATTGTTAGAGATGTTAAGGTCATAGAGCTCCTTGCAACTAGTAACGTCGAGCGAATAGATGCCGGGGTTGCCCGAGATATCAAGGGTCGACAACTTCGGATAGTCGCCGAGCACAAACGGGTCGTCGTCGTTCGACATCAAAACATTGTTCGACAAGATAAGCGACGTCAGATTAGGGAGGCTAATAGGGTAGAAATGGCTCAAATCGCAGTCGCGAAGGTCGATATTTACCAAATTCGGACGACTTTCTTCCGGCAAACAGATAAATACCGAGCCGAGGGTTTCGCAATTGGGGGCACTAAGATATTTGAGCGCAACAAGATTGCGGAGATCAAGACAAAGCAAACCGGGGTTATGGCCCAAGCTGAGGTTTGTTAAGGTTTCGCCGGCATATTCAAGAGTAAGAGTGCGGTTCTCTGTTGTGCTGTTAACGAGTTGATTGTTAGATAGGTTGAGATACTCGAGAGGCGTAACTGATTGCAATTGAAACGAGCTGATCGAGTTGTCGTTTAGGCTTAACTCGGTCAATGATTGCATCTCGTAGATTTCGACAGCCGTAAGCGAAAGTTTGGCGAGGTCAGCTTCAGTGACGTTACCACTAATTGTTAGTTCAGACCCTTCTATTGTACCCTCAATCCAACGATTGTAAGCCGGCATTGAGGGGTCAATAGTGTATTTGACATCAACACCATTACCCCAGTCGATAGAAATTGGTGTTGTGGTCGACTTAGCGTTGAGCAAAATTCTGACTCCTGTACCGACTTCTTTCTCGGTCGTCATCTTAATAGTGCCGGCGTTTGCACCGAGAAATATCGGTGCAGCCAACAGTGCAAACAGTGCTTTTTTCATAAAGATAATTGTTGGTAAGTCAACTATATAACTATTGGAAATTTATCTTAGAATTTGCAAATATACCCACAATCAAAAAAAGATAAATTTACACATGTTAAGACCTAATGGGGGTTTAACATATTTTAAGAACCTCCAACAAAAAATCTTCTTTTTACGCGCGGCGAGTTTGCCAACGTGTTACAAGATAGGCTGTTACGGAGTAAAAGAAGGTCAGTCCCCAAAGCCAATGTAAAGGACGGGCGACAAAGCCAAACGGTGCGCCGTTAGAGTTCATTCTGATAAAACCGTCAATACCCCATGTTGCCGGAATTAAGTCGCCCAAATAAGAGAAGACTGGGGGCATAGCATAGCGCGGCCAAGTCAGACCCGAGAGGAATAAGAATGCGACAGAGGTAAAGACGATAACGACGAAGGCAGACTCACGCTCAGAGGCGAAAATATTAAGCGTCTGGCCGAGCATAGCGCTCGCCGCTAACAACGGCATGATGAAAATGATGGCGTTTAGAAGCGAAATATCATGAGGATAATCAAAGAATTGCAACACGAAATGGAGATTATAAATTGCCATCGGTATATAGAGAATCATGTAGCAGAGAGTGCGGCCGATAATCTGTGCCGACGGCGAGAAGGCATCCTCCTTTATCGGTAGCGGCCCCTTCAGGCGACGACGCTGCTCG
This sequence comes from uncultured Alistipes sp., assembly GCA_964638475.1. Taxonomy (GTDB): domain Bacteria; phylum Bacteroidota; class Bacteroidia; order Bacteroidales; family Muribaculaceae; genus UBA7173. Next base: position 78,424 of record CAZXAZ010000004.1, on the reverse strand, counting down.
GCACGGGTGCCACCGATAAACACGATGCCTATAATCATGCTCTGTTGTAGAATCATGATTACAATTCCGGGAATAACGAAAGAAGCGAATCCCTGCTGAGTGTCGCCCATTGGGAAGCCGACACTGCCGATCGAGGCGGTTTCGCCCGACGCGGTCAATCCGAGGTCGTCGAGCGTCATTTGGCGCAATTCAGCCCCGGTTGCAATCTGAAGGTCGGCAATCGCACTTGTGAATGTTCGATATCTCAGTAATAGCGTCATGTCGCAGTAGAACTGAATTTGCGGCTGTTCCGCTCTGCCGAGTTTCTTGCTGTAATCGTCGGGAATTTCGAGAATTGCAAAGCATTTTTTCTCAGCCATCCATTGTTTCGCCTCTTGTAGGTTTGCGGCGTAACCACAAATATCAATAGCCTCCGTAGCGTCGGCATGGCGGACAAATTCACGGCTGAGCGAGGTGTGAGAATTGTCGACAACCGCTACGGGCATTTTTGTTACAACTTCAGTGTTGTAAATCAGCGAGTAAGCGATAGGATATCCCAACGGCAACAAGAAGAAAAACAGAATCACCCCAACGTCTGAAAACACCAACGACATTTCGCGTCTGAAAATCCGAGCAATTTCAAACAGCCATTCCTTAGTGTCTATGACAAAACTTCTTAACATCGTTATTTTGTGAGGTAGTAGGGGATCAGGGAATATATATCGGCTTTTTCAGCGCACGTTTCATCAGCGGAGCTGTCAATGTTGCGATAATCGGGAAGATTAACAGCGCGATGAAATAGAATCGGGAATAGTAAATCTCCCAGCCGTTGAGAGCTATATTGCCGTAAATCAAGAAATACCATCTTACGGGGAGGAGATTTGCCAAAATCGCAATCGCTCCATACATCGCTTCAATCGGGAAAGAGAAAGCAGCCAACGAGAACGCGAGAATGCCCATCAGCGAGCAGATAGATAGCGCAAGTCGAGGATTGGGAATCAGTGAGCAGATAAAGACTGCGAAGCTCTGGCAAGCAATAACGAAAAGCAACATGCCGAGAATCATCCAAATCTCGTCGCCGTGCATCGGGAAGTGATACCAATGAAACATCAACGAATTGATGCCCCATCCGATGACTGTAAAGATAACCGTTTGGGGGAGAAGTTTCCCGATAACGGCTGTCGCGATACGCCCCTTAGCTGAGGCGAGCCATTGAGGCGAGGTCGCATATTTAAACTCTTGAGTGATAGCGTATGCAGTCATCAAGAATATCATTAGCTCAAGGATGCCGTAGAGAAAAGAAGGGGAGAGGTAGTATGAATAGTTAAGCCACGGATTACCGAGAGGGTGAGTGTTGACCGTTAATGGTTGGAGGATAACTCCGGCGATAGCGTCGGTAGCTCCGCGAGAAACCAAATTGGTTTGCACGAGTCCGCCGGCGGCTGTAACGCTCATCGTCTTAAAGCCCTTAAACATCAACGAGCCGGGCACGTAGGTTGATAGGTTGAAATAATAAGTCAAATCGGGATTACGTCCGGCAACGGCGTTTCGCTCGAAATCTTCCGGAATCATAAAGAATCCGATGATTTCTCCTTTCTGCACAGCTTCGATGGCGTCATGATAGCTTTGCGGGGTCGCTACGACGTCGATGAGCTCCATCGCGTTGAGCGAGCGGGTCAGCCGTCGCGACATTTGAGAGTGGTCGAGGTCGACAACCCCGGCGGGCACTTTCAGTGGGAGCCCGGAACTCATTATTCCCGTAAAGAAAAACGCCATCACTACCGGCACGACAACTATGCCCACCAGATATATCGGGCGGGAGGTCAGCCGTCGCAATTCGCGGCGTATAACATTGAGCAAGCCGGTTGTCATTGATGGATAGATTGTTGCGGTTGTCAGAAATTACTCCTTGATAAGTACGGTCATTCCGGGACGGAGGTCGGGGATATCTTGTTCGGGGCGAGCCTTGATTTCAAAAGTCTTCGAATCCCATTCGCCGGTCGATTTGGTTGCATGCCAAGTTGCGTAAGAACCGAGGTCGCGAACATAGTAGATTTTCATATTCGCTTCCGTGTCAAGGGCGGGGATAGTAACGGTAATCTCTTTACCCATTGTCAGGTCTTTCAACTTATCTTCACGGACGTTGAAGGTTACCCATTTATCGTCGATACGCAAAACATTCATAATCGGAGCTCCGGTAGCGACAAGTTCGCCGGCATTGGGGAAGATGACGTCGATTTGTCCGTCACATGGCGCTGTAAGATATTGGTCTTCAAGCACTGATTCTACTTCAGCAACGCTGCCCTGAGCGGCGCTAACCATGGCGCTTGCTTGAGCCTTATCTTCTCTTTGGGGCCCCTGTTTCGCTAACTCATATTGGCTCTTGGCGGCAGCAGCTCCGGCAACAGCAGCGTCATAAGCGGCTTTCGCTTCGTCGCGTTTTTGTTCAGACATTACGCCTTCTTTGTAAAGATTTTCTACACGGTCGTAAGTCTTTTTGGTGATGCCAACAGCGGCCTCTGCTTGCTGCCATACTTGATATGCGCCTTGGATAATCTGAGCACGAGTGCCGGCGTCGACTTTCTGATCGACAGCTTGGGCGGCAGTTTCCATTGCTTTGGCTTGCTGAAGTTTCGCTTCTACCATTGAGGAATGTATATGCACGAGGGTATCACCCTTCTTTACCATATCGCCTTCACGCACATAAAATTCGACTACGCGTCCGGGAAGCTTGCCGGATACTCTAATCGAGGTGGCTTCAGCCTGACCTTGCAAGATTTCAGCGGGTTTGTTGATAAATAAGAAACCTATTATAGCGAGGATTGCGATAGTAAAAGTTACGCCTCCAAGGGCAATCATCAGTTTGCGGTTCTCTTTTTTCTCTTCGACGGACTGCATGGCAAATCAATATTGAGAATGAAATTATTTCGTGGAACAAATTATCTGATAGCGACGACTGTCGATTAATAATCGAGACGGCCGAGCGCTTTTGAAAGATAGACATCGCAGAGTTGCACATCTACTTTCGCATCGATTTTTTCGGAATTCGCTTTGAGCCAAGCGGTTTGGGCTGTCATAACATCTGACGTTGTTAATACCCCTTCGCGGAAACCGACATTGGCTGTGCGCAAATTGTCTTCTGCTTTAGCGAGGTTTGCGCAAGTCATATTGTAAGTTTTGACTGATTCTTGAGCCTTGAAAGAGGCTTGGCTGACTTGCAAGTCGACCATTTCGCGCGCGTTTTGGAGCTTGAGGGCAGAGACAATGGCGTCGCTCTTGCTTGCCTTATATGAGTAATAGTTTCCACCCCAATGCCAAATCGGAATTGTAACCATCACTCCGGCAGAGAATGCTCCATCGAAACGCTTTTTGAACCCGTCAAACATATTAGGGTTTGAGAATGAATAACTGCCAATCAAAGCAATCTTGGGTAGCATTGCCGAACGGGCAACTTTTGCTTCTTGTTCGGCTACTTTCCCTGCCAATGTCAGTGCCGACAAGTCGGGACGGGCGGCATAGACCCCATCCATATTATAGCTATTGGCAATTTCGCTACGGGTAGCGATATCGAGGCATCCCTCATCTTCAACCTCCATTTCAGAATCAATAGGGAGGCCGCAAACTTGAGCTAACGCCATACGACTGAGGCTCAGTCCGTTTTCAACCTTCGTCAAATCAACATTCGCTTGGTTGAGTTTAACTTCGACGCTCAACAAATCGCTACGCGTAGCAACGCCTTGCTCAACCATCTTTTCGACATCATAGCGGAGAGTGTCGAGCAAGTTGACATAACTTTTAGCGAGTTGATACTTGGCGTCAAGAGCAACAACCGTCCAATAAGCTCCGTCAACAGCATAGACAATCTCTTGCGCTTCATTCGAGTAAAGCTTGTCAGCGATTTCCGACGCAAGACCGGCAATCTTGTTCATCGCGACAATCTTTCCACCCATATAGATAGGTTGGGTTAGCGTAACAGCTCCGAAGAAAACATTATGGATATCATACTCCATCGACTCCTTCGGAATAAGGGCTACCTGTTCGGGAATATATTGACCATCAGGCGTTTTAAGCGGTTCGCCGGTATATGGATTCTTGGCGAGGTTAAATTGATAAGATTGGCTTTGCAGGTCGAACGATTTAACCGGCAACAATTGGTCGGAATCGAAAATCGAAATCTTCTTCTGATTATAGAGATATCCCCCCGCAAAATCGATGCCGGGAAGGTATGCCGCGAAAGCCTGCTTCTTTTGATAACCGGCTTTACGCTGTTGCTCACGTTTAATCATCAACTCTTTATTGTTGCGCAGAGCGAGATTGCGGCAACTATCAAGCGAGTATGTGTCGGCTGATGCCGTAAAGGCGGTCGAGCCGAGAGCGACGGCTGTAAGAGCCAAAGAGATTAATCGGTTCTTCAAGCCGCTATTTGTTCCGAGAGAAACTTTCAACATAATCATGCCACAAAATTACACATTTCACGAAGTTTAGTGCAATTAAAAAATATTATTCTGCGAAATGGATTAAAAATACGCCAAATAATCCAAAAGCGATTGTCAAACCGCTGATATATTGGCTAATGAATAAACAAATAAGGGGGAGTATGGGTTGCGTTTTGCAGAAAAATGATGCGAAATGTTTGGCGAGTAGAAAAAAAGTCGTAACTTTGCAGTCGGGTAAGTCCTACACGACCAGCTCCCCCTGAACTCCGTCAGGTCTTGATCGAAGCAGCGGTAGGGGGTTGTAGCGGTGCGATGTAGTAAGCTTACCCTTTTTTGTATCCCTACGCGCCTACGGTAAGTGAGAGCGAACGAGTGTCGCCCAAAATACGAAGATCTTGAAACATAGGTAGATAGTTGCGATGAGAAGGCGCAAGGACAACGAAGTTTAGTTCGGTCGATTCCTGCTGATAATCATAGTTGATATAAAACGTAGAAAGATATACGTTGTGTCGAGTGAACACCTCCTTATAGGGGGTTATATCGCTAACAATGCCGTGAATAACTATTTTGACAACACGATTCTCTTGGCCGATACGCGCGCGATTCTCATATAACTGAAACGACACAAGTGTCAGCAAAACCATAGCGGTAGCAATAATCGAGCAAAGATACATCCCGACTCCGACAGCCATACCGATAGTAGCCGTCATCCATATGCCGGCGGCGGTAGTTAATCCCCTGACAGAGCCCTTCATATGAATCATAGCTCCCGCACCGAGAAAACCGATGCCCGTAATAACTTGGGCGGCAATTCGTCCGGGGTCGCCATTTTTCAGACCTAGATAGACCTGCGGAACATATATCGACAGGAGCATCGCCAAGCAAGCCCCCATCGAAATCAGTGCAAACGTGCGCCCCCCGGCAATCTGCCCTTTGCGCTTGCGTTCAATGCCGACAAGCACCCCCAGCGCCATCGAGAGCAACAACTTGAAGATTGAATTAATTAGATTAATCTCCGGAGAATTGATTTCGTTGATGATGTATGAGAGAAAGTTTTCCATGCGAGCAAAATTAATGATTTTTACATATCATAACACCTTAAAAAGGGAAATTTGTTGGAATAAACGAGAAATTTCATCTCCTACGAGGCGATTTTTATTATTGTTTTTGTAATTTTGCCACATATTTAATGTCGTCGCATCGCGGCGGCTCGATTAATTGTGTAAGAATAGAACCTCCTAACATATGCCAAACAACCTTGTGATCGTAGAGTCTCCCGCAAAAGCGAAGACCATAGGAAAATTCCTTGGACCTGACTTCAAAGTCATGTCGAGTTACGGTCATATCCGAGATCTTAAGAAGAAAAATTTCAGTATCGATGTCGAAAACGGCTTCGAACCGGTCTACGAAATCCCCGAGGATAAGAAACAGCTCGTTGCCGAGCTCAAAAAGGCAGCGAAAGAGGCGCAGACCGTTTGGCTCGCTTCCGATGAAGACCGCGAAGGAGAGGCCATCGCTTGGCATCTGTTCGAGGTGTTGAAGCTCAACCCCGACAATACTCGTCGTATTGTCTTCCATGAAATCACCAAGAACGCGATTCTTCAAGCTATTGAAAATCCCCGCAACATCGACCTAAACCTCGTTGATGCTCAGCAGGCGCGCCGAGTGCTCGACCGCATCGTTGGTTTTGAGCTCTCCCCCGTATTGTGGAAGAAAATCAAGCCGGCATTGTCGGCAGGACGTGTGCAATCTGTCGCCGTTAGGCTTATCATGGAGCGCGAAAATGAAATCAAGAATTTCACAGCCGAAGAATACTACCGTGTAACCGGTCGTTTTCAGCTCCCCGGCGGAGAAGTCGTTACCGGCGTATTGGCAAATCGCATCAGTTCGGCTGATGAGGCTTCCGCATTGTTAGCAAGCGCTTCCAACGAAACATTCGAGGTGACCGGCGTCAATGTTCACCCCGTAAAGAAGACCCCTGCGCCCCCATTTACGACCTCTACCCTCCAACAAGACGCCGCTCGTAAACTCGGCTTCACCGTTTCTCAGACGATGATGATTGCCCAGAAACTCTACGAAGCCGGACATATTACCTATATGCGTACCGACTCGCTAAACCTTAGCGAGTTAGCGCTAAATACGATTAAGAAAGAGATAACCTCGACGATGGGCGACGAATATCTCAAGATTCGTCATTATCGCACATCTTCTCGCGGCGCACAAGAGGCCCACGAGGCAATCCGTCCGACATATGTCGATCAAAAGACGATTGATGGCACACCCCAAGAGAAACGTCTCTATTCATTGATTTGGAAACGTGCGGTTGCTTCGCAGATGGCTGACGCCGAGATGGAGAAGACAACCGTTGAGATTACATCATCGGTTAGCGGTGTAAAGTTTAACGTTACCGGAGAAGTTGTTCGTTTCGACGGTTTCTTGAAGGTCTATATGGAAGGTCGCGACGACGATAATGCCGACGACTCTGCCGACCAAGGCATCCTCCCCAATTTCACGAAGGGAATGGCCTTGACTTTGAATGAAATGACTGCTACCGAGCGCTTTACCCAACAACCGCCGCGCTACACAGAGGCGTCGTTGGTGAAGAAAATGGAAGAACTCGGAATCGGACGTCCGTCAACCTATGCTCCGACAATCTCAACAATCCAACAGCGCGGATATGTCGAAAAGGGCGAAAAAGAGGGTGTTGACCGCTCATATCAGGTTATGACGCTTTCTGATGGTAAGGTCAAGAGCGTAACCCGTTACGAAACAGTTGGTTCTGAGAAGGGTAAACTCGTGCCGACCGATGTTGGCGAGGTTGTTAATGAATTCCTTACAGAATATTTCCCGAATATTCTCGACTATAACTTTACAGCCCAAGTTGAGGAGCGCTTCGACGAAATCGCCGAAGGCAAACTTCCGTGGCATAATGAAATACAGAGCTTCTACTCCGACTTCCATCCCGTTGTTGATGCGGCGATGAATATGCGCTTAGAGCATAAAGTAGGAGAGAGGGTGCTCGGTGTCGACCCGAAAAGCGGCAAGCCGGTTTCGGTAAAGATTGGTCGTTACGGACCGATGATTCAACTTGGCGACGGCGACGCTGAGGAGAAACCTCAATTCGCCTCACTGCTTAAAGGACAGAGTGTAAGCACAATTACTCTCGACGAAGCGCTCCGCCTCTTTGAGTTCCCCCGCCATATCGGCGAATATGAGGGAGCTGAGCTGACGGTTGCTATCGGGCGTTACGGACCATATGTGAAATATGACGGCAAGTTTATCTCAATCCCGAAAGATTATTCTCCCGCCCATCTGACGCTCGACGAGGCGATTAACCTAATCGAAGAAAAGCGTCGCGAAGAGGCAAACAGAATTGTAAAGACTTTCGCAGAGGAAGAGAATATACAGATTCTTAATGGTCGTTACGGCATCTATATAGCGTGTGGAAAGAGCAACTACAAGATTCCGAAATCTGTTGCAGACCCCGCCGCCCTTTCGCTCGAAGAGTGTCGCGAAATTATCGCCGACCAAGACTCGAAACCCAAACGCCCGGTAAGACGTAAAAAGTAATTCACTCGATTCATGATTAGTTGTAAATAGCTGATTAGGAGTCGTGTGTATTAATCAAATATAGCAATAATGATTAACTTCACCCCTATTTCAAAGCCTTATTTCGCAATGGCTTATAGCGCCGAGCAGAAAGCGAGGCAAGATGTGGAGCAAAGCCAAAGGGCGACGCTTCGCAAGCTGATTACTGCGGGGGTGAAAACCGAATACGGACAAGAGCGAGGTTTTTCTCCGACAGATAGTTACCTCGATTTTCTTGTCAAAGCAGAGACTGCCTCATATGAGAGCTTTCGCCCTAAAATAGAGCGAATGATAAGAGGGGAGAAGAATCTCCTTTGGCCCGGAGTTTGTCGACGCTTTGCTCAATCGTCGGGAACCTCAGGCGGAAAGAGCAAATATATTCCTCTGACCGACGACTCTCTAAACGGATGTCACTATCCCGGAGCTGCATATTCGCTTGCGTCGTATCTCCATCACCATCCTGATAGCCGTATATTTGGCGGAAAGAATTTTATTCTAGGAGGCAGTTACGCCAACGAATTGCAAAATCTCTCAGCCGGAGTGAGAGTCGGCGACCTTTCGGCGTCACTTATCGACAGAATTAATCCGCTGGTCAACCTCTTCAGAGTGCCGGATAAGAAAACAGCTTTGATGAGCGACTGGCAACAAAAACTCCCGCGATTGGCTGAAATCGCCGCAAAAGCAGATATTCGGTCAATTTCAGGTGTGCCGTCATGGTTTTTGGCTGTATTGAAGCAAGTGCTCGAGCAGACCGGAGCCTCAAATATCCATGAAGTATGGCCCAACCTTGAGGTCTTTTTCCATGGCGGAATCGCCTTCCCTCCCTATCGCGAACAATATCAACGGATAACCAACCCCGAAAAGATGCGCTATTGGGAGAACTATAACGCCTCTGAAGGCTTTTTTGCCGTTCAAGAGACGCCCGATTCTCCCGCAATGGGATTGCTGATGAACGCCAATATTTTCTACGAATTCGACGAAGTTGGAGGTTCGGGCAACCCCGTTCCGGCGTGGCAAGTTGAAGTCGGCAAGGTCTACGAGCTATTGATTACCTCGACAAACGGACTTTGGCGTTATCGTATCGGTGATACGGTTAAAGTTAACAGTGTCAATCCGTTGACGATAACAATCGCCGGACGTACGAAGTCGTTTATCAACGCATTCGGTGAGGAGTTGATGGTCTACAATGCCGAAGCGGCGATGGCTCACGCAACTGCGTCGACAGGCGCTGAAGTGCTTGACTATACAGTCGCGCCGGTTTACGCCGGCGACCATACTCGCGGGCGTCATCAATGGCTTATTGAGTTCGCCAAATTGCCCGATTGCGGAGTAGAAGCGTTTGCCGAAATCCTTGACCTAGAATTGCAAAAAGAGAATTCCGATTATCAAGCCAAGCGCTCGGGCAACCTGTTTCTCGACCGTCTTGAGATAATAATCGCAACTCGCGGAGTCTTTAACCGCTGGTTGGCTGCGACCGGAAAACTGGGCGGACAGCGAAAAGTGCCGCGTTTGTCAAACGATCGCACGGTAATTGCCCCTCTTTTAGAGATGAATAACCTAAACTTATAAATATCATGATAATAAAGAATATAAAGAAATTTGTAGGCCTACTCTCGTCTGGAGTTCGTTTTGCCGCTGTTTCTCTCATTTTTGGGGCGACAGTCGCAACAGTTTCGGCGTCACCTCGTTATGTTTTCTATTTCATTGGTGACGGAATGGGCTTCAATCATGTGCTCAATGCTCAACTCTATAAAACTGAAGTGTTGGGTAGCGATTCAACGCTGACAATGTTAAATTTCCCCGTAGCTTCAATGGCGCGCACTCACTCTGCCTCTTCTCGCGTAACCGACTCATCGGCAGCCGGAACCGCCCTCGCTACCGGTCATAAGACTCTTAACGGAATGCTCGGCATGAACCCCGACACGGTTGCCGTTACGTCAATCGCAAAGCAAATATTCGATAAAGGTTGGGGTGTCGGAATTATCACATCGGTGGCTATCGATGACGCTACTCCCGGTGCGTTCTACGCTCATGTGCCCAACCGTCATGAGTATATGACTATCGGTCGCCAATTGGCAGAATCAGGCTACCAATTTGCTGCCGGTGCCGGACTTCGTGCCGCTCGCGACAATGATGGCAAACGAACACCCCTGCTCGATTATTTTGCAGAAAAAGGCGTTGTCGTTGCTTCCGGTCGTGAAGGCCTCGACGTTGTGACCAACAAGCGTATGCTTCTCCTCAGCGGCGACACCGTAAAGACTTGGAATGTTGGCTATACTATCGACTCTGTTGCCGGAGCATTGACTCTGCCGGAGATGACAGCTACCGGACTCCGTCATATGCAGAGCGTTTGCCCCGAGCGTTTCTTTATGATGGTTGAGGGCGGAAATATCGACCACGCCGGTCACGCTAATGATGGTGGCACGATTGTGCGCGAAGTTATTAACTTCGACGAGTCGCTCCGTCTGGCTTACGAATTCTATCTTGCTCACCCCGACGAAACTTTGATTATCGTGACTGCCGATCATGAAACCGGTGGTATGTCGATGGGCACTAACGCTACCGGATATTCTGTTCGCCCTCAAGTCGTTGCCGGTCAGAAGGTGTCGAAAGAGGTCTTTCGCGAATATGTTAATAGCCTTGCCAAAAATCGTCGCATCTATCGCTGGCCCGATATGGAGGAATATCTCGCCGAAAATCTCGGTTTGGGCTCGACTTTCAAGTTGACCGAAGCAGAAACTGCCGAACTCTCAAAGATGTTTAACGATATGATGGCGGGTCGCAACTCTGCTTCAGACCAAAAGACCCTCTATGCAACTTTCGACGGCTTCTCGGCTCGTGTGTTTGAGTTGCTCAACTCTAAAGCCGGATACGGTTTCCCGACCGTAAACCATACCGGCGCGGCTGTCCCGGTGTTTGCTATCGGCGTTGGAGCTGAAAAGTTCTCTAATGTCAACGATAATACCGACCTTCCCCATAAGATTCTATCTATCATCGAAGAAGATTGATATAATGACCAAAAAGCTGATAACCGTAGTCTTGTTGCTGGTTGCAATACCGATGTTGATTCGTGCGGTAGATTACCGTGCGATTGAGGTAGATGTGACGATGCATCCGGCTAATTACCGTGTCTTGCTCGACCGCTTTATCGCTGCCGATACAACTCTTACCGCTAAAGAGATGGAGACCGTTTATTACGGCTACACCTTCACACCCTCTTATGAGCCCCGCGACTCTTTCCCCGAAATACATGCGGCTTACGAACGCGAAGATTTTGAGGAAGTTGTTCGACTGGTTGAACCTGCCCTTGAGTCGAACCCTATGTCGCTCGATCTCTCGATAATGGCGTGGGCGGTTTATGAGCGCGGTATCGGACCGACTCCCGGCGCGAAAGCTCTTAAAATGGCTATTCGTTCCGACTTGATTGCCAACACAATCTTGCAGAGCGGGCTCGGCACCTCTGTTGCCTCTCCTTTTTATGTCATCTCTGCCTCAGATCGCCATCGCATACTTAATAATGTCATTGGCATCGGTGCGGTGCTTGGCACAGACCGTGTCGGTGACGTTGAAGCTGTCAAATTTATCTTCAAAGGAAATTCGCGTCAACACATCCTCTATTTCGATAATACGCTTGAGGAAAAATTCCTCAAAGCCCACCCATAATTAACCTCTCTTTTATCTATCATCACGCTTATGGCAGATAACAGCAACGAAAAATGGACCGAGATTGAACACCTCCCCGAATGGGACGAGGAGTTTTATGATGTCTACACAGCCCGCAAGCATGGCAAATGGGTAATGCTCAAAACTCTAAAACCTGAATTGCGCGATGACCAAAATTATCGTGCAATGATCGAGAAAGAGTTTGACGTCCGTTACAACCTCTGTCATCCTAATATTGTGATGATTAACGATTTCGAGGAGGTGCCGGGTGTTGGTATGTCGATTATTACTGATGATGTCTATGGCGATTCGCTCCGCAAACTCATCGATAAGGGAGAGGTCACTGCGGCAATCATTGATAAGATTGTCAGACAATTGCCCGAGGCAATCGCTTACATTCAAGAAAACCACATCCTTCATCATCCGATTCGCCCCGAAACAATCATTTTCACCGAAAATATTCGCAATCTCAAGCTGATTGATGTTGGTTTCGACCAACGTCAGCATCTTACCCCGACTGATGCGTCGGAAGATATCAAATGCTACGGAGAAGTGCTTCGAGCTGCCCTTGAGGCTTATGCCGCTCAGCGAGCCGATAACTCTCAGCCCTCGGCGTTGCCCCTTACACGTTACGCTAAAATTGCCGACCGTTGTGTTGCTGAAGACCCCCGTCGTCGTTACCGCGATATCCCTGACTTGAAAATGGCTCTCGCCGGCGACTCAAATCGTCGCTTATACTTGACCATTATTTGCTTCTTAGCCGCCATGGCGTTAATCCTCGGGTGGCTCTGTTGGGCAAAGCCTGTTCTCTAACTTTAACCGGAATATATAACATCTCAAACCATATAAAATGAGCGTTGAAATCCGCGCCATCGAGCCGACTAAAAAAGAACTTAAAAAATTTACCCAATTCTCTATAGACCTCTATGACGGCAATCCCTATTTCGTGCCGCCATTGATTGGCGATGATGTAAACACCCTCTCGCCGAGCGTCAATCCTGCCTTTGAATTCTGTGAAGCTCAATGCTTTATGGCTTATCGCGACGGTAAGCCCGTTGGGCGTATCGCCGGAATTATCAATAATGCAGTCAACGAACGCACCGGTGAGAAAACTCTCCGTTTCGGATTTGTCGACTTTATCGACGACGCCGAAGTTTGCGATGCGCTTTTTGAAGCGTGTAGCGAGTGGGGCAAAAAGAAGGGTATGAATTCAATCCTCGGTCCGATGGGTTTCACCGATATGGACCATGAAGGTATGCTCGTTGAAGGCTTTGAAGAGCTGGGCACGATGGCGACCATTTATAACTATCCCTACTATCCCGCTCATATGGAGCGCATGGGCTTTAAGCCTGATGCTGAATGGGTTGAAATGGCAATCCAGATTCCCGACGCTATCCCCGAAAAGCACGCGCGCATCGCCGATATCGTCAAGACCCGCAACAACCTAAAGATTAAGAAATATACTTCTCGCAAGAAGATTAAAGAGGAATATGGGGTTGCTCTCTTTGAGCTTATCAATGAGGCGTATGACCATCTTTACGGATATTCGCCCTTGACTCCGCGCCAGATACAATATTACATCGATATGTATCTCAGCATTCTCAACCTCGACTTCGTGACCGTTGTTGTTGATAGTGAAGACAAACTCGTCGCTGTCGGCATCTCTATTCAATCTTTCTCGAAAGCGTTGCAGAAAGCCCGTGGTCGTCTATTCCCGACCGGATGGTATCATCTCTTGAAGGCTCTCCGCGGCAAAACCGACATTGTCGACTTGTTGCTTATCGCTGTTAAGCCCGAATATCAAAATAAAGGCGTAAATGCGCTGCTGTTCACCGATTTGATTCCTCAATATATCAAAGCCGGATTTAAACACGCAGAAACAAACCCCGAATTGGTTGGCAACGACAAGGTGCGCGGTCAATGGGATTACTTTGAGACTCGCCTTCATAAGCGCCGTCGTGCGTTCCGCCGTTCAATCTGACGATAATAGTCGACAGATTGAATAATAGTCGCCATATAGATACTATTTGAAGTGGAAAACTGCTTAATCCCCGGCGGTCGAGAGGCCGGATGCGACGAAGCGGGCCGTGGCTGTCTTGCCGGTCCGGTCGTCGCAGCCGCTGTAATCCTCCCCGACGACTTCTATCACCCCTGGTTAAACGACTCAAAGCAAGTCTCCGAGGCTCGCCGCGAGGCTTTGCGCCCGATTATCGAGCGCGAAGCTATCGCTTGGGGTGTTGCTCTCTGTTCTCCCGAGGAAATCGATCGCCTCAACATCCTCAGAGCATCGATAACAGCGATGCACCGAGCGCTTGACCAACTCACTACCCGTCCACTGAGCATCATCGTCGACGGCAATAAATTCTACCCCTATAACGACATCCCCTTCCAGACAATAGTCAAAGGAGATAGCCGCTACGGCAATATTGCCGCAGCATCAATCCTCGCGAAAACCCATCGCGATGAAATCATGCGAAAACTCAGCGAAGAGTATCCCGCATATAATTGGGCTGTAAATAAAGGATATCCCACAGTCGACCATCGAGGGGCAATCGCCGCATATGGGGCAACCCCCTATCATCGACAATCTTTCCGTCTTCTTCCCCCCGAACAACTCTCCCTCTTTTAAATCACACGCTCCTTATAATAAAATAGCGCTGAATAAGAGCTTAGAGCGTAACCCTCTTGGTGAGCGAACCGGCTTTCAAGATAAAAATCCCCTTTGAATTAAGACGCAAACGATGTAGACCCGCCGCAACGGTCTCTTGATGGATTTGCTGACCGAGAATCGAAAAGATTTTTACGGTCACAGGTTTCTGCGTCGATATGTAGATGTAGCCGTCACGGACAACAACCTCGGTTTGGTTCTCCGTGCCGAGAGACTGCACGACCGACGGCTGGGGGGATGCAACCTCCTCCCAAGTCGGAGATGCGGCAAACATCGCTGCCCCTCCGAGAATCAAGGCGAATATAACACCAATCAGCCTCTCTTTCATCGACAAGTCTCTTAACTCTTAGATAGCTATTAATAACAAACAAATCTCCAAGGCTTGGCGTTCGCTCAACGTCATTATGCTGAGCTACGGTTACAAAGCTCCGGAGCGGTAGTTTCTGACAGGCAAAGTTACCAAAAGTTTAAATTACTAACAAATATTGCTATCTTCTTTTTGCGCTGATTCTTAAAATTAATTAAATGCGTCAAATAGCTATAAATCAAACGATTAACAATTTTTAACTTTGGATTTTATAAGTTAGAAGTAAAAAAATGTGGGATTGTTAAAGGATTTTAATAAATTTGCGACTGATTCTATTGAGTTAATTGTAACGCATAGTGCCTTGAACAAGCCGGAAAAACGAAGCCATAATTTTTATTCATTTTCCCCTCGGTTGATCCGCTATACGCAGGAGTCGCAACCTTAACGCGACGTCGCTGACGTTTTGTCGTAGTATCTATGGTGTCTGATTTAACTAAGTACTGTCAGCGCGATCATGACGCTGACCCCTATAAAGGCCAAGTAGAAACCTGAAAAATCATTAATATCAAATTATCCTTAAATGAAACATTCACAAACAGGAATCGCCAAGAAATTCCTATTTCTTATGGTGGGACTGCTGATGGCCATTGGTGTCAATGCGCAGTCAATTACCGTAAGCGGTACGGTCACCGATCCTATGGGTGAACCGCTTATCGGAGCCAGCGTGCTCGCTGAAGGAACAACCACAGGTGCCTCAACCGACATCGACGGTAATTATACCCTTAAGGTTGCTTCCAACGCAGTCCTCGTTGTGTCTTATGTCGGATACGACACTCAGCGTGTCGCTGTCGACGGACGCACCACTGTGAACGTTGAGATGAAAGAAAACTCTGTCATGCTCAACGAAGTCGTAGCCATCGGTTACGGTACTGTGAAAAAGCAAGATGCTACCGGTTCTGTAGCAATCGTTAAACCCGACGAAATCGAAGCCGGTCTTGCAACATCAGTTCAAGACATGCTCGTTGGTCAAACCCCGGGTGTTGTCGTTACAACAGAAGGTGGGCCGCAAGGCGCCGCTAACATCCGCATCCGTGGTGGAGCTTCTCTTTCTGCATCTAACGACCCCTTAATAGTCCTCGACGGTGTGCCCTTGAACGCAGATACCCCCAAAGGCCTCGGTTCACCTCTGGCAATGATCAACCCCGAGTCGATCGAATCAATGACAATCTTGAAAGATGCTTCTGCTACCGCTATCTACGGTTCTCGTGCATCTAACGGTGTGATTATCATCACAACCAAGAAAGGTCGTTCGGGCAAACCCCAGGTTACCTTTACAGCTAACCTCTATGTCGACCATGCTCGCAAGACAGCCGATGTGCTCAACGCTAACGAATTCCGTGCACTCGTATACAACAAATTCGGTGAAAACTCACCCGCTGCCGGTTACCTTGGCACCGCCAACACTGATTGGCAAGATGAAATCTTCCGCACATCAGTAAGCTCAGACTACTCGCTGGCTGTTGCCGGCTCGGCAGGCGTGCTTCCCTACCGTGTAGATGTTTCTTACACCAACAACAACGGTATCCTCGAAAAATCTTCAATGGACCGTGCAACCGTTGGCATCTCTCTTACTCCCAAATTCTTCAACGACCACCTGTCAATCAACGCCAAAGCCAAAGGTTACTACGTACGTAACTATTGGGGACAATCAGGCGCTATCGGTGATGCTGTTTCATTCAACCCGACCCTCCCCGTTCGCAACATGGTGCCCGTAACCTCAGGCACAGCTGCCGGCAGCTTCGGCTACCTCTTCAACGGCTACACCGAGCCTTGGACATTGTCAAGCGGTAAAGTCAACCTCGCAAACAACGGTAGCTACAACCCCGTTGCAACTATCAACCAAACAAAGAACTACTCAAACGTTTATCGTTCAAACGGTAACATCCAGTTTGACTATTCTTTCCACTTCCTCCCCGAACTCCACGCTAACCTTAACCTTGGTTACGACGTCAGCAAATCTGATGACTACTATAGCGTAGACGCCAACTCTCACATGGCATGGAAAGACCTTCCCAACAGCTACGGTGGAGGTTCTAGCCGTCATGCTTATGAGTTCCGTTCTAACACCCTTCTCGAATTCTACCTCAACTATAAGAAAGAATTCGAAGCTATCAAGTCAGTCCTCGACGCTACCGCCGGTTACACTTGGTCACGCGACGCCGCTAACGGTTGGAACGACGGTTCTAACTCTATCCAAGGTATTGCTACTACTCAAGGTCTCTCAACTGCCACTGTTAACCCCGATGGCACATACTCTCTCAACTGGGATCCCGAAACCGCTAACCAAGTTGGCAAACCTTTCCAAGTTGACCGAATCGACCCTAATGGTAACTACCACTGGAAAAACCACCTCCAGCTTCTCTCATTCTTCGGTCGTGTAAACTACACCTTCAAAGAACGCTATCTCTTGACAGCTACTCTCCGCGGCGATGCTACTTCTCGCTTCTCTAAAGACAATCGTTGGGGCGTATTCCCCGCTGTTGCTCTCGGATGGCGTATCAACGACGAAGCCTTCATGCAAGACGCTGCTTCTTGGCTCTCTGACTTGAAGCTCCGTGCTGGTTGGGGTGAAACAGGTCAGCAGGCTGTTGGTAGCTACTACAACTACATCCCGACTTACACCGTTTCTTCTCCCGGTTCTTACTACAACAACGGTATGGGCGGATGGCTTACCCCCTACTTCCCCGACGGATACAACGAAGACCTCAAGTGGGAAACTACCGAAACTTGGAACGCCGGTATCGACTTCGGTTTCTTCAACAACCGCATCACCGGTGCTATCGAATACTACAAGCGTAACACTCGCGACCTCCTCTCAACAGTGCCCGTTTCTGCCGGTTCTTCTACAGTAGCTTATCTGCCTCAGAACATCGGTAAGATGGAAAACTACGGTATCGAGTTCGCTATCAACGCTAAACCTATCGTAACCGATAACTTCACATGGAATGTCTCTTACAACGTTGGTTGGAACCATAACGAAATCACCGACCTTAACGGCTTGACATTCGGCGTAGGTGGCGGTGCAGGTACCGGCGGTAACGTTCAGATTCAGAAAGAGGGATATCCCGCTTATTCATTCAACCTCTACCAGCAGGTTTATGATGCAAACGGAAACCCCGTTCCCGGAGCTTACGTTGACCAAAACGGAGACGGCGCTATCGACTCTAACGACCTCGTTGTTCGCTACTCAAAAGATCCGAAGGTTACTATGACCTTCTCTTCTAACTTCCGCTACAAACAGTGGGATTTCGGTTTCACTCTCCGCGCTTCTATCGGCAACTACGTTTACGCCGGCGCTCTCTGTAGCGGTTCTGACCTCAGTGGCCTCTTCCGTAACAACCAGCTCAGCAACGCATGGGATGTTGACTACTACTTCGACACCAACGATACCAACCTCGCTTACTCTGACTACTGGTTGCGTAACGCATCTTTCTTGCGCTGCGATAACATCAACCTCGGTTACACCTTCGAGAACCTCTTGAACGACAATATGAAGCTTCGCGTCTTCGCTGCCGTTCAGAATCCCTTCGTTATCACCAAATACGCAGGTCTCGATCCTGAAGTGTTCTCCGGCGTCGACGGCAACATCTATCCGCGTGCCACTACATGGTCACTCGGCGTTGTCGCTAACTTCTAATCACGGTCAAGGTTGAACAATTAAACTGAATCTAAACAATGAATCTCAAGAAATATCTATTGCTTGGTGGCGTTGCTCTCGGTCTTGGCATGACTTCCTGTGTGGGAGACCTCGACCTCGAACCCAACGATCCCAACTTGGTCAATACATCAGACCCCAACTTTAAGGCTAATGCCCTCGGCATCTGCTACTCGGGTATCGCTGTCAGCGGCATCTCCGGCTCCGGCTCTTCTTATGTTGCCGGTCTCGACCCCGGTACATCTGCTTACCTTCGTCTGCTCTTCACCCTCGGTGAATTCCCCACAGACGAGTTGGTATGGATTTGGCCTAACGACGAAGCCGGTTCTATCGGCGACCTCGTTGCTTGCTCTTGGTCTTCAAACAACTCCCTCTGCTACGGTGCTTACTACCGTCTGTTGGGTCACATCGCTATCTGTAACCAGTTCTTGGCTAACACTGTCGACGATACCGATGCTGAAACCATCGAAATGCGCGCCGAAGCTCGTGTGCTCCGTGCCTTCTCTTACTACAATATGATTGACCTCTTCGGTCAGTCTTCCTTCATCACCGAAGAAGCTGAATTGGGCTCAGACCCCATTCAGATTTCTCGTGCCGAGCTCTTTGCTTGGATAGAAAAAGAGTTGACCGAAATCGTTGACCAGAAACTTATCAGCGAAAAACCCATCTACGGTCGTGTAGGTCTCGATGGCGCTGAAGCTCTCTTGGCTCGCCTTTACCTCAATGCCGAGGTGTTCTCCGGCGAAGCGCGTTGGGCTGACTGCCAAGCTCGTTGCGAGAATATCATCAACCGTCATAAAGGCACTGGTTTCGAAGGCACCGGTCTTGCTAAAGAATATCTCTATCTCTTCTGCAAAGACAATAAACAATTTATGCCCGGCGGAACTAACGCTGACGAAAATGAAATCCTCTTCGGTATCTCTTTTGATGCTGATATGACTCAGAGCTACGGTGGCCCGACATTTATCGTTGCCGGCACTATCACTAACTCTCACTATGTTCCCCGTCAATACTATGGTTGCTCAGGCGAATGGTCTTGTATTAAGGGTGTTCAGCAGTTGGCTGAGCGCTTCTATGGCCTTGAAAATGACAAGCGTGACGACCTTTGGATTCGCGGCTTGAAACCCGGTGGCAGTGATGCTGCAGGTAACTCTTGGGTCTCTGAAGACTATACCGATACATTCCTCGGCTTTACCGGAGCATGGGCAACAACCGGTGGTAACGCTATCATCAAATTTACAGGAAACACTGTTTCTCCCAATCCCGGCGAGTATAACAAAGAAAGACCTTTGGCAATCTTCGACGGCGAATATTTCACAGCTGAAGATGGCACATTGGCATGGAATCCTAACTACGGTGCTACTGTCTTTATGTCAACCGACCAGCCTATTATCCGTCTTGCCGATATCTATTTGATGTACACCGAATGTTTCATCAATGGTAGCGTTGGCGACCGTCAGAAGGCTCTCGATTACATTAACTACGTTCGTAAACGTGCCGGCTCTCCCGCGTTCACCACAGCTGAGTTGACCAAGAAAAACCTTATGGATGAGCGTTCACGCGAGCTTTACCTCGAGTCAACCCGTCGTACCGACCTTATCCGTAACGGCATGTTCGTAGGCCCGTCTCAGACCGTATGGCAGGTTAAGGGTAATATCAACAATATGGATGGTACTCGCATCGACGATAAGTATGCTCTCTATCCTATCCCCGACGCCGTGCTCAACTCACAGCCCGATTTCAAGCAGAATCCCGGCTACTAATCAACATTTCCGGTTGCGCGACTCTCCTCTCTTTATCTGAGAGGGAGCGCGGAGCTGAAAAAACAACAATTTCAGAATCTTTCTAACAATGAAAAAGATATCTTTAATTTTTGCCGTCGCAGTAGCTGCACTTGGTTTCTCGAGCTGCTCAGAGACTTGGGACGACAATCCCGTGCTGAACACCCATGAAGGTGTGGTGACAGCCGACTTCCTCAATAAACCCCAAATGCAGGATCAGCTTATCATGCTGACCAGCGACAACAAAGATGGTAACTTCCATCTGACTTGTTCTCAGCCTGATTTCGGTTATGCAGCTGTTGCAACATATCGCGTACAGTGCTCTTTGACTGAAGATTTCGCCAAGTATCAAGAAATCGAACAAGATTTCTATAATTGCGCGCAAATCAATCCGCTTAATGCCGACGTTGCTGCTATAATTGAGAAACTCTGCGGTGTGCAGACTGATGCAGATCTTCCCCTCCCTTATCAAACTCTTTACATGCGTTTGCGCGCATATGTTGCTCAAGATGAAGAAGCTACTCAGTTTATCTCTAATGTAGTTTCTTTCAAGGGTGTTGGCGTTGATTACCTCGCAGTTTGGGTTTCTAACATCCCCGTCGGACTCTATTTGCGCGGTGGCTTCGCTGAAACTAAGGATTGGGAAGCTATCGAGCAATATCAGTTCGTTACCGGTCCGGAAGAAAACACTTGGGTTACTCATACGATTACAATCCCTGCCGACACTCAATTCAAGATTGCCGACTCTTCTTGGGGCGATATGAATATTGGTGCAGGTGATGCCGGTGCAAGCGTTACGTGTGATACACCGTTGGTAGTTAAGAATGGTGACAACCCCGGTAACTTGAAGATGACCGAAGACTTCCACGGTTACGCTTATTTGAGCCTCGTTAAGGGTGTTTACACTCTGACCATGTCTTCAGTTGCTGAATAATCCCGATTTCAACTTATGTTTCCGTTGTCAGTTGCGAATCTGCGACTGACAACGAGAACCAAACAATCCTTAAAACTCCATTTTAAGAAACAATGAAAAAACTTAGCATATTCCTGCTGGGCGCTCTCGGGATGTTGGCAGCAACCTCCTGCGAGGAGAAGATAGAGCCTGCTATCCCCCAGTCTAACCCCCAGGAACCAATCATGACAACCGGCGACGTTGTCTCTGAAAAAGCCGGGGTTTTGGCTTCAACTTCAGTCTTCAACCTCGAAGACTATCGTAACGCTGCCGGTGTGCCCGTTATGAAACTTGTTGAAACTAATAATATTCCCGACGGAGCAACCGTTAGCTATAAATTACAACTTTCTGACTCTGAAGGTTTCGCTCGCTCACAAGAGCTTGATGTCACTGTCGGAGACGACGCTTCATATTATGTCGCTGCTGATAAGTGGAACGAGGCTCACACCTATCTCTTCGGTAAGAGCCCCAAGGTTAAAACCGCTTACTATCGCGTGCCCGTTTACGTAACTGTTAACGGTAGCAACTATCGCCTCCAGGGTGAAGATTACTTCGCTGCTGCCGGCACTATCGAGGAGACTTGCATGGATATGGGCTTCACTATCTCTGATGCTTACTATTTCCTCAGCGATGCTACTTCTTGGTCTCTCGGCGATGCTGAAGCTTTGGCTGAAGCTCAATTCGAGCACTCTGACGCTGACGTTTATGACGACCCCGTCTTTGTCTTCAAGTTTGAACTCACTGAAGAAAACTTCCTAAACGAAGATGGATCTGCTAAAGATGGTATTTATTGGAAGATTGCTTCTCAAGAGGCTATGAATGATTCTGACTGGAATATCGTTTGCGGTCCTGAAGAAAATGGCGACGAAAACCTCGCAGGTGTGCTCGTTGACACTAATGCTCAAGCCGGTAAACTCGTAGAACCCGGCCGTTATAAGCTGACTATCAACATGGAAGAGATGACCTATGAGTTTGAAATCATCAACCGTCCGGAATATCTCTACACTCCCGGTGGCTTTAATGGTTGGAATCATGATGCTTCTGCATTGATGCAGTATGATACCAAAAACGTTCCCTCAAAGGGCTTCTATGGTGTGTTTGGCGTTAATGAACAAGGATTCAAGGTTTGCGTGGAACCCAGCTGGGATGACGCCGTAACTTATGGCGCAGAAACCGACACTCCAGCCCTCTCCGGTTCATTCGTTCTCGGCGGAGAAGGTAAGAACCTCATGGTAGAAACATACGGCTTGTATTGGGTAGACGTTCAATATGACGAAGCTGCCGGTTCGTTGACAACTTACAATCTTACTCCGCTTACCACGGTAGGTGTTGTAGGTAGCTTCGCTGCTTCAAATTGGCGCACCGATGTTGAGATGACAACTGCAGATGGTGGTATCACATATACAGCTGAAGTAACATTTGCAGCCGGTGATGCATGGAAGATTCGCTTCAACTCTGATTGGGGATACAACCTCGGTGGTGAACCCGGAAATGTCAAGCATGCCGTTCGCGATGGTAATGACTACAAAGTTGAGGCAGCCGGAACCTATGTTATCACTATGACAACACAGCCCGGAATTCCGACAATTACTTGCGTAGCTAAGTAATTTATCAAATAACATATTTAACGCCCCGCAGAAGTGCTTAAAATCGCTCTGCGGGGCGTTTTCTATATTTCGTCTTTGTTAGGCGATGCGTATTCTTCGTCGTTGCCATCCGAAATACACCTCGTCTCCATCTGAATATAGCCCTTGTCGCGTTTTAGATATATCTCGCGTCGCCCTCTCTGAATATCGCCCGCGGAGCGGGGGCGCTGTGAGTTGCTATTCCATCCCCCCATAGATATATCAAGGTCGTTAAGGCAGCTAAGCCTTAACGACCTTGATATATCAGAAGAAGTATTTTAATCAGATAAACATTACTTGATTCCGAAAGCTTCGCGGACAGCGTCTACATAGTCGAGTTTCTCCCAAGTAAAGAGCTCAACTTCGCGGGTGAAGATAGAGCCGTTACCGTCGCGGAAACTCTTGGTGACGGTGCGTGGTGTGCGACCGACATGGCCGTAAGTTGCTGTTTCGAGATAGATAGGTGCGCGGAGTTTCAAGCGACGTTCGATAGCGGCGGGGCGCATATCGAAGATTTCGTTAACTTTTGCTGAGATTTCCGCGTCGGTCAAGGCTACTTGGGCAGTGCCGTGAGTATCAACATAAAGGCTGACCGGTTTAGCAACGCCGATAGCGTAAGCAACCTGCACGAGAGCTTTGTGGCAAACGCCGGCAGCAACGAGGTTTTTCGCAATATGACGGGCAGCGTAAGCAGCCGAGCGGTCAACCTTAGAGGGGTCTTTACCTGAGAATGCACCGCCGCCATGAGCGCCGTGACCGCCGTAAGTGTCAACGATAATTTTACGGCCGGTCAGACCGGTATCGCCGTGAGGTCCGCCGATAACAAACTTGCCGGTCGGGTTAACGTGGAGAATGAAGTCGGTGTCGAGGAAATGGCGGAGATGTTCCGGAAGCACGGCGATAGTGCGGGGGATTAAGACGGTGCGCACATCGTTAGTGATTGTTTCAATCATAGCTCGTTCGGCCTCCTCTTTCGTGCGATTCTCGTTGGGGAGAACAAACTCATCGTGCTGAGTAGAGATAACAACGGTGTGCACTCGCAATGGCTTGTGGTCGTTGCTATATTCGACAGTCACTTGGCTCTTAGAGTCGGGACGCAGATAGCAACGTTTGTTTCCGAGAGCGTCGGTATAGGTGAACGCTGAGCCTTCGCGACGGATTTTCGACAACTCTTTCAACAATGCGTGGCTGAGAGCGGCTGTCAAAGGGATATATAGGGGAGTCTCGTCGGTTGCGTAGCCAAACATCATACCTTGGTCGCCGGCGCCTTGCTCTTCAGGGTTAGCGCGTTCAACGCCTTGGTTGATATCGGGGCTCTGCTCATGGAGGGCAGAGAGGATACCGCAAGATTCAGCCTCGAATTTGAGGTCGGAATGGTTGTAACCGATATTTTTGATGACGTCGCGGGCGGTTGTGTCGAGGTCGATATAAGCTTCTGATTTTACCTCGCCGGCGATGATAACCTGACCGGTAGTAACGAGAGTTTCGCAAGCGACTTTCGATTTCGGGTCACGAGCGATAAATTGGTCGAGAACGGCGTCAGAAATTTGGTCTGCGACTTTATCGGGATGTCCTTCTGAAACAGACTCCGACGTAAATAAGTAGTTCATAGAGTTTTTAGCATTTTTTTTAGTGGTTGCAAGCAATCAAATTTTTCCACATTTCCGCGTAAGATTATATTCCGCAATTAAAAAAGAGCGCGGCTTACCGGTCAAGATGTAAAGGAACGGCAATTCGGGATTGCTATTTACCGAATAGCCTGCAAAATTACCAATTTTTGGCGAGACAGCCAAACAATTACGTTGAAAGGTTGAGCCGGAAGCCTGGGAATGAGCGCCGAGGAGCTTTCGGGCGCGACAAAGTAACAATTTATCCTACGGGGTGGAGCTCGGCTGACGTAACTTTGCATTGTCTAAAGCGTCGCCGCATCTTTGTCAGCCAATCTGAAACCGGAGATATGTGGAAAGAATTGGTTGAAAAGACCGACAATCGTAGGGCGTGTCATCCGGAGGAGGATGACTTTGCCGCCATCGATTATATTCTATCTTACGATTCTCCTTCGCGCTATTTTCTTACACCTGTTTACGCTGAAAAACTTTTCTATCGTCGTCATTCCAATAAGCCTAATGCGCAACGTGCGACTATCTCTCTACCCGCTATTCATCGTAAACGTATAAGCCATTCAAGACTATCATGATTTCTCTCAATTTCAAATCGATAACAGACGAAATTTTCGCTCTAACAGCCTTGCGAGCTGCGGTTGTTGCCTCTGATTCGGCGATGTTGCCCCCTTTGCTCTCGCGCGATAATCTGCCGGCTCTGCGAGTGGCGATTGCAGCGGCTTTCTCGACTTTGGTTTCGCGATTATCTGTGTATGTTGTTGACGCGACATTAGATGGCTCAATCGCTAACCAATTGCCTTACAGCTCGCAACATGAGATAACGCTAAATATCGACTTCGGCGATTATTCACATTCGCTCAACAGTGGATTGATATTGACCGTTAAACGCAATTTAGAGCATATTATAGCGCTTTTAGTGTTAGAGAAAGCCTATCTACCATTTGACACAGCAATCGCCGCAGATAAAGCTTCAGAAGCTGCCGAACTTATCTCGTCAATCATCTCTATCTTAAAACCCGCAGATTCCCCCTCAATAATCGTTCCGCATTACTTTTAGTAAAAAAGTCGGCGAGGAAAATCAAACTTAGTTTGACTCTCCTCGCCGTTGCTTTTATCAAATTCTGACAATTTACCTAATCCTGACAAATTGTCTAATCCTAATAATCGGATGTAAATTGCCGATTGATGCTAATTAACCTTCCATGTCGATGGGGATGGCTACAATCTTAGAGTTATTATCGCGGATAAAGCCTAAGATGTTTTCGCGAATTTCAGAGGGTTCGAGGTCGGCTTCGATACGGCGCATTGCGTTGAAGACAGAAATGCCGCTCTGATAGATATTGCGGTAAGCCTTCGCGATATCATCGATTTGCTCCTCGGTGAAGTCGTGTTTGCGCATTACGAAGGCGTTGACGCCGAAGTATGTTACCGGGTTGTGGGCTACGATAATATAGGGAGGCACATTGCCTGACACGCGGCATCCGCCCTTGACCATTACCCAATCGCCGACTTTCGAGTTCTCATGCAACATTGCGTTTGATGAGAGGATGACACACTTGCCTACATGGCAATCTCCGGCTATCATTACACCGTTTCCGAGCACAACTTTGCCTTCGATGCGAGAGTCGTGACCGATATGGCTCTCTGCCATAACGAATGTTTCGCTTCCGATATAGGTCGAACCGCCTGCGTGAATACTGCGGTTGATGATTACATGTTCGCGGATTGTTACATTGTCGCCGATTTCGCAGAGCGAATCTTCTCCTTTGTAGCGGAAATCTTGAGGTTCGGCGGCGATGATTGAGCCTTGGAATACTCGGCAGTTGTTACCTAAACGTGTGCCGGGCATCAATGACGCATAAGGATAAATGACGCAATTGTCGCCTACGACTACATCTTTGTCGATAAATGCAAAGGGATGAACTGTGACGTTCTGACCGAGCTTTGCCGAGGGGTCTACATGAGCTAAGGGAGATATCATGGGATTGAAGATTTTAAGTTCGTGTTCTTGCTTGTTGTTGCAGACAAAATTAAGGAATATTTTTATTATTCCAAATTATTTTGTGATATTTTACAACAATGTTTAAAAGAAACCGCCCGGAGAATGCCTTTCTATCGAAAAGCATACGCCGGACGGCTTTTATTTCAATGGTCTATTGTTTACTGACGATTATCAGCGGCCGCCACCAAGAGATTGGTAGAGGCTGATGATTGTCTGGTCGCGCTCAAGCTGGGTTGACAGTGCGCCCATCTGAGCTGAGAGAAGTGATGATTGTGCGTTCAACACTTCAAGGTAGGTTGTCTTGCCGTCGTAAGCGAGAAGCAAGTTGGTCATCTCAACGGCCTTTGTAAGGCTTTCGGTTTGACGGTCGAGCAATTCTGCCTTACGGTTGAGGTTGTCGTAAGCTACGAGGTAGTCGTTAACTTCGGCTGTTGCGTTGAGCAGGGTGTATTTGAAGTTGTTCAACGCTTGCTCTTGCTGAGCTTTCGCGCCCTTGAGAGCTGCGATGTTGGCTCCTCGAGAGAACAACGGCGCGGTCAGCTGACCGGCGAGTTGTATGAACCATTTGCCGGGGTTTTCAATCATCGAACCGAGAAGATTGGTGTATCCGCCGTTAGACGAAATCATCAACGAGGGATAGAATGCCGCACGAGCTGAGTTGGTTGAATAATAAGCGGTTGCGAGCTGTTGTTCGGCGATACGAACGTCGGGACGCATTGCAAGTTCGCGCATCGGAATACCGTCGCGGAGAACTTGAGGGTTGCCTAAACGCACATCAGATGATATGTTCCATACCTGAGGCTGAACATTGAGCAATAACGACATGGCGTTATTAGCCTTGTCGAGAGCGGTCTCGAGGTCGGTAATCTGCGCGAGAATCTGATAATATTGAGCCTCGCTCTGAACGACGGCTGCTTCGGTTACACGACCCGCTTCTTTGAAGTCGCGCATTGTCTGTACGCTTTGTTTCCAAAGACCGGCTGTTTGACGTGAAAGATTCAACTGGGATTGAACTACGGCGATTGTGTAATAGCATGATGCTACGCCTCCGATAATCTGTGAGCGAACTGCCTGCAGATAATCTTTCTGGAGGGCAAGAGCGGCTTCTGCGCCACGTTTGCGATTGAGGGTTTTACCGAAGACGTCGATTTCCCAGCTAATTGCCATAGGCAACTGGTAGGTCCATGTCATTTCTGCGCCGGGCACTTTATATTTTGCGCCGGCTCCATTAAAGTTGAGCGCTACAGCGGGAAGATAGCTCAAACGAGCGCCGAGAACGTTTGCCTTGGCGATTTCTACGTTCAAACGAGCGTTTTCAAGATTAACGTTGTTGTCGAGCGCGCGCTGAATAAGGTCTGCCAACACGGGGTCGGTAAACACTTGCTCCCAAGTGAGATTGCCAAACGCGGCGGAATCAACTTCGGCTTTCGCTGCCTCGGCATACTCCTTGGTGACAGGATCATCCTGAGGCATCTCAAACTTTTTGTAGATGTGGCAGGACGAAAGTCCGGCTACAGCTACGCCGATGGTTGCCGTCAATAATATATGTTTGAATTTCATTCTTCTTAAAATTATATGTATTGAAGATTCCTGTTATCCGCAGTCTGAG
This sequence comes from uncultured Alistipes sp., assembly GCA_964638475.1. Taxonomy (GTDB): domain Bacteria; phylum Bacteroidota; class Bacteroidia; order Bacteroidales; family Muribaculaceae; genus UBA7173. Next base: position 50,477 of record CAZXAZ010000004.1, on the reverse strand, counting down.
GTTTGCTGCTCAGACTGCGGAATTATTAGGTTGCGAAAATCAGCGTGAATATTGCTCGATTTCGTTTTCTACACCTGTGTTGTTGGTGTCTTTCCACTTGATCGGGGTAATCTTTTCTTGAATCAATTGGAAGATAACGAAGAGGGCGGGCACGAAGAAAATCTGAAGAATCATACCGATAAGCATACCGCCGATTGAGCCGACACCAAGAGCTTGGTTACCATTCGCACCTACACCTGAAGCGAACATCATAGGCAGAAGACCGATAATCAACGCAAGTGAGGTCATCAAAATCGGGCGGAGACGAGCGGCTGCACCGGCAACGGCGGCGTTTACAACCGACATACCTGTACGACGGCGCTCGAGGGCGAACTCAACGATAAGGATGGCGTTCTTAGCCAACAGACCGATAAGCATAATCAGCGCAATCTGGAGGTAGATGTTGTTTGAAATGCCAAACATTGTTGCAAAGATGAATGAGCCCATCAAACCGAACGGAATTGAAAGAATTACGGCGCAGGGAAGAATGTAGCTTTCATACTGAGCTGACAACAAGAGGTATACAAATAACAAACAGAGGCCGAAGATAATCGCTGTTGTGTTAGATGAGCCGGAGCCTTCCTCACGGGTCATACCTGAGTATTCATAACCGAAACCGGTAGGTAGAGTTTGTGCGGCAACACGTTCGATTGCGGCAAGTGCTTGACCTGAAGAGTATCCCTCTGCCGGGTTACCGGTAACAGAGATTGACTGGAAGAGGTTGAAACGAGTCAACAAGTCGGGACCGTAAACCTTCTCAAGAGTTACGAAGTTCTCCAAAGAAGCCATCTTGCCTGTTGCAGACTTAACCTTAATGTTCTTCAACGACTCCATTGAAATACGTGACTCTGGAGGCGCTTGCATCATTACACGGTAGATCTTACCGAAGCGGTTGAAGTTAGAAACATACATTGAACCGAAGTAGCCCTGCATTGTTGTCAAAATTGATGATGTTGACAAGCCGGCTTGTTGAGCTTTGGCTGCATCGATATCAATCTTATACTGAGGGAATGTCGGGTTAAAGGTGGTGTATGCCATCTGGATTTCGGGCTGAGCGTTAAGCTCGGCGAGGAAGCCTTGTACGATACCGAAGAAGTTATTGATATCGCCACCGGTTTTATCCTGCATCTTCAACTCGAAACCGTTGGTCACTGAGTAACCTGAAATCATAGGGGGAGCGAACGCAATCACACGGCCGTCTTTAATCATCTGAGCCGACATGCCATAGAACATGCCGATGATAGCGTCAACGCTTTCGGTTTTCTTATCGCGGAGCGACCAGTCTTTCAAACGAACGATGAACGTACCGTATGTCGGACCTGCGCCGGCGATGAATGAGTAACCGGCAATCATCTGACGATACTCTACTGCCGGAATCTGACCAAGAGTTGCGTCTACCTTGTTCATTACTTCGAGTGTACGCTCCTGAGATGTGCCCGGGGGCATATCGACCATTACGAAGAATGTACCGGTATCTTCATTGGGGACGAGGGCGGTAGGGGTTCTGCCCATCAACCATACGAGGATTACGACTGAAACGCCTACGATTGCAAATGATGTAATCTTGTGGCCTACGAAGAATTTTACGATTTTGCGATATCCTGCAAGTGTCTTTTCAAAGACTGCTTCGAATGCGTTTTTGAATGCTTTAGTGAAAAGACCCCAAACAGACAATACTGCGAAGACGATAGCGATAATGCCTTTGTATACATTCTCGAAGTCGAACCATCCGAGCACCATGAAGGTGATAGTTGCGGTGAGCACAGCGAGGGTGCCGAGGGGCAACCAAATTTTCTCCCAGTTGTTCTTAACTTTAGCAGCCATTGCTTCTCCGGCAGCGGAATAAGCATCTGCCAAGCGTTCTTTCAAAGGAGCGTGGCTTCCGTCAGCTTTGTGGGGCTTAAGGAATACGGCGCAGAGGGCAGGTGAAAGGGTCAATGCGTTCAACGCAGAGAAACCGATCGCGATTGCCATGGTAATACCGAATTGCTGGTAGAAGATACCAGATGTGCCGGGCATGAATGATACGGGGATAAACACGAGCATCATGACCATGGTAATCGAGAGAATAGCCGTACCGATTTCGTTCATCGCGTCGATAGACGCCTTGCGCGCGCTCTGATATCCGGCGTCGAGCTTGGCGTGGACCGCCTCGACCACAATAATCGCGTCGTCGACCACAATCGCAATCGCGAGCACGAGAGCTGAGAGGGTGATCAAGTTGAGCGAGAAGCCGATAATCTTGAGGAGGAAGAATGTGCCGACCAACGCAACGGGAATTGCGATAGCGGGAATAATTGTTGAACGAATGTCACCGAGGAAGACATATACCACGAAGAACACAAGGATAAACGCTTCGATAAGGGTATGGATAACCTTCGAGATTGAAGCGTAAAGGAAGTCGTTGTTGTTCATCGGAATTGCGAAATGCAATCCGTCGGGGAGGTCTTTTGAAAGTTCGTCAACCTTGGCAAGACAGTCGTTAATAATCTGAGTAGCGTTAGAGCCTGCGGTCTGGAAGACGATAGCCATTGTGCCGGCGTTGCCGTTAAGACCTGATGCATAGTCGTAAGTTACCTTACCGAGCTCTACGTCTGCGACATCTTTAAGGCGGAGAATTGTTCCGTCTTGATTTGCTTTGATTACGATGTTCTCAAATTCTTGAGCTGTCTCGTAACGTCCGCGATATTTCAATGTGTATTGGAAAGACTGGTTACCCTGAGCACCGAATGAACCAGGGGCTGCTTCGATGTTCTGATCTTGAAGGGCGGCTGCCACTTCGAGGGGGGTCAGACCATATTGAGCCATTACTTCGGGCTTAATCCAAATACGCATTGAGTAGTCACCACCGAATGACATAACGTCACCTACACCCTTTACACGCTGGAGCACGGGGATAACGTTAATCTTCATGTAGTTGTCAAGGAATTCGCCGTCGTAAGCCTCGCTGGTTGTGTAGAGGGCGATACCCACAAGCATTGATGACTGACGTTTCTGTGTCAACACGCCGACTTGGGTAACCTCGGCAGGGAGAAGGTTTTGAGCCTTAGCTACACGGTTTTGCACGTCAACGGCTGCCATATCGGGGTTGAAACCCTGCTCGAAGTGGACGTTGATTGTTGCTGAACCGGTGTTGGTAGCTGTTGATTCGATGTAGGTCATACCCTCGGCACCGTTGATTGACTCTTCAAGAGGAGCAATCACCGAGTTAAGTACGGCCTGGGCGTTTGCGCCGTTATAGGTTGTTGTAACCGAGATGGTCGGCGGTGCGATGTCGGGATACTGCGTGATAGGCAGTGACGACAAACCGATCAAACCGAGCAAGACGATGAAGATAGAAATCACCGTCGAAAGCACCGGTCGGTTAATAAAGGTGTCAAGCTTCATTTTCTGATGATTGATTGGTCTTAATTATATAAGAAACGAGAGAGGGGTGGATGAGAAAGGTTATGTTAGAGCGCGAGCGCGTCTCTTAATGTAGTTTTGGCGTGATTAGCCTTGTTGCTGAGCGGCAGCTGCTTGTTGAGCGGCAGCGGCAGCCTGAGCGGCAGCGTCAATCGGAGTTACTTCCATGCCGGGGCGTACTTTGGTGCCGACACCTTCAACTACGATGCGCTGACCTGCTTCGAGACCTGATGTCACGATAAAGTTCTGACCATCATCGAGGGGAGAAACTGTGATTGCTGTAGAAACGGTTTTGTTAGAATCGTTAAGTACGTAAACGAAACGACGGTCTTGAACCTCGAATGTAGCTTTCTGAGGAATTGAGATTACGTTTTCGATATGGTTGGGGATAAGAATCTGGCCTGTTGAACCTGAACGGAGCACACCGTCGGGGTTGGCGAAGCGAGCACGTACGCTTGATGCGCCGGTTGAAGCGTCGATTACGCCTGATACGGTTGCTACCTTACCTTCGAGGGGGTAGATAGTGCCGTCGGCAAGACGAAGCTGTACGGTGGGCATTGCGTTAACAGCTGCGCTGAGTGATTGCTGGCCCTGGGTCATTTCGAGAATATCTTTCTCGGTCAGTGAGAAGTAGGCGTAAACCTCAGAGTTGTCGCTGACGGTTGTCAACGCTGCCATCATTGAGGGTGACGCCAATGTGCCTTCACGACCGGGGATTGAACCAACATAACCTGAAACGGGGGCTGTTACTTCTGTGTAGCTCAAGTTTTTCTTGGCAGAAGTCAGCGCTGCCTCTGCTGTAGCGAGTTGGCTCTTAGCAGTAGCGAGTTGGTTGAGAGCAACTTGATATTCGAAGTCGCTAATGATATTTTTGTCGAAAAGAAGTTTCTTGTTATCGGCGGTCAACTGTGCTGTGCTGACACCGGTTTTTGCAGAGTTCACTGCAGCCTGAGCTTGGTCAACGGCTGCCTGATAAGTTACTTGGTCGAGAGTGAAAAGGAGTTGTCCCTTGTTGACATGCTGACCTTCGTCAACATGCACTTTAGTTACAAACCCGGAAACGAGGGGACGGACATCGACATCTACTTTACCTTTAATTGTTGCGGCATAAGCATTGGAGAGGTCTGAATTGCCGAGCTCAACAGTCACTACTGCGAGCGCGGGTGCTTGATTTGCCATCTGAGATGCGCCTCCATTTCCACATGAGGAAAGAGACAAGATGGCCGCCGTAAAGCCGGTCAAACTGCAGACGCGGCATAATGTGCTGGTCATTTTTTTCATCGCTAAATTTATGATGTTCTGTTTATTATCGAATTGTACCTTTTTTTCGACTGCAAAATTACTAACTTTTCTTCCCTCAATATATGATATATATCATACATTTTGCTTATTTAACATTATTTAAACCCCGAATTCCAATTTATTAGAAAAAAGTGGAATAAAACGACAAATGTCTTGCTGTCTTGACTTTAGAAGGGGTAGCCGATGGCGAGGTGGAAGGCAAGCGAATTCTTAAAAGAGGTCATATTATAATACCCCTTTTTCCCGGTGTCATAGGGCGCATGAATGCCGACGCCGAGGTCGGCGCGCAAAACGAGCATTGAGATGTCGAAGCGAAGTCCGACGCCGGTGCCTAAGGCGATATCTTTGAGGAATGTTGAGGCTTTTAGTTCTCCGCCGGGGCGAAGCGGGTCTTTTTTCAATAGCCAAACGTTACCGGCATCGACAAACAAGGCGCCGTTGAGCGGACCGACAATCGGAAAACGATATTCGGCATTGAGCTCAAATTTAAATGTACCGGTTTGGTCAAAATAGCCGTTACGCATATCGGCAGGGGCATGATATGAGCCGGGACCTAGTTCGCGAACGGTCCATGCGCGTATCGAGTTTGCTCCTCCGACATAGAATTGCTCGGCGTAAGGCACTTGCTCTGAGTTGCCGTAAGCCCAAGCCGCGCCGAGAGCGACTCGACTGACAATCCAATTTTTGCCCCAAAGGCGATGGCCGTAGACGATTTGTGTCATCCCCTTTACAAACTGAGAGAAAGGTGTGCCGAAAAGCTTTTTCTCTCCTTGAGAACCGCATAACTCATAGACAGACCAGAAGAGGTTGCCTGCTTCTTGCAGAGTGATAGACCAATTAAAAGTGTTGTCTGCTCCGAAATTGCGGTCGTATGTATAGGTGTATGACAGTTGTGGAATATATTGGCTCATAAAGCTGAGGGCAATCGCCGGATTTTGAGCCATAATAGAATCAAACTCTGCGGTTGTATTTATTAACTTTGTGTAAGTCAGCTTAAACGGAGTCAGAGAATGAGATGAATAGCGCGATGATTGCCAATCATAGCTGAATGAGAAATCAAACTGACCCATTTTGAAATAATGCGGACGATTGAGCAGGTCGGCATTGAGAGAAAAGCGTGTCCAGTTAAGATTCCGGTTGCGTCGCTTGATAAAATCGGGGGCGAGCATGCGAGGGAATGAGAGGGTTGTTGATATGCCGGCTTCGTAAGAGTTGAAGAGCGACGATGAGCCTTTGCCGGTCTGCCACTCATAGTTTCCGGTTAGCGTCACCGAGAGCTGTTCGCCTCCGCCGAAAAGGTTGCGGTTGGTCAATCCGAGCGAGATACCCGGGCCGAGATAACTATTTGATTTCGAACTAGCATTCAATTCTACGGAGAATTCCAACGGAGTGTCGAATGTGCAACCGATATTGACATTGAGGGTTGGATCGACAGTCGTTGTGTCAGGCAATACCTCAATATTAATTGCGTTAAAGATGCCCAGTCGCGATAAACGCGTCTGAGTAGAATTCATCTGACGCACAGCAAAGTAGCGCCCGCTACGCATTGTTATGCACTCCGGCATCAGCGCTTCGCGGAAGCGGGAGGGCTTCATCTGAATCAGTCTACCCGCCGAGGTAGCAATAGTGTCGGGTTCGCCACCTCCTTCATTGCGGAAAAGATACATTGTGATATTCCCCGTTTTGTAGCGCTTAACCATCGCAGAAGGGATGTTTGCCGCCAACATTACCTTTAACGAAATCTCCATCGGGCTCTTCACCGAGTCGGCGAGATACTCAATAAAGTCGGGGCGGAAATAGTAATACCCGTTGTTTCTTAATATATTGGCAATATTCGTGCGAGCAACCGACAGCGAGTCAACGCAATAACGAGAGCCGACTTTTAGGTAGGAATTGTTTGAGACAATCGAATCGATAAGATGATTCAAGACACACGTATCGGGGAGTGTCTCGATAGCGCTCAAAGTATATGCCGGACCGGTCGAAACCAGGTAACGCAGTTTCGCTTTCTTCAGATTCTTCCCCTGAATAAGTTCGTATGACGCACCGCCACGGAAATAGCCGTTGTTTGCAAGAATTTCATCAAGCATTTTGACACGCGCCTCCGGACGGACATCGCTAATCAGCACCGGCTCTTTGCCGAGGCGGTTATACATCCAATGCTTAAACCCCTTTTCAGAGTCGCCCCAACTATTCCAAACCCAAAGCCCGATTGGCAACGGCCACCGCAACGACGGCGAACCGAAGATTGCATTGTTCGGAGCGACTGCGACAGCCTCTTCGAGCTCGGTTGCTACACCTTCGGGCGTAGTTTCGCCCTTATGCGCCACTACAGCAATATCTTTCAGACCGGTATATAGCATCTCGCCATCGGGAATTCTCTTGGTTGTTGAACAGGAAACCGCAAGAATAACCGCTGCCATTAGGAGTAATATGTTTGAAAATCTGCGTTTCATTTCTTAATTTCCTCCTCCTTTTTGCGTGGATGAGCCGCGGCTAAATAGGTCTAATAGCTTATGAATCTTCTTTTTATAAACAAAACCGACACCGGTTTGGGTAATTTCTCCCTCAAGAATAGACTCATATCCGGTGTGACGGAATAGCTTGACATACATCGAGCCTTGTTTGTTGAGCTTATACTCGAAAGAGATATCGGCGATAAGATTCTGAGCAAAATTCTCGTCAGCATCAGCGTCGGTCGTATAGTTTCCGCCGACAACAATCTTGAAACGGTCGTCAAACAGCGACTTGCTGACGCGATAACTATAAGACATTGCCGTTGAATTAACCCCGTCGTGATTGCGGTTGAGTTGGTCGATACCGAACGAGATATCTACCCCAGAAATAGCCGATGAGGCGAGGTTGTTTAGCTGACTTTCAAGGAATGAATAGAGCGGATTACTCATCGTAGAAGCCTTGGTGCCCGGACCGGTATAGCTACCGTAGAGCAGTAAGTTCATCGCCTGATTAGCTCGTTGGTCTTGACTCATTGACTGCAACTCATTCTGCACCGTCAGGTCGTCGGGTGTGGAGAGGTCGAACGCGATATTCATATTCTCCAATGTGCCGGTAACATTTAAGCCAACATCAAAAGTGACCATTTGAGTGTTACCGTCGGTATTAACGTTTGCCTTTATTTCGTCATAAGCGTGAAGGCTCAAAACCGGGTTGAGTATTTCGCCGTTAAAGACAATATAGCTATTCTCTTTGATATTGAATAGCTTTTCAGACAATACCGGAGGCATACTGTAACGAGCAAAACCTTGATTGAGGTCGATACGTCCGGTAACTCGCTCATCACCAAGGTAATCTAGCGAATAATTCACTCTGCCCGACGCTTGCACTTGCGCGCGATTCTTGCCGTCTGTCGACAAGTCAACAGCGATAGTAGAGCCTTGCGCAATATCTAACGTTGCGTTGAGGTTTAAGACCATACCCTGCGGCGGCAGTGAATCGGCGGCGGCAATAGCGGCTGTGTCGGCAAAGTTTACAAATCTAACCATCTCGGCGTTTTCGCGAGAGGCGATTGCCGACTCAACATCGGGCATTACATAGGTCACATTCGTGCCGGGCAACACCTTCACTTTCGCTTGAACATCGAGGAATCGAGCCATTGAGCCTTTAACCTTAGCGTCGAGGTCGATATATGCTTTGCCATACACCTCTTGACCGCGCTTCCGCTTCGGCCCGACAAGCTGAGTGTTTGATGCCATCATCTCAAGGTCGAGGCGCACATCTGACAATGAGGTTATGTCGGCAGTGCCATTAATCGTCATAGCATTATGATTCTCCGTCTTGACGTCAAAACCATCAAACTCAACAATGTTGTCTGTCACCGGAATCCTCTCTGAAGAAAATTCAAAGGTCGAACCGAGCATTGTCATATCTATCGCAGTTGAATCGAACTGTAGCCAACCATTGTAGGTCGGTTCTGTCATATTTCCGGTAATATCCATTTCCCCGTTTAGCATGCCGTGGAGGTGGGCTGTGCCCTTCGGCAGGAAGGGGTTTACAACAGATAGCGGAAAATGAATCATCTTGAAATCCAACATAAACGGGTTCAAAGCCGTAGAGTCGTTAAGATTACCGGTTGCCGTAATAGTCTTGACACCGTCAACCATCAGTGATGTTGTCGCGCGGATAGTGCCGGCGGCGTTAGTTGCGAGGTGGAGAGCGAGGTCGAAGTCGCCAACTCTATCCTTCCCATAATAAAGCTGAGCCAATGAGAGAGTGCCCTCACCATCGAGCGACTTATTGTCAAAGACAACACTCATATCAGCCGAAAGGTCGCCCTTAATAGGGGGCGCGAAGGGGTTAATCGAGAGCCAATCTTCAAGTTTTAGATGGCTGACTTGCAGACGCAACGCCTCTTGCTCTGAAAGCGACGGGATATGCTCGGTAAAGAGTTTGAGCGAAGATGTCGGATTATGGAGGTCGATGTTTGCGTCGAGATGTCCGCTCTTTAAATTATATGAGATAAAGTTATCGCGATTTATTTCCCAATCTTTATATCCGATTACCGGGTGATAGGGCACGAAGCTAAGCGAGAAGGTATTCTCGGCGGGCATCGTAACAATCGAACCGAAGCTGAATCCGGTTTCTTTCTGTATATTCTTCTGATTAAACAACAGCGCAAACTTGTCAGCTCCGACGAATCCGCGAGCATCGATATGGGCGAATTGGTCGAATGTGCCGGGTTGATTATCCATCTTAAGGGTATACAGCAATAAATTTTTGCGTTGACGAAAATCAAGCCCGATTGAGTCGAGAGGAGTTTCACCGACAGCAATACCGTTACCGATAAATTGACCGGTCAGTAATGAGTCGTTATTAAATTTCACGGAGATTGAGTCGAAGGTTATGTCGCTGTCTAACAGATAGCTTGCGATGATATTGTTATCACCGGCAGTCAAATCAAGATTAAATGTGGGGAGTGTTTGTTGGAGAGAGTCAACAGCGAGCCGACGATTAACAACAAATTTGTCAATCAAGGTGGTCGTTGCGGTCATACGCTCCATTATCGTGTCTAAATTCATCGGAGAGAATAGATTCAGACATAAATCACCATTGTCAACATCTAGCATAGTGTGCAAAGAGTCGGTTTCGACCTTGGCAAGAATATCGGAAGCATTGACAGTGCCCCCGGCCATGCGCCAATAAAGATTGTCGACATCGATATCCGCATCAATCGACATCGGCGTAGTTGTTGTTATCTTCTTACGTCCGACGCGTGTGATATTTGTTTTCGGAAGAGTAACCGCCGCTTTACCCGACATTTTAACCGACCCTTCGGCGATTGTATCGGTAATATGAAGGCGATAGAGGTCGATATTTTTGACATTCGTATCGAAAATCCAACGGAGAGTGTCGCCCGTCAGATTCCCTTCGGCATTGAGCGCCAATGATGCTCCTCGATTTTTCGAGGATGCTACGATTGAGGCAATTCCCTCTTTTAGGATTACGTCGGTAGTAATATTGTTATATTCCAAGCCATGATATCCGACATGGCTAAGGTCAACATTTCCCTGTAGGGCAGTCGCCGAATTGAAGGGATCGAGCCCTTCGCCGTCGAGGTCGATTTTAGCGGTAATATCACTAACGCCTAATGTCGGCAATATCGATTGCAAGGGGAATTGATTTGCCTCAAGAGTCAGGCTATACCCCTTAACGCGGTTATGCCATTCCCCCTCGAGCGCTACAGAGCCGTCGGCAGCAGTAGCCCTGAGGTCACCACCGATATTCCCTCTGTTGAAGTCGACAACGCCGCGCAATGTCATCGGGGGAATGTCGATTTGTCGCGCCAATTTGGCGTCAATTAATGTCGGTTTGATGAAAGAGCCGTTGGGCATCGCTCCTTTAATCGCGATTGAACCGACAGCTTGTTGTAAATCAGAAGCATCCTTGATATGGCCGTGAGCTTCAAGGTTGAAATGGCGAGCAATAGAAAGCGAGATATTCTCGGCATTAATGTCTGACATTGAGCCGCAGGCGTCAACTGTTAATCGCAATGGGACACCTCGAGGAAGTCCGGCGACAAACGGCGACATCATTTGCGGCACGAGCCGGCGAATATCTTCATCGCTGATTTCCGCTTTTAGGTCGACCAAGAAGGGCATATCTGTTGTCGATTTTCCATCGGTAACCATCCCCATCATTGCCGTCAAATCAACCGTTGAGGTTAGGGTTGAGAGGGTCATATCTTTGGCGTTCATCGCGAGGGAGTCCATCTCAAACAATCCGGTCAATTCAAGCGGCACACCGCATCGTTCGCGAGCAAAAATGCGACGTATCGGTGCTTTTATTTCTGTACCTCTGTTATAAAATGAGTCTATCTTGACTTCTATTTCAGAAGCTTCGATATAGTTTAGGTCGAGGTTGTCGCCCATCGGTTTGTAACCATTCATCGCGTAGAGAGCCCGAGAATCGGTAAGTGAGATTTTGTCGCAGAAGACGCTCCACGGGAGGGCTGTCGCGAGGGAGTCAGACGAGATAATTGGTGCGGGATGAGAGGCGAGATATTCGGGAGAGGGATAGATATATCTTGCATCTGCGTTGTCAATGGCAATTTCTTTGATTGTCACTCGATTACAGCTCATATCAACCGCCGTGTTATAGATGTCGCCTTGCTTGAGATTGCAATTTAAATCGGAGATTGTCGGCTCGAGGGTCATATCGAAGTTGATGCGCGATAATTGACCATGCACGAGTGTAATTTGCCAATTTACGGGGATAGAATCAGCGGTAGCCGGTTTGGGCAGTGAGTCTTGGCGGATTGCCATTTCGATAAGACCGCTGTCAATGGCTAAAGAGTTGATATTTATAAGTTCCGACGAAAGTCCGACGTGGGCGTGATGAAGAGTGGCTTGCTCGACGCGGGCGTTCATATAGAGCGCTGAATCGCGACTGCCGAGGCGGAAATCTGTGGCGTTGAGACGAGCTTCTCGAGCAACAATTTTACCGGTAAGGAGTGAAGAAAGTGAGACTGCGACTTTGGCATGGGTGGTCTTTATCTCCATGTCGGGAGTGCGCATTTCGAGAGAGTCAACGGCGAGGGTCAACGGTAAACCGAGGCGCAGATTTTTTAGTGAAATTTCGAGTTCGCCGGGTTTGTTTACCATGTTCAAGACTTTTGCCACAACGAAGTCTTGAACCGGAGGAAGATAAAGTAACAACATGACAAACACTGTTAGGCAAGAAAAACCTAACAGTGTCTTTAATATTGTCTTGTAAATTAACTTTAAAACTTTCTCCACAGTCTGCTCATAAATAAAGTTGAAACTGCAAAGGAAAAACGCAACGCCCGACTGAAAAGTTTGCCGCTCCGATTCGGTTTCACTGATGTTTTACCAGATGCTTTAGCGACAAGCGAGCACCCTTAAACATTTCATGAAGGGGAGTGATAACGGGGGTAAATCCGTGTAAAGAGTCGGGGGTGAAGATTTTCAGTGCGCCGCGATGACATTTTATGTCGAGAATATCATCCATCATCATCGGTTCACCGTCGATATGGGCCTCACCGGGATCGCTACGATAGATAACGCAAGCAGGAGCGCGGAAGGTATGCACCATCGTGTTCTTGTTGATATAACCGGTGAAGATATCCATGCCCATTACGGCAGCGTCGATAGCCGTGCCGCTATGAACAATTGTGATGTCAAGTAGTCCGTCGGTGATACTTGCTTCGGGGGCGATATAAGCGTTGTTGCCCCATTGCGATGCGTTGCAGACGGCTATCAAGAAGGCTTTTTCGGTTAGCAGTTTGCCATTTGCCGAGACGGTATATGTCTGGGGATGGAATTGAACATATTCCGAAATTGCACTTTTGACATACGACAGTAATCCGCGACGGTTTTGACGCGCAAAACGGTGACTAACAGCCGCATCAAAGCCCATGCCGAAGGTGCAGAAAAACTGATGACCATTGACTGAGCCGTAATCAGAGTCGACAATATTGTTGTCTGCGATTACTTTCAATGCGGCAGGGATGTCGACCGGTATTTGTAGATGGCGCGCCAATCCGTTGCCCGAGCCGGCGGGGAGGATGCCGAGCGCGGTATCGGTTGAGCAGAGGGCACGGGCGGTCTCGTTGACCGTCCCGTCTCCGCCGCATGCCAATACGCCGTAATATCCTTTGCGAGCGGCTTCGCCGGCAAGGCGCGTAGCGTCGCCGCGTGCTCCGGTTAGGCGCACGTCAACTTCATGGCCGCAGGCTTCCATGGCCCGGGTGACCATCTCGACAACCCCTTTTTTGCTTCCTGTGCCGGAAATGGGGTTGATAATGAGCATCATCCTCGCCATAGTCTTTCGTATCAGTCGTTTACTTTAAGGAGGAAATAATTCTTCTTACCCTTCTGCACGAGGATATATTTGTTGTTGAGCAACATTTCCTCAGAGGCGGGAGCGTAAGCGTCGGCTACTTTCTCTTTATTGATAGCGAATCCGCCGCCTTGAGCAAGCTTGCGCAATTCACCCTTAGAGGGGAATACGGGGGCGTTGTCAACCAAAAGGTCGGCGAGCTTTACGCCGTCTTTCAATAGCTGACGTGAGATTTCAAATTGGGGAACACCGTCGAAAACAGCCAAGAGGGTCTGCTCGTCGATTTTGTGGAGCGCGTCGGTTGCCTTATTGCTGAAGAGAATCTGTGAGGCTTCAACTGCCATTTCATAGTCTTCGGCAGAGTGAACCATTGTTGTGATTTCTTGAGCGAGGCGTTTCTGGAGCGGACGTTGTCCGGGGTCAGCTTTTTGCTGTTCGATGAGAGAGTCGATTTCTTCCTTATCGAGGATTGTGAAGATTTTGATATATTTTTCGGCGTCTTCGTCGCTGACATTGAGCCAGAACTGATAGAACTGATAAGGCGAGGTGCGGTTGGGGTCGAGCCAAACGTTTCCGCTTTCGGTTTTACCGAACTTGCCGCCGTCGGCTTTGGTAATCAGGGGGCAAGTGAGGGCGAATGCGTCGTCTCCGCCGGCGATGCGACGGATAAGTTCAGTGCCGGTAGTGATGTTACCCCACTGGTCTGAACCGCCGAGCTGAAGGTGGCAACCTTCGTGTTGGTAGAGATAGAGGAAGTCGTAGCCCTGAAGGAGCTGGTATGAGAACTCGGTGAATGACATTCCTTGACCTGATTCGCCTGAAAGACGTTTCTTTACGGAGTCTTTTGCCATCATGTAGTTGACGGTGATACACTTGCCGATTTCGCGGATGAAATCGAGGAACCCGAAATCTTTCATCCAATCGTAGTTGTTGACCAGAACTGCGGCGTTGGGCGCGTCAGAGTCGAAGTCGAGGAATTTGGCGAGCTGTTTTTTGATACACTCTTGGTTGTGGCGCAGGGTCTCAACGTCGAGGAGCTTGCGCTCTTGGCTTTTCATTGAGGGGTCGCCAATCATGCCGGTAGCGCCTCCAATGAGGGCATAAGGCTTATGGCCGGAACGTTGGAAATGTTTGAGCATCATTACCCCAACAAGGTGGCCGATATGAAGCGAATCGGCTGTCGGGTCGATTCCGAGGTATGCGCTGGTCATACCTTTTGCGAGATATTCTTCAGTGCCGGGCATAGATTGGTGTACCATGCCACGCCATGTGAGTTCTTCTATAAAATTCATCGAATTGTTATGTTGTTTTTGTTGTTTTCGATTGATTATTGGCGCTGCTCGCCTATGGTTATGCCAAACGGGCGAGGGCGGCTTTAATGCGCGACATTGCTTCGCGAAGTTGGTCGTCAGAGGCGGCGTAGCTTAAGCGCAGATAGCCGGGCATGCAGAATGCAGAGCCTGCAACGGTTGCTACATGTGCTTCTTCAAGGAGATACATCGCTAAGTCTGAGTCGGATGAGATTTCTTTTACAACGGTTGAGCCGTCTGCGGCTTTAATTTCCACTGATTTGCCGAGATAGTAGCTGACTTCGGGGAAGATATAGAATGCGCCTTGCGGAGAGTCAAGCTTCAAGCCGGGTATCTCTTTCGCCAAGCCTACGATTAAGTCGCGACGACGACGGAAGGCAGCGAGCATTTCAACGACACAATCTTGTGAACCACGATAAGCGGCTTCTGCGGCTTTTTGGGCGATAGAGCAGGTGCCGGAAGTTGTCTGTCCTTGGAGTTTTGAGACAGCTTTGGCGATATCCAACGGACCTGCCATATAACCGATACGCCAGCCGGTCATTGCGTAAGCTTTTGATACTCCGTTAACTATCACGAGGTGGTCGGCAATTTCGGGGAATTCGCCGAATGATACGTGGCCGCCTTCGGTATAATTGATATGTTCGTAGATTTCGTCTGAGAGAATGATTACCTGAGGATGGCGTTTGAGCACATCAACCAACCCTTGTATTTCTTCGCGATTGTAGACCGCGCCGGAGGGGTTTGAGGGGGAGCAGAGCATTACCATGCGGGTCTTGTCGGTGATGGCGGCTTCGAGCTGAGCGGGCGTAACTTTGAACCCCTGTTCCATGCCGGCGGGCACCAATACGGGCTTGCCTTCGGCGAGCTTCACCATCTCAACGTAGCTAACCCATGCCGGAACGGGAATGACAACTTCATCGCCGGCATTTACCGTTGCAAGAATTACGTTGCTGAGCGCTTGCTTGGCTCCGGTTGAAACGACAATTTGGGCAGCCTTATAAGAGGCTTTATTTTCTTTGCAGAGCTTTTCAGCAACAGCTTCGCGCAAGCTCATATATCCGGGCACGGGTGAATAATGAGAATAATTCTCATCGATAGCCTTTTTGGCGGCCTCCTTAATATGAGAAGGGGTGTCGAAATCGGGCTCACCGACCGACAGATTGACTACATCTACGCCTGCGGCTTTTAACTCGCTACTCTTTTGAGACATAGCTAATGTTGCCGAAACGGCCAACTGCTTAATTCTCTCTGCAATCATTGAAGTTTCCATAACTTACCGGTTAAGTTCGTTTGCGCAAAGTTAAACATTATTTCCCAATCATGGAAATCTTCACGCTATCATGTGTGGGGTTAGTGATTACATTCGTTACACTGCGTACACGGTCCGTCACCGCAGCAAGGACAGTGCGCTGTTACGGGGATGGTATCGAGGGGGAAACGGATGGTGTCGGGATTCTCAATAAGTCCGGCGCGAATCATAGCCAAAGAGTCGATATATGAAACCGTTTCTTCGGCGTCGATGTCGGCTCTAAGGGCTGCCATTGAGGAGTAGTGGCTATCGCCTTCGGGATGAGTGAAGGTTAGTTTGCCGAGTCGTGCTTTAGAAACTCCGCTCTTGAAAATGTTGTCAATCTGTTGAACGAGGTTTACTCGGGTATTGTCGGCTATAACTTGACGTTCGCCTATCATATTTTCTTTGAATTTCGCTCCGCCGAGTCTGATTTTCATTTTCTCGGGAGTGCCTTTTACGTTGATACCGAATTTAAAGGGAATCGGAGATTTTAAGACAGAGATATGATAGTTCATATTCATCGCCATGTCGTTATGGCCCATTACGCCTAAGCGGTAGCGGTCGATATCAAACATAAACGGATAAAGCTCTAGGGTTGAGTTCTCAACGATGACTTCGACTGTCATGTGGTCAATCATATTCTTCTCTTTATCCTTGAAGAATAGCCATTTAGAGATTGATTTAAAGGTGTCGGGGTCGAGCAATACGAGTGAATCTCCCTCAATCTTAAGGGCAGCGCGCAAGCTTGGAATATTTATATCCATATTGCGCTCGAGGTCGGTTGTTACGGCAACGTCGGCGTTGACAACTCCGGCAAAATTATTAATTGCGGGGAGCAGTGAATCGATAGCGGGGAGTAACCCGGTCAGTTTGTCGAGGCGGAATTGGTCAACTCTCATTCCCAATCCGAATTGTAGCGAGTCGGGATTTGCCGACGAATAAAGTCCGTTGAGCGATACCTTGCCGACATCGGCTGATGCGGATAAGTTGCGAAGGTTGATGGCGCCTCCGTAAACCAGCAAGTCGCCGCGGAAGTTGCGTAACTCGAGGTCGGAGTAAAGGATGTTTTTCGCCTGCATGCGCAGGTGGGCGTCAATATTATGAGGGATGATGACAGGGCCGGAGGCGATAGTGTCTGCGGTATTCGCTAGAATTTCGGTGGGTTGTTCACCATCTGTTTCCCAAACATCATCGTCGTCGGTTTGCTCAGCTACAGCCGGGCCGGCGAATACAGCTTTTACAATCTCATTGATATTGATTGTGTCTGATTTGACATCGAAAGAGATGCCGAGAGTGTTGTCTTGAAGCGAGGTCAGAGCGCGGCGCAGATTAGAAATCGTACCGTTAATCATGAAGTCGCTACTGCCGGCTTTGTAACGCAAGTCGGTTAAGACAATTGAATCGGAATTGAATTTTAAATTAATGTCGGATAGGTTGTTGCGTAATGGGAACCAAGGGGTAGTCAAACTGCCGCGACGAGCGCGTAGCGAGCCTTTATAGTCCCATTTTCTCAATAAACGGCGGCTGTCGTTGTCGAGGGTGAGGTCGACATTGCCATTCTTGAGTGACTCAACTGTGGCAAGCGAGTCTTTCTTGATTCTTTCGGTACGACGAAGGTTACGTTCGCTGTTCGATATGGCTGTGGGGGTGGGCTTCTTGCCGTGGTTGTGTAGATTGACGGTTAATGCCATCTCGGTGTCACTCACGGCGACACGATTGAGGGCTTGACCTAACAACATTCTGCCGGCAAAGACACGCAGATTCATCAACGGAGAACGCGCATTACCGTTATAGCGAGTTAGCGCGCCGCCGATGCGGGCGTCATGTAAGCGCACACGCAGTGAGTCGGTGGGGGAGTCGAATTTTAGTCGTTCTACCGCAATTGTTCCTCCGAAGGGATTGATTTCGGTCGTGTCTGCCGAATTGCTACGGTTGGCTGTGCCGACGCCGGCTTTGAAGTTCTTCATTTCGACAGCCATGTCGGGTGTGGCTGCAGACATGGTGTCAACTTTCAAAGAAACTTGTAAGAGAGAGTCAACTTTCATTCCTTCGCGAACGTAAGAGTCAGATGTGCCGAACTGAATTTCTCCGTTGCGAATCCATGCGGTCATTTCTTCTTCGGCGTCAACATCAAAGTCTTTAAACGCTAGTGAGCCATCGGCTTTTACGCGGTGGAAGTTTTCCTCGGTTAGGTCGCTCATCGCAAAACGGAATGTAGTTTCTCCGTTGATAACTCCGGATAGTTTTGCGGGGATATCGGCGGCGATGCGGGGCGGTATTTGTGAGAGGTCGAGCAAACCGTTGAATCGTCCGTCGAGCAGAGGGTCTGAAACAGCGTTGCTGATTTTAACGGCGAGGTCGCAGTTTACACCTTCGCCAACGAGATGTAGTTTCTGTAGGTCTACGACAGATTTATCTATCTCACTACCGTTGAAATCAACAGCGAGGGCGCCTTCGATTTCCGAGAGATTAAGTGTTTGATAAGTAGCCTGACAACGGGGAATCTCAAGCGACGCTTTGAGAGACGGCATGATTGTGTCGGCTAGCATCCATGGTTGGGTTAATTCCATCTTTGCCGATAGAAGCATATCGGTCTTTAATGGCTCGACAAGCGACTGATATTCAGTCGGAATATGAGTCATTAGCATTTCGATGGGAAGCTCGGTAATCGCTCCGTTGAATCGCGTAACCATCGGCTCTTCGGTGAAGTCGGCGGTGGTTGCGAAAGTCATCTTATAGTCGTTGAGCGAGAAGGTCATATTGTCGGCGTCAATCGCGAAGGGGGTGTCGGGGTTCCATGTTAAATCACCGTCAAGACCTAAAATCAAATCGTTGAGGTTGAAATCTTTAAGCAAGGGCAATGATGCTCCGCCCTCAATTTCAAGACGATAGACAGGGGCTTCGGGGCCGTTAAGGTCGACATTCTCTAATCTTGCGGCAATGTCGAGTGAGTCAGCCAACGAGCGATAGCGCAACGGTCCGGCTTCAATAATACGGAAACTATTTATCGTGATTTCGGGAATAGATGTTGTCTCATCAGATTCCTCAACATCTTCTGTAACCGGCACTATCTGATAGTTGGATATTGAATCGTTGACTTGCACTAAATTGACGGCGATATGGTCGAATACGACGTCGTCGAGCGAAATCTTGCCAACCAAGAGAGGGAAAATGTTAACCCCGCCACGGAAAGAGCGGATGCTCAACAGGTTGTTGATATCGGAGGGTAATGAGTCTTTTTCTTCTGTAGTCAGACAATCAAGCGAGTGAGATATAATCTGCAGTGAGTCAACCTCAAGGCTTAAATGTGGGAATGTTTTCCAGAATGATAATTCGATACGTTCAACCTTAAGGTCGGCATTGAGGTATGCCGACGCTTGCTCTTCAACCAACGGAGTCAGTCGAGCAGGGGTCATTATCCAAACTATCAAAGTTGAAATGAGCATCATCAATGCCGCAACTCCCGCAGCGGCAATGCTGCCCCATTTCACTATTTTGAGCCACAGCTGTTTCTTGTTAGCTGAGGGCTTCTTTCCTCTGTTTTTTGCGTCACCGCCGGTTGCGGTGTTTATCTTTTGTTCTGTCATAGTTGTAACTTGATAGAATGGAAGTTGTTTCAACGAACGGTTATATGATAACACGCTTGTTTGCGCTCATATTTGACGTAGCATCGCTCATTGCGGCGCATATCGTCAATAACTTCGCCGAGAAGGTTTTTCATATCTTCTTGTGTTCGAGGAATTGAGGGGGAGTCGCAGATAAATTTAAGGTATGATATGTCAAACGTTGTAGCAAACAGATGGGCTGAGGTGTCGACGGCGTTGCGATTTCGACGTCTGAGTCGTTTGATGAGAGAGGGGGTGCGCAAAACCGAGGTCACTTTGATGCGGTAATAGCCTCCGCCACGGGCGTCTAACGAATCGCGGAATGCATAGCCGATATCTTTCAAAAGGCGATGGGCTTTCGGCACGAGGTAGGGCATCGAATGAGTCAACTCGTCGAGATAATAAGCCTCACATGTCTCTAATCGTTCAAGCTTTGGGGCTTCATTCCAAGCATGTTCGAGGCTGTATAGTGGGTCGATGCCGTTTTGCTCAGCCGATGCGATATGATATTTATTGCTATCATTGAAAACGCGACCTAAGGTGCCTCCTAATCCGTTGATTTTCATTTTTATTCCGCCGGGAGGCATGGAGTCGTAGTGAGCTTCGTAGCGATTTTGATACCAGATGGAGTCGTCGGGCGAAAGTATCGCCATTAGTCTTGCGTGTTTAAGTCGCTCAAGCGAATCGATTGGAAGGGCGGCGTCGAAGCCCGAGCTCATAATGGCAGTCGCGGCATCAAATGCTGCCAGGTGTCCGTATGGTTCAATAGCTTCAAGGGCTGCCGCGTGTATCGCTTCACCCCCATGGTCTGAACTGCAAGAAGCCGTCACGCAGGCAAACGCCCAAGAGACAGCTAATCCATATAGTATTCTTAATCGATGTTTTCTCATTTCCTACCGCAAAATTACACATTTCCAACGAAATCAGCTTGTCGGTTTGTGATATTTTTCCCCTAAATCTCGTAGTAGCAAACAATTGTTGAGTGTTTTCTGTCGAAATAGAGCGCCACGCGTTGTCGTTTTTGAGTCTTAAAGGCAATAAATCAACGGTTTTTGAGTTGTAATGGTGGATTGTTTTACCTCGATAGAGAAATGAATTGTTTAACACGCATCATCATATTTGCTACTACGATTTCTGCAATATCAACGTCGTCATTTGCTGTAACTGTTGATACATTGCCGGGAGAATTGCGTCAAGCAGTGACTGCCGTAACCGACCCGAAAACTGAGACCGATTTGACGGTTATCGGTGGAATTAATGCAGCAGATTTCGATTTTCTTCGCGAAATGACGTCGTTGAAGTCGCTTAACCTCGGTGGCGCCTCAATAGAGGCTTATGACGGAACGAAAACCGAAGCCGGGCTGACCTCTTCTGCGGCTAATTGCCTGCCTGAATGCGCGTTATTGTCGGGGAATTTTACAGAACTAATATTGCCATCGGGGTTGACTACGATTTCAGCCGGGGCTCTTGGCGGCGCTAATGTTGAAAGTCTTGTTATACCTTCAACGGTGACAAAAATAGAAACCGGGGCGTTTTCGAGTATGCCGAATTTGCGCGAGGTGACGATTCCTTCATCTGTCAACTATTTGGGAGAGATGCTTTTTACAGATTCGCCGAAACTGACGAAAGTTTTATTGCTCGCAAATGTCGAGGTATTGCCGACGTCAACATTTCGCAACTGTCAGAAATTGACTGATGTCACTCTCTCAACTTCAATAACGGCGATTGGCGAAAAGGCGTTTGCCGGATGTGAATCGCTGACCTCAATCGAGATGCCGACGTCGATAAAATCTATCGGTGAAATGGCGTTTGCACAATCCGGATTAATAGCGATACGCCTTGACTCCAAACAACTTAACAGAATTGATGCATGGGCGTTTGCGGGTTGCACATCGCTCAATAGCGTTACGTTTAGCGGACAACCGATAGACTTTGGTGTAGGTGTTTTCTTCAACAATCCCACCTTATCATTGTCTCTCGGCGACCTTGCCGGCTCAACAACAACGCTTCCCGACTATTTCCTTTACGGGGCATCAGCTGCTTCATCCGATGGTTTTGAAAAGACAGAAGTATCCTCAGTCGGTAACCACGCTCTGTCGGGCATGACTTCGTTGAAAGTTGCTCTCCCTGCTTCGTTGACATATTTGGGCGACAACGCTATGGAACGTTGGGCTAATCTCACGGAAATCAATGCAAAAGAGGTAGTCTCATTGCCCGAATTAGGGGAGTCTGTATGGGCAGAAACCGAGCAATCATCAACAATTTTGCTTGTCAGCGCAGAGATGTTAGATGCTTATAAAGATGCGCCCCAATGGCAAGAATTCGATATCCGCACCTCTACTTCTTCAAACAAAGAAATTACGGCTACCGCATCAACCTCTAATCTACGCGGTTATTTCGATGGCATGGTGCTAATGCTTGAAGCCGGTTGCGACATACAATCTGCTCAGCTTTACGATGTTTCGGGGCGTTGCATTACAATCGCTAACAATCCCGATGGCAATCGCATGACCATTGACACAGCCCCCTTTGATGCCCGAGTGTTTATTCTGCGCATCCTTCTCGCCGACGGTTCAACCTCTATCCTCAAGCTCTTCCGTTAAGTTTTCAGCAGAAAGCACTCTGAGACGCATAGGTGTTTAAGAGAAAAATGTAGCCGAAAAATTTTCAGTCTAAAAAGCTTGGCGGAAAAATTGTGAAAAAAATTTGGAGAAAGAGAAAATAGAATGTATCTTTGCGACACTAGTTGTTTTTGTTCAAAAGAACGCAAGGTCATTACTTGTGCATTGTTTTGTATTTTAAATGAACTCATATTTGACTGGTAATATTACTAAGTGTTACGAGCGAGGAAAGTCGAGAGATTTCCCTCGCTTCTTTTATGTTTAGGGGTATGTTGAAGGTCGATGACTAATAGTAAGCGCTAGGCTAATACTCTGCTTCGCCCCATTGGGCAAGGTAGGCGGTTATGTCGGCAGTGTCGTCATCGTCAAGTTGCTCTTCTCGGCAGACATGAAGGGCAATAGCACGGGTCATCAGCATATCATCGTGACGCCCTGAGCGGGCGCCGTAGGAGCCGTTTTGGTGGCGCTCATAGTAGTCGAGTTCGTCACACGCTTGGCGACATCGCTCCTTGTATCGCCCGTCGCGGACGGCGGCAACAAGTCCGGAGATAATCATCTGTTTTGTCTGACGGTTAGTGTGGAATCCGGGGATACGACAGCAGCGACTTTGACCGGGAGCTCGACGGCGGTAGAGGTTACGATAATGGCGGTAAAGTTCATGCAGAATCAATGCGCCTTGTCGGTATGAAGCCGCTCCGTCGCCATTATCACGACTTTCGAGCGTATTACTTTCGAAGACAAGTCTGGCAGAGTTGTAATATGTAGCAATCATCGCTCCTTTCCAAGCGAGCAGGTCGTGGTCGATATGTCCGCGCCATTGAGCTACAATTTCCGGGATGTTGCCGTTTTTCATCACGGCGATAACACTCCAATCAGCCTTGTCGCTAAGTCCGCCGACATCTACCGCTACAACGTAACTGCTATTCTCTTCCGGAGTTTCCCAAATATGCAGATTTCCCGACGCATCAGCCTCAAAAGAAACATCCTCAAGACAACGAGCCCCGGAAATAGCCCCACAAGACGCTGCGATGTCGCCAATCAATCGCGGTTCTAGGCAACCACGGCGCAAGATTGCTGTCTTTTCGGGAGAAAAAACATTGCTTGAAGTTGAGGTAAACGCTTCGAGAGCGTCAGAGGGGAATTCACTCTTCATTTTTGCATGGTCTTTCATTTCGCGTCGTCGACGATTATACCAATGGATTTGTTCAAGAGTCAATCCGCCGACATCCCAAAGGTTGCGCTCATAAGAGTCCATCCTCTCCCATAGTTCGCGAGCCTCATCTAATGTCGCGAAGTTGAGCGAATACGCCTTAATCTCGTGCCAAGCAACGAATACAGCTCTTTTGCCGCTTTCACCGCTTTCGGCTCTTAACCATTCCTCATGAAAGAAAGAGCCGACACCATCAGCTGTCGACTCCATGACAATCATCGTCATCGGAGCCATTGCAACGGAGCAATAGATAGCCCTGACCGCGTCCCACGGATCTTTTCCCGGAGTCGCCTTCCAATAAGCAGCTTCGGTTAGATGCACTAACGCGGCATCCACCCCGCGAACAGCGTTAGGGTTGGTAGATGCAGCGATATAGACGCGGTTGTCGCGTCCTTCAAGCTGGAGAATTCCGCGCGCGGTTTTTAGTCGAGGCGGTGTTTCTCCCTCCCAAAGTTCTTCGGGATAATGAGTTAGCATATCGGCGTAGAGATTTAACACTACCTGTGTGCCGGTCTTTTCGGCGCCACAGACGATGGCGTGACATCCTGTCGCTAAAACAGCTTGAATCCAAGCCATATACATTTCGACAACAGTTGAACCGCCCCATTGTCGTGCCTTTAAAATAACCATTCTCATTGGTCTGCCGGCACGTCGGTCTGCTTCCAAAAGTTTTACAACGCGTCGTTGAGGACGGTTGAGGATAAACGGCACTAATTGTCGACTGTTTTTGTCTTTTATTCGGCAACATTTTGCAGCCCAATATTCAAAATCATAGTGGCATCTCAACCTCGCCCATGCCAAAGAGTTGCGAGCGGAGGGATAGGAGGGGTCGTCGAGCATTTCGCGTGGCACGAGCTCACGCCCTTCGGTCCATGGTTCAGGACCGACTTCGATGCGATTGCCCGAACAGCCTTCCCCACGAATCGGGTCGAAATGCTCAAGCTCGTCGCGCAATCGATTGCGACGTCGGTTCTCCGTCAAAACTTCATCAAAAGTCATATCGTAGATGTGTGTGTTTCAATTCTAAAAATAAACTTTAGCGACTCTCTTATTGGCTAAAAATCTCGTCATGAATAGCGAGGTCAGCAGACGCTTCAATATCGATAGAAGATTCAAACCATTGACGGTAGGGTGCTGCCAGTCTGACAGAAATCGGAGAGTTGACTGCGCCAGACATATTTATGCGTAGTAATCGTTCGGCAATTTCTGTGCCTCGATCGCCCGATAGGGTGAAACTACCTGATATAGTTGAAGCAAAAATGTTGACAGTCAGCCATTCCGGTATTCCTTCGGCTTGCAACCTTTTTTTCAAAGAGACAGCCAACGGCCCGCTCAGCTCTTCGTCTGAGAGGTCGTAGGTAGTTGTGTCGGTTGCCAAAAGTAATGTTGCGCCTATTTGACAGAAGCGCAACGGAGAGTTAGATATCGTTGTGGCATCGTTAGGAGTCGAAATTCCCGGCAAGCGAGCCTCAATTATGTCGCCATTTTCGGTGATGCGTAGAAGAGGAATATCGGGGAGAGAAGTAGTCAGCCAGATTTCATTAAACCGCTCCTCCCAACCAATTGCGACATTATTAAATCTCGCCACCTTCGTCTTAATTTGTTGAGGGAGAGAGGCGATTAAAGTTGTCACTTTTTGTCCGGAAATGCTAATCAAATCATCTCCTGTATAGACGATTATCGCCGCCCCGGTCGAAACGGTGGCGTCAGTTACGGCGTTAGCAGAGTTGATAGGGCGGATGTCGATAGGAGCAACGCTATTGAATGTTGCATTACTGCCGAGTGTTGCGAGGTGGATGCCCGATTCTCCGAAAAACAGCAGTCTCAGGCGAGAGAAATCCCAACCCGAGCCGGAGCGTGGCGCAACTTTGACGGCATGAATCGGTGATGTAGAAACTCGGTAGCTATCAACGAGTTGCCCGATATCCGACGAGTGGTAGATTTCGGCAACTCCTGCTTCTAATTTTGCGGTTGGTGTAGAGCCGAGAGGTAGATATGATGTAACGGTTTTCATCAGCATAATTCGTTCCATTCCGGGAGAAATGTATGCGGCATAGCCCCTTCCGATGATAGGCGTTAAAGGGAAGTCGGCTTCATAGACCACGCCGTTAGGGGAGAGGTAAGTGAATCTTATTTCAGACGCATCTTCCGAGGGGTAAGAGATAACGGAGCCGAGAGAAGTCGGTGCGAGTCCGACTCCGTTATATTCATTTTTCACACGGATATCACCAGCCGGAGTTGAGAGCAATACACTAGTCGCAAGGCGCCAATTTGAGGATGTTTCCGCATCGCGAGAGGCGATAAAGCAGTCAGGCGACCATCCCCCGATGCTCCTTCGCAACGGATTGCAAAGAATCGTTTCTCTACCGGTATCTAAAGCTGCAGACCAAGAGCGCATTTCCGTTCCGACCAAGTAGCTATCTGAAGAAGATGTTGCAGATGTGCTATCCGGAGCCGAGAATGTCACGATGCTGCTCGCAGAAGCGATGCCTCCGCCAAACGGATTGTTAAATTCGGCAGCGACACGCATTGGAGAGTTCATCGCGCTTAACCCTAAAGATTGTAAACGTCCCCTGTCAATGGTTGTGCCTACGGCAAAGCCGGGCAGATGAGAGGTGACGGAGACTAACCCTGATTGCGAGTTTCGTTGAATAGCGTGAGGCGCCGACAGATTGCTGTCAAGCGGGTCGATTTCATCTGTCATTTCGATAACGAGTTTGCTGACAAGCTTATTCCATGGGGCAGGTAAGGCGTCGGGTGTAATCAGAGCCGGGCGATAAACGCCCATTTCTATTCTTCCCTCCGAAAGTGTCAGTAAAGAGTCTGATGAGGTTTGTATGATACTACCAGAGGCAGAGAACCCGTCGGCAGTAGATAGCGCGATGGTCGGACCGACAGCTAGCGAGTTTCCTGCCGCATCAAGCAGTCTGTAGCGCGTCATAACCGGTTGAACGCAGTAACGCGAGTTTTTTGCACTCTGCATAAGGGTGTTGTAGCTGTCGATAAGTGTATTAGTCAGTAGACGGCAGTCGGTGTTGTTTAATTGCGAGCCGGAAGTTGACAGACTTGAGCCTGAAAGCGAAATTGCCGGCACCTTAGTATAAAGAGTATTGAACTCCGACGCCATAATTCTTACCGCCGGAAGCGCAGGCATCTCGCCATGAAACGTAACCGTCAAATCTCGGTCGTAAGTGAGGTATACATCCGGGGAATGTCGTAGCAATAGGCGGATAAAACCTTCAGTTGAGGTCTTTGCGAGAATAGGCTTCGCTGATAATGATGCCAACTGCGTTATCGTTTTGTCGCCCGATTTTTTGTAATATAGCTTATTGTCGTTGTCAATCAAGAGTGTTAGTTCGCGTCCATCGCCGAACGGAGAGAACCATGCAAACGGCAACGCGCTTGAGTCGCTCCACTTTCGCGGCATCCCAGCGCGTCGCCAAATCTTGTTGTCGTACTTATCTCGCCTTATGTTGCATCCCCTCCAACGTATTACTTTAATTTTAATCTGTTTAGATGAATTCGTTAACTTCAACGACGTTTTGTTTTTCTTGTTTTTCAGTGTGTTCATAGTTCTTAGAGTATATCATTATTTTTCTGCAAAGTTAGCTCTAACCGCTCTCGATATGTAGGATAAATTATTACTTTGATGCCCTTCTCCTTGATAAGTCGCTACAGCACCACCCGCTTCGCGGGCTAATCTTGCCTAATTACATAAAATGAGTATATTACAGGAGCAGGATGGGGTAAGAGAGACGGATGTATCCTCATAGGCGTGGAATCGGGCTGTCTGTTGCTCTTTCCTGACATGACGAGCCGACATGAAGTTACTTCAGTCGGCTCGTTTGTTTTGTGTTGTTTTTTGACCTGGGGGTAGGCGAAAAAAGGCGTTCACGACCGAGGTTGGTGGTGAACGCCTTTTGGGGATATAATCGTGTTATGTTGGTTATGCGATTATTGGATGGTAACTAATTAATAGGGGGTAATTAGTTGGGGACTATTAAGGGTTAAGCGGTAGCTGTTTTGGTATTGGCGGCAATTTTGTTTGCCATAACTACGGCTTGAGAGATGTGAGAGCAAACGTGGTCTTCGCCGACGAGTTTGTCGATGCCGGCTTTCTCGAGTGTCTGACGAACGGTGTCGCGTACTCCGGAAAGGACTACGTGGATGCCTACTGCTTTCGACGATTTGATGAGTATTTCGAGGTTGTGGAGGGCAGTCGAGTCTACGAAGGGCACTTTTCTCATTCTGAGGATGCGGACAACCGGTTTGTTTCCGAGTGTTGAGCGCATCAGCTCGTCAAACTTTGTAGCGATACCGAAGAAGAACGGACCGTCGATTTCATAGACTTCAACGCCGGGAAGCACGTCGAGCACTTCGTGGTGGGCCGCGTCGAGGTCGGTGCCTTCAGCGACGTCAAGTTGTTCGGAGTAGACTTTGATTTGGGTGTTCTCCATTACACGGCGGAGGAACAATACGACAGCGAGCAACAGACCGATTTCGATTGCAATTGTAAGGTCGAGAATAACGGTCAAAAGGAAGGTTACAATCAATACGGAAATGTCGCTCTTGGGGGCTTTGAACAGACCAACGATTGTGCGCCAACCGCTCATGTTGTATGCCACAACCATCAATACGGCAGCCAAGCAAGCCATCGGCACGTAGCAGATTAGCGGCATGAGGAAGATATAGATGAGCAACAATACAACAGCGTGGATGATGCCGGCAACGGGGGTGCGACCGCCGTTGGTGATGTTGGTCATTGTGCGGGCAATAGCGCCGGTAACAGGAATACCGCCGATGAAAGGAACGGCTACGTTTGCCAATCCTTGACCGATAAGCTCGGTATTGGTTGAGGTGCGAGAGCCGGTCACACCGTCGGCGACAGTTGCTGATAACAGCGATTCAATAGCGCCCAACATAGCGATTGTAAACGCCGAGGGGAGCAAATTGTTGATAGTCGCCATGTCGAGCGAGAATGACTGAATTTTAGGCATTTCTGCTTTCAATTCGCCGAAACGGCTGCCAATAGTAGCGATTTCTAAAGTTTTGTCATTCCCCAAGCTTGTTAGGATATATACGGCGACAGTCATTATAATGATAGCAACGAGAGTTGCGGGAAGGCGCTTAGAGATTTTCGGGGTAAGAATAATGATAGCGATAGTTGCAACGCCAACTAAGAGAGTTGCCCAATTTGTTTCGCCCAAGTGTGTCAAGTATACGCACCATTTAGAGGTGAACTCAGAAGGAACATTTGTCAAATTCAATCCGAGGAAGTCGTTTACCTGAGTTGAAAATATGGTTACAGCAATACCTGCAGTGAATCCGATAACGATAGGATAGGGGATAAATTTGATAACCGTACCGAGTTGGAAGATGCCCATTAAGATGAGGATAAGACCTGCCATCAGAGTAGCTAACGCCAGCCCTGCAGGTCCGTGAGCGGCGAGGATTCCATAAACGATAACGATGAATGCGCCTGTCGGGCCGCCAATTTGCACAGAGTTGCCGCCGAAGGCAGAAACCATAAATCCGCCGAGGATAGCGGTAATCAAACCGGCTGTCGGGCTGACGCCGCTTGCGATAGCGAACGCAATGGCCAATGGGAGCGCCACGATGCCGACAACCACTCCGGCTGTCAAGTCGGCTTGGAATTTCGAAGAATTATAATTCTTCATTGCCGACCAAAGTTTTGGCCGGAATTCAAGTTTGTTTGTAAAAGACATTCCTTGGAAATTATTTTACCTGTTGAAAACTGTTAGATTGCGCAGTTTGTAACTAAAAAACCGGTCTTTTGGCCGGAGGAAACATAGAAACGAGCGGTTTTTCGATTTAACCGACGGGCTGATCCTCACGAATCAGGTCACAAAATTACAAAAAAAATGTAAAAATTGGAAAATAATACTGAAAAATCAGTATATTTGCAATAGTGTCACTTAACTGTAGAGTATCGTCTCATGCTATCTATGCCCGAAAAACAGTCTCCCTCTCGAAAGATTCCGTCATTTCAAGTGGCCGCTATTTGTCAATTCTCACATAGCGGGTTGACTCGTATGCTTGTCACTTTTATATCGTTAGTGGCGAGCTCTTTCGGTGTGTCAGCCGGCGAAGCATCCCTCACAAGACTTCCGCTTGAAGGTCTGTTAGAGAAGCTCGACTCGGCGCTCGCTATGCAAGATAAGTATGAAGCCGCCAAGCAAGTCGGTGTCGACCGACTGAAAGAAAATCTCTCGGCAGCGACCGACCCCGAGCAACGCTATTGGATAATCTCAGATATATATGAGGAATATAGCACCTACGACTCAGACTCGGCGATGAACTATGCCGTAATGGCAGAGCGTCTTGCCGTCAAGGCAGGTAAACACTCATGGGCAACAGATATGTTGCTCAATCGCGCTTATCTCTATGCCGCAACCGGCATTCTTGAGCGCGCCGACAACTGCATCGCTACGGTAGATACCACTCAATTAACGCCTCGTCAACGACTCCGCTATAACGAGCAGATGCTCTATCTCATGACCCATCGCGACCAATATCTAGGGGCCAACTCGGTAGACTACCCACATGGCTCAGTCGCCGACTCATTGCTTGCCACAGTCTGTCGCGATATTTCGCCCGACGACCCGATGTATTGTTGGTTTATAGGATGGAAAGGGATGCGCGGTGTTGAGGAGGCGAAAGCAACCTTGCCTCTCATTTCCGAGAAAATGGCAGATTGTCGCTATGAAACACGCCTTGACGCTATGAACGCATGGGTGTATAGCCGGCTATGTGAAAAAATCGGGGATGAAGAGAATATGCTACGTTATCTCATACTCTCGTCATTAGCCGACGTAAGAGCGTGTAACAAAGAAATTGCATCGTTAGAAGAGGTTGCCAACCTGTTATACACTAATCATTATAATCTCAAGCGCGCCAACGACTATATAAGTCATTGTATCCGTTGCGCCAACGAGTATAAAAGTAGAGTTAGGGTAGGGCGTCTCGCCGACCTTCAGCATAAAATCACGCGCGACTATCAAACCCAGCTTGAGCATCAAGAGCAGCGTGGCAGTCTGTATCTCAAATTATTAGGCGCAATATTGTTGGGGCTGTTGGTGGCGATAGTGTTTATTAGTGTGTCAATGAAGAAACTCGGCCAGAGCCGAGCCATGCTCGATAACGCCAATCGCGCCCTAAATGTGAAAATCGGCGAGCTTGAAGAGGTAAAACAGCAACTCGAAGACGCTAATGAAAACCTCTCAGGTCTCTATTCCAGCGCTCGTGAAGGTGCTAACGAACTCTCGCGTCGAAACTTGGCGAAAGAGAAATATATCGCCGACATATTCGCCATCTGCTCTAACTATATCAGCAAGCTTGACGACTTTAGAAAGAATATCTATCGATTGTTAGTCGCCGGCAAGTATGAAGACTTGCGTCAACTGACTAATAGCCCTGAGCTCTCTCAAGCCGAAATAAAAGAGCTTCATCAAACCTTCGATAAAATCTTCCTCGGCATCTATCCCGATTTTGTTCGCGACTTCAACACCCTCTTGCGTCCAGAAGAGCAAGTCGAAATCAAAAAGGGCGATTTGCTCAACACCGAGCTCCGCATATATGCCCTTGTTCGCCTCGGCTTGACCGACTCGACAGCAATCGCCCGATTCCTCCACTGTTCGGTTCAAACCGTCTATAATACTCGTCAACGCACCCGCGCCAAGGCTAATGTGCCTCGCGAAGAGTTTGCCGAGAGAGTTAGATCGCTCGGAAAAACTATATTTTAAGACTCCTTAACCTTACCAAAATTTTAACCACATATGTGGTTATTTAGTTGTTACACAACTAAATAATATTTCTGCTAGTTTACTACCATATGTTACCTGTAGTTAGAACTCGTTAAAAAACGTAATAACTTTGCATTTGACGATTTTTATCCGAGCCCTTGCTCAGATTAAGGTCGCAAACACAGAAATTATCTAACCTAAATTTACCATGCAAAAAGCTATTCTGAATCCGGCACGACTGCTGGGCTTTATGCTCCTCTTTATTATGGGAACATTTAGCGCCTTCGCTCAGTCTGCTATCAGCGGAGTCGTCAAGGACGCCTCCGGAGAGCCGCTTATCGGCGCGACAGTGCTTGTTAAAGGCACCCAGACCGCAACCTCAACCAATGTTGATGGTGAATTCAAGTTACACGCCGCTCCCGGCGCAACTATCTCCGTAAGCTATATCGGTTATCAGACCGTAGAAGCCCCCGCCAAAAATGGTATGGAGGTAACTCTTGTAGAGGATAACAACATCCTCGATGAAGTAGTCGTAATCGGTTACGGTTCGGTAAAACGTAAAGATGTGACTACTGCAATTTCTACCGTATCACAGAAAGACCTCGAAAACCGCCCCATTACCTCTGCCGCTCAGGCTATTCAAGGTAAGGCAGCCGGTGTTGCTGTTGCATCACCTAATGGCGCTCCCGGTGGAGAAATGACAATTCGTGTGCGCGGTACAACTTCATTCAACGGATCAAACGACCCCCTCTATGTCGTAGACGGAGTGCCCGTTGATAATATCAACTTCCTCGCGCCCAGCGACATTGCTGATATCCAGATTCTTAAAGATGCATCATCAGCCGCAATCTACGGTTCGCGTGCAGCTAATGGTGTAATTCTTATCACAACAAAGACCGCTTCAACCGAATATCCTTCGGTATCCTTGAACGCACAATTCGGTTGGTCAAAAGTTCGTAAATCAATGGATGTTCTGAATGCAGCTCAGTATAAAGAACTCCAAGATGAAATCGGCATGATTTCTCTTCCTGACGGGCTTGTAGACCGCACCGATTGGTTCGACGAAACCTATCAAACCGGTACAAACCAAAACTATCAGGTTTCAATCGCACAGAACACAGGCAAGACAAAATACCTCATCAATCTCGGTTATTTGAGAGAAGAAGGTGTTGTTAAACCGACATTCTACAATCGTTACAACTTCCGTACGAATATCGATACCGAAGTGTTCTCATGGTTGAACGCTCAAGCCAACATCGTTTATTCTGATTATAGCTCTAACACCGGTGGTTTTATTTCCGGAAATGGCTCAAACCGTGGTGGTGTAGTCTTGGCAGCTATCAATACTCCGACCTACGCTCCTATTATGGACCCCGAAAATCCTGAACAATATAATACAAACTTCTATGGTGTAAATATCACCTCACCGGCTGAAAACATCGCTCGCGGTGCTAACCAGCGCACTCATGAGAATCGTTTGATTGCATCAGGAAACTTGCTCTTCAAGATTCTGCCCGGTTTGACCTTCAACTCTAAGTTTACTCTTGACCGTCGTAACACCAAGGCAACTAACTTCGTAGATCCGATTACCGTTTCTTGGGGTCGTCAAAACTTTGGTATCGGTACCGACCAACGCAACAATAATACTCTTTTGGTTTGGGATAACGTCATAAATTATGTTCGCGAATTCGGTAACCATAAGATTGACGTGATGGCCGGTTCTTCTTGGACAGATTCGTCTTGGGATCAGAGCTATATTGAAGGAACGCATTATCGCAATAATGCTATCCAGACCCTCTATGCCGCCAATAAGATTAACTGGTCGTCAACCGGCACCTCTGCTTCTGAATGGGGCATCCTTTCTTGGTTTGGACGTGTAGCTTATAACTATGCAGATCGTTATCTCGTTACAGCTAACGTACGTGCCGACGGCTCTTCAAGACTTCATCCCGACCATCGTTGGGGCGTATTCCCCTCTTTCTCAGCCGCATGGCGTCTTTCTCAGGAAAGCTTTATGAAAGATATCGATTGGATTGATGACTTGAAAATCCGTGGCGGTTGGGGTCAGACCGGTAACCAATCAGGCATTGGTGACTATGCTTACCTTCAGATGTATCGCATCAACCGTCAGCAATGGTGGGAAGAGGGAAAATCAAATGCTCTGCCTACAATTTCTCAATCAAATCTTCGTACAACCGACTTGACTTGGGAAACTACAACTCAGACCAATATCGGTCTTGATGTATCGGTTCTCCGTTCACGTTTGAATTTGACAGCTGACCTCTATTGGAAGAAAACAACAGATATGTTGATGAACGTATCACTTCCTTCAGGAGCTGCTGCCGCAAGCTCAATTGCTCGTAATGAAGGCGAAATGACCAACCGCGGTTTCGAATTCGCGATTACTTCTCACAACTTTGTCGGCGCATTTAAGTGGGATACCAACTTCAATATGTCGTTCAACAAGAATGAGTTGACCAGCCTTTCACTTCAGAAAATCTATACATCGGCCAAGACGTCCGACTATGTAAATGAGGCAGTAGTTCGTAACGAACCCGGTCGCGCGCTTGGTGGCTTCTATGGTTACTTCGCTGATGGCGTTAACCCCGAAACCGGTGAGCTTAACTATCGCGACCTCAATGGCGACGGTAAGATTACATCATCAGACCGCGGCTATATCGGCGATCCGAACCCCGACTTTACTTTCGGTATGACCAATACCTTCTCTTACAAGGGCTTTAACTTGAGTATCTTTATCCAGGGTTCATATGGCAATGATATCTACAATGCTTCTAAGATGGAGATGATGGGTATGTATGATGGTAAAAACCAGATTACCGACGTGCTTCGTCGTTGGAGAATTCCCGGACAGATTACAGATGTTCCTAAGGCAGGTTTCGATATGAAGAACTCAACCTACTTCGTTGAAGATGGTTCTTACCTGCGCGTTAAGGATATCACTCTTAGCTATGACTTCTCAGGCAAATGGATGCGTAAGCTCCACTTGACCAAGCTTCAGCCTTACTTCACTGTTACCAACCTCTTGACATGGACCAACTATTCAGGTATGGACCCCGAGGTTAACCAATATGGTAATAGCGGAGCCGTTCAGGGCATTGACTGGGGTACATATCCTCAGACTAAGTCATTCACCGTCGGTGTGAACGTTGTCTTCTGATAATTCCAAAAGATAGAAGTTCTAACCGAAACAATATCCTACAACAATGAAAATTCAGAAAATATTATATCCCGTAGCGACCGGCGTTTGCCTGTCACTGCTGACAACAGCCTGCGATCTCCAATATGACCCGGTTTCAGATTATTCCGATGTAACCGAAGGGGTTACTGAGGAGGCTGAGGAAATCGTCTTTAAGGATAAAGCTGCTGTCGATAGCTATTTAGCTACCATCTATAAGAAAATCACCGACCAGCAAGAGCATTGGTATCTCGACCAATTGCTGATTGCCGAGAGTCACGCCGATAATGCTTACGCCGGAACAACCGGTGCGGAGGTTGTGCCTTACGAAGATAACTCGATTGAGGGCTCAAACACCGTAGTAGAGCGTGACTGGAATCGTTACTTGGCAGACGCAGCTGTTGCAACCAAGATGATTACCAACCTCGACAAGGTTCAAGATGGCTCGCTTTCTCAGGCCGAACAGAATGTTTATGCTGCTCAGGCTCGCATTTTCCGTGCCATGATTTGGTTTGACATGGTTCGCCTTTGGGGTTCAGTGCCTGTGATTCAGGTGACTGCCGGTAATATTACCGCCGACAATGTTGAAGAGATGTATCCCGCATACTTCCCCGAACAGAACACTATCGAAGAGGCTTATGCCGCTATCGAAGCCGACCTTTTGTTTGCCGAACAGTGGGCGCCCGATGTAACATCGGATAAGACACTCTTCACTAAGGGTGTGGCTCATGCTTACTTGGCAAAAATCTATGCAGAAAAGACTCTCCGCGATTACAATAAGGTTATCGAATATGCCAACAAGTGTGAGGCAGACGGTTACGACCTTGTTGACGATTTCTCAACTCTTTGGGCAGCTCCCGAACCCGCTTTCGAGCCCGAGCGCAACACTAAAGAGTCTATTCTCGAAGGTCATTTCTTCACCGGAGGCGGTAACTGGTGTACTTGGATGTTCGGTGCGCCTGTCGACAACCCAGCCAACAACTTTACTTGGGCAAAATGGATAACACCTTCTCGCGACCTCGTTTCGCTCTATGAGAAGAATGGCGACACCAAGCGCTACAACGAAACCGTTGCATGGTATGAATGTACATGGAGCAACTATTATCCCGCTGAAAACTACGCGTTTATGTATAAATGTCGCTCATCATTTAGCAGTATTATCAAATGTCGTTATGCCGACATTCTATTGCTCAAGGCTGAGGCTTTGTTGATGAACGGTGACCTCGAAGGAGCAGCTGCGATAATCGATCGCATCCGCCAACGCGCTGGTTTGGCTAAGTTGACCAAGGATAAGAAATCAAGCAAAGAGGCTCTGTTGAATGCTTACCTCGACGAACGTCGTATGGAGCTTGCTCTTGAAGGTCAGAGATGGTTTGACCTCTGCCGCCTTGATAAGGTAGAAGAGGTTATGAACGCGGTTTACGCTAAAGACTCGGGCCGTCACGCTCAGCGTTCACCCTTCAATCAGTTCTCTTACCTCCTCCCGATTCCTCAAGGAGCTATCGACCAGAACTCTAACTTGAATCAGAACCCCGGATATTAATCCTCTACGTGTAAATTTTAAAGAGTAAAAAACCTCTCTCTCCACCCTTCAATTATGTTTGAATTTAAAACCAGCAATATGTTACTCGGCTCTCTGCTCTGCTCGCTTGCGCTCGTTTCAACGGCTTGTAGCGACAACGATACAACCCCGGAAGGGGAAGTAACTCCGCCTCCTACTGTAGTTGAGGGAGATGTTAAGGTGCTGACTACTACTAACAACCGAGCGAAGGATTTGACCGCTTCGTCGATTGACTTCTCAACGAAAGATAATATGTCGCCCAGCACGATTCGTCTGGATGCGTCGACTCAATATCAAGAAATTGACGGTTTTGGAGCCGCAATCACCGGTTCGACTGCCTATAACTTGATGAAGATGACCGCTGAAGGCCGTGAGAAATTCTTGAAGGAGACTTTCTCTGTAACCGAGGGTTACGGTATGAGCTATGTGCGCGTTAGCATCGGTTGCTCAGACTTCTCGCTCAGCGAGTTTACTTGTTGCGACACTAAGGGTATCGAAAACTTTGGCTTGACATCAGAAGATACGAAGTATGTAATCCCGGTTTTGAAGCAGATTCTTGAAATCAACCCCGACGTGAAGGTCTTCGGTTCGCCTTGGACAGCTCCTCGTTGGATGAAGGTTGACAATTTGACCGACCTTAATCCGTTTAATTCATGGACCAGCGGTCACTTGAATCCGGCTTATTATCAAGATTATGCCGAATATTTCGTGAAATGGATTAAGGCGTTTGAAGAGAATGGCATCAAGATTTATGGTGTTACTCTTCAGAACGAACCTCTAAATCGTGGCAACTCTGCGTCGATGTATATGGGCTGGGAAGAACAGCGCGATTTGATTAAGCAGGCTGTCGGTCCGAAGTTTGAGGCTGCCGGCATAACAACCAAGCTTTATGTCTTTGACCACAACTATAACTACGATAATATTTCGTCGCAGCAGGGTTATCCGACAAAGATTTATGCCGATTCCGAAGCTGCTCGCTATGTAGCCGGTGCGGCTTTCCATAACTATGGTGGAAATCGCAGCGAGTTGCTCAAAGTTCATAATGCATATCCTGATAAAGAACTCGTCTTTACAGAGTCTACTGCAGGCGATTGGAACGACGGATCTAACCTGACGACCCACCTCGTTTCTGATATGGAGGAAATCTGTCTCGGAACAGTTAACAATTGGGCTCGCGGTGCGATTATCTGGAACTTGATGCTCGATGCAAACAGAGGACCTAACCGCCCCGGCGGTTGTACGACCGGATTCGGCGCTGTAGATATTGATGCATCATACAAGAATATTCAGAGAAATTCGTTCTATTATAACATGTGTCACATGTCGGCAGTAGTTCGTCCGGGCGCTCATCGAATCGCAACCAGCGGTTACACTGCCTCCGGTCTTACCTATGCCGCCTTCCTTAATCCCGATGGCACATATGGTTTCGTAGTATCAAACAATGCTGACGAGGCTCGTAACTTCATCCTCGATGATGGTACACATCATTTCTCTGCTTCTGTTCCGGCGAAGGGAATCGCATCCTTTATTTGGTAATTAAGAAGCGAAATAGTAAAAATCTGAAAAAGAATTTTAAACCATGAAAATGAAATATATTCTTCCCGTTGCGTTTGCTCTGCCCGCTCTGTTGTGGTCATGCAACGACGATGAGGAGCTTTTCGGTAATCCCGTAATTGATTATCGCGACGCAGTTGAGACTGCCCATTTCGGCGACTCACTTCCCTTCACGGTTAATGCCGCAGATGCAGAAGTGCCTCTGTCAACCCTTAAGGCTCAGCTCTATTATGGCGAAGAGAAGGTAGAGGAAGTTGTAATCCGCACCAAAGAGAGTGGCAAAGATTATAGCGGCAAAATCTACATGCCCTATTTCGCAAATGTTCCCGACGGCACAGCTACTCTTAAGCTAGTCCTCCAGAATATTAACTTCACAATCACCGAGCAGGAATATTCAATCAAGGTTACGCATGCCGATTATAGCTATCTGACTCTTAAGGGAGAGGATGGCTCGGAATATCGCATGGATAAAACCGATGTCGACACTTATGCCGTTACCGACCGTTTCCCCCAGAAGATGAAGGCTTTCGTTGTAACACCGAAAGTGGGCGCTAACGGCAACGAATTGGTGTTTGGTTATGAGAATTCACAAATTACAGTTGGCGGCGAGAGCGCAATCCCATTCTCAAGCGCTCGCGGCGGCAAGTATACAATTCAGTTGAATACTCGCACATTCGAGGCTTCTCCCTTCGTTGTTTTGAAGCTTAACGACCAAGCGCTTGAGGCTATCGACGACGATACAGCTCAAATAGATTTGGCTCTTACTAAAGGTCAGACAATTACTCTTGAAGGATTCTCTAACATCGGCGAATGGTGGATTGACACTGACTGGTTTACTCGCAATGAAGATGGCACATTGACATTTACCGCGATGACTGGCAACTACCGCATTATCGCTAACTCTAAGTTGCAGTATTTCCGAGTTGAAACCTTGTTGAACGGAGAGCCTGCATCTCTTCAGGAAGACGGAACCGGTGCGCTTTGGGTAATCGGAGCAGACTTCGGTAAGCCTAGCGTTAGCTCTAACGCAACCGGATGGGTGACTGAAAAGGCAGTCTGCATGGCGCCCGTTGCCGATAAGGTTTATCAGATGACTTTGGTCGGAGGTAAGACAATCAATCTTACTTCAACAAACTTCAAGTTCTATGGCGCAGCTATGGGCTGGGGTAATGAATTTGGTCATGACCGTTTGTCAACAACATCAACCATTATCGGAATTGGCGACGGTATTGTAAATGACGAAGGTGTTAAGCATGATGATGGTAACCTCTATCTCCTTGACGGAGTTACCTTGAAAGAGAATGTAATTTATATCTTCAAGGTTGACTTTACAGCCGGAGTAGACAAGGGAGTCTTGACAGTTACCGAAGGTGGCGAACAGGCTTTCCAAGAGAAACCGATTTACTGCAATGGCGAAAAGATGACCACCGCAGACAACAATGTTTACACGATTTTTGCCAACTTGACACAGGGTCAGAAGATTGAGTTCAACACAGTTGATGGTTTGAACGAATACTTTATCGACCCCGACTATATGAGCTATGACGAAGATAACGACGAACTTACTTTCGTTCCCGTTAATGGCACATATAAGATTTCTCTTGACAAGCTCAGCGGAGTTCTGACAGCGCAGCGTTACGATGGCGACCAGCCTATCGCATTGAGCGATGATTGTCATGGCGCTATTTACATTATGGGATGGGGCGCAGGTTCGCCGAGTCTCGATCATCAGTTTAATTGGGATAATCCTCAGACAAACGCTTTCGGAATGGCAGAAGTTGCTGATAAAGTTTTCCGCTTTACAGGCGTAGCCGGACCGGAACATGGTTCTGCTCTTGGTCAGCGCTTCCGCTCAGACTATATTAATATCAAGCTCTACCACCAGAAGGCGTGGGGTGACGGCAGACCTTATAACGGAGAATTTAATCCCGAGCATGGGGCAGGATTGACCGTTGCTGCCGGTTCGGAAACTCTGATTAAGGTTACTGATAGTGGTAACATCGAATTGGCTTCCGGCGCAACGCTTGAAGAAGGTGCGACCTATGAGATGACTGTCGATCTAAACGGAGGCATCACAGCCGGAGTTATTTCGTTAGTTAAGAAGTAAAAGCTATTTAACCACATTAAGTCTCCCTCTTCCGCCGATGGCGGAGGAGGGAGACTGTAAAGCTAAATAAGCCTAATGTTTAAAAAAGTATTAATCTCGTTAGCAGCCGGAATGGCTACGCTAACCGCAGTAGCCGAAATGCCGGCATATCTCGATGCTTCTCGCGATATTGAGGAGAGGGTTGAGGATGCGCTGTCGCGTATGACTACCGCCGAAAAGGTGGCAATTCTTCATGCCCAGTCGAAATTCTCATCTCCGGGAGTCGCGCGTCTAGGTATTCAGGGACTATGGACAACAGACGGCCCTCATGGAATCCGTCCGGAAGTGTTGTGGGATGAATGGAATCAAGCCGGCTGGACCAATGATTCCTGTGTAGCGTTTCCTGCGCTGACCTGTCTTGCTGCAACATGGAATCCGGAAATGGCAGCTCTTTACGGCCATTCGCTCGGCGAAGAGGCGCTTTATCGCGAGAAAGATGTTCTGCTGGGTCCCGGTGTGAATATCTATCGTACGCCGTTAAATGGACGTAACTTTGAATATATGGGTGAAGACCCCTATCTGGCGTCAGAGATGGTAGTTCCCTACGTTCAGAAGATGCAGGAACTTGGGGTTGCAGCTTGTGTAAAGCATTATGCGCTTAATAATCAAGAGGTGAATCGCCACTTGACTAATGTGATTCTCGATGACCGCGCACTTTACGAAATCTATTTGCCGGCATTTAAGGCTGCAGTCGTAAAGGGTGGTGCATGGTCGATTATGGGTGCGTATAACTATTATCAAGATCAGCATCTCTGTCACAATCAACGAATGTTGAATGAGATTCTGAAAGGCGAGTGGGGCTTCGACGGCGCCGTAATCAGCGATTGGGGCGGCACTCACGACACTGACCAAGCTATCAACAACGGTCTTGACCTAGAGTTTGGTAGCTGGACTAACGGTTTGAGTAATGGAGCCAGCAACGCCTATGATAGCTATTACTTGGCATTCCCTTATCTTGAAAAACTCGCTAAGGGAGAGGCAGACGTCAAGACGCTCGACGATAAAGCTCGTCGCGTATTGCGCTTGATTTTCCGTACATCAATGAATAATAATAAGCCAGCCGGCGCAATGTGTAGCGAAGCTCACTATGCCGCCGCCCGTCAAATCGGAGGCGAGGGTATTGTTTTGTTGAAGAATGACAAGAGTATCCTTCCGATTGAGAAATCGGCTAAATTGTTGGTTGTCGGAGAGAATGCTATCAAGATGATGACCGTCGGAGGCGGCTCATCGTCGTTGAAAGTTCAGCGAGAGATTTCTCCGCTCGAGGGTCTTAAAGAATTAGCTCCTGCGGGAACGGTAATCGATTATTCACGCGGTTATGTCGGCGATGTGACCGGCGAATATAATGGAGTAACTTCGGGTCAAGACCTTTCCGAGTCTCGTTCGGCAGAAGAGTTGATAGCCGAGGCAGTAGCGAAAGCCGCAGAGGCAGACTATGTGATTTTCTTTGGCGGGCTCAATAAGAGTACCGGACAAGATTGCGAAGATGCCGATCGTCAATCACTCGCCTTGCCCTACGCTCAAGATGCAGTCATTGAAGCCCTCGCAAAAGCCAATAAGAATTTAATTGTTGTCAATATTAGTGGAAACGCTGTTGCGATGCCGTGGGTTAAACAAGTACCTGCAATTCTTCAGGCATGGTTCCTCGGCTCTGAAGCCGGTCGCTCAATTGCCGACGTTATTTTCGGTAAGATCAATCCCTCCGGCAAACTGCCGATGACCTTCCCCGTTAAGCTCGAAGATGTTGGAGCTCACGCTCTGGGCGAATATCCCGGTGTAAAACGCGCAGATGCCGATATTTGGGATGAGAAATATAATGAAGGCATCTTGGTAGGCTATCGTTGGCATGATACTAAGAAAATCAAACCCATCTTCCCCTTCGGACATGGATTGAGCTACACAACCTTCGCTTATGGCAAGCCTGTTGTAGACCGCAAGATTCTCAAAGCCGGAGAAACGATGACAGTTACAGTTGCGGTTACGAATACCGGTAACCGCGAAGGTTCAGAAATCGTTCAGCTTTATGTGACCGATGTCAAGGCTCCGGTAGAGCGTCCGGCTAAGGAGTTGAAGGGCTTCCGCAAAGTAAATCTTGCCCCGGGAGAGACTAAGAATGTGACATTCTCGGTGACAGCAGATGAGTTGGCATATTTCGACGCCGATGCTCATAAGTGGACAACCCATGAGGGTAAGTATCAACTCCATATCGCATCATCGTCGGCTGATATCGCTTCGACAATACCCTTTACTTTCGAATAATTTTTAGCTTCACGGCTTGGAGTTGACAACCGAACCGCGGTTAACACCAAGCCGTGAAACTTTGTCTTAAAAGACGAACGAAATTTCGAGAAAAATCGCAAAAAAATAAGATGATGTTTCGATGAACGATGTATAAATTTGAAACATCTTTCTGACATTCATCGGGTCGACTAACAGGCATTCACAGATTTATCGACCGACTTATTTTCGACATTCACAGTTTTTTTCAATATTTACCTAAACTTAAACAACATGAAGAAAATTTCTACTCTTTTTGCTGCTTTGGCTGTAGCTACAGCTGCTAACGTTGTTTCTGCTGAAACATGGGCTATGCCCGGTTCGTATAACAACTGGTCGCTTGAAAATAACAACTTTGTTGACAATGGCGACGGCACATGGTCTCAGACCATCGAAGATTTATATGGCGACATTAAAGTTGCCAAGTTTGAAGGCGGACCTAACTGGAACAACACTTGGGGTAGCAATGGCTCAACTTTAAAGAATAATGAGGCTTATGTAGCTCAATATGGAGCTGACAACCTCTATCTCGATGGTAGCGATACGAACCTTCACTACTACAATGCTAAGGTTACTATCACCCCCGGAGCCGATAATGCACTCACAATCTTGGTAGAGGCTGAACGTGTGGGCACTCCCGCCGATGAGTGGTATATCGTTGGAGAAGAACCGTTTGTGTGGGCCTTTAAAGACGAAGTTAAATTTGAAGAGGGTGAGAACGGCAGTTGGACTTACACTGCCGAAGGCAACGTTAAGGGCGCTTTTAAGATTGTCAAAAATGCAGCTTGGAGCAATTCTTATAGCACCTGTGGCGAAATCGTTCTTGGCGAAGTTTACACTCTTACCGGTCCTGCAGATCCCCTCGAGAATATGTCTCCTGTAAAAGAAGAAGTGTGGGTCAACCCGACATTCACTCTTACTGTCGGTGACGAAGTAACCCTTAAGGTTACCGCAGAAAATCAATCAGGAATTGAAACTGTTGAGGCATCAACCGTAGCCGGCGAAGCAGTTTACTATAACCTGCAAGGTCAGCGCGTTGCAAATCCCGAAAACGGTCTTTATATCCGCGTTCAGGGTGGCAATGCAACCAAAGTAGCGCTCTAATAGTTCATATATCATAAGTCCTTATTCAAAATTTTAGAACGACCTCTCTCGCTGTGGTAGCGAGGGAGGTTTTTTGTTACGATATTTTTAAGCGAAACGCTGAAAGCCAACCACGTCTTTAGCGTTTCTTTTTCTGATGTAATATATAGGAAGTTGTTTTGCAAAAACTTGCGTATATATATACTTTTGTGGGGAATGTCTATATTGATGGTTTTCAAACGATAAGACCGCTGAGTGTCCGTTTCAAATAGATGAAGAGTCGGCGATAGATGACGTAGAAGTCGCTGATGAAGAGCATCCTGTTCAATATTTTAATCTACAAGGTCAGCGTGTAGACAGGCTTGTTCATGGTGTTTACATCCGAGTTGAATGAGGAAAGGCGACAACGGTAGTATAATATACCATCAGAGTTTGTGATGGTTGGTTAAGACCGCAGGTCTCGGCGTTAGCCGAGTCTGCGGTCTTAATTGTCAAGCGGGCAGTAGTGGTTACGGAGATGTGAAAAAATGTTGCGAAAAGTGTTGCAATGTCAGATAGTTTACTTATCTTTACGGCGGAATGTTTATAGGCATTCTTTATATAGAGATATCTGTAGTTAAAAATATTAATCAAAACATAAATCTATGAGAAAAATTGTTACTCTGGTTTCAGCTGCGTTGTTATGCTTGAGCGCATCTACCGCAACTGCTGCACCTACGAATCATTTGAAAAAGTCACTTGCAAAGAAGGAACTTCGTGCGGCGCGAGCTGCTCAGTCTGTTCGTGCCGGACAGGCTTTTCATGCTCCGGAAGAAACTGTTGAGATTGCAGATTTAGAGTTGAATTACCCTCCCGAAACAGCTGTTGCAAAAGATTATTCTCGTAATGGAGAGTATTTTATGGACGATTATAATGGTTTGGCTCATGGTGATGACTATGGTGCAGCAACCAAAGTTTATTTTGACGGGAATAAGGTATATATTCCTAACCCGATTTTTGGATGGTGGTCAGACGGAAGTTGTCTTGTCGGCGAGCTTCAAGATGATAAAGTTGTTATCACCTTGCCGCAGTTAATCGAGGAGAATTTGTATCCCGATTATGATAATGACCCGGATGGCGATCTTGGCTTGATGGCCGGTTATCGTTATTTGGTGTATAATTTGAATTATGGCGTAGACGGCGAAACAGAGAGATTTACAATGGCTGATACACAGACTGTAACGTTCTCTGTAACAGAAACAGGCCTTGTTCAAGATGGCGATACATGGTTGGGCTGTGTTATCGCAGAAACGGCAGTTAACGAGAATGGCGATGCAGGTTATAAATTATCGTGGAATTACTGCGCAGATGCTTATATCGAGTTGACAGAGGTAACGGAACAGCCATTGACAATGCCAGAGGATGCAACGCTTGATGCATGGGTTTTCCGTGCCGGCGATGCCACACATCTGGTCTATGCAGCTATTGATGGAAGCGATATCTATGTAAAAGGAGTGTATGACTCTATGCCTGAAGCCGTTATAAAGGGTAAGTTTGATGGTCAAAAGGCAGTCTTCCAGTCAGATCAGTTTATGGGAGAACATCTGTTGTCAGAGCATTGGGCTTATTTTGTTGCGGCTAATTATATATTATATCCCGCAGAAGATGAATGGAGTTATGATAAATATGACCTCACAGCTCTTGATGCGCTTGAGTTGACATATGATGCAGATGCTAAGACGCTAACAGCAGAAGAAGGTCAGGCGGCAGTGTTCAGTACAATTCCCGGTGATAAAATTTATTATATCGATGTTTATACAAATCCGTCATTGACATGGCAGGATACGTCAACTCCGATGGTGCCGGCAGATCCCGAAATTATATTTTATGAGGATAACTTTGATGATTACGGGTTCTATACTTATGATTATGTTCTTCCGACAGAGAGTGTCGATGGTCGCTT
This sequence comes from uncultured Alistipes sp., assembly GCA_964638475.1. Taxonomy (GTDB): domain Bacteria; phylum Bacteroidota; class Bacteroidia; order Bacteroidales; family Muribaculaceae; genus UBA7173. The sequence goes on along the minus strand of CAZXAZ010000004.1, from coordinate 5,856 downwards.
TTTGGATGTGAATAATTGTTACTATAATCTTATTCTGGATGGCGAACCTTATGAAATCGAATATTATAATTATGAGACTGATGAAACAGAAGTTTATACAGATATTCCCTATGACTATGAAGACTTCTCAAATATCTGTCTCTTTGGAGACTATTTCGAGGCATGGATTTACGTTGATGGCTTCGATAAATTTGGTATTCAAGCCTTCTACAAAAATGCTGATGGCACTGTGACCAGCTCAAATATCGTATACTACGGAGAATCATCGATAGACAATGTTGCGGCAGATGCAGCCGTCGTTGATGCGAAGTATTATGATGTTTCAGGTCGTTTGGTATCGGCTGACGCTCGAGGTCTTGTAATTGGAGTCTATAAGATGTCAGACGGTCAAGTTAAAGTTGTAAAACGCGTGAAATGAGATTCGCAAAACTCATATCTTTAGTAATGTCGGCAGCCTTCGGGCTGTCGGCATTTTCTCAATCTGCGCTTGACGTAAATTATGCCGGTGAAGATTTGTCGACATGGGGCACGAATAAGGCGGAAACTTATGATGTTGCTGTTTATCTGAATGATGCCTCTGTTGTCGGTGCTGAAATTATTGGTGTTGAGTTGCCGGCAGTAGTAGGTGAGAATACCGAAAATTGGTCGGTATGGATGTCGTCAGCGTTGGGTCTCGAGAATAAACAAAATGTGGCGGATATCGTTTCGGTTTCAGCCACACCGGTTGACGGGAAGATTTCAGTGACGTTTGATTCTCCCTATAAGTTAACCGAGCAGGGTGTTTATGTCGGTTATTCGTTTACGGTAACATCATTGACAGATAAGACGCGCGAGCCGATTAGCGTCGGCACGTCGAGCAACAGTGCGGCATTTAATATTCATACCTCGAAAACCTATCTTAAATGGCGCGAATTGGGCAAAGAGCTTGCCTTAAACATGACGGTTAAGTTGCGCGGTAGTTTTGTTGATGATGCAGTTTCGCTTGTCGCGTTGCAGGAGTGTGGCGATCTTTGCGGCGAGGTTTTGAAGCCGATTATGACGGTGAAAAATAGTGGCGTAAATGACGTAGCTTCACTGGAGTATAAGTTTACAATCGATGGTCAGACGTTTACAAAAACTCAGAGTTTTTCTCCGGCATTGTCGGCATCGACAGCAGAGACCGCCGACTTTGCGCTCGCGTTGACGTCTGTTGATGAGCCCGGAACTTATCCTTGCAGTGTAGAGGTTATCAGTGTCAACGGCAAGCCGAATGAAGCTGTTGGCAAGGCGCAGACGGTCAATATGTATGCCTATCCTTACCGCCCCGCTCATTTGCCGTTAATCGAAGATTATACCGGCACATGGTGTGGTTGGTGTCCGCGAGGCAGTTTTGCAATTGATGCGTTGAAAGCAGAGTTGGGTGAGCAGGTTATCTCGGTAGTATATCATGTTGATGATATTTTGACGATTACGCCTAATCCGTATGTTGCAAACTCGGGCGTTCCGGGCGCTTATCTCGACCGCGGAAGTTGCATTGATCCTTATTATGGATCTTTGTCAGATCAAGCGGCTTCACAGTGTTTGTCTTATAAAGATGGTATTAAGCAAGACTGGCTTGTCGAGCAAGCGAAAATCTCGCCTGCAGAGATATCTCTCCAACTTAAATGGGAAGATGACGCGCAGAGTATTATTTCTGCCAGATCTACGGTTAAGTTTTTGCGTCCTTATACCGATGCTGATTTCCGTGTGATGTATATCGTTGTTAATGAGGAATTGGTTGGAAGCGGTCGCTCGTGGTATCAGAAAAACTATTACTCCGGTGAAAAGGCTTATCTTGAAACAGACTTGGCACCATTGGTAGAACTGCCGAGTGAGATTACCGATATTGCATTTCATGATGTTGCTATTCTTGCTCCGGATACATATGGGATAGAGGGTAGTCTGCCCTCGGAAATTCAGTATCTTGAGGAATTGACTCATACGAAACTGTTAGACCTATCGCAGGCGGTTCCTGACCCAGAAACAGCCGGACGCAATCCGGTTGACCTCGTGCAAGATAAGTCGAAGATTTATGTCGTAGCGTCGATTTATGATGCAAAGACTCGACGTGTTGTTAATTCTACGATGCGGAAGTTAGACGTAGAATCTGGAGTTGATGCAGTCGTGACTGACGAAATCGGAAATGGCGAAATTGAGTGGTTTAACTTGCAAGGTATTGCGGTTGACAGCTCAGACCTTTCGTCTGGGGTTTATATTCGTCGTTGCGGTAACTCTGTTAATAAGGTTGTTGTTCGCTAGGCGGGGTTGCATGATTGCAATCTTCGTTAATTGTGTGAAATATAGTTGCTCCCTGCCGGTCGCGGTGGGGAGTTCTTATTTTTTAAGGGCTAATTTGCGGCGAATGACTGAGCGCACTCGTGCTTTTAGTTCGCGCACAGAGAATGGTTTGACGAGATAGTCGTCTGCACCGACGTTTAGGGCTTGGATTATAGACTCGGGTGATAGGGCAGTAGCGTAAACGATTATGGCGAGATTTGTCGGCTTGTAAATCTGCTTATATTGCTCGACAAGGCGAATGCCGCTATTGTTGTTGATAGATAAGTCTATTAATATAATGTCGAATTGCGAAAGGTCGATATTAAAAGTGGTGTCGCCTGAGTCGCAGCAGTCAACGTGATATCCTTCAGCGATTAAATAGTTGTAAATCATGTTGCGGTTCTGCTCGTCGGCGTCGATGATGAGTAGCTTTGCGATGTGTGTCGGCTTGTTTATTGGGGAGAGTGTTTTGTCGATAGAATCGGGCATAGATTAGAATGTGGATGTCGTGAATTAATGTGATTGTTAGGTGCAAAATTAAATATTCAATTGTCGTTACTTATAATAGTAACTTTAATGTCACTTTTTTGTTTTCGCAATTTATTGGGGGAACTTGAATTTTTTTTGATGTGACGTAACGGTGTCATCCGCTCCGCTGGCTTTTTTGGGGGGGGTGATGTTTGAATCCGCGGGCTTTTTCTTGTGGTGGTTTGGAGTGGGGGCTTTCGTCTGGTGTAGGGATGTGAGGTGGCTGATTCGTGTCTGTGTGGTTATGATGATGTGGATTACCTATGGGATAGTGGTATCCTTCGGGGCGTTTAGTGAGTGGGGTATGTTGGATTATATGGTTGTGGGGTATGTGCAAAAAAAATTACTCGTCGTCTCGACGAATAATCTTCTTACCTTAAATCTAATACCATGAAAAACTGATACAAAGGTAGAGTTTTTATGTTATATAGCATAATTCTGAGGCAAAAAAATATATGGCATTAACGCAAATTAACATAAGTGTGCTTGATAAGGTTGGTGTGAAACATCTGTTAACATATTAGCAATGCTGAACAAAACTTAGTCGTTTTCACAGCACCACCCGCTCTGCGAGCTCTTCCTTGGTTGGGGCTTGAATCCGCGGGCTCGGCTATCGCCATCACCCACGGTTAGGAACAGCATCACCCGCTCCGCGGGCTCTTCTTACGCTTGAAGTTTGAATCCGCGGGCTCATACACCTCTGGTATTTGAATCCGCAGGCTCTTGATTCTCTTTTTAATCCGCAAGGCTTTTTTCTGTCGGGAGCTTTGGAAGGGCTGTGGGGAGGGGCTGTAGGTGGTTCGATGGGGCAGATGTGGGGATAAAAATCAGGCGTTTCCGACAATTCGGAAACGCCTGAATATTTTAGACGATTATACGGTTATTGTAACCGATAATCGCGTTTTAGCGGGCTGATTATGCCTTGCCTGAAAGTTTTTCTTTCAGAGCAGCAAGTGCTTCGATGTCGCCGAGAGTTGTCTTTTCAACGGGGGTAGAAACAACGGGTGTTTCTTCCTTGCGGGGACGCTCAGCGCGACGAGCTGCCTTGCGGGGAGCAGCAGCTGCTGCAGTTTCAGCGGGCTTGTTAGCATCTTCGAAGATGCGGCTGTGGCTGAGGATGATGCGCTTAGATTCTTTGTTGAATTCGATAACCTTGAAGTCGAGTTTCTCTTCAACCTTAGCTTGGCTGCCGTCTTCCTTAACGAGGTGTTTGGGAGTAGCGAAACCTTCAACGCCGTAGGGGAGTGAAACAACAGCGCCCTTGTCGAGCATTTCGATGATTGTGCCTTGGTGTACAGAACCGGGGGTAAATACGGTTTCGAATACTTCCCAGGGGTTTTCTTCGAGTTGCTTGTGGCCGAGTGAGAGACGACGGTTGTCTTTGTCGATTTCGAGAACAACAACTTCGATGTCAGCACCGATCTTAGTGAATTCAGAGGGGTGTTTAACCTTCTTAGTCCAGCTGAGGTCAGAGATGTGGATCAAGCCGTCAACGCCTTCTTCGATTTCAACGAATACGCCGAAGTTGGTGAAGTTACGAACTTTAGCAGTGTGCTTAGAACCAACGGGATATTTAACGTCGATGTTTTCCCAGGGATCTTGCTTGAGCTGCTTGAGACCGAGGCTCATCTTACGCTCTTCGCGGTCGAGAGTGAGGATAACAGCTTCGATTTCGTCGCCAACTTTGAGGAAGTCTTGAGCAGAGCGGAGGTGCTGTGACCAAGACATTTCGCTAACGTGGATAAGGCCTTCTACGCCGGGCGCAACTTCAACGAATGCGCCGTAGTCAGCCATGACAACAACTTTGCCTTTAACTTTGTCGCCAACCTTAAGCTCTGCAGCGAGAGCATCCCAAGGATGGGGCATGAGTTGCTTGAGACCGAGGGCGATGCGCTTCTTCTCGTCGTCGAAATCGAGGATAACGACGTTGAGTTTCTGGTCGAGCTGAACAACTTCTTCGGGGTGGTTAACGCGGCCCCAAGAGAGGTCAGTGATGTGGATAAGACCGTCTACGCCGCCGAGGTCGATGAATACACCGTATGTAGTGATATTCTTAACAGTTCCTTCAAGAACCTGACCTTTTTCGAGCTTAGCGATGATTTCGCGTTTCTGCTGCTCGAGTTCGGCTTCGATGAGGGCCTTGTGAGAAACAACAACATTTTTGAACTCGGGATTGATCTTAACGACTTTGAACTCCATTGTTTTGCCAACGAAGATATCGTAGTCGCGGATGGGTTTAACGTCGATCTGAGAACCGGGGAGGAATGCCTCGATTCCGAAGATGTCAACGATCATACCGCCCTTAGTGCGGCACTTGATGTAACCCTTGATGATCTCGTCGTTTTCGAGAGCCTGGTTAACGCGCTCCCAGCTGCGAGATGCGCGAGCCTTGCGGTGAGACAAGATGAGCTGGCCCTTCTTGTCTTCTTGGTTCTCGATGAACACTTCAACTACGTCGCCAACTTTGATGTCGGGGTTGTAGCGGAATTCGTTCATGGGGATGATACCGTCTGATTTGTAGCCGATGTTAACCACAGCTTCGCGCTTGTTGAGGGCGATGATGGTACCTTCGATTACATCTTTGTCTTTGACGGTGTTGAGCGACTCGTCGTAGGTTTTGGTAAGCTCTTCGCGCGACTTCTCGCTCTTGGTATCGCCATTTTCGTAGGCATCCCAATCGAAATCAGCGATAGGAGAGTTTTTAACTTCTTCAGTCATTTAATTAAATGGTTAATAAATAAAAAGATAATTACAACAGAGCTTCGGCGACATATCTGTCGTTTGGCTCTCACCCTGAAAAAGAAGAGTCGCAACCGCCCGCGCAGCCTGCAACTTGCTGACTGACTATGGGTTGCAAGGCGCCGACAGGGCACACTTCTCCCAAGGTTGCCTAAAAGGCGTCGCAAAGGTACACAAACTTTTTGAATCTTGCAACCCTTTGGCTGTTATTTGGTGTTGATTTTCAGTTAATTTAGTTCGATGTAGAGTCCAACAGCAAATGCAAAATTAACGAAAAAAAGCAAAGAATCGCTT
>CAZXAZ010000003.1:0-126830 GCA_964638475.1 uncultured Alistipes sp. | reverse complement strand
TCGTTTCAGGTGCGAGTGCTGCGAGGCGTGCAGGTTCGAGTCCTGTTCTGGGCACTCCAAAAGCGACTTAACAAAGTGATAACCACTAAGTTAAGTCGCTTTCTTTATTTCCTACATGCGACTTGCTAGCAATTAGGGCTCATTGTAATTAGTCCAACAATTAGAGAGATGTATATTGAGGTAAAAAATTTGGGCGACTTCAAAAACTAGTTGAAAGATAAAAAAGCCCAAATGCAAAATCATTTTTCGGGCATTTTGCTTGTCATTATTTTGAAATATAGAAACCATAAATTATACCAATACCTGAATGTCGTACAATTTTCACATTGCACGTAAATTCACATGAGTATTTTCGTTTCTTTTCTTATTTATAATAACGTCATCGGCTCAACATCAGAGATTCCTTAAATCAAGATCATCCCTACTCGCGATATTCCTAAGCTGACCGTTTAGACAACTTTGGTCTAACTCCATCGAAGAAGTATAAACTGATTCAATTAGACCTATGATTTTGCTGAATGATAAAGAATTATTTCACCAGTGTATCATCTTTCTTACTTCTGAGTCGTTTCTTATCTTTCTTTCTGCAAAGTTTACTAATTTTGCAATTGCTTGGTGATGCTTATTGTTTGAATTTGCCGGGCTTAATCTTGATTTTACGATGAATGCTTTAACTTATACTGCACCGGGGCGCTTCGAGTTGATTGAGAAAAAGAAACCTATGGTTATTGACCCGAAGGATGCTATTATTAGAGTTACGCTTTCGAGTATCTGCTCGTCTGACCTTCATATCTTACATGGGGCTGTGCCGTTGGCTGAGGTTGGTATTACTGTCGGACATGAACTCGTCGGAGTTGTTGAATCTATTGGCGCGGAAGTGTCGATGGTAAAACCGGGCGACAGAGTGGCTGTCAATGTCGAAACTTTTTGCGGAGAATGTTTCTTCTGCAAACATGGTTATGTCAATAACTGCACATCAGGAGGCTGGATGTTGGGGTGTCGTATTGACGGCGGTCAGGCTGAATATGTGAGAGTGCCGCTCGCCGATAATGGTCTGACTCCGATTCCCGACAATGTAACTGACGAGCAGGCGCTTTTTGTTGGTGACATTCTTGCTACGGGCTATTGGGCTGCCAAGATTTCTGAAATCGCAGAGGATGACACGATATTAATTATCGGTGCCGGTCCGACAGGATTATGCACTCTTGAGTGTGCAAAGCTATACAAACCTCGCCGAATTATCGTTTGCGAAATTGATAATAACCGCAAAGAGTTCGTAAAACGACATTATCCCGATGTCGAAATTATTAATCCCAACGAATGTGAAGAATTTGTCAAAAGGCAGACCGACGGTCGCGGGGCTGACCGTGTGATAGAGGTAGCCGGTAGCGACAACTCGTTTGAACTTGCATGGCGGTGTGCTCGTCCGAATGCAATAGTAACAGTCGTTGCGCTGTATGAAAAATATCAGACACTTCCCCTTCCTTTGATGTATGGCAAGAATCTAACATTTAAGACCGGCGGAGTTGATGCTTGCGACTGCGACAAAATTATGCAACTAATCGCTGAAGGGAAGATTGACACGACGCCACTAATCACCCATCGCTATCCTCTTAGTCGCATTGAAGAGGCCTACGCTCTTTTTGCACGTCGTGGCGATAACATCATCAAAACGGCGATCTATCCAGACTAAGCCAACAAACTTCAACAATAAAACTTTAAACTAAAACAACGACAGCGACATCATCATAATGAAATAGTCGCTGTCGATTGTTTTATAGGTCGGCATCACCGAATACCTAATATTTTTGATTTGTCAGAGGCGGATGTCGCTTCCAACATCCCTCGGTAGTTTCTTGACTTCACCTCGTCATATCCGTTTATTTTGTAAACAATACGGCGATGCAATAGGTTCGCTATTAATGTATCACCAACCGCCGCGCGAACCGCCGCCACCGGTCATTCCGCCTCCAAAAGAACCGCCGCCGCCGCCGAAGCCGCCACCTCCGCCTCCGCTTATAATAATCGGGGGAGCAACAACTTTCGGAATATCATAGGAGATATTCGTCATATGGTTGCAATTATAACAGCGATATGTTTTTACGCCTTGCCCCATAGTCGCGGTCGTTGGCTGGCGAGTAATTCGATCAGAAACCAATGCCGCTGTACGAGCCCCACAAATATGACATACCGAGAAATTTTTCTGTTTATTAATATATGGAATAACCTCGGTTTGGTTACAAGTCGGACAAAGCCAGACATCATAATCTACCGAATTTAATCGTTCCTCGGCATCTTGAGCGGGTGTCAAATAGTTATTATCTGTTTCTTCGTCGAGACGATTCATCGGCGTAGAGCAGTTTGAGCAAAGATGCTTGCGTGTGCGAATATGCTTCATCGTCATTAGCCAAATGAGCAAAACCGGCAACATCAAACCTAGCGTCGCCGCCGTCAGAACTTGCACTAACAATTTATTTTTCTCAAATAAATGATAAGCCTCAGCGGTCTCTTTTCCTCGCGAGCGCAATAAAAGTATGACATAGTAGCAGAAGAATAAAACCACTACAATGCCACCAAAAGCGAGGAAGCCATATAAAGCGTCGAGCTCATCTGCCGCTTGTTGTTGACGGTCATTCTCATATTCCGACATCAATTCAGCTCGGGCAACCTCATCGGTCAGCACCTTATTGATATCTGCCGAAGCGGCAATTACCCCTCCGTCATAATCGCCTTCTTTGAAATATGGCTTCATCGTCTTATTGAGAATTGTCCAACAAAGAGCATCGGGCAATACTCCCTCAACGCCATAGCCCGTTCGGATTGCAAACTGACGGTCGTCTCTTGAGATAAGCAAAATAACTCCATTATCTTTATCTTTCTTGCCCGGACGCCATAGCTCAAACAACGCAGTCGCATATTCGTCGATATCCTCTCCATCGAGATTATCAACTATCACAACTATCGGCTCAGCCGACGATTGGCGCCAAGCGTCAGCCATCAAAGAGTCTACACAGCTAACAGCTTCGCAAGAAAGCATTCCCGCCATATCTGTTACATAGCGAGTGCGATCTTTTACATGTACATTCTCAACATCCTTGACAGCCACTGCTCCGGCCATCATCGGAATCATTAACAAAAATGATATGATGAATCTTATCATAAATCTACATCGTTATTAACCTTAACCGACAGCTCGGAGAATCAGACAGCCGGCAAACTCATGCCGTTTAACTTGCGAAACAAATCGAGAGCATAAACGTCGGTCATCGCTGACACATGATCAACAACACCTTGCAACTTGGTAAACAAATCGGGTGATGTAACGTCGTATTGGTTCGGCACTTGCGATAACAACAATCGAGAGTAGTTTAATTCAGGATTACAAACCGCATGCACCAATTTTTCCAACAAGAATGTTATAATTCGATTACCGCCGAGTTCGACATCAACAACCTCTTTCGCTCTATAAATCTTTGCCCACGAAAGTGCGTTGCATCGCTCATAGGCGTCAAGCAGACGTTGAGAGACATGAGACAACAATCTGCCCTGGAATTCTCCGGCAAGAATAGCTTCTTCATTCTCGGCAAAGGCCGCCGCACAAGCGCTAACTAATTCTCCTATAACGCCCGAGCGCAAATAGGCAATCTTCTCATTCGGGTCATCAAAACGCGCCATAATATTACGACTACGTTCTTGACGCTCCTCCGACAAGAAAGAAAGGAAAAGACCTATCAACTCATCCGAACCGACAATCTTTAATTTATGAGCATCTTCAAGGTCCATTACCTCATAACAGATATCATCCGCTGCCTCGACGATATAGACCAATGGATGACGAGCAAAACATAGCTCGCCCTCCGGAGCTTCAAGCCGAGGTATTCCAAGCTCTGATGCGATACGGCTATAACTCTCTCTCTCTGACGTAAAGAATCCGAATTTATCTTTTCCCCCCGACATTCCGGATGAATAAGGATACTTGACAATCGACGCCAACATCGAATAGGTCATCGCAAAACCGCCACTTCGACGCCCGTTAAACTGATGGGTCAACACACGCAGAGCATTCGCATTTCCCTCGAAATGCACCAAGTCGGTCCACTGTGCCGGAGTCAGCTTCTCTTTAAGAAAAGCGCCTGCGCCCTCGGAGAAAAAAGTCGCTATTGCCTTCTCTCCGGAATGGCCGAATGGCGGGTTACCCATATCATGAGCCAAGCATCCGGCGGCAACAATTTCTCCGATAGATTCAAGAGCATTTGCCGAGGGGGTGTTGATATGTCGAGGCATAATCAAACTAACAACCTCGTTCGCCATCGAACGCCCTACTGAGGCAACCTCAAGACTATGGGTTAAGCGGTTATGAACGAAAATACTCCCCGGCAATGGGAAAACCTGAGTCTTATTCTGCAGTCGGCGGAAAGGCGAAGAAAAGACAAGTCGGTCGAAATCTCGCTGGAAATCAGTGCGACTTCCACGATGGGGGTCATGATAATCTTCCAACCCGAAACGTTTGTCAGAGACAAGACGTTCCCACGTCATAACTGTTCGCCGTTTATCAGAGTTTCCCATAATAGAAGTTAGCTATTTTCCTCTAAATCGTCATATTTTTGGAAAAGGAAATCATTATACGGGAAACGAGCCATATGTATTTCCTTTGCCTTCTTATAAATACGTTCTTTGAGCTCTTCGATATTCATCGACTTCTTCGCCGAGATAAACACACAGTTGCCTTCGTCAAGACGATTCATCCATGTCTGCTTCAACTCATCCAAGGGGATGTTTTCTTTCGAACGCGGAGTTAAATCATCTTCATCTTTCGGCACATGGTTATAGGCGTCGATCTTATTAAAGACGATTATCATCGGCTTATCTGCCGAACCACAGACATCGGCAAGCGTCTTATTGACAACCTCAATCTGCTCCTCAAACTGAGGATGAGAGATATCAACAACATGCACCAACAAGTCGGCATCTCTAACCTCATCGAGAGTCGATTTAAACGATTCTACTAGATTAGTCGGCAATTTGCGAATAAACCCGACTGTGTCAGTCAACAAGAACGGCAAATTATCTATTACAACCTTTCTAACCGTCGTATCTAATGTCGCAAACAGCTTATTCTCAGCGAAGACTTCACTCTTACTGAGCAGATTCATCAACGTCGACTTTCCAACATTCGTGTAGCCAACCAACGCTATACGAGTCAACTTCCCGCGATTCTTACGTTGAATAGTCTTCTGACGATCGATATCATTAAGTTGCTCTTTCAGCCATGCGATACGGCGATTGATAATACGACGGTCGGTTTCAATCTGTGTTTCACCGGGACCACGCATACCGATACCTCCCTTCTGACGCTCGAGGTGGGTCCACATTCGAGTCAAACGAGGCAATAGATATTGATACTGCGCTAACTCAACCTGAGTTTTCGCCGTTGCCGTTTGTGCGCGCTTGGCAAAAATATCGAGAATCAAGCTTGAGCGATCGAGAATCTTAATCTGCAACTCTTTTTCGATATTGGCAATCTGTTTTGTCGACAAGTCATCATCGAAAATAACCATTCCGATGTCATTCTTTTCGACATATTCCTTAATCTCCTCCAACTTTCCTTTACCTACGAAAGTGGCGGAATTCGGATTTTCAAGTTTTTGGGTAAAACGCTTGACTACCTCACCACCGGCTGTGTCGGCGAGGAATTCGAGTTCATCGAGATATTCATTGACCTTACCTTCGGGCTGACGCGGCGTAATAAGTCCGACAATCACCGCCTTTTCGGTAGTTTCTTTCGAGATTATTAAATCTTTCATCCAATAGATGTTTGCGTGAAAAAGCAAAAAACTTTGCATAGAGCAATGCTTTCTGCAAAGTTAACAAATTTCAGCGGTAATTTCCACTGTCATAACAAAATTCATCTACGCAACTCTCTGACCGCTGCTTCATAATCACCAATTCTGTTAGATTTGAGTATCTTTTTTAAGGATCGATGAGGCAGCTCTGAATAATCCCAAAATGATTTAATACGCAACAATAGTTGAGCATCTCCGCATAGCAGGGGTTTATAATGAGCGTATAGCAAATCATGTAACTGCAACTGTTTTGATAGGCGCGTTTGTTCATCCCATTCTTCTCCGGCGATCCACTCGGCAAACAATGATGGGCGAGACAAAACTCCACGCCCCACCATCACACCAGATAACCACGGACAACTGGCAATAATCTTAGCAATGTCATCTGGCGTATGGATTTCTCCATTGAAAACAATCGGTTTCTCCAACACATCAGCCAAGCGCTCGAATTCGTCGAAATGGAGAGAGCCTTTATATTGCTCGCGAGCCGTTCGGGGATGAATTGTAATATGTTCTAATCGCGTATCCCGCAAAATCGGAGCAACAGAGCGCCATTCATCTTGACGCTCTACGCCGAGCCTCATTTTAACAGAATAGCGAACCGTAGTATCGTCATTAATCGCTTTCGCTACTTTATCTAGCTCTTCAATCCGTTGAAGAAATCCCGCACCACGACCTTTTTTAACCTGCGGTGAAAATGGACACCCCATATTAAGGTCTATACGATAGAATCCAGCCTCTTTCAACACATAGGTGAGCCGTAAAAACTCGTCGTTGTCTCTGAAAATAATCTGAGGCACAAAGTTTAACCCCTCATTCAACGGCGACTGAATATCTCTCAACGTTCGACGAGCAGGTTCTCCTTTCTCAAGTCTCAGAAAAGGAGAAAAATAGCCGTCAATCTTACCGAATATTTGAGCGTGGAAATGACGAAATGGAGCATCGGTATAACCTTGCAATGGTGCGAGGTAAAGTTTCATTTTCGCTTATTTGTAATAATAATAGAAATAATTACCGCAACAGCTAATGCCCAAGGATAATAAAGATAGCGGAAAGGCTCTGCCGGAGATAGCTCGGCAAGCGAACATGCCAATAGTGTTTGGGCTCCGTAAGGTATCAAACATTGTATAATACATGAACAGGTATCTAATATCGACGCTGCCTTTCGCGGAGCAATGCCAAATCGTTTCGCAATCTCTCTCGACAATGAACCCACGGTAATTATCGCTACGGTATTGTTGGCTGTGCAAAGGTTTACAAGGCTTACCAACAATGCGATACACCCTTGTCCTCCGCGTTTGCCACTTACACGGGCTGTCAGCACTTGCAATAACCAGTCGATACCGCCACAAGCTTTGACTAAACCAAGCATTCCGGCAGACATTAGTGTAATGATAATCAAATTGCCCATCGAATCGATGCCGGAGCCCATAAAACCGCTTAGTTGCAATAAACTATGACCTTGAACGAAGCCTATTAAAATTGCAGCAACTATGCCGATAACCAATACGAGGGTTACATTAAATCGCGCTATAGCTGTAACCACAACCAAAAGATAAGGCAAGACGAGCCATAGAGACAGAGCGCCATTCTGAGAATCAGCAACAACCGGAGCGCAACTACTTTCAACGAAATATATCGCAAGAGTCACGAGCGCTGCCGGAAGCGCAAGCCAAATGTTTGCCTTAAACTTGTCTGCCATCTCACAACCTTGCGAACGGGTTGAGGCGATCGTTGTATCTGAGATGAATGACAAATTATCGCCGAAAAATGCCCCGCCTAAGACTACCGCTACCATAAACGGCAAATTCTCTCCTGAAACTGAAGCCATCTCAACCGCCAATGGGGTTAAGGCGACAACCGTGCCAACCGATGTCCCGACAGCAAGAGAAATAAAGCATGCAGCCACAAACATTCCCGGCACGACCATCGTCGGAGGCAACAATCGTAGCGTCAAATCTACCGTAGCCTCTACCGCCCCGATTTCCTTAGCCAACGATGCAAAAGCTCCGGCTAGAATAAAAATCCATATCATATAGATGATATTGGAATGGGCGGCTGCCTTTGAAAAGATCTCAATTCTTTCTGCTAACGACCCTTTTGATATCGCTATACCCCACGCCGATGAGCAAAGTAACGCTACTGAAAACGGCATCTTGTAAAAGTCACCGACATAAATCGATACAACTACATAAAGCAACAGAAACACTACTACCGGCGAGATACCGAGCAATCCTCGCTTTAGACTAATCGTTGACGACATATTTATAGGCTGAATTTTATTGTTTTTTGTCCTAAACGGAGAATATAAAGGCCCGAGGAGAGACCCAACAAATTGTAAACTGTCTCTCCCGTCTCAACTTGGATAGTCATAATCTGACGGCCGGCAGGGGTATAAATCTCCGCAAGCATCGGAGCATCAGTGCGCATGGTTAATACGCCATCTTTCACTGTGGCTTCAGCGAATTTTAATCCTTCATTGAGATTTTCAAGCGCTGATTGAGAGAAGCTGAATTGCAAGCGACCTACAACTTTTTTCCCTTGTGAGTTGGCCTCAATTTCTATCCAATATGCCAACGGCTGTTCGCTATCACCTTCGCCGGGATAAACAAACAGACGACGTCCATCTGTCTCAGCTTTAAAATACTGCGCATCGTGAGATACTGATTTTATAGTATACACAATTTCAGCATTGGGAGAATCAATATCGGTTGCCAGACCAAACAGATTGATTTCCGACATTTTATCAGACGGAAGAGTCAACGTCTCAATCTCTTCGAAAACTGGATATTCTGTATCGACAAACAGAGGCAATGAGGGGAACCAATAATCCGGAGACATCTGATAGTCGGCAATCTTAACCCCATTGGCGTCAATGCGACGCAAGATATAGTCTGTCAAGGCATAATCTTTAAACAACGACAGATACATTTCCCCGGAAATAGGAGATGTTCTCATCGAACAGCCATAAATCATCCACGAATTTTCACCGGCAGGCAATTCCTCTTTATTGAGGTCGAGTATAGTCGAGAATCTATTAGCGTCGATATCATATTTAAAGACCATCATGTTTGAGAACCACGAGATCTCTCCCCCATTCCAATAAAGAGCATTTTCGGTTGCCGATGCGTGGAAGCCATCGGGAGTCCATGCATACCACGAATTTGCCGGAGGATAAATCCCATCAGGAACGGCTATCGCCACAGCTTCTGATGTCGCTGGGTCATATTTCACAATATAGGGAGTAGCTCCTCCGGTTGCATTCTTGTCTGAGGTAATGCTCATCCAAAGATTTCCATCATTGCCAATCACAACCGAACCGATGCCATTGGCTTCGGTGATTCCTTCCGGCAGTTTACCTCCAAATAAGTCTGTCAATGATAAATATTTTGCGTCAGATTCTTTTGCTACCGGAATTGCAGCCAAGCCGTATGACTGACTCGCCACATAAACCATGTCGCCCCATTTCGCCATCGAACCGGTCTGATAGGGATATTGATATGGCTCTGGAGATGCAACTCCATCAGGGCTATGAAATTGGCTGAATTGATCTGTAATTGTGTTATCCTCATAGTTATAGCGTAATAAGCCATCCGTGGTTGAGACATACGCTATATTTTCATTCACCGGCATAACCGCTCGCCCTAACACTCTCTTTTCGTAGCTATTAACAAGTTCTACGGAATTGATATAACCTAGCGTTTCGGCATCAAGAATTGTCAGTGTGCCTGCCATATCATAACTGCCGGCTGTAATCGGATGATTAGAAACGACATATAGTTTATCTCCATATGAAACCGCATGACATATTGCTCCGGGGATTTCCTTCTCAGAGTTGGCTTGACGAAAGACGCGATACGACCAACTTCCCTCCCCTTGGGGATTGAAAAAGTTAATCGACCCATTTTGCGGGTTACCGCTCTTCTCCTCATTCATTATCAAGATTCCCCCTTCATAGGAATTATCCGCGACAGCATTCACAGATACCCCTCCGACCAATACTGTCGCGATGATATATTTTGAAATTTGCATCTTGTTTGGCTTTTAAATAAATTGTCGTTGCAAAATTAGTGTTTTTTTTCTAATTTTGCGGATTCTAACAAGTGTCAATCAATAAGAACCAAATACTGATGGAGAAGAACTTCAAACGAACTCTTGTGACCACCGCTCTCCCTTACGCCAACGGGCCGGTACATATCGGCCACCTTGCCGGGGTATATGTGCCTGCCGATATTTACACTCGTTTCTTGCGTCTACGCGGCGAAGATGTAAAAATGATTGGCGGTAGCGATGAGCATGGTGTGCCCATCACAATTCGCGCCCGAAAAGAGGGAGTTACACCTCAGGATGTCGTAGATCGTTATCATAAAATTATCAAGGACTCTTTCGAAGAACTTGGCATTTCGTTTGATATCTATTCTCGCACTACTTCTGAAACTCATCGAGAAACAGCGTCGGAGTTCTTCCGTCACATCTACGATAAAGGCGGCTTCATCGAGAAACCCTCTATGCAACTTTACGACGAGGGAGCCGGCAGATTCGTTGCCGACCGCTACGTCACCGGCGAATGTCCGGTTTGTCACGCTCAAGGCGCTTATGGCGACCAATGCGAAAAATGCGGTTCTTCGCTCAGCGCTACCGATCTTATCAACCCGCGTTGCGCCGAAACCGGAAACATTCCGGTCTTGAAAGAAACCAAACATTGGTATCTTCCGCTCGAAAACTATCAGACTGCCCTCGAAGACTGGATTCTTAAGGGTCACCAAGAATGGAAAACCAACGTTTACGGCCAATGCAAATCATGGCTCGACTTGGGTCTACAACCTCGCGCCGTTACTCGCGACCTCGATTGGGGTATCCCCGTGCCGGTTGAAGGCGCCGACGGAAAGGTGTTGTATGTTTGGTTCGATGCTCCTATCGGATATATTTCAAACACCAAAGAACTCTTGCCCGACTCTTGGGAAAAGTATTGGAAAGACCCCGAAAGCCGCATAATCCACTTTATCGGCAAAGACAATATCGTTTTCCACTGTATCATCTTCCCGTCAATGCTCATGGCTTACGGCGACGGATTCCAATTGCCAGACAATGTGCCGGCTAATGAATTCCTCAACCTCGAAGGTGACAAGATTTCAACATCTCGAAACTGGGCGGTTTGGCTACACGAATATCTCCGTGACTTCCCCGGCAAACAAGACGTTTTGCGTTACGTCTTGACCGCAAATGCCCCCGAAACAAAAGACAACGACTTCACTTGGAGCGACTTCCAACAGCGCAACAACTCTGAACTCGTTGCTATCCTCGGCAACTTCGTAAACCGTGCGTTGGTATTGACCCACAAATATTTCAACGGTGTTCTGCCAAAGTCAAATCCGACCGACGCTGAATTAACCCTCGAAGCTAAGGTAAACGAACTGAAAAAGAAGATTTCAGAAGCCCTCGAAACATTCCACTTCCGCGAAGCGCTTAAATTAGCAATGGATATGGCTCGCCTCGGCAACGGATACCTCCAAGAAACCGAACCGTGGAAAGTTGCAAAGACCGACATGGAACGTACGGCGACCATTCTTAACGCTGCCGTGCAACTCTGCGCCAACCTCGCTATCGTCTTTGAGCCGTTCCTCCCCTTCATGAGCGAAAAACTCCGCAAGATGCTCAATATGGAGAAGATTTCTTGGGAACAACTCGGCAATATGCATCTCATCGCAGAAGCTACGCAGATAAACCAACCCGAACTGCTCTTCGAAAAAATCGAGGACGACGCAATCCAAGCTCAGCTCGATCGCCTCGCTCGCATCAAGGAACAAAACAAACTTGACGCATGGAAACCGGAACCGCAACAACCCGACGTTCCTTTTGACGACTTCCTCAAAATGGACATCCGTGTCGGCACAGTCATTGAATGTGACCGTGTGCCCAAAGCAGACAAGCTACTACGTTTCCTCATCGACGACGGTATGGAAAAACGTACGATTGTCAGCGGCATCGCTAAATATTACGCTCCGGAAGACCTCGTCGGCAAGCAAGTTTGCTTCATCGCCAACTTCGCTCCTCGCAAGCTAAAGGGCATCGAATCACAAGGAATGATACTCTCAGCCCAAAATCCCGACGGCTCATTGGTGGTAATCTCTCCCTCTGCGCTCGTCACCCCCGGAGCTCAAGTAAAATAGACCTAAAACGAGTTGCCTCGGCAACTCTCTCTCATCATCCCGCCGCCTCGCAAGATTGGCGGCGGGTTCACGTTAACCTCGAATACAAAAAGGAGGAAAACAAAAGCTACACAATGCGCTGAAAAAGCCGCTGACGAGTCTTATCTATGTCAGCTCGCATCCCTTCCAAAGTCATAGCCACATGGAATACTCACAAATAAGGAAACCCAAAATCCTCATTATATACACCGGTGGAACTATCGGCATGATAGAGGATCCGGCAACCCACACGTTACGCCCATTTGATTTTTCGCATCTAATCGACAACGTACCTAAGATTAAGATGCTCGACTATGACATTCGCCATATACAATTTAATCCACCTATCGACTCGAGCAATATGAACCCTGCCCATTGGCAGCAAATTGCCGAGGCTATCGGAAAAAACTATAACGACGTAGACGGATTTGTTGTACTCCACGGCACAGACACAATGGCATACACCGCCTCGGCGCTCTCATTTATGCTTGAGCATCTCCGCAAACCGGTTATCATCACCGGCTCTCAGCTACCCATCGGAGAAGTTCGCACCGACGGCGAAGAAAACCTAATCACAGCCCTTCAAATCGCCGCCGCTACAGACCCCGTCAACGGCGAACCGATGGTGCAAGAAGTTGCTATCTTGTTTGAAAACTATCTTTGGCGTGGCAACCGCTCAACCAAAATGAGCGCTGACAACTTCAACGCTTTTAAAAGCAACAACTACCCCCCATTGGCAAAAATCGGTTTATCGATTCACTTTAACTCCGACTCTCTTTGGCGAGTGAACGACCCGCTCCCCCTAAATGTTCACACCGGTCTTAATACCGATATTATTATCATCTATGTAACACCGGGATTAACCGAAGCGTCGTTGCGCCAACAGCTAAACACCCCCGGCGTTAAAGGTATTGTTTTGAAAACATACGGAGCAGGCAATGCGCCAACCGCCCCTTGGTTTAATAACGCGATTGCAGAAGCCGTTGAAAAAGGAATCGTAATCATCAACGTCACCCAATGTGTTAACGGAGCAGTCCACCAAAAACGTTACTTTACCGGCGACCAACTCGCCCGCACAGGCGTAATCTCGGGCCACGATATAACAACCGAAGCTGCGCTAACAAAACTAATGTTCCTATTCGGTTCCGGTTTATCGTCTCGCCAAGTAACCAACCGCCTTCTCCACCCAATTTGCGGTGAAGTCACACTCTAATTCGCTCGATAAATCATATATAATAACTGCAAGGCCATCCACGCAAACAGTTAGAACACGAGTATGAGATAGCGTATGTTTCGATATAACAGCGCTATAAATCAACGCAAAAGAGAAAAAAGGTTGCAAAATTCACAAAAAATACGTAACTTTGCACCCGGTTTGGGCGCACTAGCTCCCTTCCAGAAACTAATCAATTAAACATCAATAGTTTAAGAAATGAACCATTACGAAACCGTTTTCATTTTAACTCCCGTTTTGTCTGACGCTCAGATGAAGGAAGCGGTAGAGAAGTTCACTAAGGTGCTCACCGACAACGGTGCTGCCATCGTGAACGAAGAAATCTGGGGCTTGCGTAAGCTCGCTTACCCCATCGAGAAAAAATCCACCGGATTCTACGCTTTGGTTGAATTCGACGGCGACCCCACAATCGTAAAGAAAATCGAGACCGCTTTCCGTCGCGACGAACGCGTCATCCGCTTCTTGGTATTCCGCAACGACAAATACGCCGCTGAATACGCAGCTAAGCGCCGCGCCCTCAAAGCTGGCAAGGCTACCGCAGCTCCCGCCGAAAACACCGAGGCTTAAGCCCCGATTTCACAACGGCTGCATCGTTAACATCAACCAAAAACAAAGAATCACGACATTAAAATGGCACAGACCCAATCTGAAATCCGCTATCTCACTCCCCTGTCGGTCGACGTCAAGAAGAAAAAATACTGCCGCTTCAAACGCGCCGGAATCAAATACATCGACTACAAGGATCCCGAATTCCTCAAGAAATTCCTCAACGAACAGGGCAAAATTCTTCCCCGTCGTATCACCGGTACTTCATTGAAGTTCCAGCGCCGTGTTGCTCAGGCCGTTAAGCGCGCCCGCCACTTGGCTCTGCTTCCCTATGTAACCGACCTTATGAAATAAGCCTAAGGCTCAATTCACTTCAACCAATTAGAACTCCTATCCGTATGAAGATCATATTGAAAGAAGACGTGCGCGGCCTTGGCTACAAGGACGACGTAGTCGAAGTTAAGGACGGCTACGGCCGCAACTTCCTGATTCCCCAGGGAATAGCCGTAATCGCTAACGCATCTAACCTCAAACAGCTCGCTGAAAACCAGCGCCAGCAAGCTCATAAGCTCGCTCAAATCAAGGCTGACGCCGAAGCTCTCGCAGCTTCTTTGGCTGATGTTGCCTTGACAATCGGTGCTAAGGCTGCTGCTAACGGAACTATCTTCGGCTCTGTTAACAACATCCAAATCGCTGACGCTCTCGAAGCTCTCGGCCACAAAGTAGACCGCAAGCTCATCGAAATCAAAGAAGCCGTTAAAGAACTCGGCAAATACACTGCAAAGGTAAATCTCCACAAAGAAGTAATCGTGGAAATTCCCTTCGAAGTTGTAGCTGAATAAGATATTTCCCCAGTTCCCCCCAAAACTCCACACCCGGGGGGAACATACAATCCCCAACGTGAAAGCCGGTATGCGTGAGCATCCCGGCTTTTTAATTTAAGTCAAGTGCAAATCATTGCTTAGCTGACGAAAACTAACCAAATTTCTCACAGAGTTAAGTTTCCAAGATAACCACCAAATAAGCTGCAACAGTCAGCAATTTCCGCCAACACACAAAGTCTAAAACCGGTAAATCAACAACTAATCATCCTCAAAAACAAAAAGTTTGCAATTTTACAAGGGTTTTCGTAAATTTGCATAGGGGAAAACACGAAAACGCCCCTTTCCGAACCATGACTGAAGACTATACCGCCGACATTGACCCCGCACTCCCTCTTGACGAGCAACCGCGGGTCGAAGCTACTTATACTGAAGACGAAATCAAAACCCTTGATTGGAGGGAGCATATCAGGCTCCGTCCCGGTATGTATATCGGCAAACTCGGCGACGGCTCTAAAAGCGACGATGGCATCTATGTACTTATCAAAGAAGTGCTCGATAACGCCATCGACGAATACATGATGGGATATGGCAAACAAATCTCTATCGAAGTAAACGACAATAATGTCACGGTTCGCGACTACGGACGCGGTATCCCCTTAGGCAAGCTCGTTGACGTCGCATCGATTATTAATACCGGTGCGAAATATGACAACAAGGCCTTCAAAAAATCGGTCGGTCTCAACGGCGTTGGTATCAAGGCTGTAAACGCCCTCAGCACTTCTTTCATCATTCAAGCTAATCGCGACGGGCTCGCCCGCCGTGCCGAATTTTGCCGCGCGGAGTTGCTCAATGAGTCTGACGACTTTGCGACCGAAGAAGCTAACGGCACATTCGTTAGCTTTACGCCCGATGCCGAGCTTTTTAAAGGATATAGTTTCAACCTGGATTTTATTCAGGCAATGGTAAAGAATTACACCTACCTCAATACCGGGCTTGAAATTTATCTCAACGGCAAACGATACTTTAGTCGCAACGGTTTGCTCGATTTGCTAAAAGCAAACCTCACGAAAGACCCGCTATACCCGATAATCCACCTGCGTGGACAAGATATCGAGGTAGCCATCACCCACGCCAACCAATACGGCGAAGAATACTACTCTTTTGTAAACGGACAATTTACAACTCAAGGCGGAACCCACCTTGCGGCGTTCAAAGAGGCGGTTAGCCGTACGATGAAAGACTTCTTTGCGAAAAACTTCGAATATTCCGACATCCGCACCGGCATGGTAGCGGCAATAGCTATTAAAGTCGAAAACCCGGAATTCGAGTCTCAAACAAAGACAAAACTCGGCTCGCGAGATATGGGGCCCGAAGGTCCGACAGTTGCCAAGTTTGTCGGTGACTTCCTAAAGAAAGAACTTGACAACTTCCTCCACAAAAATCTCGAGACTGCAAACATAATCCTGAAAAAAATTCAGGAAAGCGAACAAGCCCGCAAAGCAATGGCCGGCATCACCCGCCAAGCCCGTGAGCGCGCAAAGAAGGTCAACCTCCACAATTCCAAACTACGCGATTGCCGCGTCCACCTCAGCGACCCGAACAACTATAAAGATGAGGAGAAAGCTCAAGAACTTGAAAAGAAAAAACTCGCATCAAGCATTTTCTTGACCGAGGGAGACTCTGCATCTGGTTCAATCACTAAAATCCGCGATGTTGAAACACAAGCCGTATTCTCGCTCCGAGGCAAACCCCTCAACTCTTTCGGTATGACACGCAAAGTCGTTTACGAAAATGAGGAATTTAACCTCCTGCAAGCCGCCCTCAACATCGAAGACGGAATCGATGGCTTACGCTATAACAATGTCATCATCGCAACCGATGCCGACGTCGATGGTATGCACATTCGCCTACTGCTTTTAACCTTCTTCCTCCAATACTTCCCCGATTTGGTAAAGAAAGGTCACGTTTACGTGCTTCAAACGCCTCTCTTCCGTGTGCGCGACGACCGAGCTGTTCGCCGTAACGGTGCAAAGAAAAAATCGAAAAAGAAAGCCGGAGAAGATGACGCTGAAGAAATAAAAGACTCATACTATTGCTACACCGACCAAGAACGCATCGACGCAATCGCGCGCTTCGGCAACCACGCCGAAATCACCCGATTCAAAGGTCTCGGTGAAATTTCAGCCGACGAGTTCCGCGACTTTATCGGTCCGGATATGCGTCTCGACCGTGTAACCCTCCGCAAGGAAGACGCTGTCTCTGAACTCCTAGAATTCTACATGGGCAAGAACACCTCCGAGCGCCAAAACTTTATCATCGACAACCTCGTCATTGAAGATGACTCGGAAATATCATAACTAACTTGCCAGCCCTCTCGATAGTTTACAAAATCGACATCTCCACTTTTAAGAATTATTCAGACTTTACTTTCGACTCATTCCGGAGTCATATATACGAATGAATTCTTCAGAAGTAAACAACAATCTCAGAATCGCCGTTTTCACCGGCTCGTTCGACCCGTTCACAATCGGTCATAAATCAATTGTCGATCGTGCCCTACCGCTATTCGATAAAATCATCATCGGTTTGGGCATCAACTCCGCGAAATCTCCGTGGATGCCACTCGAAGATCGTCTCTCCGCTATCCGTCAACTTTACAAAGACGATTCTCGAGTTGTCGTTGAAAGTTTTACCGGTTTAGCGAGCGATTTTGCCCGCGAGAATAACGCAAAATTCATCTTGCGCGGCGTAAGATCTGTTACCGACTTCGAATATGAACGAAATATGGCTGACGCCAATCGATTGATTACCGGAGGAACAATAGAAACGATATTTATTCCGGCGCTACCCGAGCTCTCTCCCGTTAGCTCTTCTTTAGTAAGAGAACTTGCTCATTTCGGCGCCCCATATCAGCAATTCATTCCTTAAATAGACAATTGACAACATCTGCAAAATCTAACCCTTGCAGATGTCTGTTTGTTATAATAGGTACGATAACAATCTAAGATTGACTTAACATGAAACAAATCGCTATATCGCTACTCGCCGTGTTTGCGGCAGCAGCACTTTTCTTTCCCGCATCCGCCCAAAACAGCATACTTTCATTGATCGCCGGACGCGACGGTGGACAGATGAAAATTCCGGCAGCGAATAAGATTGCCCAAGCTGAGAAAATCATCGAAACCTGCTATGTTGATACAGTAGACACTGACCAGCTCGCGGAAGAAGCAATCAAAGCTATGCTCGAGACCCTCGACCCTCATTCAACATACTCCGACCCTGAAGAAACAAAAGAACTAACAACTCCGCTCGACGGGAATTTTTCAGGGATAGGCATACAATTCAATATGTTGAATGACACACTATATGTCATCCAAACAACATCCGGCGGGCCCTCTGAAAAAGTAGGCATTCTTCCGGGCGACAGACTTATTCAAGCCGACGACTCTATCATTTCAGGCGTTAAACGTCAGAATTCAAGCGTAATAAAACTATTACGCGGTCCGAAAGGCTCCGCCGTAAATCTCAAAGTTTTGCGCAAAGGCGTTGCCAATCCAATCAACTTTCTCGTTGTAAGAGACGACATCCCTGTTTATAGCATCGACGCCGCTTACATGGCAGACGCAACCACCGGCTACATACGCCTCTCTCGATTTGCCGAATCTACTCCCAATGAGATTTCCGATGCAATGAAAAAACTGCGCAAGCAGGGGATGGTCAACCTTATTCTCGACCTTCAAGACAACGGCGGTGGTTTGCTCGGCTCGGCTATCGACCTTGGGGCTCGCTTCCTAAACAAAAACGACATCGTTGTCTACACAAAATCGCCTCAAATGGGCACTCATTATTATGGCACCGAACGTGACGGCGAATTTAAAAACGGCCGCGTTGTCGTGCTTGTCAACCAATACTCCGCTTCTGCAAGTGAAATTACAGCCGGAGCATTGCAAGACTATGACCGAGGAGTAATCGTCGGACGACGCACCTTCGGCAAGGGGCTTGTACAACGCCCATTCCCCTTCCCCGACGGATCAATGATACGCCTGACCGTGTCGAAATATTATACCCCCTCAGGTCGTTGTATTCAGAAACCCTACGAACGCGGCAAGAGCGACGAATATCGCAAAGATATCCTCCATCGATATGAATCAGGCGAATTTTCATCTGCCGATTCTATCCATTTCGCTGATTCCGAAAAATATTCAACACTACGCACCGGCCGCACGGTCTATGGCGGTGGAGGCATTATGCCCGACGTATTCGTTGCCGTCGACACAACCGGATATTCAGATTATTATCGCGACTTAACGGCAAAGGGCATTATCAACCGCTTCGCAATATCATATGTCGACAATCATCGCGACGAGCTCAAAAAAGCTTACCCAACTGAAGAAAAATTTCTCCAAGACTTCACCATTACACCCGAGCATATTAACGAAATGGTCAAATTAGGTGAAGCAGACTCAATCGTTCCAAATGACGAAGAGCTTGAAATTTCTCGCTCAACTATTGAAACAATCCTAAAAGGAATCATCGGACGCGACCTCTTCGAAACTCAAACATATTTTAAAGTCGTAAATCCGGTGCTTAATCCGGTATATGTCAAAGGACTTGAGATAATCAATGCCCCTGATGAATATAACCGTTTACTCTCTCCTAATCGATAAGCGACCTCTCTAAATTGAGATTTCGGCAAACGACTTGAACTCAAACAAATTGTAAATATTTGTTAACGCTACATCGGAAAACATATATTTAAGCCTCTTTTTCCGACAAAAAGGGCTAACTTTGCACCAAAATAGAGAGAAATCGCTTGCCGTGAAGGCATAGCAAACAACTTTTACGTTGTCTCAATATTGAGATTTAACCTTAAAAAGAATCGAAGGAATCTCTCCCCTTCTGTTTCAAAAATGGCTAACATACTTACAACATTAATACAGCGCCAAATCAGCGCGTATTCTTCTGAACGACCTGCAATGTGGGAGCGCACAGCCCCCGGACAGTGGAGCCCCATCAGTTGGGGCAAACTCTCAGAAGCGTCTTCAAAAGTGGCTTACGCCCTTGAAATCCTCGGCATCAAAGAGGAAGACCGCGTAGCCGTATTTTCCCCTAACGATCCTAAAATCCTTGCGACAGACTTCGGTTGCTTTGCAAATCGTATTGTAACCGTTTCTATCTATTCAACCTCTTCACCCGAGCAAGTTGAATACATCGTTCGCGATTCAGGCGCCGAAATCATCTTCGTTGGCACCAAGGGGCAATACGAAATCGCTCGTCAAGTTGCTGAAAGAGTCAGCGCCCTACGTCAAATCGTTGTTTACGATGAAATCGAAATCGACGCCGACGACAAAACATCTATGACATTCAGTCAGCTACTTAAATTAGGCGAAGCCGCCTCTGACGCTTGTCGTAAAGAAGTCGCTGCAAGGACATCTCGCGCCGTTCCTGAAGATGTTGCAACTCTGCTCTACACATCCGGAACAACCGGTGAGCCCAAGGGTGCAATACTCCCCCATAGCTGCTTCAACGCTGCGTTAGACATCCATCATCAGTTATTGACCTCGGTGTCTGACAAAGACACATCAATCTGCTTCCTCCCCCTGAGCCATATTTTTGAGAAAGCGTGGACATATTTCTGCCTTGATTCGGCAATACAAGTCTATGTCAACCGCGACCCGAGAATCATTCAGGATACAATCAAAGAAGTTTGCCCGACATGTATGTGCTCCGTGCCTCGCTTCTGGGAAAAGGCCTACACTGCCATCCAAGAGAAGATGGGAAAAATGAACGCTATCGGTCGTTGGCTATGCGCCCGCGCTATCGCCGTAGGTCGCAAACGCAACCTTGAATATAAACGTCTCGGTCTGCCCGTGCCCCGCCTACTTGAAGCTCAATACAACTTCTTCAATAAGAAGGTATTCTCTACTGTCAAAAAGGCAATGGGTATCACAAACGGCAACATCTTCCCGACAGCCGGCGCCCCTCTTAGCAACGGAATCGTTGAATTTTTCCATGCAATGGATGTCAACCTCGTTATCGGCTATGGCTTGTCAGAGACAACCGCTACCGTAAGCTGTTTCCCCTATGAAGGATACAAAATCGGCACTATCGGCACAGTTCTCCCGGGCATCCAAGTGAAAATCGGAGAAGAAAGCGAAATCCTCATCAAGAGTCCGACCGTAATGCGCGGATACTTCAACAAGCCCGAAGAAACGGCAGCCGTATTCACCCCTGACGGTTGGTTCCGCACCGGTGATGCCGGTCACTTCGACGAAAATGGCGCTCTCGTATTGACCGACCGACTTAAAGACCTCTTCAAGACCTCAAACGGCAAGTATATCGCCCCGCAAGCCATCGAAAGCCGTCTCGGCGAAGATAAATATATCAACCAAGTTGCCGTCATCGGCGAAAGTCGCAAATATGTAACCGCGATTATCGTTCCAGCAATCGAAGCCTTGAAAGAGTATGCCCTTCGCAAAAAGATTCAATATCACTCTCTCGAAGATTTGCTTAAAAATAGCCAAATCGTAGAACTTATCGAGAAACGCATCGACGCCTTGCAAGAGGGCTTGGCTTCATTTGAAAAAATCAAGAAATTCACCCTTCTCCCCAAAGAATTCACTATGGAGAACGGCGAGTTGACCAACACCCTCAAAATCCGCCGCCCGGTTATCAATCGACGCTATGCGAGCGAAATCGAAGCTATGTATGCTTAACCGGAAAGATTAATATTTTCTGCCACAAAGCATTGCTTAATAACATCTACGTTTCCCCCGAAAGGAGGAAACGTATTTTTTATGTTAAATTTGGAGCAAGAATTTGTAATCTTGATAAAAATATCGTATTTTCGTAGCACATAAAACCTTATATCCGCCGGACTCGTGCCCTAACGCGAGCTATTCGGTGAATACCAGCATAAATACTAACATAACTAACCTCTAAAACATAATGAGTTATCTCAAGTTTGATAAGAACCTGATGATTAATCTTGAGCAATCGCTTCCGAAAGAAATGCTCAGGACAAATCAAGCGGGAGCTTATCATTGCACATCCATCGTGGATTGCAATACTCGAAAGCAGCATGGGCTGCTGGTAGTCCCGCTGGGCGACGGCGACTACAACCCCCATGTCTTGCTCTCTTCGCTCGATGAGACGGTAATCCAACATGGAGCGCCTTTCAACCTCGGGCTTCATCGCTACCAAGGAGGCGTATACAGCCCTAACGGCCACAAATACATCCGCGAATTCGACTGCGAAAGCGTGCCTAGAACTACCTACCGTGTTGGAGGTGTGATTTTGACAAAAGAGAAAATTTTCATCCAACATGAAAACCGAATTCTAATTCGCTACACACTCGTTGAAGCCCACTCTCCCACAACTCTCCAATTCCGCCCATTCCTTGCTTTCCGCGAAAGCAACGCCCTCTGCATGGCAAATGATTCTCTCAACAAAGAGTGTAAACCCGTCAATAACGGCATCTCTTGTTGTCTCTACCCCGGCTACCCAAACTTGGTAATGCAGCTCACTAAAAAGCCGGAATTCGTATACCAGCCTAATTGGTATCACAACCTTGAGTATGTCAAAGACATGGACCGTGGAGTCCCCTACTGCGAAGACCTTTGGGTGCCCGGATATTTCCAAGTAAATATCAAGAAGGGCGAATCAATCATCTTCTCAGCCGGTTTGTCTGAGGTAAACACCCGCTCGCTAAAGGGAATGTATGAAGCGGAAATCGCTTCTCGAACTGCCCGCACAAGCTTCTACAACTGTCTAAAAAACTCCGCCAAGCAACTCTACTTGAAAGACGGAGAAAATCAGTATATGCTCTCAGGTTACCCCTGGGGCAAAATCCTCGCTCGAAACACCTTCATGTCGCTGCCCGGCAACACTATCGCCATCAACCACCGCGACGATTTCGAGCGTATTATGGCAACTGCCGCTAAGGCATTAACCAATTTCATGGAAAATCTCGAGGAAGACTCGAAAATCCATGGCATTCACCATCCCGACATCCCCGTTTGGGCAATATGGGCTGTTCAGCAATACGCTAAGAACTACGGCTATGACGCAACAAACGAAAAATATGGTCAGCTCGTAGCCTCTTTGCTCAATCTCATTATCGAAGGTAAACATCCAAACATTTTCCTTCAACCCGAGGGGCTGATTTCTACCGACGGCTCTATCGAACCGGCATCTTGGATGAACGGCGTTTGGAATGGTCATCCGGTTATTCCGCGCACAGGTCTGCTCGTCGAATTAAATGCACTTTGGTATAATGCGTTGATGTTTGCCGCCGCCCTCACCGAGGATAAGCCGGAAATGACCGAACAACGCAACCGATGGATTGAGATTGCAGAGAAAGCAAAGGAGTCATTCGTTCATACATTCCTCAATGACTTCGGCTATCTCTACGACTATGTAAACGGCAACTACGCCGACCCGTCGGTGCGCCCGAGCATGGCAATCGCAATAGGCCTCGATTACTCTCCGCTCGACCGCCGTCAGCGCAAAGGCGTCCTAGACGTTGTAACTCGCGAATTGCTCACACCTAAAGGTTTGCGCACACTCTCCCCCAAGAGCTACGGCTATCGTCCTAACTACATCGGCTCACCGGAGGAACGTGAATTCGCGCTACATAACGGTCCGGTACGTCCGTGGTTAATGGGCTTCTACGCCGACGCATATCTCAAAGTCTTCGGCCGTAGCGGTGTTAGCTACCTCGACCGAATGATGATTGGTTTTGAAGAAGATATGTCAAATGGCTGTATCGGTTCGCTATCACAACTCTATGACGGCAACCCGCCATACACCAACCGCGGTGCGATTTCCCACGCAACAAATATCGCAGAGGTATTACGTACGCTCAGCGCTCTAAAGAAATTCAATGACTAACCCTAAACAAACCGACTGAGACATGAAAGCATTAATGTTTGGATGGGAGTTTCCCCCTCACATCCTGGGCGGTTTGGGAACCGCCAGCTATGGCCTAACCAAGGGTATGTGGGAATGTGGCGATATGGAAATCACTTTCGTCATTCCCAAACCTTTCGGCGATGAAGACCGCCATTTCGCCAATATTATCGGAGCATCACAAACTCCGGTCGCTTGGCGTGATGTTAGTCGCGAATATGTTGAAAGCCGCATCGGAAAAGTAATGGACCCCGAGCTCTACTTCCGCTTGCGCGAACACATCTACGCCGACTTTAACTACATGCGCACCAACGACTTGGGTTGCATCGAATTCTCAGGCAGATATCCAGACAACCTGCTCGAAGAGATTAACAACTATTCAATCATGGCGGGAGTTATCGCCCGCACAATCCCTTGTGACGTTATCCATTCTCACGATTGGTTGACATATCCCGCAGGTATTCACGCCAAACAAGTTACCGGCAAACCGCTCGTTATCCACGTTCACGCTACCGACTATGACCGATCACGCGGAAACGTCAATCCGACCGTATTCGGAATCGAGCGCGACGGTATGACTCATGCCGACCATATCATTACGGTGTCAAACTTGACGCGTCAAACCGTAATCGAAAAATACGGCATTGACCCGGCAAAAGTAACAACGGTCCACAACGCCGTAACGCCCCTTAGCGACGAATACCTCAACGTCGAGGTTGAAAAACCGAAAGATAAAATCGTAACCTTCCTCGGTCGTATCACGATGCAGAAAGGTCCGGAATATTTCGTCGAAACTGCCGCAAAGGTTTTGAAAAACAACCACAACGTCAGATTCGTAATGGCTGGTTCGGGCGATATGATGGATAAGATGATTACCCTCGCCGCCGAGCGCGGAATCGCCGACCGATTCCATTTCCCCGGATTCCAAAAAGGGAAACAAGTTTACGAAATGCTAAAAGCATCTGACGTTTATGTAATGCCCTCTGTATCTGAGCCGTTCGGCATCTCACCGCTCGAAGCGATGCAAATGGGTGTGCCCTCTATCATCTCGAAACAGAGCGGTTGCGCAGAAATCCTCAACAACGTCATCAAGACCGACTATTGGGATGTCGACGCTATGGCTGACGCAATCTACTCTATCGTAACTTATCCGGCAATGCACCGTCAGCTCAGTGAAGACGGTTTGAATGAAGTCAACCAAATCACTTGGGACAAAGCCGGACAAAAAGTTATCGACATCTACCACAAGGTTCTCAACAAAAACTAAATCCCTAACAACTAATACCCACATCCCACGATAATGAAAGCAATCTGCTTCTATTTCCAAATCCACCAGCCGTTCCGCTTGAAGAGATACCGCTTTTTCGATATCGGTAACGACCACTACTATTACGATGACTTCGCCAACGACGATATCATCACTCGCATCGCTCGCAACAGCTATATCCCCGCCGCAGAAAGTCTTCTCCGCATGATTGAAGACTCTAAAGGGGCGTTTCGTTGCGCAATTTCGGTTACCGGATCGGCTCTCGAACAAATCGAGCAGTATGTTCCCGAATTCCTCGACCTGCTCAAGAAACTTGCCGATACAGGCAAGGTTGAGTTTCTCGCTGAGACCTACGACCATTCTTTAGCATCGTTGACCGACCCCGAAGAATTCCGTAATCAAGTTGAACTTCATACAGCGAAAATCAAAGAACTTTTCGGACAAACTCCGAAAGTTTTCCGCAACACAGAGTTAATTTATTCCGACGAGATTGCTCCCCAGATTCTCGATATGGGCTTTAAGGGATGCATCACCGAAGGCGCAAAACATATTCTCGGTTGGAAATCTCCCAACTATGTCTATTGCGCAGCTTCAGCTCCAAAGCTGAAACTCATGCTCAAAAATGACAAACTGTCTGACGATATCACTTCTCGTTTCTCAGACACCAATTGGAACGAATATCCCCTAACCGCAGATAAATATATCAGCTGGATTGCCGAAACACCCCAAGAAGAACAAGTCTTCAACCTCTTTATGAACTTGGAGACATTCGGTGAATTCCACCGCCACGAAACCGGCATCTTCCAATTCCTTGAAGCTCTGCCCCGTTTCGCATCCGAAAGAGGTGTTGAATTTATCACCCCCTCTGAAGCCGTTAAGACCTTCAAGGCTATCGACCAAATCGCCGTTCCCTTCCCGATGTCTTGGGCAGACGAAGCTCGCGACACATCCGCATGGTTAGGCAACAAGCTCCAGGGAGAAGCTTTCAACAAACTCTATTCTATCGCTGAACGCGTACGCCTCTGCGACAACCGCCAACTCAAACAAGATTGGGGACGTTTACAAGCCTCTGACCACCTCTTCTATATGTCGACAAAACACTTTGCCGACGGTTCGTCTCACGCCGCATTCTCTCCCTATGAAACCCCGTTCCAAGCGTTCACAAACTACATGAACGTGCTTGCCGACTTCATCGTGCGCGTTGAAGAACAATATCCGATGAACATCGAAGATGAAGAACTCAACTCGCTGTTGACTACTATCCGTAACCAAGCTCGCGAAATTGCAACCCTCAATAAAGAGGTTGCGACATATCGCCTCAATGAGGAACACCTTAACGAGGAACATAAACTGCGCGAGACAGTTATATCCAAAGCCACCTCTAAAGCAAAGGCCACAAAACCCGCAAAAGAGGTAAAGGAAGCAAAGCCTAAAGCCACTCGCAAGGCTTGCAAACCTAAAACTAACAAAGAATAAAACTCTTCAATAGATTTGATTTCATAAGTCCTTTAAATAAGTTCCCCCGGAAACGAGCTGTGAAGTTCCTTTCCGGGGGCATTTTTTTAGCAAGTAATTATGCTCATTCGTAACAAAACATTCAATATGTTTCACCATACAAATCGAGCACGAATAATATCAAATTCTATTGAATAGCAGCAGGTATCGAATCAGTCTTCTCCGGCGCTAACGGGATAGTAACATCTTGCTTTTTACGACGAAGAAGCGGACGAAGAAAAGATGTCAGAGAATCGAAATCTTTACGCAATATAATACCAACACCTTGAGTCGTGAGCGCTTGACGGAGATAATAGTTTTGGTCGTTATAGCGGTTATACGCTTTCAAGCGAATATTACCCGAACGATTCAACAAATATTCAAGTTCAAAGTCTCCGACAAACTGATTCGTATTCAAGCTTTTATCACGATAACCAAAGTTACCGTTAAATAGTAGTCGATTATTCAGCAATCGCGACGACAATGCGACATCAACCTCAACGTCAGAGAAATCGCCTCGACTCGAGCGAAACGCCGGAGCTATATTCCAATTATCAGATATTTGACCAAGAATATTTCCCAACTGTGAAGACAACGTTGACGACGCGACAGACACGAGCTCATTTCCTCGAGTCGCTCCCGCCATATAATCGGGAGTATAGAATCGGTTCAACGCTAACAGATAAAGAATCTGGCGGTTCATCATTTCGTCAGTCGAAATAATAGACTTCACTTTTCGATAAATATCAGAGGTCAACGTCGGGAACTCGAGGTCAAATCCGATTTCCGGCTGGCGAATATCATTGGACACATACATGATAGCATTAACCGGCACATTCGTACGATTCAGCTCACTATCATTAAGGAACGATTCATCCAAATCAGAAAGATTGGCATTCAACGAGTATGCAGCTTTGATATTCAACTGAGCTGCATATGGGTCGCCATTAAAGACAATCTCACTGCCCGACTTAATCGAAAAATCTTTGATAATAATATCTTGCAGAGTGAAATTGTAATCGCCACGGTCAAGCGTGTATGTGCCAAACATCTTAAGATCATTGTTGGCTGAGTAGTAATCCATACGAAGATGCCCTGCGCCATACGCCCGAATACGGTCTCCGCCAACAGGATCCATAACAAGAATAATCTCGGCGTCAGGCGTAACCCCCATCTGAATGGTAATATTATAGTCAGACGAAGAAGAATCTTCATGTTTAGCGGCAAGTTCGCGTAGACGATTTACCAAATCCATCGATGTGTCGCGTTGGTTCAAACTATCGGTCAACTGAGCCGATAGTTTATTCTTATCTCTGAACGTCAAGAATGAATACTCATCTGCCTCAGCCTGGTCAGACAACACGAAAGTAAATGTTGAACCGGGAGCTGTATTCATATCAATATTTATATCAACGCGCCCGGGCTCTCCCTTAACAAACGCACTACCATTACCGAACACTCTGCCATACCAACGCGGATTCTCTTTCGACGTTTCATTATAGCAAAGCAAATTATTAGCTCCGGTGATTGAAAATTCAAATCGAGGTTCTTTGAAATATTTATGGCGCACCCAACCATTCAAGTTTGCCTTATTGCCCCGATAATCTTCAACAGTAATGCCATTAAGATTGATATATCCCGGACGTATATGTATCGAATCAGTTGCCCAATAAGTCGTATTGGTAAAGTTA
This sequence comes from uncultured Alistipes sp., assembly GCA_964638475.1. Lineage (GTDB taxonomy): Bacteria > Bacteroidota > Bacteroidia > Bacteroidales > Muribaculaceae > UBA7173. The sequence continues at coordinate 98,833 of CAZXAZ010000003.1, read as the reverse complement.
ATACGCATACTAACCGAGTCTGCCTTTACATCTCCCTCCAAATCGATATATTTGAAGTTTCCGTAAACGCGAGCCCAGCCGGAGGCATACCCCGAAATATCCGACGCAAATGCCGACATATAGGGTTGGAGAAAACCTACCGGCTCACGATCAACCGTAAAAGTCAAGTCAAGAGAGTCGCGGGTAACATAAATACCTCCATTAACCATTGATTGACGACCTTGGTTGTCGATATCCGCATCAAGCATCACTGCCAAATCTTTTGTGTCGAAATTGGCCCTGACAACCGCGTCGCCCAACACTGTCTTATTGTAGCTGATATCCTTAACTTTCAACCCGGGCGACTCAAGGCGCGGGCTTCCGGAATAGAGGTCTGAAGCATAGAACGTACCCGACGCATCGCCACCGAGCATCGCCGCATCAATTCCGAGCGATTCAAAGAGATAATCAAGACTAAAATGGCTCAAATCGAGGGTCAACAAAGCCGTCGGGTCTGTCGACACCTTGCCATTAATCTTAACAAACTGCTGACCATGACTGGCATGAATTCCGGCAATATCAACATCCTTACCTTTTACAAGAATAGTCGCCGGAGCTACGCGCCATGTCGAGTCATTAAACGTCAGTGCCGATTCAAGGATTTTAACCTCAGAGGTCACCCCCTCTTCATCACGAGAGAATAGCGATGACAGATGTAGGTTTCCTTCGTAAGCTTTAGCTCTATCAATCTTCCAAGCGAGATCGGTATGCAACAAATTGCTTTCACCCGCCGCTGTTAAGCCAAGCTTCATCGGGCCGCCCTTTGTCGGAGCTGTTGTTTCAAATTCGAGTCGGCTTCTGCCTTGCGGTCCATCTACATAAGCCTGAAGATTGGTATTCTCTATCAGTTTAGAGCCTTGGCGCAGGTAAGGAGCAGAAAGATTCAATGAGAGGTCGTGAGTAGCTTGATTGATTTCTCCCTTAATCGACACTGGATAAATAACACTGAGCGGAAGTTTGAAGAACTCGGCAAGGCGTTCGGTCTCTTTTACCGTAAAATCGAAATTAAAGGCATTCGTCGCCATCAAACCGTTTCGGCTATTCGCACTTTTAGCTTGAGCTTCTTGCAACTCTTGGCGAGAATTTTCAGGGAGTAAGGCGGGGAATGCCTCTGAAACAATGTCAACAACAGCCCTGCCAAGATAGGGAAAGTCAAACTCACCAAGCATCGCGCCGTCAATCCAATCGTTAATCAAACCGATACGCATAGAGCCATCGCCAAGACTCTGAGAGTTAAGGCCAAGTAGCCCCATCGTCAAAGCTTCACCATCAACAGGCTTAAACGACAAGTTATTTATATTAGCATATCCCTCAAGACAGCGCATATGAGGCCCTGCCATATCGACATCAATATCTGCCGAGAGCGTTGCTCCGGGATACTTATCTAAAAGTCCGAATCTATCAGGATTGAAGCGGTTTATATTTGCCACAAGCGTAATTGCCGGATTGTTCTTATCAAGCGAATAACTGCCATCAGCAGCTAACGCGAGATTGCGATCGTCAACTGCGAGTTTACCACCTATAATATCATTATCGATAGTCACCTCTGCGGCAATATCTGACAGCATATTCCCCTTAACCATGAGCTGAGCGACATTGATATTCGCATTTCCATGACGTTCTTTCCCAGCTACAGAATAGAACGCCTCAGCCGCCCCCTCAAAACCTAAGGGAGAAACAGCCGGCAAGAATGCCGTAAGGTCGATATATCCATCAGTTACAACATTTCCATGGAAATCATAGTTTCTACTATTCCCGATAGACCCTGACCCTGACACAGACATCGCGCCGGGAGCTGCTTTCAAAGAAATATCGCCACCAAACGACGACATAGTCGCATCGCCTCTCACTGACATTGAAAGTTGACCGAGCGACCGCATTACCTCTTGTAATTTCGGAGTTGCCACCCCGATTTCTCGCGACAATGACGCAAGTTGCGGTCCGGATAATAACAAGTTCAACTGATTAATCGATAACGCTCTATCATCAGATTCGAGGTCTACACCCTTTCCGGAGAAGTCAAGCGACAAAAGATTCTCAAGTTCCAAGTTTATCTGAGCATCAGCCTCATCGAGTGTGCCGGCAACCTCAAAATGAGGGAACGTTGCCATTAGCTCAGCTTTTTCAAGTTGCGGCACAAATGCCTTCAAATCAGGAAGCCAAATATGTGACCCATCTAATAAACTTAACAAAACCGAATGTTGGCGCAAACTTGAGGGTATAGAATTTAGCCCGTTAAGCGGCAACGATATATCCTCAAATGTCAGTCGCGAAGCAGGAAGCTCTATATCAAGGCCGTTTACAGACAATTCTTTTGCGGAGATATGAAAAGCTCCAGCCAACTGTCTGACAGTAAAACCGCAACGTTCTTCAAATGCCAATCGCCTAAGGTTTATTGAAAAATCATCGTTAGCCAACTTCGGCAAATTGACGTCTGCGCGGAAGTTTGACACAGCTATATGATTGGGGTCGAAGCGGTCTACAACCGGCATATTCTCAACATCATAGCTCACCGACGATGAGCGAATTATCACCGTCGACACCTTCAAATCAAAACTCGTCGGAGGTTTATTTTTCTCTTTCGGTTGAAGGGCATTGATAATGGGCTGAATGTTTAACGGCGCTCCGACTGAATCTCGTCGAAGACGTGCATCAAGGCCTATCAACTGAACATAATCAACTCGCCATGAGTCTGTTGTAATTGCATTCCACAACGAAACACCCGCCCCGAGACGACTAACCGTCAACGCTGTATCTCCGGGCGCTGTCTCAACCGAAACATCTCGCAATATCACTCTATTGAAAGGCATCACGCCAAAGTCGCCAATCGTTACGCGCGCATCAAGCAAACGCGACAACTCAATCTCGAGTTGATCGGCAACACGCCGCTGTACACCGCTCAACGATAGAGCGACATAGAGCACAGAAGGTAGCACCGCAATTAAAATCAATGCGGTAACCAAAATTGTTCTAAATAGGCGATAGCTCGACTTCATCTGACTTTCAGTCGTTTACATACACCTAACCTGCCGACAACTTAACGAAGCCGGCAACTACGGCGTTTTCAACTGCGAAGTTAACAAAAATCCCGCATATTTTTTGCCAATATCTCGACGAATCACTAACTTTGTTGCTAAAACTTACCATAATCAGCGGGCTAAATTTCAATATCAAATAACGCTTGCCGGATATGTACAGCTATTTAACAGATTATGTCAACTAAACGATTGATAGTAGCCGGTCTCTCCGTCGCAATCGCCCTAGTTGGGGCGTCGTCAGCCTATGCCGACGAATATCGCGGGGAGAAGACCCTCGGCGTCAAAGTTGGATACAACACATACAATGAGACCCCGTTGGCGGGTGTTCAATTTTCTTATCGATTCAAAAATCATCTCCGACTTGCGCCATCTGTAGAATATATTTTCCGAGATTCCGGGCTTGATGCGCTGACGGCAAATCTCAATATGGAATTTCCTATCACTATGTCTCTCGGACTTTGCGATTTATATCCATTAGTCGGCTTAAACTATTCCAGCTGGAACTACCATAACATTCCGGAGGATACCGATGACGTTTCTACCCGCATTTCTCGTTTTGGCATTAATGCCGGCGCCGGCTTCGGAATTAATCTCAGCAGCTCGCTTCGGTTGTCGGTCAGCGGGGTATATACGATTATCGAAACGTTTCATGGAGCAAACATCACAGCCGGTATTCACTATCGCTTCTGAACGGCAACAAAATCACACTTCAAATAAACAACCCTCAAAATAAGAAATCATGATTTCTAAAGAACTGGAAAAGGCAATCAATGCCCAAATCAATGCCGAACTTTGGTCGGCTTACCTCTATCTCTCAATGTCAATGCACTTTGCCAACACCGGTTATGACGGAATCGCCAACTGGTTTGCCGTGCAGTTTAAAGAAGAGCAAGACCATGCTACAATTTTCATGAACTATCTTAACTCTCGCGACGGGAAAGTATTACTCGAACCAATCGCCGGAGTTGAAACCGAATGGGATTCTCTTCTTGCCGCATTCGAAGCAACTCTCGCCCACGAACAGAAGGTAACCGCCCTCATCAACGACCTCAATGCTCTCGCTGTTGAACACAAAGACTACGCTACTCAAGCTACTCTGCAGTGGTTTATCACCGAACAGATTGAAGAGGAAGAAACAGCTCGCACCTACATCGATACTCTAAAGAAAATCGGCGACAACGGCTACGGTCTCTATATGTTCGACAAAGAACTCGCTGCGCGCGTCTACACAACGCCCGCGCCTCTTGCCGCAAAAAACTGAGAATCTATTGATTCGCATTTTCACAACCAACAATAAATCTATCTCCCTCGCCTCACTCAACGCTAACGCGTAACGAGAGAAGCGAGGGCTGATTTCCATTCAACTCATCATTTCTGTTGATGAGCCACTCACAAATCCCAATCTAAACCCTCTCCCCAATTGCTAACCTATGGCGAAAAAAGTTGTCGAAACTCCTCTAATGAAACAATATGTCCAGATGAAGGAGAAACACCCCGATGCGGTGTTACTCTTCCGTGTGGGCGACTTCTATGAAACTTTCTGTGAGGATGCTATAACGACATCGGAAATTCTCGGCATTACCCTGACACGTCGTGCCAACGGGGCTGCGTCTTCTATCGAATTGGCGGGATTTCCCCACCACGCGCTTGACACATACTTGCCAAAGCTCGTCAGAGCGGGTAAGCGTGTTGCGATCTGCGAACAACTCGAAGACCCGAAACTCGCCAAAAATCGTTTAGTAAAGCGCGATATTACCGAACTCGTAACGCCCGGAGTTGCTATGGGCGACAATGTTCTCGACCATCGTGAAAATAACTTCCTCGCCGCCGTTCACTACGACAAAGACCAACTCGGGGTTGCCTTCCTTGATATTTCGACAGGAGAATTCCTCGCAGCGCAAGGTGACAGCGACTATGTCGGCAAGCTATTGACTAACTTCGCGCCGAAGGAGGTGCTTGTCGAACGAGGCAACCGAATGAAGCTTGAGGGAGAATTCAATGGCAAGTATCCCATTTTTGAACTTGAAGATTGGGTATTCACCCCGCAAGCGGCTAACGACCGCCTGCTAAAACAATTTGAGACAGCATCGCTTAAAGGCTTCGGGCTCGGCAAGATTCCCCGCGCGGTTATCGCTGCCGGAGCAATCCTACATTATCTCGACATCACTCGTCACACTCAGACGAGCCACATCGTTCGTATCGCCCGCATCGAGGCTGACCAATTTGTCAGGCTCGACAAATTCACCGTTCGCAATCTTGAGCTGCTCGCTCCGCTTGGCGAAGAGGGAAAAAGCCTACTCGATGTTATCGACAAGACCATCAGTCCGATGGGCGCTCGAATGTTGCGCCGTTGGATTTGTTTTCCACTGAAAGACCCGGAAGAGATTAACCGCCGTCTCGACGTTGTCGAATTCTTTTTCAAAGAACCCGACCGACGCGATGCATTAATCGAATTGCTCGGTCAAATCGGTGACCTCGAGCGCTTGGTATCGAAAGTTGCTGTCGGCCGCGTTACTCCGCGCGAAGTGGTGCAAGTAAAGAATGCATTGGTCGCAATTGAGCCGATGCGCAAACTTTGCATGAGCGCCCCGCTCGAAGTGTTACGCCGAATGGGCGAAAGCCTCAATCCTTGTGAGCTGATTAGAGATCGCATCGCGCGTGAAATCTCTGAAGATGCGCCCAACGCCCTAAACAAGGGTCATGTCATAAATCCCGGGGTAGATAAAGAGCTCGACGAATTGCGCATGATGGCATTTCAAGGGAAAGACTACCTACAGCAAGTGCAACGTCGCGAAATCGAGGCGACCGGCATCCCCAGCCTAAAAATCAGCTATAACAACGTTTTCGGCTACTATATCGAGGTTACTAACACCCATAAAGAGAAGGTGCCGGCAGATTGGATTCGCAAGCAAACTCTTGTCAATGCTGAGCGATATATCACCGCCGAACTGAAAGAATATGAAGAGAAGATTCTGACCGCACAAGAGCGTATCGAAATTCTCGAAGCGAAATTATATGGCGAGATTGTTGAGCGACTCTCGGAATACGTGCCGGTTATTCTCTCCGACGCAAAAGTGATTGCCCGTCTCGATTGTCTGTTGGCGTTCACATGCGTGGCTCGCGAAAACCATTACAATCGTCCGGTTGTTGACGACTCATTAACAATTGAAATCACCCAAGGGCGTCATCCGGTTATCGAGAAAGAGCTCCCCCCCGGCACCCCCTACATCTCTAACTCCGTAACCCTCGATAACGAAACTACGCAAGTGATGATGATTACCGGCCCGAACATGGCAGGTAAATCAGCGTTGTTGCGCCAAACCGCGCTTAACGTTTTGATGGCGCAAATAGGCTGTTTCGTTGCTGCCGAAAGCGCCCATATTGGTGTAGTTGACAAAATCTTCACTCGTGTCGGGGCTTCTGATAACATCTCGTTAGGAGAGTCAACCTTTATGGTTGAAATGAATGAAGCGGCATCGATTCTAAATAACATTAGTCGCCGCTCGCTAATCCTCTTCGACGAACTTGGCCGCGGAACCTCAACTTACGACGGCATTTCTATAGCTTGGGCTATTGTCGAATACCTTAATCGCTGCTCCGAAAAGCCAAAGACCCTTTTCGCCACTCATTATCATGAGCTCAACGAAATGGAAGAGAGCTACCCGGGAGTGAAAAATTTCAACGTATCGGTCAAAGAAATTGATGGGAAAGTCGTTTTTCTGCGTAAACTCAAACCGGGCGGCTCGGAACACAGTTTTGGTATTCATGTGGCAAAACTCGCCGGAATGCCACGACAGATAGTCGACCGCGCGTCTGCCGTACTTCGCCAGCTCGAAGAGAACAACCGAGGAAACGGCGACGGAAACAGTTCATTAAAGATGCCGCAACCCGAACACGAAGCCGGCATGCAGCTAAGTTTCTTCCAACTCGACGACCCCGTTTTGAGTCAAATCCGCGATGAACTTCTCGGGCTTGATATCAACAATCTCTCTCCATTACAAGCTCTCAACAAACTCTCGACTCTCCGCGAAATCCTCTCCGGCAAATAAGTCACCATTCCCTTCAGAAAATATCCCCCCAAATTATGACTAAGGTCACCCACGAATCGCCACGCCAACAGCTCGCCACTCGCCTTCAATCAATTCTCGCAGAAGGTCGTCCGGTCAAAATCCTCTTTGTCTGCCTCGGCAATATCTGCCGCAGCTCGGCTGCTGAAGCTGTCATGTTAGCGACTATTGACCATCTAAACCAATCATCACTTTGGGATATCGATTCTGCCGGCACCGGCGACTACCATATCGGTGACCTTGCCGACCCCCGTATGAGACAACACGCCGGCAAGCGCGGAATCAAATTGCTTCATCGTGCTCGCCAAGTTGGCGTTAGCGATTTCTATGACTTCGATATAATCGTCGGCATGGATAATTCAAACTTGCGTAACCTACGCGCAATCTCTCCATCCGTCGAAACTGATGCTAAAATTGTTGCAATGGCAGACTTTCTTACCGGCGGACGACTTGCCCCTGACAACTATCTCGTTTCCGGTTTAAACTTAGGTCAATTCGACGGCTACGACCATGTCCCCGACCCCTACTATTCCGGAGCTGAAGGCTTCGAACTCGTCCTCGACATGCTTGAAGTTGGCTGTCGCAACATAGCATCCTTACTCTTATAATCTCGACTCGGCCACCCTTAAACAACGAAAGATGAGCGATATAGATATATTTAGAGCCGCACTCAATGAGGAATCTGATTTCCCCTTGACAGACGAAATTTACAGAATAATTACCGAGAATTCAGAAACACTATCTTTCAAAAAGGGAGAAACGATCGTCAATATAGGAGACCTTAATCCCGACATTTATTTTATTAAGAATGGGATTGTCAGAGGTTATATGATCAACGATGGCGTCGAAACCAACATCTATTTCGGCATGGAGGGCACAATGATTACTTCGATGCAATCTTTCTCAATGGGTCAACCGGCAATAATGTGTATCGAAGTTTGTTCTCCAACAACAGTAATACGTATCCGAAAGCCGATTTTCGACAAATTGATAAATGAGTCAATCGAATTCTGCCGATGGATTGGCGGTGTATTCAGCCGTCGCAGTTTCTACGACGAACTGAAAGCTAAAGTTATGAACGGTAACGCAAAATGGCGCTATGAATGGTTAGAAAGATGCCGTCCGGAGCTATTCGACAATGTGCCGCTAAAAGCGATTGCTTCATACCTCAAAATGACCGAAGTTCATGTAAGCCGAATTAGAAAGGAGATAGCAAAGGGGCGCAAACCATAACATTTTGCCACCCAAAACAAACAAAAAGTTATCATTCTGCCAATAAAATTAACATAGGTTATTTTTCAGGTTTTTCTGTTGATGTAATTTTGCAGCATCGGTTCTAAACCCATTTATTACATCTTATTTGAAAAATTAATAAAAAATGCCTATGAACCATCAAACAAAGCTACTAATGTTGGCAGCAATGTTTCCCATTGCCTTCAACGCGGTCGGCGGCGAACCACAAATAGTGTTCGTAAACGACAATGATGAGCAAAAAATCTACGAAATTGCCGACATCAACCGCATCACATTCGCTGATGAAGGATTAATTATTACGACAACCGAAGATGAATCGATTCCTTACGAATCGTTCTCGAAAATGGTATTCGATTACGAGGGAGCTTATAATCAATCACATATTGAGCAACTTGCCATTGCCGAACAAGAATTACATATTGTTGCTTCGAGCAACTCTCTAATAATCACAGGCATCGGTGCAGAACCAACAAATGTAGCCATATACTCGACTACTGGTCAAATGGTTGCCCATATTAACGGCTACACCGACGGCAGCGACATAGACATCTCCGCTCTGCCAACAGGCATTTATCTCGTTACCACAAGCTATTCATCGACTAAATTCATCAAAAAATGAGGAAACAACTACTAATCGCCATACTCTCTCTTTTCGCAATCCAATTCGCAACATTCGCCCAGACCGAAAAACCGAATCGAATGACTCTCCACTATAAGTCAGGCGAAACTAAAGATTTTGACCTAACAAATCTCGACTACGTTGAGTTTGACCATGTAACCTCACCCGACTCTCCGTCAGGCTCTACCGATGTGGTCGCTCCGAAGGTTGGAGACTATTTCTATAGCGACGGCACATGGAGCGACGGCGGATTAATCTCTATCGAAGCTAACGGATGTAACGCTGTTTGGAGCGAAACAAAACCCGCGCCTCTCGAAGGCAAGACCGTTGTTGGAATCGTATTTAATACCAACCCCGATCGCATCGCCGAAGCTGATAAAGAAGCCGGTTATACCCACGGATATGTTATCGGCTGTAAATTTATTACCGACCCCAAAAAGAGCAACTACGCACAATGGCCCGAAACCGTTTGGTATGCCGACGAAAATTACGCTAAAATCACGAGCATTAGTAGCAGCAGAAATATAAATACTTGCTACAATAATCTCAACGGACGAGAGGAAACAACATCTATTCTCGAAGCAAACGATCCGAAATATTACTCATCAGATATTCCTTTGTTTTACTACGGCACCTCAGAATACCCGGTAGCAGCTCCGGAAGGCACCAGCGGTTGGTTTATTCCCTCTGTAGGTCAAATGTGGGATTGCGTAGCAAACTTCTGTAGCGGAGAGGTCGCAACATATCTTGCCGAGAATATCGAAAGCACCGACGACTTTACATATTACTGCAAACAGGAATGCGAGACAGATGTTCCCTTCGAAAAATTCTCCGCAGTATTCTCACTCGTGCCCGACGCCGATAAAGATGTCGTAACGCTTCCTGACGGCTCAAAAGGCGACTATGTTTCGCTCGCAACTTCAAGCCGCTATGATAGTAGCTCTCGTGTAATCTTCAACCTCGGCACCAACGGTAGCACACTTATCGAAGGTATGGCAGGTTGGCTTGACGAAGAAGTTCATTCATTCCCTATCCTCGCTTTCTAATATAACTCGGTCTCCTCGACCGCTTCGATGCATAATAAAGCGGTGTGTCACCCATAAAGGCGTGACACACCGCCTTTTGTTTTAAAGCAGCAGCTATACTCACTCCAACTTGCTATAACTCTCAAATCCCGCCCGTGAAGGGCATTGCAAAAAACGGAGCAACGATAATACAACTCACAATAAAAACTGCACCCCTCAAAGCCCAAAAGCCTTACAAGGAGTGCAGCACTGATACACCGTAGTAAAATAAAAGTCTGATATTACCTATCTCTTATGAAAAAGTATTATTATTGATTGTATAGTAAGAAATATGATAAGCTCACAATTTACACATAACTTTACAACGAGCTACTATAAACATATCGGTGTGAATATGGTATATCGTGAGTCGTTCTGGTTTCTGTTTCGACTAAACCATTGGAATTTAGAATATATTCATAGCGATGTTCATGAGTAAATGTCGTGCCAACTTCGGATGTAATTATTTTTGTGGGATAATAAGCAGGCGCTTTACCGAATAAACCTACTAACACCAACGCCTCTATATAATCGTGAAAATAAATATCATTTACAATATTGCGTGTGTACTGCATATAGATATTCTCTGGCGCATCAGCATATGAATAAGTATACTCTTCTTGCCAACCTTCCGAACCGTAACTATCCCAATGTTCCTTAGAGAAATAAACACTGGTAAGTAATTCGTTAGACCATGTTAATGTCCACGTTGCGGCTAATTTTTCCATAAGTTCAACGCCTTCAAAAGAAGTTGTTTCGCATGAGACATAAGTCAAATGGTCATCTTTATTATATTTGAATGAATTGACTGCAGAGACTGCGAAAGCGTCGTCATATAAATTACCTCTCATTTCCGTGATATAACCCTTTGAATTAGTAGTAAAATCATAATCGTGTGTAAATTCACTACAACTTATGGTCATCACTCCATTAACATAATTAAAAGTAATATTGTAATCACCTCCCTGAATTTCACGGATGGAGTCATCGGTATTATAGGTAATTTTATAGTAATCATCAACGTTTGTTAAACGTTGACCGCCGAAATTGCAAATTTCAGATGATGCAACAACATTGCCGCTTTCCTCGAAGTCTCCGCCACTGCCATCTCCTGAACCTCCGTCGTCATCCCCACAAGAAGCGAGAGCCATAGCTGTTGCTGTCATTAACAACAGCGATAATAGCTTAAATATAGTATTCATTGAGTATGACAAATGCCATAGATTCTCTTGTTTGGCATATATAGTGAAACAAAAAAAGCGCAAGAATCTTATCTGTTGCTCATCCTGTTTCTTGAGGCTCTGGCATGTGCCCATCTGAATAGAACGAGCAACGCGGAGTCTCACGCTTGTATGATATATACAACCACAACCGACGCAACACGCGCCGATTGCAACAGTAGCTGTCATACTGCCGGACGTCCATCGTTGACTCATCCCTGATTCAGATTTTGAAACTGCCAGATTCCAAGAAACCGGGGATAAGCGTCGGATAAACGCTTAAAGAATATGTCTGTCAAAGAATTACACCTTTGACCTTAACTAACCCGCCCCTTTGCCCAAACCGGACTCCGAGACGATTTATGTTGCAAAATTACAACTATATTTTTGACAAATTAAACAATTTAACTTATTTTAAAATTAGCTAATACCCAACAACTCTATATCAAAAATTAGGGTAGAGCTACCGGGAATACCGGGCTGAGAAAAACGTCCATACCCCTGTTCGGCTGGAAGATAGATTTCCCATCGATCGCCGACGTGCATTTTCTGCAAGGCGATTATCCATCCGGGAATTAGTTCGCGCAAGCGAAACGCCGGGGCTGTGCCGCCACGCGAAGAGTCGAATTTCTTGCCGTTGATGGTTGTGCCGGTATAGTGAGCAATAACGACGCTACCACGGTTTGGAGTTGGTCCGGTTCCGGGGCCTTTTTTTATCACTTTGTAATAAATACCCTTATCGAGAGGATATACGCCATCTTCTTTTGCTTTTTCAGCAAGCCATTGACGATTTTTCTCTATATAATCTTGTTTAGCCATAATCATTTTGAGGTTAGAATGTAAAATAAAAGCGTAATAACTTAATCAACGCTTATAACCGTGCCTGTCAACGGGAAAAAGAGATAGCCTTTAAGATTCGTGTAGCCACACTGCACCAACAAAGCTATGTAGTCTCTGACTTGATCGCGATATTTTGCGTGAGGTTGTCCGAATTTGTAGTCAATTACAATAACTTCTCCATTGGGCATCTCAACAACTCTGTCGGGGCGGCGTAAGCCCTCTGAGGCTGTTAGAGGTCGTTCGGTCATCAATCGCTCATAATCTTCAAACCACGGTTTCACTTGCGGAGCCGTCAATGCGTCGGTTAACTTTTCAAGATATGGTCGCCATTGTCGCTCCGGTATCGTACAGCGATATGCAGTGCGTTCTACCGCCAGCGGCAGGTCTGCAAGATGGCGCACATGCGACAAGGCGCTATGGAGGAAGTTGCCGACATGGCGTTCGTCATTGATATCAAAGACACCTTGCTGCTCAACGTCAGCGGGAAGTAACATTTCTGCAGAGCGTTCTACACGATATTCGTTGAGCAATTCTTCATACGGGATTTCAACATCAAACGATGACGGATGGCGGGGATTCTCTTTTATGCTATCGTCTGCAACCATCTGTTTTGCAAAGCCGACGTCAGTTGTCGTCGAAGTTGTCGTCGACTTTTTAGCATAACCGACCGGATTGCCTATTATTAGTTGTGACTCGCCATTTTCGAGTTCGGTATAATGTCGAACCAACGGCATTACCCATTGATTCTCTTCCGGCGTAAGCCCAAACGATGCCAATTTTTCTGAATTAAGAGAAATAACGGCTTCATAAATCAGACTTCCGAGCGTTTCTCCGCGCGTCGATGACGGATCTGCATAAATAATTAGTTCATTTACTGCACGAGTAAATGCTACATACGCAACATTCAGCCCGTCAATCATCTGGGTTTGGGCATACCGCTGAATTTGCGGCACAAGCATAGGTAGCTTGGAATATGAAGACCTATTTTTCAAAGGAATAAGTGGAGGCACATCATCGGGGTCTATTCCGGGGAAGCCATCAACATCTAGTTCATACCAATCTACACCATCATATTTAACAAGCTGGTTTGAGCAGAACGGAAGGTGGACACATTCAAACTCGAGTCCTTTTGATTGGTGAATCGTCATAACATTAATGGCATCAAGACCGTCGGGAGCAGGGAGCGTAGCATATCGTCCTCGACCATCCCACCATTTGAGGAAACTATCTATATCAGCGTCGCCATTCTCCTCAAAATCTACAACAAGATCCTGAAAAGCAGCAAGGAAAGCTGCTTCTGACCGACGCGATTCTTCGGGCACATAGTTTTGGATAATACGCTCGGTAATAGCGAATAGGCTCGGACAATCCATATCTCCGACCTTTGACGATTCACGGTCGAGTTGTTGTTGAAGAATGTCGCTATTGGGCTCTCCGGGGAGCGGAGCAGTTGCGTCTATTGCCTTCTTGAGAGCTTCCTCGGGGGTCAATTGACGCTTCATCGGGTTTCCATCGGCGTCGACTACGACCGTTCCATCCGGCGATGTCACGTCTACTTGGTCAAAGATACAAAGTTCATATCGATGGATCAACCGATTGCGTAGGAATTCAGGATTCGGCATCATCTGTGGCTCTTCGGATTCACCGCTTGTTTTACCGGGTGTACCGGCAATATATTGCGGTGTCGTCGATAATCGCAAGATGCCAATCACCAACTGCACAGCAGGCGATGACGATATTTCGAGGGCATCTGATGATATAATATCAACCGCTCCGTGTTGCCAATCATCTTGTTTCATCAAATCGAGCAAGAAAGAGATAACGGCTTGACCTTGGGCATGGGTACGCACCAAAACTGCGATATCATGAGGACTATAACCGGAGGCGAGCTCGCGGTCAATCTCTTGACCGAGGTGATGTAAAATATCATCTTGAGTCCACGTTTCCCATCCCGTTGTTGCCTCACCTTCATCTATAAGGCTAGTTGCCAAATCCGGCAAGTTATCTTTCACCGGACCGAAAATAACCTTTACATAACCCTCTTTTTCGAGATTACGCGAGGCTACTTGTTGAATTAATCCGGAATATGTAGCTGTTGCCATCGGCGTCTCTTTATCTCGATCGATAAAGCGAGCCAAACACGCAAAGAGCGTGTTGTTAAACATTACAACCTCTTTCGTACTGCGCCAGTTGGTATTCTGCTCAATATTCATACCACTAACCGCAACTTTTTCAGATCCGAAACGCAGAGCTATACTTTTCTCCACTTCAGAGCCTAACAACTCGGGGTTAGAATTTCGGAAACGATAAATACATTGTTTTTCGTCTCCGATTATGAGGTTGTCTTTGTCACGCGAAAGGCTCTCAAACACCAATGGGCGCAGGTTCTCCCACTGCATTTCTGAGGTGTCTTGAAACTCGTCTATCAAGAAATGGTTTATCATATAACCAATTCGTTCATAAACAAATGGCGCCTCAGCTTCACAAATAACTTTGCGCAATAGAGAGTTAGTGTCACCGAGCAAAAAAGATTCATTTTCGCGACAATACTCTTCGAGATGCTGACAAGCTTCTGCGAAAAGACCTAACAGATAAATCTGTCGACGTAGAAGGCTGTAGAATTGTTCTGCCTCAAAATAAGACAAACCCAACTTCAAAATGCGAATCAGCAACAAATCAATTGTATCGCGCCATACTGCGCCCTTCGGCAGTTTGTTATGGCGCTTACCTTCTGGCTCAATCGCTTTTGCGAGAGTCGTACGATTACCTTCCAGGGGTGAGTAACGAAAATCGCCTCTAGCCCAACGTTGCAGATAATCTTCGCGTAATCCTTTCGGCAACCATTCGGCTTCCTCCAGCTCCATAAATGCCCTAGCCGTTTCAGCCACTTGATTTCCGAGCACTTCAAGCGAGTAGTTCAATCCTTTAGCAAAACGCCCGATACGTTCGGGATCCGAAAGATAATTGAGTATTTGTCGGCTATGAGTTTTAAATGTTTCCCCTCGGAGGCTCGAAATAGTCGTAATCAAGGCTTGATTGATTCGAGAAGAACGAGCAAGCAAGTTGGCATTTGAGCCCTCCTCTATCAGGGAGTTCATATAGCTTTTAATCCAACTTTTCAGCAGTCGGAGATGTTTCACAGTCTCCGCATCATAATTTTTCGGAGGCAGATTGATCGAACTCAACATTTCGCCGATAGCAACAGCTACCGGATAGCGGTCGTCAATCTCAAGGCTAAAAGTTTCAGGAAGGTCGAGTTCTCGGGTAAAGATGCGCAACACATTCTGAAAAAAAGAGTCGATTGTTGACACATTAAACCATGAGAAATTAAAAAGCAAGTCTGCCAATGCGCGCCGAGCCGCTTTTGAAATATCAGCAGCAGAGGCTTTGAATACACCACGAAGATAGTCGATATGTCCGCTACGGCGACCATCATCTTCTGATAGCAACGACAATTCATTAATAATACGAGTCGTCATCTCTTGCGTAGCCTTATTTGTAAAGGTTATCGCAAGAATACGCCCGTGGGCTTTCGGCTTGAGAAAGCCGTAATTACTTGATTGATAAAGCCGAAATTGCCCCTTTTCGTCTCGCTCGCCAAGGAGCAACGTTATATATTGTCTTGTCAGCGCAAAGGTTTTTCCTGACCCTGCCGACGCTTTTTGAATCTGAAGCACTATCTACGTAGGTTATCGATTAATCAGTCAATCGGTGGACGATATTGCCCTTTGTTGGCGGTCTCTTTGCCATATTCTATGGCGTGAGAGGGACAGTGGTGGTAACAGCGAAGACACATCGCACAAACCGGGCCCCACTGTGGTTTGCGGTCTACCAACTTAATATTCATTAGTGGGCAGCTGCGGGCACAGAGTCCACAACCGCGACATTGCTCTGAATTGACTCTGAACGGCATGGGCGACATCTTGAAGGCGCGGAATAACCCGTAAACAAGATGAGTCTTTAACCAAGCATATTCTCCACGAGTAACGTCGCTATCGGCAAATCCGCGGTCGATTGCCGTATAGATTTCTGCCATACGGGCTGGCATCGCAGCAAGTTTCTGCGCTTCAACGTCGGCGGAATCTACATCAAAGCCTTTCATGCAAACATAGGTGTTAGGCATGATAACAGAAAAGGCTCCGCGAGGTGTCCATCCGCGACGGCCAAGACTGTTGCGCCATTGGTCGTCAGCTCGGCCAATATCGTCGCCACAGGTGCAGACCATATAATGGCGTGCTTTTTCAGCGCCTTTAAATTTTACATTGTTGATAAATCTGGTAACAATCGGAGGAAGCCCCCAACTATATATCGGGAACACCCAGATTACCAATTCATTATCTTCAATACTTAGCAATTGACGCTCGGGATGAAGCAATCGGTCTGCTTCAAGTTGATACAACTTATCGTTAGCAGTGTCTTCAGGATAATAATGGCTATGAAGCTGTTGGGCTACGATACGCGAATTGCCTGTACCGGTGAAATATATTATCATGGGGAGGAAACGAGATTGCGCGTTGATTAATGATGACGAATAGTTACCTGTGTAGCTCCGTAGCCATATTCGCGGAACGATGCGTCTTGCACATCGTGTCCTTTATATCTATAATTGAGTTCTTTCATTAACGCCTGACGCAATACGCCCTCACCTTTGCCATGAATAAAGATAATCTTCTTGCCGGGATTACGGAGGTTTTCATCCATCACCTTACGAAAGGTATCAATTTGCAAGTTAAGAATATCGGCGTTCGACAATCCTCGAGTGTTGTCGAGAAGTTCTCCTATATGTAGGTCGACAACTAACGGTTCTCCTTTTTTCGGCTCATGACGCTTGACGGGCTGACGCATCGGACGGCTGTCTTCACGACGTTTCTGCTTCATCGCATCTTCTAGTGAAGAAGAATCAATCGACATCGGGCGCTGAGGTATATCATTCTTAACAATATCAACGGCGATTACCGGGGTGTCGAAATATTGATTGTCGTGGAAACAGTGGAGTTTGAAAAATTTGGTTACATCTATCGGCCGTTCGATTGCAACGGGCGCTTTGAGTTGAAACTGTTTGTCTCGTTTAAACGCTATATATTGCACAGCTATGCGATCGAGTCTGCCGATTTGATCGCGATCAAATTCTTCAAGAAACAGCTGAATATTAGGCTCAATTACCCCCGCAAAGCGAGTCGTCCATCCTTGCTCATCATCCGAACGCGAGAGAAACGTAAAATACAAGAAATAGTTTGAATCATTAACCAGATAAGCCTCATAAGTTGTTGTCGACAAATGCTTAATCTCAACCGGTTGAAATCCGAGTACGAGGTTGATTTTATCGCCGGTTGCGGTTTCCTCAACTCGCGGCGCTTTCTCAACTTCAGGCATCTTCGTAGCGACGAACTTCGACTGACGCTCCACCTCTTTGCGCTGAGCCGCCTGAACCGTGCCGCCAAACGCATCTCGACTCGTTGCGGTTTCCCCTGCCGGAGTAACAACAACAAGTTCTTTCAACAAAACCGGAGTCTCGAAGCCATCATCTTCCTCGACATGAGCAATTTGTCCATCAATTTTTACGATACGTCCACCGCCTGTCGAACTGAGGAATCTCACTATATCGCCAATCTTAGCCATAACAGAATTACAAAAAATGATTCAAAATTTTTCCAACGCAAATTTACTAAATATTGCGCGAAAAATACTCCTCATCTTTTTATAATTCCTATCCGCTACGCTAAAATATAGCAAGAACAATTGCGTATCATCCACAAAATGAATTACAATGAGTTATAAACATCGAGAAGTTGTTTTTCGACATAGCTCGGCATATAAGAGACAGAGCGCTTCAAGCAATGTCACTTGAGCTATTCCTCCCTTCGCGGTGTGAAATCAAGACCTACAGTTATTACTTTTGATGATATATCTTTAGGAAGTATAAATGGTATTGACTTAAATAGCTTTCGTAAGGACAAAAAAAAAGAGAACAACTTATCGTTAATTCTCTTTTCAATTGCTTTTGCTTTAGTCGGGGTGACTAGACTCGAACTAGCGACCTCACGCCCCCCAGACGCGTACTCTAACCAACTGAGCTACACCCCGATAATTAATCAAACCATTTCTCATACGCTTTCGCGAGTAAATCTCTCTTAGGTTTACCGACTCTCCCGGAGCCTTTGACATTGGCTTGATTTTCAAAAGCGATGCAAAGTTACGCACTTTTTTTGAACCATCCAAATTTTTCAGCACTTTTTTTTTGAAAAACTTTTAAAACGTAGTTTTGATGGTTGAGCTTTTTATACTAAATTTGTAGATGAATTCTGAAAATCGACTGACACAGTTGAATGATTCTAAAGATTGATTAATTGATAATGAACGCTTGGCTCACTATTGGACTGCTGGTCATATCTAACATATTCATGACATTTGCATGGTATGGCCACCTGAAATTACAGGAGATGAAGATTTTTACTTCAGCGACTCCACTTTACTTGGTCATACTCGTGTCGTGGGGAATCGCCCTATTGGAATATGCATTTCAAGTGCCCGCAAACCGTTTGGGCTTTCAAGGTAATGGCGGAGCGTTCTCTCTGATGCAACTAAAAGTTATTCAGGAGGCAATTACTCTGGTTATCTTTACTCTCTTCACTGTTGTCTTTTTCCGAGGCGAGCCGTTACACTGGAATCATTTTGCAGCTTTCGCCTGCTTGATATTAGCGGTCTATTTCGTGTTTATGGACAAAATTTAATCAACAGACTATAACATCATTATATAATCATCATGAAAAACTTACGCAATATTTTTGCGATAGTGTTGGGCGTTACCGCCGTATCTGCAGTCGGTCAACGTTCGGTCACAACACTCAATGAGGGATGGCAATTTACAAAAGGCTCTGAAGCCAACGCCAAAGAGTGGCAACAAGTGAGAGTCCCCCATGATTGGGCGATATACGGTCCGTTTGACCGCAACAACGACCTTCAAGAAGTTGCAGTAGAGCAAAACGGTGAAACAGAACGCACGGTAAAAACCGGGCGTACCGGCGGACTCCCATTTATCGGTAAAGGCACCTACCGCACCTCTATAGAAATCGCCGACACAACCAATCGCTCTTTCACACTCCTATTCGACGGAGCGATGAGCAACTCGAAAATAAAAATCAATGGCAAGCATGTTGGCGCTTGGCCCTACGGTTACAACTCTTTCTATGTCAAGCTAAACAATTCCGACTTGCGCCTCGGCGCTAACGATTTAGTCGTTGAATTAGAAAACTATGAGAAAGCATCTCGTTGGTATCCGGGTGCGGGGCTTTATCGCAATGTCCACCTAATCGCGACAGACAGAGTCCACATCCCGGTGTGGGGCACCTACATTACAACTCCAAAGGTTTCTAACGAATACGCATCGGTTAACTTAAAGCTCCGCATTGAGGGCGCACAGCAGTTTGAAAAATGGCCCTACGGAGAGAATGTTGCGGTAAAAACTATTATTTATTCTCCCGACGGCAAGGAGGTTGCCCACGACTATTCTACTTACATTGCTCGCGGTCAAGAGTTCTCTCAGAACTTCCTCGTTGAGAAGCCGCAACTTTGGAACACCAAGACCCCGGCGCTTTACACTGCCAAAACAACTCTCTCTATCGGCGACAAAGAAGTTGACAGCTATTCAACTCGATTCGGCATCCGCAATATCGAATATATTCCGCAGAAGGGGTTCTTCCTTAACGGCGTAGCGACTAAATTCCAAGGGGTATGCAACCACCACGACCTCGGTCCGCTCGGCGCAGCCGTCAATCGTTCGGCTCTTCGCCATCAGATTGAGCTATTGAAAGATATGGGTGTTAACGCAATCCGTACATCCCACAATATGCCGGCACCCGAACTCGTAGAGCTTTGCGATGAAATGGGTATGATGATGATGATTGAACCCTTCGACGATTGGGGTTTCCGCCCGAAATCGCCAAACGGATATGGTTCTGTTTTTAAAGATTGGGCAGAAAAAGATATCACCAATATGGTTGAACAATATCGCAACCACCCCTCAGTTGTAATGTGGTCGATAGGCAATGAAGTACCCTCTCAATGGGGCGCTATCGGCATGGATGAGCTCATCATGTTGCAAGGCTTGGTTCATAAACTCGACCCGACTCGCCCGGTAACTTGCGGCATGGACCAAATCAACTCAGTGCTTGATAACGGCTTTGCAGCAGCTCTCGATATTCCCGGTTTCAACTATAAGCCGCAATATTACGATGAAATTTACGCCCGAATGCCCCAACAAATTGTGCTCGGTTCGGAAACAGCATCTACCGTATCTTCACGCGGTGTTTACCATTTCCCGGTAATCTTCCCCGGCGCAGACGGTCATCACGTTGAAATCCACCCCGATAATCAGTCATCAAGCTACGATAACGAATCTTGCTCATGGTCAAATATCCCCGATCTCGATTTCGCCCGCGATGACGACAACGAATGGGTAATCGGACAATTTGTATGGACCGGTTTCGACTATCTCGGTGAACCCTCTCCCTATGACACAGATGCTTGGCCCAGCCATAGCTCGGTATTCGGCATCATCGATCTTGCGTCACTCCCAAAAGACCGTTACTATCTCTACCGCTCACAATGGAACAAAGAAGATAACACCCTCCATATCCTACCCCACTGGAATTGGGCAGGTCGCGAAGGAGAAGTAACTCCGGTTATGGTTTACACCAACTATCCGAAAGCGGAGCTATTTATCAACGGCAAGAGCCAAGGAATCCGCGAGAAGAATAACTCAACGGTTCAGAATCGCTATCGTTTAATGTGGATGGACACAAAATATGAACCGGGCGAACTGAAAGTCATCGCTTACGACAATGATGACAAACCTGTTGCAGAAAAAGTAGTAAAGACAGCCGGAAAGGCTCACCACATTGTTTTAACAGCCAACCGCGAACAGCTTGAGGCTAATGGCGACGATTTGCTTTATGTAACAGTGAACGTTGCAGACAAGAATGGCAACATTGTTCCGACCGACAGTCGTTTGGTAAAATTTAAAGTTGACGGAGCCGGCAGTTTTGAAGCAACAGCTAATGGTGACCCCACATGCATCATGTCTTTCCAAAAACCTGAGATGAAACTCTTCAGCGGCGCAGCTACCGCAATTCTCCGCAGCGGAAAGACTCCGGGCACAATCACCTTGCGTGTCACCGCCCCCGGTGTGAAAGCCGCTGAGCTATCAATCCCTGTCAAGTAATCTTCACTCATCATAACCGACTAAACAAATTAGCCATCCGGCTTGGGTTTCAACACCTTCCGGATGGCTAATTGTTTATTTGAAGCTTCAGTTAAGTAAAGCTAACGATTTTAATCGATAAGCAAGTCGGGACGCAAACGGCGGGTGCGCTCAAGAGCTTGCTCATGACGCCATTGCGCAATTTTCGCTTCATGACCCGAAAGAAGAATCTCAGGCACTTTCCACCCCTTATAATCTGCCGGACGAGTATAGTCAGGCGCTGATAGAAGCTGATCTTGAAAAGAATCGCTTAGAGCAGACTGCTCATCGCCAAGCACACCGGGGATAAGACGCACTATCGCGTCTGAAATGATAATTGCAGGCAATTCTCCCCCGGTTAACACGTAATCTCCAATTGAAATTTCCTTAGTAATCAGATGCTCACGCACTCGGTAGTCAACTCCCTTATAGTGACCGCAAAGGATGATAATATTTTCCAACATCGACATTCGGTTTGCCATCGGCTGATCGAAGCGCTCGCCATCGGGCGATGTAAAAATAACCTCATCATAATGGCGTTGCTCTTTCAATGCTGAAATACAACGGTCAATCGGCTCTACCTGCATAACCATACCTGCCTCACCGCCAAATGGATAGTCATCAACTTTACGATGCTTATTAGTGGTATAATCGCGCAGATTATGAACATGAAATTCGGCAAGACCCTTCGTCTGTGCTCGTTTCAAGATTGAACACCCCAAGGGGGAGTCAAACATTTCGGGTAGTACGGTAAGTATGTCGATACGCATTGTAGTAAATTCGTTTCTTTGTTAATAAAATCAAGACTACGCTATTAGCGAAGCAAATGGGGCTGATGGAGTATCTGCATTGCGAGTTGGTCACGCAAAATTGTGCCTCCAATCGAGTTTATCGGTTTACGTTGGTCTATCGCAATCTCTGCCAGAGGAATCGGGCATCCGACTACAGGATTCCAAACAATCATGCGAGCATTAAGATTCTCATCAATCAACAATAGAGCGCGATTTTGGCGTTCATGAAGATATTCATATTCGCGACGGTCGGGCGTTGCATCAGGAATTTTATTGGCAAGTTCATTCTCGGTCAAAACAACAAACCGCTGAGGCAGCGTTGATTTCAAATGGGGAAAACGCTTTAATATCATCTCCTCTGTTTGCTGCAAAACGGAATACACTCGTTTGCCGGTATTGGCAAGATGCTCTCTATTAGAATGGTCGTCATCTACAACCTGTTGCCATGCCCAAGCGCTACAGTGGGGCGATGTCGTTGCCGTTTCAGCGACATCCGGTTGGAGCGCATTCATAACCGTAAATACCCCGAATCCGGGAGCAATATCGTAGCGAACCAACTGTGAACGAAGCCAGCAATTCAGTCCGCGCACAATCTCCATCTCTTCGCCATTTGAAGGTAGAATAAATTTTACGACCTCACCCGGATCGTTTAGTCCGGATCCTACCGGTAAATATAACGGTGCAGACACACGACGCAACGAGAATTCTTCGGTAATTTTCGACTCAATGTCTCGTTTGATTTCCGTAAGAGCGATTTCTGCGGTTTCGCGTAGTAGACGTGGCTTAAACATGGTAGTTTAGAATTTATAACCTATTCCGAAAAGTCCGGTAAAACCTTGCGACGGCAGATTGAATGGCATTGCCGCGCATTTTCCGAGAATATTATCAAAACGGGCAAACGCGGTAAAGGCTTGTGTAAAGCGCCACGACGCCCCTGCCCAAAGATTTGTTTGATCGCCGAGGCTATAACTTCCGTTGTCTGATTTGCCTTGTATATAATCCTGAATATAATATTGACCATTATTAATATACTCGGCAGACTCAACCGATTCCCACCATTGCTGACGCTCAAGACGAGCAGTAAAACCAAGGTCGACGGTCAATTTTGCAATCGGTGTAACAGAAATCGATGCCCCAAACACTTGACGAGCGCGATCGTCCCAATATAACCACGCATGGTCATCATCATCTCCGGGGTTATACTCATATGACAAAGCTACAGCGAGCAGCGAACGATATTCCCAATCAAATTTAGCGCCTAACTTCCAACTACGGATTTTTGCCGGAGCAAAAAAGTTGTAGTTGCACACTCCGTTGCTGACTTGATATGGCATCAACCAATTATTAGCAGCTGCGTAATCGGCGCTAACCGTTAGTGACGCTCCTTTAAACGGGCCAAAGCGCAAGCCTAACTGTCCGGAGAAGGCAACATTCGACAAGTCATAAGCCAAGCGCGTGTCGGCGTAGCGACTCCTCTGAAAAACACTTTCAATCGAATTCGTAACTACGCCACCCCCGAGTTTCAGCCAAGCCCCAAACATTGCTCCTTGATTTACACCAAAGAGGACATCCGGTGCAACATGGAAACTATTACCGGAGTTGACCGATAAGCCAAAACGAGCGCCGACTTTGCTATAAAAGTTGCCGGAATTATAGTCATAAGAGGGAATAAAATCAACTTGACCAATGGTCTTACTTCCGGGATTTGCGAGCTGTTCGCCTTTGATATCTGAGGCAATCAACTCGAGAGACTGAAACTTGCTATAATTGAGGAATTCTCCCTCAACCTTTATACCGGCAGCCGCATTTCCTGAAATTTGCTGACGAATATAGCCATTGAAATTTGCCGAGATTTCAGAAATCGGACGAGCAACGAAGTCGGGCAATTCACCGACCCATGTAACCCTTGGTTTGCTATTATTAAGCACACCAACTCCCGCTCCGATGCCATAAGAGAGCCCGTTATTTGATCTCCCTGAGAATCCGGCATTTAAATGCCAACGAAGATTTGAAAGGTTCTTCTCAACGTCATCGCGAAGAATTCCGTTCTTAATCGGTTCGTTGTTAAACACCCATTGCGCGGGCGACGACCAACTCGAATATGCAAGGTCTGTTGAAATATCTAACTTATTGTTACCGAATTTTTGAGAGAATTTGAGGCCACCGGTAATGTCGAAAGTTTTCCATTTTGACGCCTCCCATAAAGACCCTTTTTTACCTTCGTAATCACGATTGTCGGCTTGCGCCCAAACAGAGAGAGCTGTATTCTCTTTATCGATAATCGCATATCCTGCAGACATTCCGATATTAATACCGGGGAAATAGCCCAAGTCGGCATATCCGCGATAAGGAGTCGCAAGGAATACTCCCTCTCCCTCTGTCGGTTCATAAGGCGTAATTCCGGGAGTAATGCCAACTAATGTGCCACTATCATTGACACGCAGTTTTACCGCCGAGACCGTTGGAGGTGTCACAGAGGGGAACACAACCGGACGCGATGCGGCGCGCTGAGCAGGCACTATTTCGCGATCGATTGTAATTTCTTTATTTAAGTCTTGAGCATCGACAGCAACAGACGCTAGCATCCACGCAGCTGTCAGCATATAACGAGTTTTCATTATCTTCATTTCGAGAGGCGGGTTTCAATCATCTGATAGATATCAGGTTCGTTGCCGGGATAATTATCGCGAAGCGACTTGAGGTATTCATCAGCCTCGAAGGTCTCTCCTTTAACACGTTTAATATCACTAAGAAGTATAAAACCGCGTGCAAGCCAATATTCCTGAGGGGTATTCGAGTCAATCAAATCATTAACCTGACGAAGAGCCTCGTCGGTTTCGCCCTTATCAAAATAACCTTGAGCAAGATAATAAGACGCTTTAGCGCCTTGGATTATCTCCGGATTAACCGCTAACGACTGAAGAATTGCATTAGCACTTTCATCTTCACCGGTATTACGCAACGCAAGAGCTTTCGCCAACATCACCTCATAGCGGTCGTCGTTACCCAATGATGATGATTCGAGCAACTGTGACGCTGTTTCAAGGACAGCCTCATCACTTCCAAGGTCACGACTGAGGCGAAGTATCCCCATTCGGGCTTTATTAACATCAATTTCATTCGACGCCTTTTCAGCAAGCAAACGATAAGCGTCGAGGGCTTCTGTCGGTTTTCCCTCTTTCTCCTTAACATCGGCAAGAATCGCAAGAGCCCCAACCGCCTGCGGAGCGTCAGGATAAGCATCGAGCAATTCGCGAGCCAATCGGGCGGCGTCTTTATGTCGTTGCTCTTCATAAGCTTTCTCAACCCCTTGAAGTTGCAAGACTGCAATTTCTCCTTGCTCTAGTTTTGGCGCTTCAGGGACGGTTGCCAAGAAACGAGTATATTCACCAATCTCTCCGCGATCAGCGTAAATATGTTTTAAATCTTCCGCAGCAGCCCGAGCCTCTTCAGATGTGGGGTATGTCGAAATTACATGTTTGTAAGCTTTGATTGCGAGATCTGTTTCTCCATCATTAAGTCGCGAGATCGCCAACAACAACGCGCCTTGACGTCCTTGAGTAGTTGACGGATAACGCTCCGATAGTGTCGTATATATAGAAATCGCATTGTTGATATCGCCCAATTCGGTGTAACTTTCACCGGTTTCAAGCAAAGCCGACGGAATCAATGCCGATGAAGGGAATCGCCTCATCATCGTCGCCAATCCTTCGATTTTACCCTTATGGTCACGAGTCAAGCCCTTCATTATCGCAGTTTGGAACATCGGATAATCAGCGGCTGAGGGAGCGGCATCAATCGCTTTATTATACTCCAAGGCTGCCCCGGTAAAATCTGCACCATAATATGCGCAGTCTCCTAAACGGTTATAAGCGTCAGCCTTAAGTGAGGCAACATCAGCGGGAGTCTTACCGCTTTTCAGTGAAGAAACATAGCGATTAAAATATTCCTTCGCTTTTGAGAATTCTTGGAGTGCAAAACGAGCATACGCCATATCGTATAGCGCCAACGAATGGTTGGGATTCGACGATGGGGTTTCTCTCAAGAATTTATCATAATTCTTTACAGCTTCAGCGTAATTTCCCTTACGATATTGAGCTTCGCCAAGCCAAAGAGTTGATTCAGATGAAATCTCGGCTGAAAAACGGCCAAGCGAACGTGCTTCTGAAAGATATGTTATCGCCTCATCCTGACGTCCGGCTTGTAGCTGACGAGTGCCATGCATATATAACACCTTCTGTTTCGCAGCGAGAATCTTATCTGACGGATTATGAATATTATTAATAGCGCGGAGAGCAGCGCCATAGTTGTTGTCTGAAATATATCCGTTAATAATATAATCGGCAACTGCTGGAGCCAACTCCGAATCAGGATAATTGCGGAGGAAACTCTCAAACAAAGCAACAGAAGATCCAAACGGCAACTTTCCGCCATTGGCTGTTGCTACTGCATAGTTATAAGACGCTAACTCGGTAACCTTCGAGTCATAGTCATTTTTCACAGCATGGTCAAGAGCAAGCAATGCAGCGTCATTGTTGCCAAGCTGTATGTAACTTTGTCCGAGATAGAGATATGCCGACTGTCCCATCGCATTATTCTCTGATAAGACAGGTTGCAGCTTCTCTACAGCGCCTCGAAAATCGCCTTTATTATAAGCGTCAACTCCGAGAATATATGCCGCAGATGGACGCGGAATTTCTACTGCGTCGTAATATTTTTTGAGATAAGGTATAGCCTCTTTTGTGTTGCCCAACTCATGTAGCGACTCTCCTAATACTCGATTTGTTTCCGCCTTATATTCATCAAGACAATCGCCGATTAGCAATTGATATGCAACCTCGCTAGCTTTATCATATTCGCCAAGTAGATAATATAATTGAGCTACAAAATAAGGCGTAGCATTTACAGGCGCCGGGCCGGCATAATTTACTCGCGAGAATCTCGTGAGCGCGTCTTTGTAATGACCAATTACATAGTCAGAATACGCAATATAGAAACGCGCCTCATTACCTCGCTCTGTTGGCAACAACTGAGTTAATAGCGCTTTCGCGTCTTTATAGCGAGCGAATTTCAGCAAGCAAAACGCCTCGCCGAGAGTGCGCTCTTCATCATCAGATGGATTAAGAGCGTCGCGGTCGATACTGCGATAGATTTCATAAGCTGCAACATAATCTTTACGATCGAGCAATGTTCCAGCCATACACAACAGCGCACGTTCGCGATATGGCGATGCCGGATACTTCTCAATAAACGAGGAGAACAATCCGGTAGCATCTTCTCCGGGAATATGGCTACAAGCAACAGCCAACCAATATTCCGCAGCTTCTCGTTGCGCATCGTCTCCCTCTGAAAGAGGATTTAGCGTAAGCGCCCTACGGAGCTGATCTGCAGCCCCGCGGTAATTGCCGTCGGCAATCATCAAGCGTCCTCGTTCGGCATATCCCGAAGCTGTCGGACTGTTGATAACAGCTCCGCCATCATATGCTGAAGTCATTGCGGGGAGCAAATCGGCAGCCCCCGCCGAAATAGCCGGCAATACGGATATGATTGAGGCACAAAGGCCGTGGAGAATTTTCATTGCTGTGTTAAAGATTATGTAACTGATTACTACTTTCTACCAACGTAAATCGTGCTAACGCCAAGGGTTAATTGGCGCAATGAGCACTCGCGAAAGCCGGCATTTTCCATCATAGCGAGCATTCGCTTTCCTTGCGGCATTGCGGCGATTGATTCCGGGAGATAAGAGTAAGCACGTGAGTCGTGAGAAACCATTCTGCCTAACATCGGGATTACACCTTTTGTATAGAGTTTATAGAACGGCTTAACAATAGGCGATGTCGGAGTTGTAAGTTCTAAAACGAAAAGCATTCCACCGGGGCGCAACACTCGAGCCATT
Source organism: uncultured Alistipes sp. (assembly GCA_964638475.1). Classification (GTDB taxonomy): domain Bacteria; phylum Bacteroidota; class Bacteroidia; order Bacteroidales; family Muribaculaceae; genus UBA7173. Next base: position 70,767 of record CAZXAZ010000003.1, on the reverse strand, counting down.
TCTGAATATCCCTTATCGAGATGCTCAAAATTGCGGACTCCGAATGCAACAGTCACTACATCAAACGAATTATCAGGGAATGGCAACGCCAAACAATCACCTTGAGTTAATACGACACGATTATCAAGTTGGGCATCCTCAACCTTTTTACGTCCGACTGAAAGCATTCCTTCAGAAAGATCGATTCCGGTTACGGTTGCATCTGTAACGGCACGAGCAAGCTGAATAGCAAGGTCACCGGTGCCGGTAGCGACATCAAGTATCGCCTTCGGCTGAGCAGCAGCAACACTTTTCACTACTTTTTTTCGCCATCCGCGGTCGATACCAAACGTCATCGCTCGGTTCATAAAATCGTAAGCCGGGGCGATGTTGTCAAACATCTCCTCGACTTGAGCCCCCTTGGGACGGTCAGTCCCATAGGGGGTTATCTTTTCAGGAGTCAAGTCGTTGGCCACGTCTTATTTTGCGAGGTTATCGAGACAGTTGAGAAGATTATTCTCGATACGCTGTTCGAGGTTAGCCGACGGAGCCGGCTCAAACTTCAAGCCTGTGATATGCTCGTAAAGTTCGATATAACGCTGAGAAACCTCTTCGCAGAATTCGGGTGTCATTTCAGGAACGGTTTGACCTTCCTTGCCCATAAAGTTATGATCAATAAGCCATTGGCGCACAAATTCTTTAGAGAGTTGGCGCTGAGCTTCACCCTTTTCAAAACGTTCTTGATAGCCTTCGGCATAGAAATAACGAGAAGAGTCGGGTGTATGAATTTCGTCGATGAGAATTACCTTTCCGTCGCGCTTACCAAACTCATATTTAGTATCTACAAGAATTAGGCCTTTTTCAGCAGCCATTTCAGTGCCACGTTTGAAAAGAGCACGAGTGTATTCCTCCATTTGGCAATAATCTTCCTCAGACACAAGCCCTTGAGCGATAATTTCTTCACGAGAGATATTTTCGTCGTGTCCCTCGGCAGCCTTAGTTGTCGGAGTGATAATCGGTTCGGGGAATTGCTGATTCTCCTTCATCCCTTCGGGAAGAGTTACTCCGCAGAGCACACGGTTGCCGGCTGCATACTCACGCCATGCCGAACCGGTCAGATAACCACGGATAATCATTTCAACGGGGAATCCTTCGCAACGATAACCGACAGTCACCATCGGATCGGGGTCTGCCAATCGCCAGTTGGGAACGATATCGGCTGTTGATTGTAAGAAGTAAGATGCAATCTGATTAATAACCTGTCCTTTGAAAGGAATACCTTTAGGAAGGATTACATCAAACGCCGAGATGCGGTCTGAAGCAACCATGGCGAGGATGTCGTTGTTAATCGTGTAGACGTCGCGTACCTTACCGTGATAAACGGCTGTTTGGCCGGGAAGGCTGAAATTTGTCTTAAGCAGAGTTTCCATATTCAAGAAGTTATGAATTTCAATCTTGTTGGTTTGCCTTGGCCTCCTCTTCGGCGCGGGCATAAGCCTCGACGATACGCTGAACAAGAGCATGGCGAACGATATCTTTTTTGCCGAACTCAACCTTGCCGATACCGGGAATATCGTGGAGAATTCGTAATGCTTGAATCAAGCCCGACTGCACAGAGCGGGGCAAGTCGATTTGGGTAGCGTCGCCGGTGACAATCATCTTGGCGTTCATACCCATTCGAGTCAAGAACATTTTTATCTGATGAGTGGTTGTGTTTTGCGCCTCATCGAGGACAATAACCGCGTCGTTAAGCGTTCGTCCGCGCATAAATGCCAACGGGGCAATCTGAATCACCTTTGTCTCCATATATTCTTTCAACTTTACGGCTGGAATCATATCTTCCAATGCATCATAAAGGGGTTGGAGATAGGGATCAATTTTATCTTTCATATCGCCCGGGAGGAATCCGAGCTTTTCACCCGCTTCGACTGCCGGGCGCGACAAAATTATCTTCTTAACCTCTCGGTTTTTCAACGCCCTTACGGCTAAGGCTATCGCAACATATGTTTTTCCCGTGCCGGCAGGTCCGAGGGCAAATATCAAGTCGTTATGAATAAATGTCTCGACAAGTTTCTGTTGGTTTGGCGTGCGCGCCGAAATCGGTTTCCCATTTACGCCGTAAATAATTACATCATCGGCCTTCAACTCGCGGGGTTTATCTCCCTTAATTACGTCAAGGATAGCCTCTTCTGTCAATTTATTATACTTAGCGCAAAACGCTTCGAGTTCTTTGATTTTCTTCTCAAACTCAGCTGTTTCTTCTTCGTCGCCGATTACCTTAATCACAGAGCCACGAGCAGCCATCCTCAACTTCGGGAAGAGGTTGCGGATCAACTGCATATTGGCGTTATTGACTCCGTAAAAGCTTACGGGGTCTGCTTGGTCTATAATGACAATACGTTCAATCATGATTTCAACTGCAAAGTTAGCGAATTTCGGACAACTATACTCTTTATAAATATAAAAATAAGGGAAAAAGGTTTATTCAGCGTGAATGTTTCTAAAATATGCGTTAGGGCGACACTCTTCGGTTATGGCAAAATATATAATAACAACATCGCTTCGTATTGTCGCTCTAATTTAGATTCGACAATGCGAAGCGATGTTGTTATTAAGAAACTACGCTCTATTATTTAGTGTAGCCGGGGTTTTGCTCGATTGCAGGGTTATTCGTGCGTTCTGTTTCGGGGATGGGGAAGAGATTGTAGCGTTCGTCGACATCTGAGCCAAGACGATCAGCGTTCTTCCAATCCCAATTCTTGCCTGAGGTAAACACTCCGAAACGAACGAGGTCGTCGCGACGCATACATTCTGAGGCAAACTCTCTCTGACGCTCAGCGAGAATAAAGTCGAGGGTCAACTCTGCATCGGTGATTATACCTGAAACTTCCGATTTAACACCGGCTTTTGCATAATCGCCTGACATGTATGCACGCTGACGAATTTCGTTTACATAGCCGAGAGCTTCTGAGCGAGAGCCTGATGCGCCACGGAGGATTGCCTCGGCAGCCATCATGTAAGCATCAGCCGAACGGAAGAGGGGGAAGTCGATTGAAGTATACTCCTCTCCGGATGCGCAAATCTGACCATCGCGAGTTACGTTACGCCATTTGATATAGCCATAACCGCGGGTGAAGGTAGAGGTCATATTGAGGTTTTCGTCCCAAGTTTCTTTAACTTGGTTGTCAAGTGCGGTCATAAACTGAGCGCGCTTGTCATTTTTCTGGTCACCCCAAGTATCATTCACGTTAAACGCTACGTCGGCAGGATCAAAGGCGTCAACCAATGTTGTCTTTGAGCGGACATTACCCCAACCGCGAGAACCGACACCGGTCATATAAAGCTCATCCATCGGGCCATTTACGAATGCTTTCACATAGAAATTAGTGCCGCAAGAGTTCTTTGTATGAATACCATCGTTAACAAGAGGCCAGATAATTTCTGTACACTTCTCGTTGTCGGCGAGGAAGATATGGCGCCAGTCTTTTTCAAGAGGATATGCCTGAGAATCGATAACCTTCTTTGCATACTGATACGCTTCGTTATAATGATTCTCTCCAATCCAAGTTTCAGCATTGAGATACATACGTGCCAACAGATACCATCCGGCAACTCGGTCTACTTGACCATATTCAGCGCCATTGGGAGCTGCAAGTTGGTCGCTGCCATTTCCTTCTCCGATAACATCTTTGATTTGACCAACGGTCCAATCGAAGATTTGCTTACGGCTCCACTGTGTGGGGAGGTCTTTCGGACCTACACCTTCATCAATCATGGGCACACCTCCATAGAGGTTGCAGAGCATCATATAAGCATATGCGCGGATAAACTTAACCTGCGCGCGATACTCGCCGTAGTGAGATGAGAATGAAGCCCAAAGGCCACGTTTCTCAAGCTTTTCTTGAGTAAATTCGCGGAGGAATTCGTTTGAATAAGCGACAGCTATATAGAGGCGCTGGTAAGTCCAGGTTATAACCCCGGCATCACCGGTTCCCCATGTAATATTAAGACATTTGCGCAAGCCGTTAGACTGCGAAGGCATAATAAAGTTATCTGTAGGCAACTCCTCTAAGTAGAAAAGCAAACGGGTGTAGCCTTGATAGCCTGAGTTTGCATTCTCAATATCAGGGTTTCCGTCGCCCTCTTGTCCGTTAAGGTTAAGAGAAGCGTAACATTTGGCGAATACACCCATGTATCCGTCATAAGAGCTGTAGACCTGTTCGGACACCAGCTGATTGTCGTCCAAAGGCATCGTGTCGAGGTCGCCGAAACACGAAGTCAGGGCGCAGCTACCGGCCGTAATTGCCAGCGCAGCGAATATCTTAGATATAAGTTTCATTGTCTTTCAGTGGTTGACGATTAGAAGTTAAGATTGAGTCCGAGAGAGAAGGTGCGCGGACGGGGATACATTTCGCGGTCGAGGCCAGAGTAAAGCTCGGGGTCGAGGCCGGAATATCCGGTAAAGGTGTAAACGTTGTTTACACTGAAGGTTACTCTCAGGTTCGACTTAGCATCCCAAAGTTTGCGGAAGGTATAACCGAGAGTAATGTTGTCGATACGGAAGAATGAACCATTCTCCAAGAAATAGTCTGAATAGAGCTGCTGGTTGTCAAATCCGAGGTCGCGAGTTGAGCAAAGGATGTTGCTGAATGAGCCCTGGTCTGAGTAAGATGATTGGAGATATTCATCGGCACGAACATAGTTGTAAACGTAGTTGCCGAATGCTCCGTGGGCGTTAACGCTCAAATCCCAATCGCGATATCTAACCTGAGTATTGAAACCAAGAAGATGTTTGGGAAGAGCGCTCTTATCCATCGCGTATTTGGTTTCTACATTTGAAACCGAACCATCGGGCTGTACATACTGACCTTCGATAGGCTCGCCGGCTTCGTCATAGGCCTGCTTGCAGAGGTAGAAGGTGTAAGGGGTCTTATCAACCATGAATACTTGCACTGACTTACCGGTTCCTGAGATGTAACCGGTGTTTACGAAGTTCTGGTCAGAGTCGATAGTGTTAAGTTTTGAAATCTTTGAGGTCTGCCATGTATAGTTAACGCCTACATTCCATTCCCAATCTTTGGTGTGAACAGGGACTGCGTTCAATGAGATTTCAAGACCTTCGTTTTCCATCGAACCGATATTGGTCGCGATTACGGGAGCGTAGTTAACACCTGCTGCTACACTGATTGTATTGATAAGGTCGTCAGTATCGCGGTGGTAGTAGTCAACGCTACCATAGATGCGGTTGTTAAGGAAACCATAGTCGAAACCGGCGTTCCAAGTCTTGGTTGTTTCCCATTTGAGGTCGTTGTCATATCCGTTCGGACGATAGAGACTATACCATTTGTCGCCAAACTGATACATTGATTCGGGATAAGATACCGAGAATGTTGTCATCCAAGGATAGTCATTATCAGCGATATCTTGCTGACCTGTAACACCGTAACCTACACGAAGTTTGAGGTCAGACATCACGTCTTGCTCTTTCATGAAACCTTCTTCGATAACGCGCCATGCAGCGGCTACTGAGGGGAAGTAACCCCAACGATTGTCTGAAGAGAATCGAGAAGAAGCGTCGGCACGCAAAGTTGCGGTCAACAAATAGCGATTATCGTAGCTATAGTTCAAGCGGCCATAGAGCGACAAGAGGTAGTTTTCAGTCTCATAGTGGCGCTTTGACTGTGATTCTTCAGGAACGAAGTTTGTCAACGGCCGACCATTCTCATCGAAGAGGTTGTTGGTATATTGCTCGTTGTTATAACGTTTCCAGAAGTGCTGCCATCCGTAACCAACCATTGCTGAGAAGTCATGTTTGTTGTTCCACTTATGATTGTAGTCAGCATAGAGGTCAATCAAGAAGTTGCGTTTATCTTGAACGCCGCTTTCTGTAATACCCGTACCATCTTTCTTATAACCGGTATAGGTCATAACAGAATATTGAGGTACGTCGAGGTTATATTTTGATTGGAGGACATCGAATCCGAAGTTACCATTGAGGCGCAGATCCTCAAAACCATGGATTTTATACATCGCTTGGATGTTACCAATCGTACGAGTAATTTTGTTGATTTCGTCGCGGAGGTCAAGCTCGGCTACGGGGTTATTGGTCTGGATGGCCATGGGGTTGGCTCCATTCTTCCAAATAAAGTAACCTGCTCCCGGCTGGTTTGCAGCACCGGAGTATACCGGACGAGTCGGGTCGTAACGGAGAGCATCGCCAACAACGGCATTATCAACCAAAGCGTTGCGTTCGTAAGAGAACTTCGCGTTTAAGTTGATAGCCAAATGCTTTTCGAAGAATTCGGGATTAACAGCCAAGCCTGCTGAGAAGCGCTGATAATTATTAGTCTTAATAACACCATTCTGATTGGTATAACCGACAGAAACGCGATAGGGAGAGCTGAGCTTGTTATATGTGCCGGAAACAGAGAGGTTGTGTTCTGTACCGAAAGCTGTGCGGTAGATTTCATCCTGCCAGTCTGTGCTTTCTGTTCCATATACAGCGTCAGCGGGCACACCGGTCACGGTCGGAACGAACGCGCGGAATTCATCAGCAGTCAAAACCTGTAGGCGCTTTGCTGTATGCGAAATCGAGAAGTTACCCTGATAGTTTACATTCAGTTTATCGCCACCACGTTTTGTTGTAATTACAATCACACCGTTAGATGCACGGCTACCATAAATAGCTGTTGCAGACGCATCTTTGAGTACTGTAAAGGTTTCAATATCGTTGGGGTTGATACCGGCGAGGATATTTGTGCCGCCCTCGATTGATGAGTTATCAACAGGCACACCGTCGATAACGAAGAGGGGATCGTTTGATGCCGACAAAGAGGCTCCTGAGCGGATGCGAACTGTAGAGCCGGAACCGGGAGCACCGGATGATGAGACAACATTCACACCGGCGATTTTACCTACAAGAGCATCTTGAACGGTTACACGTGAGCCCATGTTGCTTTCGTCGGGTTTGATTGCGGTCACTGACCCGGTTGCGTCTGACTTCTTAACCGAACCGTAACCGATAACCAATACTTCATCGAGCACTTCGCTATTTTCGCGAAGTACGATTCCTTTTTGCAATGCGGGGTCGTTAGCTGCAACTTCTGCGGGGATGCAACCGAGATAAGAGATAACAAGTGTAGAATTCTCAGTGGGAACTTTGATTGTGAAGCGACCGTCCACGTCGGTAGCCGTACCTGTTTGTGTTCCCTTAACAAAGACTGAAGCGCCGATAATCGGTTCGCGCCCGGCATCGAGCACTAGACCATTAACAGCAACTTGAGCAAATGCAGAAAGACATGCGATAACCGATATCGCCAACATTGTCAATCTGTTGCCCCTAAATTTTGACAATTTCATGCTTGTTGATTTAGGTGATTGATTTAGGTAAGATATAAATTAGATTGAATAGAAATCTCTTGTGAAAAGTCAAGATATAGAATCGTCGCATCAAATTATACTTCACAAAGATAGGGAAATCTACGTTAAAATACACAATATTTTTTCACAAATTTTTACCTTGGAAGCATTTTTTACGCCCTCTGAAGTGAGACTATCTCTATCTATCTGGTTATAAAAAAATATCGACGCTCACAATAAATGCGTGCGTCGATATGAAAAAGTATGATTAATCCGGAGAAATCCGAGATTATCTATGACTAATTAAGAAAGCGGTGCAATTTAAATTATTTTTTTGCTTCCTCTTTTTTATCGTCAACTTTTGCTGTGTTTTTGTAGCGAGCATTCAAGCCTGAGATAACATCGGCTGTGATGTCGAGTGCAGGATTAAAATACTGACCGGGAGAGTAAATAAGAATCGCATCGTAATGCTTATCTTGGTTGTAATAAACCAAGAAGTTATTGATTGAATCAAGGAATTCAGCTTGCTGACGGAGGGCTTCTTGCTGAGCGCGAGCCTGAAGACCGCCCAAATAAGATTCAGCCTGCTGCTGCTTACGATTGAGGTCTTGCATGTCAGCATTGTATGAAGCTTCTGAAAGGTAGCCGTTAGACTGCACTTTCTGCTGGATATTATTAGCAAGACGCTGAAGCTCGCCTTGACGGCTCTGCATTGCGTTTTCAAGCTCGCGAGTCGCGCGCAGGTTGGTTTCGTTGTAGGTTTTAACCAAGTCGTAGTTTGCCATCACTGAATCCATATTGTAGTAACGGATATTAGTGGTGGGGGCAAATTTTTCTCCCTCAACCTTTACAGTTGCGGTTACATCTTGGCCATTGGCCTGCTCTTTCTTTTCTTCACTGCCGGAACAGCTTGCCAAAGTCATAGCGACAGCTGCGGTTCCGAGGGCGAAAGCAAGTGTTTTCATTGGTAGCTCTATATTTATTTTGAGTTTTTATTCTGTTTTAATCGCTCAAGGGCTTGTCGTCGAAGACGAGGCAAGTCGTGAGCATGGCCCGGAGAAAACCGCCCCCCCTTGATTAAGAGAGATTTTACCCCTAATAAAGCTACGGCAATCGTTAGCATTATAACGACCATTACGGCTGTGATTAGGATGGTTTTCATCAATTATTCGCCAAATTTGAGCGCAAATATAAGAAAGTTATGTCAAATTTTGGCGGAATTTCATTTTTATTTTGTAACTTAGCCGTATCCAAACTCATTATTTAACAGAATTTTTAAATCCCAAAGATATTTTAAAATTTATCATGGAAGTTAAAGACCTTCAGCCTAAAGCGGTGTTTGAGATCTTCGACCAGATTACGAAGATTCCCCGCCCCTCTAAGAAAGAGGAGAAAATCCGCAAATATATCCTCGACTTCGCAAAAGAGCATGGTATCGAGGCCCATGCCGACAAAATCGGCAATGTCATCTTGCGCAAACCCGCAACTCCTGGCCATGAAAATGCCCCGACTGTAATCCTTCAGGGCCACATGGATATGGTATGCGAAAGCGACCATCCCGGGTTTGATTTCGAGAACAATCCTATCGAAACTATCGTTGACGGCGAATGGGTAAAAGCGAAAGGCACAACCCTCGGCGCCGACAACGGCATTGGCGTTGCCGCTTCATTGGCAATCTTGACCGACGAATCGCTCGTTCATGGTCCGCTCGAAGCTCTCATCACTATGGATGAGGAAACCGGCATGACCGGAGCTAACAACCTCGAAAAGGGTGAGTTGACCGGCTCGATTCTCATCAACCTCGACTCTGAAGATGATGCTGAAATCTTCGTAGGTTGCGCCGGCGGCATCGACACTGTTGCTACATTTAACTATAAGCGTTCTTGCGCCCCCGTCGACTTCCACTATTTCAATCTCGACGTTCGCGATGGCCTCGGCGGCCACTCCGGCGGCGACATCCATCTCGGTCGTGCTAACGCCAATAAGATTATCTCTCGCTTCTTATTCAATCTAATGAAAGAACATGATGAGGTTTGCGTAGCAGAAATCGACGGTGGCAATTTGCGCAACGCTATCCCCCGTGCGGCTCACGTTGTCTTCGGTGTACATTCTTCACACAAAGAGAATGTCCGCATCGCTTTCAACAAATATGTTGCCGACATCGAGAATGAATACAAGGGTCTCGAAGTCACCCTTAAGCTCTCGCTCGACAGCGTTGACCAACCTGAATACACTATCGACTCGACAACTTCTCGCAACCTGATCATGGCTCTCTACAGCGCCCCCCACGGTGTACAATCTTGGAGCCGCGACATGGAAAACTTGGTTGAGACATCAACCAACCTCGCGTCTGTGAAGATGGCTGAAGGAGATAAGATTTTGGTAACCACTTCTCAGCGTTCTTGCGTTGATTCTCGCAAATACGACATCGCTAATCAAGTTGAAGCCCTATTCCTCTTGGCTGGCGCAGAAGTTGAGCATGGCGACGGATATCCCGCTTGGACTCCCAACCTCGACTCTACAATTATGAAGATGGCGTCTGACGCTTACGAAGAACTTTACGGTGTAAAACCGGCTATTAAGGGTATCCACGCCGGACTCGAGTGTGCACTCTTCCAGCAAAACTATCCCGAACTTGATATGGTTTCATTCGGTCCCACCTTGCGCGACGTTCACTCTCCCTCTGAGAGAATGCACATTCCTGCCGTAGAACGTTTCTACCAGCAGTTGCGTCGCACCCTCGAAAAGGTTGCCGCTCTCTGATAACCATATTTCATACTCGATGAATAACTACCGACTTGTCTTTTCTGCGACATCTATTGTCGTCGCCCTCTCTACGGCACATTGCCTCTACGGGGAGACGATAGCCGTAGAAGATATCGACAAGTCGGTAGTTATTATTTCCTCCGACGACAACGACAACAACGACGCCTCGGCGACTGACGAACATTCCTCTAAACTCTCGGAAGAAGACTACAAAGAAGTAGCGGAAGAGCTCGGTGTGGAAGTGGCTGCAATAAAGGCGATTGTTGATATTGAAGCCGGACAAGCTCAAGATGGGTTCTTCCAACCGGGCAAACCGATCATCAACTTCGACGTAAAGATGTATCGCAAGTTCGCCCCAAAGCATAAGGTTTCGATATCTGACGCAAAGAAGAAAGCCCCCGTTATATTCGCCCGCCCCAACATTTCGCGCTACGGATCATATCAAGCCGCGCAATATGCTCGCCTAGACGCAGCTCGCAGTATCGACGAAACATCAGCACTCGAATCTGCGTTTTGGGGGATGTTTCAAATCGGAGGTTTCAATTGGAAAATCTGCGGTTGCGACTCAGTCGGTCAATTCGTTGAAATAATGAGCCAATCCGAACGAGCTCAGCTTGAACTTTTCGCTCGGTTGATAAAAAATTGCGGAATGCTGGAGTATCTTCAAAAGAAGCAATGGCTCAAATTCGCCTTACGATATAACGGACCGAAAGCGAAGGCTCGCAAATATCACACACGCATCGCTGCCGCATACGCCCGCCATAAAGCCGCCGAACAACAAAACGACGACAAATAAATATGATTGAAATTTTCGAACAATACAACATTACCGGACTCGTATTAGGTCTTTGCAGTTTCCTTATCATTGGCATCTGCCACCCCTTGGTAATTAAAGGTGAATATCATTTCGGAGTCAAATGTTGGTGGGCATTCCTCATCGGAGGCATCGCCGCAGCAACAGCATCTCTCCTTATAAAAGATTTCTTTTGGCAAACTTTATTAGCCGTTGCCGCCTTCTCTTGTTTTTGGAGTATACTCGAAGTATTCGAACAACGCGAACGCGTAAGAAAAGGCTGGTTCCCGGCGAATCCTCGCCGCGCCTCTACTCCATCAGACAAATCCTCAAAGTAAGCACCATGAGAGTAGACTATGTCAATCATATTGGCTCATCAAACGCTGAAATTTGAGCTCACGGTTTGGCAATGTCGGAAATTTGAACTACCTTTGCAGTGACAATCACAGACAGACCGAAATTTTGGGTCTCGCCCGAGAAATAAGGGCGAGGCGCTTTATTTTTTGCTGTCAGCTAAATGAATGTCAGATTCAATCGAGACTTATTTAAATAATTATTACGGCGGCTGTAATCGGCCGTTTAATTTTAACTGCAATCCCTAAAAGTTCTAAATATCATGGCTTTAACTTACATGACCAAAGACGGCTACAAGAAGAAGATGGAAGAAATCGCCTATCTCGAAAGCGTGGAACGTCCCCGCGTGTCAGCCGCCATCGCCGAAGCCCGCGATAAGGGCGACTTGTCTGAAAACTCAGAATACGATGCTGCCAAGGAAGCTCAAGGCATGCTCGAAATGAAAATAGCCAAACTCAAAGATCTCGTGGCTAACGCCCGCATCATTGATGAGAGCAAATTGTCGACCGACGAAGTTGCTATCATGTCGAAAGTGAAGATGAAAAATATCGCTAACGGCATGGAAGTTGAATACACTATCGTTGCCGACTCTGAAGCCAACTTGCGCGAGAAGAAAATTGGCGCATCTACCCCGATCGCCAAGGGTCTGCTCGGTCACAAAAAGGGCGAAATCGTCGAAATCAAAGTTCCTGCCGGAACTATGAAGTTCGAAATCATCGAAATCTCTTTCTAACACAACTCTTTCCCGCTTAGGAGTTGGTGGAAATTCCTCCGGCTCCTCGAAGCGGATGTCTTAACAAGAATCACCAACCTCTTAACGGCACGACCTACAATGGCAACAATTTTTTCCCGCATCGCCGCAGGCGAGATCCCCTCTTACAAGGTGGCTGAGGATAAAGACCATTTCGCCTTTCTCGACATCAATCCCGTCCACCCCGGACATGTGCTCGTAATCCCTCGCAAGGAGACCGACTATATCTTCGACCTTTCTGACGAAGAATATGCCTCTTTGATGCTCTTCGCAAAACGTGTAGCGAAAGCTATCCGAAAGGCTATTCCTTGCAAGAAAGTTGGAGTTACGGTCATCGGACTTGACGTAAACCACGTCCATGTCCACCTCGTGCCGATGAATGTCGGAAGCGACATGAACTTCTGCGCAGAGAAACTCACCCTTCCGGCAGAAGAGATGCAAGAAATCGCATCAAAAATCGCAGCCGAATTTGAATAATCTCGTCAAGCAATCAAACGATTATGAAACTGTTTGAATCAATGATGCGTTCCGGCGCAATACTCGCCGCTATCGGAGTAACAATATTGCTCACCGGATGCTCTGAGAAGAAATGGAGCGCAGAAGGTTCTATCGCCGGAGCTGCCGAAAAGACTGCTATTATCGAAGCACCTAACGCTGCCGGTCAATGGTATCCGCTTGACACCGTCACTATCAAAAACGACGGCTCATTCAAGATTTCAGGTGCGCCCTTCGGTCATCCCGAACTTCTGCGTATGACAATCAACGCGCAGTCGACATACTTCCCCATCGACTCTATCGAGACGGTCACAATCAATGCAGACGCTGAGAATTTCCAAGCAACTGCTCGTCTGTCGGGCTCTACTTCTGCCGATAAGATGCAAGAAGTAAACGACTTAATAGCAAAAGTAATCAAGGAAAAAGGTGAAAGCGCGGTTGCTACCGACAATGATTTGAAGCGCGAGCTCGCAGGAATTATCTTGCGCGATCCCGCCGACATTGTTGCATACTATCTGATGTTCCACCATGTCGGAGGCTCTTTGATTTTCTCTCCCTCTGATAAAAACGACCTGAGAATCATCGGCGCTGTTGCAAATGCATATTCACAAAACCGTCCGACAGATCCCCGTACAACGATGCTCAAACAGCTTTACCTTTCAAGCCGTAAAGCTATTATGCCGGCGACTGTCGCAACTGACACGGTTGTTGCTCATGAGCTAAAATTCCCGGAGATTGACTTAATGGACGAGAACGGGAAAAGCCGCAAACTCTCAGAAGTTGCAGCTTCCGGTAAAGTTGTAATTCTCTGCTTTACAGCCTACACTGCTCAAGGGTCAGGAGCCGTAAATGTTGAGCTAAACAAAGTTTATTCCGCTCACAAAGCGCAGGGTCTAGAAATCTATCAAGTCGGCATCGACGACGACGAATTCCAGTGGAAACAATCTGCAAAGAATCTTCCGTGGATTACTGTTTACAACACTCCCAAAGATGGCGCTCAATCGCTTTTAAGCTACAACGTTAGCGCCCTTCCGGCGGTGTTTATTCTCAACCGCCACGGCGACCTCGTTGAGCGCGTTGAAGACCTCTCCCGTCTCAAATCTGTCGTAAATCGTTACCTCTGATAGAATTGCCCGATGAAAATCCTCCTAATGGGCGACGCAAGCAACTTCCACCGAACCTTGGCAACAGGTCTTCGGAGGTTGGGTAGTGATGTTACAGTCGCTTCTGCCGGAAGTGGTTTCATGGAAACCGAACGAGATATAGACCTTCGGCGTCCCTTCAAAGGGAAGGCCGGAGGTCTTGCGCTTTGGTTACGCCTCAACGGCTCTTTAGGTAAACGCCTTAAAGGTTATGATATCGTTTCGGTTTCAAACTGCATCTTTGTCGAGCAGAAACCATCACGCATTAAGACCTTATTTAATCGCCTTAAGCGCGACAATGGCAAAATCTTTTTGACGGCTCTTGGAACCGACCTTCCTTACCTCGAAGAGTGTCTTGACCCATATAGCAAACTCAGATATAATGAATATCGCATCGGCGATAAGAAAGCACCATACGCCCAACAACACACAGAAGTTATAACCGATTGGCTGTCGGGCCCTCTTCGTGATTGGTGTAATGAGTTTTATGAGAATATCGATGGCGCTGTCAGCGCGCTCTATGAATATCATATTGCATTAAGTCGACGCCTTTCTCCCTCAAGAATTGCTTACGGAGGTATCCCTATCGACCTATCAACGCTATCTCCGGTAGAGATTCCTATTAACCCCTCGCCCATTAAAATTTTCCTTGGTCGTCACCGCCACCGTTTGTCGGAAAAGGGCACCGACCGTTTCGAGATTGCTATCAAAAAAGCCCTCGACAAGAACCCCGGTAAGGGTGAGTTGATTATTGTTGAGAATCGCCCATACGAAGAATATATCTCACTGATGCGAAACTCTCATGTCATTGTTGACCAAGCGTATAGCTATACACCGGCAACAAATGCATTGTTATCAATGGGATACGGGATACCGACAATTTCAGGCGGCGAGAATGATTTCTATGATTTCATCGAGAATCAAAAGGAAACTAACCGCAACAAGCAATCGTCTGCCCTCGATTTAGACACACTGAAAGAATCATTCAAAGTGCCGTACCCGAAAAACGCCGACGGCTCGGGGTGTAAAACTATTAATTTCAACCCTAATCGACCGATTATCAACTCACCGACCGACGTAGAAGGGATGGCCGAAATGTTCAACTATATTCTTAATCATCCCGAAATATTACGTCCAATCGGCAGAGCATCTCGCCAATTTGTCGCTACAAATAACAATTGCGAAATCGTTGCCAAACGCTTCCTTGATTTCTGGGCCTCAGCCAATTCTCGATAGGCGCACGCGCGTGTTCTTTAATTTATGAGGCGCCAACTGAGCAAAAAAGGCGTCTGTTGCCATTTCACGCGGGATATCAACCAATGAAGAGTGGTCATCTAGAATAATCTTCCCTATTGTTGTCGGCTCAAGGCCTCCTTTGTGAATCAAATATCCGGCAATGTCTCCACGCGAAATTTTCTCTTTCTTACCGGCATTGATATAAATCGTCGCACGGTCAGAACGGATTGGGTCTGACGAAACAGACTTAGGAGTCAGTTCGCGCTGCCAATCGACATATTCAGGAATATTCTCCCCCTCTGAAATAATCGTAAAAACGGTTCCATCAGCTCCCATTCGGGCTGTACGGCCATTACGATGTGTCCAACTTTCCATTGTCGATGGCAGATGATAATGAATAACATACTGCACGTTATCAATGTCAAGTCCGCGCGCTCCGAGATCGGTTGATACGAGAATCGGAGTGGTTGAGTTGTTCAACAAATCTATCGCGAGTTTGCGCTCTCGTTGCTCTAATCCGCCATGATACAACCCTACGGGGAACCCGCTCTTTTTCAGATGTTGATAAACTCGTTCGGCACTTTCTCGATGGTTAACGAAAACCAACCCTTTACCATTATCTAGGCTTCGAAACAAATCTTCAAGCACGGGTAGTTTGTCTTTTAACGGGGAATCGACACGCACGAGTTGAAGATGACCGCCGGCAGGCTTGCCTCCTGAAAAATCGAGCACTTCCGGTTTGCGCAATTTTAGAAAATCAGGCATCTCCGCCAACGATGTCGCTGACGTTAGGATTACTAAACGCGGATGCCCCATGCGCTTAACAATGCGTTTCATTTCATCATGAAAGCCTAGCTCTAGCGACTTGTCATACTCATCTAAGACCAAAGCTTTAACATCGGCGAGCGACAATGTTTGGCGCTTAAGATGGTCGAGCAAACGTCCGGGAGTAGCGACAATAATATCTGGTGTAACCGATAGCGAGTTTATCTCATCGGTCATCGAATGGCCTCCATAAAACGCTACTGTTTTCAATCCGGCAGCCAACGGTCTGATTACATCGGCAATCTGAATTACCAACTCTCGCGACGGCGCCATAACGACTGCTTGAACCTTCCCGTTAGAGTTGCCCAAAAAACGCAACAGTCGGAGCGCAAATGCGACCGTTTTACCCGACCCCGTTGGAGACAGCAAGACAATCTCTCGCAATTCGGTTGACGACATGCGTTGCTGCATCTCATTAAGAGAAATAATGTTATGTCGCTCACGCAAGCGCTCGAGTATCGTTTTGGTCTCCATATCTAATGATTGATTTTACAGTAATAATATCTAAGAAATTTTGTCGCAAGCGGTTATTTACTTATAAATAAGGCAAGTTTATCAACGAGACACGACCATAAATTCGCCGTTTAAGCCGGGACCAACATTAAAGCGACGTAGACCTCGTTTTAATTTTTTTGCTTCTCCCGATATTGGCGAGCCATAATTGGTATAAACCGCAAAACGGCTACCACATTTGGGGCAGTATGCCTCATTAGTGTCTTCATCAATTTTTAACCTTACGTCGCGTTTCAATTCAACGGGGCAGGCAAGGTCGTAGGCATAAGGGGCACCACTAATGTCGCCGACAAGCAATACTCCGCCATAACCGGTATAAGTTAGAGCAGTCCATGGGTAGTCGGCGGGCACTCGATAGTTGCCGTCGAGAATAAATGATTTATGGTCGAGGGCTCCGGGTGTGCCATACAAATTCCATTCGGGCTGTGTATCGAAACTCAGCCGAACATTTGTAGGCGGCACACGTTCAAAATCGACTTCTTCGCAAGACGAAAGTATTCCGAATGCGACACACCCCAACGCAACCGGCAAAAGATACCGGCGTAAACAGTTTGTCGGTCGAGAAACTCTATCTCGCTTCTCGACAACATTTACTGAAGAGAGATTCATCTATATATTAAAGACTTAATCCGGCAATAAGTTCACCAAATTTGTCTGCAGCTTTCTGAAGTTGCGGACCGATAATGGGGCGTACGATTGCTGGTATTTCAACATCAATGCAAGTTGCTACATCTGCGGCATCATCTCCGGCAGGGGTGATATCAACCTCCATCGTCAAGGGTACAGGAGAAGATTCTGTACCGAAAACAATCTTCGACGGTTCAATGCGTTCTTTAATAACGAACGTAATTTCACCAACTTGCGGAGTAACGATTTTCAGCGAATTGGCGGTAAATTCAATGTCGCCAATCTGTTTGCGTTGCTCTTCGGGGAGTTCGTCGAGCGAGTTCTGAAGACGGCTCAAATCGCTAAAACGGTCGAATAGGTCACTAGCAGAACGATTGATTCGGGCAGGTTTGCTTTTATATGTTGCCATGTAAAAAAGTTTTCGTATTTATGTTATTGGCGCTCAATGGGGGGGGGGCAGCTTTATACGAAACAAACGGGAGCGAACGGAGTTCGCCCCCGCAGTTTTTCGTTGCGGTTGCGCGTAATCGCGCAAATATTATTCTTGAGGAGCGTTAGCGGGCACCCAATTTTCGGGGTCCTGACGCCATTCCTGAAGAGTCTTGATATCTTTGTTTGCGATGAATCCGGTCTTGAGAGCAACTTCAAGCATTGCCTCATAGTTAGAAAGGGTCATCAACTTAATGCCGGCTTCTTTGAATGCTTGTTCGGCAATTGGGAAGCCATAAGTAAACATCGCTACCATACCGATAACTTCTGCGCCTGCCATGCGAATTGCTTCAGCTGCCTTAAGCGAGCTCTTACCGGTTGAAATAAGGTCTTCAATTACGATAACCTTCTGACCGAGAGACAGATTACCTTCAATAAGGTTTTCCAATCCATGGTCTTTGGGAGCGGAACGAACATATACATATGGGAGACCGAGCAAATCAGCTACGAGGGCGCCTTGCGCGATAGCTCCTGTTGCAACCCCGGCGATAGCGTCGGGCATTCCGAAGTTTTCCATAATCAGACGAGTAATCTCTGTCTTGATAAAGGTACGGATTTCAGGGTACGACAAGGTCTTGCGGTTGTCGGTGTAGATGGGTGAATTCCATCCTGATGCCCAAGTGAAGGGCATTTCGGGTTGGAGCTTAATTGCGCTGATATTCAGCAACTTTTCGGCCAGCAGGTACTCAAGTTTCTCCATTTGACAAATGTATGTAGGGGTTTCGGGTGCAAAATTAGTAAAAAATCTTAAGTTATTCTATGAATAACCAAGAGAAAAGCAATCCCAATTTAGATATTTTATCTTTAGGGGAACTTACAGCCTCGCAACAATCGCAAGAACTAATCAAAGACCGCCTACCTATTGCTCGCCAATCATCGCCAAGAATGTATCTTCATCGATAATCTCAATTCCCAGCGAAGCGGCTTTCTCGCGTTTTGCAGGTCCCATATTTTCACCGGCAAAAACATAATCTGTCTTCTTCGATATTGATGATGAGTTTTTACCCCCGTTTCGTTCGATTATCTCTTTATACTCATCACGCGAATGACGCGAGAATGTTCCGGAAATAACAAATATTTTTCCTTCAAGCAAGTTGGTTTTACCTTCATCAGACTCCTCCGGACCTGCCATTTGCAATCCTGCATTGCGAAGCCTCTCGACAATCTCGCGATTAAGCGGATTAGCAAAATAGTTAGTGATACTCTCGGCAATGCGCGGTCCGATATCTTTCGTAGCGGCAAGTTCGGCTGACGATGCCGCCATCAGTCGGTCAATATCGGGAAATGCCTTAGCAACTTTCTTTGCAACCGTATCACCGACAAAGGGTATTGAAAGGGCATAAATCACTCTATCATAAGCCACAGACTTTGAGGCCTCAAGACCGTCTATCACCTTCTCTGCCGAGCGCTGTCCAAACCCCTCAAGAGCCATCAAATTATCAATTGTCAGGTCGTAGAGGTCGGCAATATTGCGCACATATCCGCAGGCATAGAGTTGCTCGGCTGTTTCTGCCCCGATTCCGTCGATATTCATCATCTTTCTGCCGACAAAATGCTCAACTCTGCCGGCAATCTGAGGCGGGCAGCCGTAACGATTGGGACACTGCCACGAGGCTTCTCCCTCAACTCGAACCAAAGGCGTTCCGCAAGCCGGACATGCGGCAACAAACGCAATCGGTTCGGCGTCGGGCTGACGGCCGGACTCCTCAACACCGGTAATTTTCGGAATAATCTCTCCGCCCTTCTCTACATATAGCATATCGCCATCATGGATATCTAAGGAGCGAATAATATCTTCATTATGGAGCGACGCTCGTTTCACGATTGTGCCTGACAGCAATACCGGTTCGAGATTGGCTACCGGAGTAATTACTCCCATACGTCCTACTTCAAACGAGACATAGCGCAACTTTGTGCAAGCCCTTTCGGCTGCGAATTTATAGGCGATAGCCCAACGAGGCGACTTCGCCGTATAGCCCAAATTGAGCTGTTGACGAAGGCTATCTACCTTAAACACCAGCCCATCGGTTGCGACCGGCAGTTCGCGGCGAGCTATATCCCAATGATTTATAAACGCATCAACAGCCTCGAGCGAATCGAGCCTAGTCATAATATCCGAAACTTTAAAGCCCCATTGTTTTGCAGCCATCATATTGTCGTAATGGCTTTCAAACGGCAATTCCGGTCCGAGCAAATAATAGAAATAAGCGTCGAGTCCGCGACGGGCAACCTCTCTAGAATCTAACGTCTTCAGAGTGCCGGAGGCGGCATTGCGAGGATTCGCAAAAAGAGGCTCTTCATTAAACGCCCTCTCTTGATTAAGGCGTTCAAACTCTTTCCACGGCATCAAAATTTCACCACGAATTTCAAACATATCGGGCCAACCCGAGCCTTGAAGTTGCAAAGGAATTGAAAGAATCGTCTTGACATTTTCGGTCACGACATCACCCTTCTCTCCATCTCCGCGCGTTACAGCTCTAACAAGACGCCCATGCTCATAAATCAGCGATATCGACGTGCCGTCATATTTCATTTCGCCTACAATACTGAATTTTTCGCCTTCCAATGAGCCGTCGACTCTCGAGAACCAATCATCAACCTCATCGATAGAGTAGGTATTGCCCAACGAAAGCATCGGATAAATATGAGCAACTTGCTCAAACTTGTCACTAATATCCGAACCAACTCGATGAGTCGGAGAATATGGGTCATCCATCTTGGGAAACTCCTTTTCAAGAGCTTCCAACTCTTTCATCAACATATCAAACTCCCGGTCAGAAATCTCGGGAGAATTAAGCACATAATAGTTATAGTTATGGCGATTGAGCTGCTCGCGCAAGTCGAGCAAGCGTTGTTGAAGAAGATTCATGTGAGAGCCTTAAAATGAGAATTTTGGGGTTACGAATTAACTTTCAGATGGTTGAGCGCTCGGAGTGTATTACAGAGAATCTGCGACCAATAGTCTTTAAAATCTTCGGCGACACTTTGCATCGCTAACACAACTGTTTCGTCGGTTGTGTCGCGAATTGTGTTGATAAAGTTATAGAACACCTGAAACAAATCTGTCAACCCTTCCGAGATAGACACAGCGACAGGCGTATCTGAATATTTCATATCCTCTTCAAACACCTCAAGATAGACATCGTCAGGACCTAACAGCGTCTCAACATTGCGCCTGATAGCATCGTAATAATCTTCCTCGAGAGCTTGATCGATATAAACGTCATCATCTAACTCAACATTGGGGAGTATATCATATGCCGAGATATAGATTCGCGGCAGAAGTTTCAACATTCGATCGACGAACTCGTCACGTTCGGCTTCGCGAGCTCCTTCAAGTTCGCGGCAATATTCGTCGCAAAGTCCGACGAAGACTATTGAGTTTGATTCCATAATATCCTAATCGTTGGAGATTTGATAAAGCGATTTGGCATGTATATATTCCAACACCTGCGGAGAGACAAGCGTCAACAGCTTAGCATTAGACGCTTGACCGGCAATACAAGTTCGTATTTCGGTACTTGATACCGGCAATATTTCAGCCCAAAAAGGCGTTGCTCCGCTCCCCTCTTCAGGCATAGGATAATCCTCGCGAGGATAAACTATCGGCGAATAATCTCGAATAATTTCATCGGGCGAACGCCATTTTTGAAAGCATGCCCAGTTGTCGGCACCGATTACCAATCTAAAACTGTCAGCACGATTCTCTGACGACAATTTTCGGAGAGTATCGATGGTGTAAGACGGACGGGGCATTGTTAGCTCTATGTCACAAGCCTCTAATTCGGGATATGGCTCACATGCAAGTCGCAGCATATCCAATCTGAGGTCGTCGGCGAGCAATGAGCCGAGATGCTGTTTCAGCGGATTCAACGGCGACAAGACCATCAAAACCTTATCGACCATACCCTTAGCTACGATTTCTCGAGCCAAAGCAACATGACCGTTATGCACCGGGTTAAACGACCCGCCCAAAACGCCTACTTTCATTTTCTGATGGAAGCTGCAACAATCGAGTTTGTTGGTCTGCGACTGACCATCTATTCGATTTACTTAGAAATATATTCGCGAATGAGGGTTTCAACCTCTTCGATTGCGCGGGGGAGCTCGTCGTTGGTGACAACATAGTCATACTTCGGCATAAAGCCAAGCTCATATGCCGCACGGTCGACGCGCTGATTAATCGAGTCTTCCGAATCGCTTCCGCGATTTACAAGACGGCGTCGCAACTCTTCGATGCTTGGCGGCTCAATAAAAATCGCCAACGCCTTATCGCCGAACAACTCTTTCACATTAACTCCGCCACAAACGTCAATATCAAGCACTACATTATGGCCGGCTGCTACGCGATTTTCAATTTCGCTACGCAGTGTGCCGTAATAACGGCCCGGATAGACCTGCTCATACTCAACGAAGGCGCCTTCAGCAATCAGCTCTTTAAACTGCTCATCTGAAAGAAAATGATAATTTACGCCATCAACCTCACCCTCTCGAGGCTTGCGGTTGGTTGCCGAAACAGAGAACTGCAAATCGAGTTCTCCACGATCCATTATATCTCCGATAATCGTTGACTTACCACAACCCGAGGGAGCGGATATTATTATAAGTTTTCCGGACATCGCTTATGTTTTTCTTGATTATTCTATCGTAACAAAGTAGGGTTTCCTTTTAAGACCACTTTGTTTAAGGTTACATCACATTGAGCACTTGCTCTTTTATTTGCTCAAGCTCATCCTTCATTTTAACAACAAGGATTTGCATATCAGCTTGATTGCTCTTAGAGCCGAGGGTGTTGATTTCGCGACCCATTTCTTGGGCGATAAATCCGAGCTTCTTACCCTGACCGGGAGCGGCATCAAGCGTTTCGAGGAAGTAGCGCAAATGTTGCGACAAGCGCTGCTTCTCTTCATTAATATCAAGTTTCTCGATATAGAAAATCATTTCTTGCTCGAGACGCCCCTTATCATATTCAACTTTCGGAATCGACGAGAGCGAATCGGTGATGCGAGAGCGAATCTTGGCGATTCGTTCCGACTCATAGCGAGGCACTTCTTCCAGCAACTCGGTAATGCGCTGAATACGCAAACGGAAGAACTCGTCAAGACGGTGTCCTTCGGCAGCGCGATGCTCCATCAGCCCCTCAACCGCGCGCTTGACACAATCGAGCAACACTTCCTTCTCAGACTCGCCGGCTTCGGTCGAGACCTCAGATTTGATAACATCGGGCATGCGTAACAAAACGCTATACCAATCGGCGGGCTCGGGAATACCGAGCGCGGCAGCCGCTTCAACTATTTGTTTACGGTAATCTGCCATTGCTTCAACATTGAGTCGAGCGGCAGTCTCTCCGGCGGCGGTTTCTACAAACGCCGACAACTCAGATTTTCCTCTTTCGAGACGAGGAGCGACTATGGCGCGCACGTCGGCTTCGGTTTGTCGATAGCCTTGTGGCAATCGAAGCGTCAAGTCGAGCTGCTTGGAGTTAAGAGATTTAACCTCAACAGTAAATTTTTTATTTAGATATTCGGCAGTAGCGCTACCGAATCCGGTCATAGACAGAATCATGACGAGCTATCGTTTGAACTGATTATTTTTGTTTGCAAATTTAACTTTTTTTGATGAGAAAATTATGTAATTTTGTAGAAAAATTTCGGGCGCAATTTTCAACCGCCTTTCCCGTCACAAGATTTTCCCCAAATGGCAACCATACTTAATATAGAGACCTCAACCTCGGTATGCTCCGTGTCACTCAGTGATGAAGGTGCAATCCTACATCATTGTGAGGATTTCCAAGGACGCAACCACGCCGTAGTGCTCAGCGGCTTTATCAAAGAAGCCCTCGACCATCTTCGCAAACATGAAATGAAGCTCGACGCCGTTGCCGTTTCTATCGGTCCGGGTAGCTACACCGGCTTGCGCATCGGTCTTAGCGAGGCGAAAGGGCTCGCCTATGCCCTCAACATCCCCCTTATCGGCGTCTCAACCCTCGAACTGATGGCTGTCAGCGTATTATTCTCGCGCGACGACCTCGCCGAAAATGTGCGCTTCGCCCCGATGATTGATGCCCGTCGCATGGAAGTTTATACCGCCGTTTACGACCTCGGATTAACCCCGCTAATGGCGCCTACGCCTCTAATTCTTGATGAGAATAGCTATCAAGAATTTCTCGCCGACGGTCAAGTTGCCTTCTTCGGTGACGGTTCTGATAAAGCCAAAGAACTTCTCGGCAAGAGCCCAAATGCTATATTTATTCCCGACATCAACCCGCTCGCTGTCGACATGGTCGCCCTATCGGAACGCGCTTTCCGCAACCGCGACTTCCTTGATTTAGCATACTCAACACCAACTTATCTTAAAGACTTCCAAGCTACAAAACCGCGCAATCTTTTCGCCTGATGTTTGTCCACCTCCATGTCCACTCTCAATACTCCGTCCTCGACGGACAAGCTTCGATAAACGCTCTCGTCGACAAAGCGATGGCCGACGGTATGCCCGGCATCGCCTTGACCGACCACGGCAACATGTTCGGCATCAAAGAGTTTTTCAACTATGTTGCCAAGAAAAACGGTAAGACTAAAGGGGCTATCAAAGACGCCCTAAAAGCTGCCGATGAAGCTGCTCAAGCCGGCGACGAAGCTACCGCATCAGAAAAGCGCATCGAAGCCGAAGCCCTCGAAAAGAAGATTTTTAAACCAATCTTCGGCTGCGAAGTATATGTGGCAAACAACTCGCTTTCTGACCGAGGTGACAAAGATGACAAGGGACGCCACCTAATTCTTTTGGCGAAAAACCTTAAGGGTTATCACAACCTCGTCAAAATCGTTTCACACGCGTGGACAGACGGATTCTATTTCCACCCCCGTACCGACAAACAAGAATTGCGCACATACGCTGAAGGGCTCATTTGCTGTTCGGCTTGTTTGGGCGGCGAAATTCCCCGACTGATTACCCGCGGAGAAATCGAAGAAGCGGAGAAACGAGTGCAATGGTATAAAGAGGTCTTCGGTGACGACTATTACCTTGAGTTGCAACGCCATAAAGCAACCGTTACTCGTGCCAACCACGAAACATACCATCTTCAAGAAAACGTAAACGTCGAGCTGATTCGCATAGCAAAGAAATATGACATCAAGCTCATCGCATCTAACGACGTCCACTTCGTCAATGAAGAAGACGCCGAAGCCCACGAACGTCTCATCTGCATTTCAACCAACAAAAAAATTTCAGATGAAAACCGAATGCTTTATTCAAAGCAAGAATGGTTGAAAACTACAGCTGAGATGCAGCAAGCCTTTGCCGATATCCCGGAAGCCATCTCAAACACACTCGAGATTCTCGACAAGGTTGAATTCTACGACATCGACCACTCTCCAATTATGCCCTTCTTCGCCATTCCCGAAGAATTCGGCACTGAAGAGGAATATCGCTCACGCATCACCGAAGAAGACCTCTTCAACGAATTCACTCGCGACGAAAACGGCAACGAAGTGATGTCGCGAGAAGAGGGCGAAAAAAAGATTAAGAAACTGGGCGGATACGACAAACTTTACCGCATCAAGTTTGAAGCAGACTATCTCGCCAAACTCGCATACGAAGGGGCGGAACGCCGCTATGGCTCGCCACTTTCCCCCGAGCTACAAGAGCGCATCAAGTTTGAGCTCCACATCATGAAAACGATGGGATTCCCCGGCTACTTCCTTATCGTGCAAGACTTTATCAACGAGTCGCGCGCGAAACTGGGCGTATCTGTCGGGCCGGGTCGTGGTTCGGCTGCCGGGTCGTG
Organism: uncultured Alistipes sp.; assembly: GCA_964638475.1. Taxonomy (GTDB): domain Bacteria; phylum Bacteroidota; class Bacteroidia; order Bacteroidales; family Muribaculaceae; genus UBA7173. The sequence continues at coordinate 45,655 of CAZXAZ010000003.1, read as the reverse complement.
TGTTGCCTACTGCTTGGGTATCACACAAATCGACCCGGTCAAATACGACTTGCTGTTTGAGCGCTTCTTGAACCCCGACCGTATTTCGCTCCCCGATATCGACGTCGACTTCGACGACGATGGTCGTGCGCGCGTCTTAAAATATGTGACCGACAAATATGGCGCCGAAAAGGTTGCCCATATCATAACATACGGCACAATGGCAGCTAAATCTGCCCTCAAAGATGTCGCTCGTGTCGAAGGATTGCCGATTCCCGAAAGCGACCGTCTGACAAAGATGATTCCCCGACACATGCCGGTGGTCAACGGCAAGGAGCTGAAACCGACGCTCGGAAACTGCTACGAGCATGTGCCCGAATTCAAAGATGAGCTTCAAAATCCCGACCCGATGATGAAAGAAACCCTCAAATATGCTCGTCAGCTTGAGGGGAATGTCCGCAACACGGGGGTTCACGCCTGCGGTGTGATTATCTGTCGCGACGCTATCTCTGATTGGGTGCCTGTCGCTACCGCCGACGACAAAGTCGAAGGGAAACTACTCGTAACCCAATATGAAGGACGCGTAATTGAGGAAACCGGACTTATCAAGATGGACTTCCTCGGGTTGAAGACGCTGTCAATCATCATGGACGCGGTTAAGAACATCAAACTAACCCGCGGCATCGACATCGATATGGATAATATTCCTATCGATGACAAAAAGACATATCAACTTTATTGCGAGGGACGCACAATCGGCACATTCCAGTTTGAGTCGGCAGGTATGCAAAAATATCTGCGCGAACTTCAGCCGTCGGTCTTTGAAGACCTGATTGCGATGAATGCGCTCTACCGTCCCGGTCCTATGGACTATATTCCGGAGTTTATCGACCGCAAGCTGAAACGCAAGCCGATTGTCTACGATATTCCTATCATGGAGCAATATCTTAAAGACACCTACGGCGTTACCGTTTATCAAGAGCAGGTCATGCTCTTGAGCCGCTTGCTGGCTAACTTCACCCGCGGTGAGAGCGACACCCTCCGTAAAGCGATGGGTAAAAAACTCATCGACAAGATGAACCATCTGAAGGGGAAGTTCCTTGAAGGCGGACAAGCCAACGGCCACGACCCGAAAGTCTTGGAGAAGATTTGGGGCGACTGGGAAAAATTCGCATCATACGCCTTCAACAAATCTCACGCAACTTGCTACTCTTGGGTTGCATTCCAAACCGCATACCTCAAAGCCAACTACCCAGCCGAATATATGGCAGCCGTTTTGTCGCGTAACCGCTCCGACATCACTAAGCTGACCAACTTTATGGATGAGTGTAAGGCCATGAAAATTCCCGTAAAAGGGCCCGACGTCAATGAATCGTTTAACGACTTCGGTGTCAACTCTAAGGGAGATATCCGTTTCGGATTGGCTGCTATCAAGGGGGTCGGCGACAACGTCGTTGCCGCAATCATCGAAACCCGTAACGAAGGGGGCAAATTTACATCGCCCTACGACTTCGTCGAGCGTGTGCCCTATCGCCTTATCAACCGACGCGTCTTCGAGTCTCTCGTCTTGGCGGGCGCCTTCGATTGGTATCCCGAAATCAAACGCGAAGACTACTTCGAGAAAAACAGCCGCGACGAAAGCTTCTCTGAGCAACTGCTCCGCTACGGACAGATGTTCCAAGACGCGAAAATGGAATCGTCGGCAAACCTCTTTGGCGACCTCGAAGAAGCCGCTGATATGAACACTGCCGGACGTCCGGAAGTCAAAAGCGCCGTGCCGTGGGTCGACGCCGTAAAACTCGAAAAAGAGCGCGAACTCGTCGGAATGTATCTCTCAGCCCACCCCCTCGACCGCTACTACATGGAACTCAACTACGGCATGAAATCCGTAAAAGACTTCACTGAAGCAGCACCCGAAGAAGGTCGAGAACTGACATTCGGTGGCATGGTAACAAAATATATCGAACGCCCCACAAAAAAAGGGGGTAACTTCGCAATCATAACCCTCGAAGACTATACCGGTTCTACCGAAATTCGCCTCTTCGGACAAAAATATATCGACTTCAGCAGATATGGCAAAGAGGGAACACCTGTCATGGTGACCGTCCGAGCCGAAAGCCGATACAACAACGCGCCTCAATTTGAAGTCGTAAGAATTCAACTCCTCGACGACGTAAAAGATGAACTCATCTCAGGCGTAACCCTATCGATTACCCGCGACGAGCTCACCCCCGATGTGACAGGCCTTATCAAAGACCACCTCGCAACGAAAAATCCCGATGCCGGACGTGGCAACATCAACTTCCGCATCTACGACCCTGACGCAAACCGCTGGCTCAAAATGACATCCTCATTAAAAATGCCAATGGACCGCAAACTCGTCAACCTTCTCGACTCTCTACCCCTCGAATATAAATTCGAGCTCCACAACACTCGAAGATAAACCGGCCAGCCGATCCTTTTGAGGAAACCGCCGACCAACAAAAACGATAAATATCAACAACAAAACTAATAACGAAATGATCATCACAGACGCAAACGCTCGCGAACTCATCGAATCGGGCAAACCCGTAGTCATCGACTGCTGGGCAACATGGTGCGGCCCCTGCAAAGCAATGGCCCCCCTCATCGACCAACTCGCCGAAGAATATGAAGGCAAAGTTGTCATCGGCAAATACAACGTCGACGAAGAAGGCGACCTCGCAACCGAATATCGTGTAATGTCGCTCCCCACCATCCTCTTCTTCAAGAACGGAGAAAAAGCCCCCATCCGCCTCGCCGGCTCTCAGTCACGCGAAACCCTCGTAGAAAAAATCGAAGAGCTCATCGCCCTCTAAAACTCACTCTCCTCTCTCCCCCCACCTCCTTACACAGCGCGCGAAGCAATACCCCAATCCGGTATCGCTTCGCGCGCTACGCATAAAATACCCCGGCCTCAAGAAACACAGCACCACCCGCTCCGCGGGCTCTCTCCACGCCTAACGTCATATCCCAATCTATCCGCCTATACACACCAACCTATCCGCCCCTCCCTATAGTTAGACAGAGGGGGAAAACCCAGAAGCCTACGTCGTCAGGCGAGGGAGCCCGCGGAGCGGGTGACGCTGTGTGTCCTTTCCATAAATCCTTCTCGTGTGTCCTTTCTCTTTTAACGTTTCTTTATGCTTTGTTTGGAGTTTTGTAATATTTTCTTAACTTTGCATCCGGAATGAAAGCCGGAAACATCCCCGCTTCTCTACCGTCATCCAATGGAATACTCCGTACTAGATTTTTTAGGGCTCTTGGGAGCCGTCGGCCTCTTCCTATATGGAATGAAGGTCATGAGCGAAGGTCTGCAAAAAGCGGCCGGTGATCGTCTGCGTAATATCCTTTCTGCAATGACCCGCAATCGTTTTACGGGCACTGTCACAGGATTTTTTATTACGGCCTTAATTCAGAGTTCGTCTGCCTCGACTGTGATGGTGGTCAGCTTTGTGAACGCGGGCTTGATGACGCTTGCGCAGTCGATGGCTGTCATTATGGGCGCCAATGTCGGCACAACTTTTACCGCTTGGATTATCGCCTTATTCGGCTTTAAAGTAGACATTTCGGCATTTGCCCTCCCGCTAATCGGCTTGGCTGTACCGCTCTTATTCTCAAGCAAGAGTCGCACGAAATCGATCGGAGAATTTACCATCGGCTTTGCATTCCTTTTCATGGGGCTTGACATGATTAGCAAGTATGTCCCCGACTTGCAGAGCAACCCCGAAATGTTTGAGTTCTTGCAACGCTACGCCTCTATGGGCTTTGGTTCGGTCTTGGTATTCTGCCTCGTAGGTCTTCTCTTGACTATGGTTATCCAAAGCTCGGCAGCAACCTTTGCGATTACGCTTATTATGTGTTCAAAGGGGTGGATTGACTTCCCGTTGGCTTGTGCGTTGGTGCTCGGCTCGAATATCGGTACGACAATTACTCCTATTTTGGCATCAATGAGCGGAAATGTCGCTGCAAAGCGTACGGCGATGGGCCACCTGCTCTTCAACCTTCTCGGCTCGATTTGGGTATTGGCTATTTTCTACCCGTTCGTTGACCTAAACACATGGATTACAGAGGAAATCGGTCAAGGAAATCCCGCTGCCCTATTCCAATATGTCAACGATTTAAAGACTAATAGTCCGGATCTCTACAATCAGATTTACTCAACATCTTTGCCTTCTGCCGACGGCGAAATCTTGAAACATCAAACCGCAATCACACAGTTACAAGTCAGTGTCTCATTCGGTCTTTCGATATTCCATACGGTCTTTAACCTTATCAACCTTTCGATAATGATTTGGTTGACAAAGGTCTATGTAAAGATTGTAGAATTCCTCGTTCCTACGCGCCACAATGGCGACGACGAGTTCCAACTCAAATTTATCTCGGCCGGTATCCTTTCTGCATCCGAACTTAACATCAGCCAAGCTGAAAAAGAGATATCAGTCTTTGCCGAACGTGTCGCGCGAATGCTGCCTATGGCGAAAGAATTGATCGTCACAAAGGATGGGTCTGACGATTTCAACAAAGTCTACTCTCGTCTTGAAAAATATGAGGAGATTTCAGACCGCATGGAAATTGAAATTGCCAACTACCTCAACCGCTGTGCCGAAGGTCGCCTCTCTAATGAGTCGAAGCGTCGCATCGCGGCAATGCTCAGCATCGATTCTGAAATCGAGAGCATCGCCGACTGCGCTTTAGGTATCGGTAAAATATTGTTACGCAAACAGCAAAGCTCTGTGCAGTTTAACGACGAAATCTACCACAATATCAACACGATGTTTGACTATGTCGGTAAAGCTGTCGACAATATGCTCGTATTGCTGAACAATATCGAACATCAACAAGAGTCGGCTATCATCGTCTCTTATAACTGCGAGCGCGAAATAAACAACCTTCGCAACCAATTGCGCACTAACAATATCGAGAATATCAACGAACGCCATTACGAATATCAGAGCGGTATCTATTATATGGATATCATCTCTAATCTCGAAAAGATGGGCGACTATATCATCAATGTCGTTGACACCGTGAAAGGAGAATTCCGCTCGGTTCAGAAAGACTAGCGATTGCTCGTTTCTATCTTGACTCATGCCGTTTTTCCATTCATACGAACCTCAGGCTCCGACTTCGCCTACCGACCAAGCGCTCTATTCTACCCATGAACCGAGTTGGCTGAACGGCATCGCAGGCGAAGAGCGCCCCGGAACACCCGGCACCGACACCGGCATTCTGGCAATGGTCGTAATGCTAATGGTATTGGTGGGGTTGAATACGCGTCATCTCAAACGCTTATTCTCTACGATAATTCAAGATTTATGGTCGGTGCGCCGTCGCGACAATGCGTTCGACGACCATACCGCAAAGGAATCTCGCACGATTCTCATCTTGATATTACAACTATGCGTTTTTGAGGGAATTTTACTCTATCTATGGCTGGGCGACAATGGTCCGGCTACGCGCAATGTTTTCTTACCGGTTCTGGCGCTCAGCGGCTTGGCGCTGGGGTTCTACATTTTCGGATTCATCGCCTGCACGACAGTCGGCTATGTCTTCACCGACCGCGTAAACGCCTCGCAATGGCGTCGCGGACTTAACGCGTCGTCATCTTTTCTCGGCATCAGTCTTACGGTTCCGACCCTCGTTTCGCTATTCTATCCGGCATTAACAACTGCGATGTTATGGCTCGCGGCAGCCATCTATTTCGCTACCCGAATGGCCTACATTATCAAGGGTTTTAGAATTTTTTACAATAATTTTCCATCTTTGCTTTACTTTATTTTGTACCTTTGCACCTTGGAAATAATTCCGCTTATTGCCATCTATTTTTCGGCAGTAGAAATTTGTAACTGTATATAACCGTAGCGCAAATATTCAACAAGCCTTACGAAGAAGTAAGTTACTACCGGTTATTATTTTATCTCGATAATAAGCAAAGTGAAAGTTAAGAAGATTTTAGTCTCGCAACCCAAACCGTCGTCTGAAAAATCACCTTATTACGACATCGCACAGCGTTACGGGGTTGAAATGGTATTCCGTCCGTTCATCAAAGTTGAAGGCCTTTCGGCAAGAGAATTCCGCCAGCAGAAAATCAATATATCAGACTACACGGCTGTAATTTTCACAGCCCGTACGGCTATTGACCATTTCTTCCGCCTCTGCGAAGAAATGAGAATTACCATACCCGACACAATGAAATATTTCTGCACAACTGAGCTAATCGCGCTCTACCTCCAGAAATATATCGTATATCGTAAACGCAAGATTTTCCATGGCACTACCGGTAAGCTTGACGATTTGATTCCGGCTCTTACCAAACACAACAAAGATAAGTATCTTTTCGCTATCTCTGACGTAAACTCTCGCGGAGCGGAATTGCTCGATGCTAACAATCTCGACTACACTAAAGCTGTTATGTATCGCACTGTCAGCAACGACTTTACTCCGGAAGAGAAGTTCGACTACGATATGCTCTTATTCTTCTCTCCCGCTGGAATCGAATCATTAAAGAAGAACTTCCCGAACTTTGAACAGGGCGACATCCGCATCGGATGCTTCGGCGCTTCAACCGCAAAAGCTGTCGAAGACGCCGGACTTCGTCTCGACATCAAAGCTCCGACCCCAGCAGCGCCTTCTATCACTGCCGCTATCGAAAACTACCTCAAAGAGGAAAGCGCTAAAGACGGCAAATAATAACGATTTTTTCTGAGCGCGACGGGTTTCACCTCGCGCTCGGAATCGATATTACCCTCCCCCACCAAGCATTACAATAAATTGAACGACTTCAGACTCCCCAAACCCGCCAAACTTTGTTCGCAGACAGCTATTGACAGACTGTTTGCGCAACGCGACGTGAAGTCGGCTTTGGCATATCCGTTGCGAGTTGTGTGGGGCAAAAACAATCAACGCTTCCGCGGAGACGCCGTTCAATTTGTCGCGTCAGTGCCCAAAAAGCGCTTGCGCCACGCAGTCGACCGCGTAACAATGCGCCGTAGAATCCGCGAAGCATATCGCCTTAATCGCCAAAACTACTTTCCGGAGTCGCTCGACGCCCCGCTTGACATTCTATTCGTATATGTCGGCAACAATCCCGAGCCATACGCAAAAGTCGAGAACGCGATGAAACGTCTGCTCCATAAGATTTTTCAGCGCTAACAACAAAGGTGTCTACCTTAACCCAACATATATCTTCATTGCTGGCGAAACTACTGATTATACCAATCAGATTTTACCAGCTTTGCATCTCCCCGATGTTTCCGGGGAGTTGTCGTTTTACCCCAACTTGTTCGCAATACGCCGTTGAAGCGCTACGACTCCACGGTCCGGTCAAAGGACTCGGTCTAACGCTTCACCGTTTATCTCGCTGCCACCCGTGGGGAGGCTCGGGCTACGACCCTGTGCCGATGCCTGCCGGTAGAATATCAGTCTGTGACGCACATACACATCACACGCCCGCCAACAATTTAGCGATAAACGAATCGGTTGTATCACTCACCCTGAAAGAATACTTCAACTCGTCTCCGAAAGATGGGCTACTTTCTGTTGGTATTCACCCATGGGAAACCGCAGATTACCCAAACTTTTCCACCGATGAAATGAAGCTAATCATCAGCGACCCGCGTGTTGTTGCTATTGGTGAAACCGGACTCGATACGCTGAAAGGCGCTCCAATTGAAGCGCAAGAAGCCATCTTCCGCAAGCATATCAAAGTGAGCGAAGAGTCGGGCAAGCCACTCGTCATCCACGTCGTCAAAGCGTTTGACCGATTGCTCTCAATTCACAAAGAAATACGTCCATCCAGCCCTTGGATCCTCCACGGGTTCAGAGGAAAACCCCAACTTGTCGACCATCTTCTTGCGAAAAATTCAACCAATCAGATATATTTCTCTATCGGCGAACGTTTCAACCCTCAAACTGTCACTATCATACCGACCGATCGACTACTAATCGAAACAGACGAATCGCCGAAGTCTGCATCAGAAATCTTACAAGCTGTAGCGATAGCCCGTTATGACGACCCGAAAAAGTTATCGGAGAACGTCAACAATAACTTCAAGAGGCTATTCATCGAAAAAAAGCACAGCTAATTAAACTGATTCAAAATAAAATGCTAACTTTGCAGTAGGCTACTATATTTCTGCCGGAATAACATCTCATCGAAAAACTGATTATCCATCATCCTATGGAAGAAGATGTAAAGAAAAGACTCGCAAACGACCCTGACGGCCTTCTCACATACGAATATATCGCAAACCATATCGACACTATCGAGCCGGAATTGGCTTGGCTTGTAGAAAATATGGAGAATGTTGACCTTACAGGGCAATTCGTTATCTCTGCCGCTCGTTATCTGTTCGCGATTGACCCTATTGCTTTCGCCCCTCATATCGACAAACTGATTAAAGCCGGCATCGAAAAAGACCGCGAACACCGCTATCTTGGCGACATGTTACGACAAATGTATGGAGCAGATTACGCCGAACGTGCCGACGAACTTTCGGCTATCGACGATAATTTCCGCCGAATCTATAAACGTTTGTTCCCCTCTTCTGCTATCTAAAAATGCTCCGCAAACGTTTATCACTTATTATCCTCACCGTTGTTGCTATCGCTATCATCGGAGGACTCGCTTTTTCTAAAACAAAACCTAAAGTCATAATGACATCACAAATAACATCTGAAGCACCCATTCTGGAAGAAGGAGACGCATTAGTCGACATCAAAACTTCTCTCGGAGATATCCGCGTACGTCTTTTCGGCGACACACCCGCCCACCGCGACAACTTCCTCAAACTCGTTGAGGAAAAGTATTACGACAACGTGCTTTTCCATCGCGTCATTAATGAATTCATGGTGCAAACAGGCGACCCCGATTCCAAAAATGCGCCGAAGAATGCCCATCTCGGTGTTGGCGGTCCGGATTACACTCTTGAAGCGGAAATCGTTTATCCCAAACATTTCCATCACCGCGGTGCGTTAGCTGCTGCCCGTCAAGGCGACCAAGTAAACCCCGAACGTCGTTCGTCGGGCTCGCAATTCTATATCGTCACCGGCAAGGCTTACAACGAACAGCAACTCAAGCAGATGGAGCGCCAATTGCAAATGGCTCAAAAACAGAGTATTTTCAACAAGCTCGCTGCCGAGAATCGCGATACAATTATGACTCTCCGCAAGACTCGCGACCAAGCATCGTTGCAGATTCTTCAAGACGAACTCGTTGCAAAAACTGAGAAATTAGCTGCAGAGAATCCGGTTAGCTTAACCGAAGAACAGAAGAAAGCTTACGCAACAGTCGGCGGAACTCCCCATCTCGACAATCAATACACCGTATTCGGTGAAGTTGTCAGCGGAATAGAGGTCGTTGAGAAAATCGAAAAAGCTGAGACTAATTCTCAAGACCGCCCGCTTGAAGACATCCGTATTTTGTCTGCTAAAGTCGTAAAATAATCGCCGAGACGATTCTTAATGACTGAAATTTTCCGATTCAAATTAGATAATGGCTTGCGGGTTGTACACAACTACAATCCGCAACTCTCTTTGTCGGTTGTCAACACTCTCTATAATGTTGGCGGACGCGACGAATCGCCAAACCACACCGGTTTGGCTCACCTTTTCGAGCATCTAATGTTTGGCGGTTCAGCCAACATTCCCGACTTTGACGCTCCGCTTCAAGCCGCCGGAGGAAATTCTAACGCTTGGACGTCGAACGACTTCACCTGCTTCCACAACATCCTCCCCTCACACAATATCGAAACAGCTTTTTGGCTCGAGAGCGACAGAATGTTATCTCTCGCGTTTTCTGAAAAGGCTTTAGAGGTGCAACGCTCTGTCGTTGTTGAAGAATTCAAGGAGGTTTGTCTCAATCGCCCTTACGGCGACATGGCGCACAAGTTGTTTGCCATGGCATACCCCGACCATCCCTACGGCATACCGGTCATCGGTCGAAATTTCCACGATATCGAAAAGACCACACAAGACGATGTAAAACGATGGTTTTACAGCCATTACGCGCCTAATAATGCCGTCATCTCAATTGTCGGCAACATCACTCCCGAGCGAATTGAAGAACTTGTAACTAAATGGTATAGCGACATCCCGAGCCGAGAAATCGCCCCACGAAGTTTCGCCGATCCGGCTATCCCCGAAGCGCCGAGATTTGTTGAAGCTGAAGGGAATGTGCCACAAACGGCAATCACTATCGCATATCCGATGGGCGGCTACAAATCAGCCGACTACGTGGCGTCAGACCTAATCACCGATATTCTCGCTAACGGGCTATCATCGCGTTTCTATCGTCGACTGCTAATGCCGGGCAAAATCTTCACCGATGTAGACGCCTCAATCCTAGGCACAGAACATCCCGGGCTCTTGCTAATTAACGCCAAACTTATCAAAAATGGCAAACAAGCTGAGCAAGAAGCTATTAATGCCATTAACTTCGAGCTCAACGATTTGATTATCAACGGTGTCGAGCAACACGAACTTACCCGTTGCGTCAATCGTCTCGAAAGTGATCGACTATTTTCGATGATGAGCCCGTTGCAAAAAGCTCAGTCATTAGCGCTTGCCGAGCTACATGATGAACAGCTTGACGATATCTTGCCGCGCTACCGCAAAGTTACTCCGGAAATCATTCGCCAAACAGCATCAGTGATTTTCAATCCTAGCCGCGCTATGACTTTGATTTATCGACCGACTCAGAAATAACCTTCGGTCAACATTTCAATTCATAGTCAGACAGATACCATATTTTTATCCCAACTTTGTCAAGTTAAGCTCAGGAATAACTCTCTACATTTCCGCTTTTTGAAAAAATCTCAAGAAAAGTAGCGAAATGTAAAAAATTGTTGCTATATTTGACGCGCAATTCCCACACCCCGTGGTTTTTGCATCTTGTAAGTGTTATAAGGGCCTCACGCGGCGCCGCAAACCGAGATTATTTTCGTTTCTAACTATTATCTCTAACGCGACTACGCGAGATGCCCCGTGCTCCTCATTTCTAACCATTCTCATCTTTATGGAAACGCGTGATCTTAACCTTGAGGCTGAAAAACCCGAGGTTGCCACCACCCCCGCCTCACCGGCGGAGTCCCTTGAATCTCAAACCATTACAACAGCAACCGACTCAGACGCTGTAAACAAATCTGAAAAAGTCGACAATGAATTAAAAACTAAAGAAGAAATCATTGCTCGACTCAACAAACTTGCTGTAGACGAGACCGCAGAAATCTCTCGAGAAGAAATCGCCCACCTAAAACAGCGTTTCTACGCCATCCGCAAACTTGAGCAAGAAGCCGAAATGGTTGCTCATCTCGCTGAAGGCAAAGAGGCCGAAAACTTTATCCCGGCTCTTGACCAAACCGAAGAGGATTTCAAGAACTTAATGAACACCGTACGCGAGCGCAAAGCGGCTATCGCTGCTGCCGAAGAAGAAGAGCGCGCTCGTAATCTAGCCAGCAAGCTTGCCCTCATTGAGGAGCTCAAAACCATCTCTGCCGACACAGACAACGTAAACCGCGCATTCCCTCGCGTAAAAGAAATACAAGCCGAATTCAAAGAAATCGGCGAAGTGCCCGCAACCGAAGCTACCGACCTTTGGAAAAATTATCAGGGCGCTGTTGAGCAATTCTACGACCAACTCAAGGTCAACAAAGATTTGCGCGACTACGATTTCCGCAAAAACCTCGAGCTCAAAACTCTCCTTTGCGAAGAAGCGGAGAAGCTCAACGACGAAGAAGATATCGTGCTTGCATTCAAACGTTTGCAAAACCTTCACGACGAATGGCGCCAAACAGGCCCTGTAGCGAAGGAAGTACGCGAAGAAATTTGGGTAAGATTTAAAGACGCGTCAACTCTCGTTAACAAAAAATATCAGAGTTTCTTCGAAGAGCGCAAAGCCCGCGAAACAGAAAACGAAAAGGCAAAAACTGAAATTTGCGAGCGAGTTGAAGCTCTCGATTTCTCGGCACTGAAAACTTATTCGGCTTGGGACGAGATGACAAAGCAAATTCTCGCAGCCCAAGAAGAATGGAAGAAACTCGGTTTCGCGTCTCGCAAAGCAAACAACGCGCTTTTCACTCGCTTCCGTTCAGTCTGCGACAAATTCTTTACTCTCAAAGCTGAGCACTATCGCGAGATGAAAGACGAACTCGCTACAAACCTCGCAAAAAAAACTGCCCTATGCGAAAAAGCTGAGGCGCTCAAAGATTCTACAGATTGGAAGAAAACAGCCGACGAACTCGTACGTCTACAAAAAGAATGGAAAACCATCGGTACAGTTCCGAAGAAACATTCCGACAATATCTGGCATCGCTTCCAAGCTGCTTGCGATAGCTTCTTTGAAAGTCGCAAAGCAAACCTTTCTGAAAGCCGCGCCGCCGAGCAAGCAAACCTCAAAGCTAAACGCGAAGTAATTGCCGCCCTCAAAGAAATACCTCTCGATTCAAACCGCGCAGAATCAATGCCTAAGGTGAAAGAACTGCAGGCTAAATGGCAGTCAATCGGCCATGTTCCCATGCGCGATAAAGATAAACTCTACGATGAATATCGCGCAGCTTGCGACGCCCTTTACAACCGCCTCGGTCGCGAACGCGGCGGTCGCTCACGCTTCGAAGATGTCATCAACGAAATGGGCACCGACGAGCAGAAACTCTATCGCGAACGCGAACGCATCCTTCGCGCCTATGAAATCAAACGCAATGAGTTGAAAACCTACGAAAACAACCTCGGTTTCCTCTCATCAAAGAGCAAATCAGGCGACTCGATGGTGCGCGAAATGGAACGCCGAATCCAACGCATCAAAGATGATTTAACATCTATCGAAGAGAAAATCAACCTCATCGACTCAAAACTCGCAAAATAACACGCGTTATACTCCCCTATCATAACTCCGAAGCTTCAACCAAAATAAAGCTTCGGAGTTATTCGTTTTTATTAGTCGCCGACATAATCCACTACCAATAAAGAGAGAATGAGCTATCTCTTAAAGGAATTTTTTGACTAAATAATTGGGAATAACAAAGAAAATAGCTAACTTTGCACAGTTTTTCCGAGCTGTTCAACAAGCGGATGGCAACATCCGTCGGTTGGCAACGTTTGGAAACGCTCTTTTTTCACAGATAAATCATTCTGAAAAGTGGGAAAATTCAGCGAATACAAACTCCCGTTAAAGAGCTTGGCAGAAGGAACTCATGAGTTTCATTACGACGTAAACCAACAGCTCTTCAAAGATATGGAAAGCGCCGACATCCGCGACGCCAACGTATCTGTAGACTTAACGGTTACTCACCGCAACGGAGCCTACAAGTTGGATTTTTACTTCAACGGAACGATTATTGTTGCCTGCGACAGATGTCTTGACGACATGGATTTAGCAGTCGACACAGAATACCATATCACTGTGAAATATGGCGATTCCTACAAAGACGACTCCGACGAGTTTATCGAAATTCCGGAATGTGACAACTTTATCAACGTTGCATACATGATTTTCGACACAATCTCATTGGCAGTGCCAATCAAACATGTTCATCCTCAGGGAAAATGTAACAAGACAATGAGTTCGCTACTCAAAAAGCATCGTTCATACGTCAACGATGACCCCGATGCTGATTTTGACGAAGAATTTATTGACGACGTCGAGGACGGAGGCATCGATGAAGGATACACATCCGACAACGACCAAACGCCAACAGATCCTCGCTGGGACGCACTGAAAAATCTCGGCAAATAAGAATCGGCCATTCAAATTTGCCCTCCACCGACAAGCGCTCCGATTTCTCGGTCTTCTCCCGCCCCTAAAAAGGCTGCTTCCGAAAGTCAGACTCTTGTCAGATATAAAAAGATATAAGAAAAATAAAACGATAAAAGAAAAATGGCACATCCTAAAAGACGTCAATCTAAGACCCGTACCGCAAAGCGCCGCACTCATGACAAGGCCGCTATGCCTACCTTGGCCATCTGCCCCAACTGTGGCGCCTGGCACGTTTACCACTGCGTATGCCCCGAATGTGGCTACTATCGTGGTAAGATCGCCATCGAAAAAGACGCTGTTGTCTAATCCGGAAACAATAAAGAGTCATCTTCAAATTCCGGTAACGGCTCTTTTTGAAAGGGCTGCCTCCTGAAAAGGCAGCCTTTCAACAATTATATACCCACTATCAGCCGCCATCATTACGACGGCTGACCAATACACTCCCAGACTATGCTCAACGCGACAATAACCGGGATAGCATCATACGTTCCGGAAGACATTCTCGACAACGATATGTTATCGAAAATGGTCGACACCAACGACGAGTGGATCACCACCCGCGTCGGTATCAAGGAGCGCCGTATCCTTAAATCAAACGATGGTTCTTCATTCCTCGGCATCCAAGCCGTTAACAAACTGCTTGCCGAAACCGGAACCAACCCTGAGGATATCGAATTATTGATTTGCGCAACATCTAATCCCGACTACCGTTTCCCCTCTACCGCTTCTATCATCTGTAAGGGCTCCGATCTCAAGAACGCTTATGGTTACGATATTCAAGCCGCATGCGCCGGTTTTATCGTAGCGCTTGAAGACGCTGCTGCTTATGTTAAAAGCGGGTTACGCAAAAAGGTAATCGTGGTTGCCGCCGAGAAAATGTCTTCGATGGTAAACTATCAAGACCGCGCTACTTGCCCCCTCTTCGGAGATGGAGCTGCATGCGTATTGGTTGAGCCAACCGAGGAAAACGTTGGTGTAATTGACGCCGTATTCCATGTCGATGGAAATGGTCTGGAACACCTCGTTATGTGGGGTGGAGGTTCTGCCGAGCCTGCTTGTCAAGAATCACTTGACGCCGGTCATCACTACATCTTCCAAGACGGTCGCAACGTTTATAAAAACGCCGTAACAGATATGTACACCGCGACCATCGATGTAATGAACCGCAACGGACTGACCGCAGAGACAATCGACTATCTCGTGCCTCACCAAGCCAACTTGCGCATCATCGAAGCAGTAGGCTCTCGCGCCGAAATCCCGACAGAAAAAGTATTGGTCAACATCCAACATTACGGCAACACCTCCGCCGCATCTATCCCCTTATGTCTCGACGAATTCAAAGGACAACTCAAGAAAGGCGATAAGATGATTCTCACAGCCTTCGGCGCAGGTTTCACTTGGGGTTCAATGTATCTCGTTTGGGGTATTTGATCACTACCAAATTTTGCCGCCTCTCAAACAGAAGAATTTCCACAAAAATAGCATCTTTATGGAGATGCTATTTTTGTCTAAATTTGGAACACCTAACAAGATTTCAATATGTCAGAATTTTCGACAACTCTCCCCACTATCAATGAGGCCCAAGAGCCTTATGTAACCGAAAATGCTAAGCCGACAGATTTATCGTCGATTCTCAAAGAAGATCGCAACGTAAAACCGGACCACAAAGCCGGATTCGTTAATATTGTCGGCAATCCTAATGTAGGAAAATCAACCTTGATGAACGACCTCGTTGGGGAACGTGTCAGCATCATCACCTCTAAAGCTCAGACGACACGCCACCGCATCATGGGCATCGTCAACTCAGCCGATTACCAAATCGTTTTCTCTGATACCCCCGGTGTCTTGAAGCCGAACTACAAGCTCCAAGAAAGCATGCTCAACTTTGCCGAAGGGGCGCTAACAGACGCTGACATTCTTCTTTATGTCACAGACGTCATCGAAACGGCTGACAAAAATTCCGACTATCTCGCGAAAGTTGCGAAACAAAAAATGCCGGTGCTGCTCGTGATTAACAAAATCGACCTTCTAAAAGGCAATAACGAACTCAACGAAATCGTAGCACGCTGGAAAGAAACGCTCCCAAACGCAGAAATATTCCCAATTTCTGCGAAAGAAGACTTCAATACTCAGAATCTAATGTCGCGTATTGTAGAACTTCTCCCCCCATCGCCCCCTTATTTCGGGAAAGACGCACTAACCGATAAGCCTGCTCGCTTCTTCGTCACCGAAATTATCCGCGAAAAAATCCTCCTCAATTACGACAAAGAGATTCCATATTCCGTAGAAGTTATTGTTGAGAAATTCGACGAGAATGACAACGGAATCCACATAGTAGCAACCGTTTATGTTGAGCGCGACTCGCAAAAAGGAATCCTTATCGGCAAGGGCGGCTCAATGCTCAAACGCGTTGGCACAGAAGCCCGTAAAGATATCGTAACGTTCTTCGGCAAACGCGTATATCTCGAATTGTTTGTCAAAGTAGAGCCCAACTGGCGAAACCGCGAAAACAAACTTAAAGCTTTCGGATATATCGAATAAACATCCTCTCGAATGAGGAAAAAATTATCTGTTTAACTCTCTATTAAAACAAATATATATGAGTCAGCTTGTAGCTATCGTAGGCCGACCCAATGTAGGTAAGTCAACACTTTTCAACCGCCTCACCGAAACAAGACAGGCTATCGTTGACGGCACAGCCGGCACTACCCGCGACCGCCAATACGGCAAAGTAGAATGGAGCGGACGCGAATTCTCAATCGTCGATACCGGCGGTTGGGTAGTAAACTCCGACGATATTTTCGAGGAAGAAATCAACAAACAAGTTGCTGTTGCTATCGAACAAGCCGACGAGGTTTTGTTTGTAGTTGACGCGATGAACGGCGTAACCGACCTCGACGACCATGTCGCTGAGATTCTTCGCAAATCAAAGAAGAATGTGCTACTTGTCGCTAATAAAGTCGACTCTAACGATTGGCTTTATAATGTACCCGAATTCTACAGCCTCGGATTAGGCGACCCCTATGCCGTTTCTGCTGTTAGCGGTTACGGCACCGGCGACCTCCTCGACGAAATCGTAAAGAAACTCCCCGAACCGACTAACGAAGAGGAAGAGCTCGATGAAATTCCGAAATTTGCAATCGTCGGACGTCCGAATGCAGGTAAATCTTCTATCATCAATGCATTTATCGGCGAAGACCGCCATATCGTAACCGACATCGCCGGCACAACCCGCGACAGTATCTATACTCGCTACAACAAATATGGCTTCGACTTCTATTTGGTCGATACCGCCGGAATCCGCAAAAAGCAAAAGGTCAACGAAGATATCGAATATTACTCGGTAATTCGCTCAATTCGTGCGATTGAAGCATCTGACGTCTGCATCCTAATGATTGATGCGACTCGCGGCATTGAGGCTCAAGACGCCAATATCTTCTCGCTTATTCAGCGCAATAAAAAAGGATTTGTTGTCTGCGTAAACAAATGGGACCTCGCTGAAGACCGCTCCGAAAAAGCCCAAAAACATTTCGAGCAAGCTATCCGCAACAAGTTAGCCCCCTTCACCGACTTCCCGATTATCTTCGGCTCGGCTTTAACAAAACAACGCATCTATAAAGTCTTGGAAACAGCGGTTGAAGTATACCAAGCCCGTCGCCGTGAAATTCCTACCTCACAGCTCAACAAGGTGATGCTCGAAGCTATCGGGGCATATCCCCCACCGGCAAACAAGGGTAAATATATCAAAATCAAATATGTCACCCAGCTCAAGGGAGCACAGATTCCGACATTTATCTTCTTCTGCAACCTCCCCCAATGGGTAAAAGACCCCTACCGCCGATTCCTCGAGAACAAGATTCGTGAAACTTGGGATTTCCACGGCACCCCCGTAGCTATCTTTATGCGCGAGAAATAATAACAAATCAACTCGACAGCCAATAACTTCAAATAAGCAACAGACGGAGAATAGCACCTCAATAGCAGCTATTCTCCGTCTGTTGTTTTAAGCGATATCTGTTGTTTTATAAGCGATACACGCAATAATATAAGCGATACGCACAACAACTAAATTGGCGCATCATTTACGACGAGGAAGGCGTGAAAACGCTTGAAAATCACAATGAGATTCAACAATAGTCTCGAGCGAATCGGGCAAAGCTGAAAAGAAATCATAGCCCGTAATAGACTCAACTTCATCAACAGTAACAGCCGCTTTCTGCATTCCGCCGGCGACATATTCATTTGGCATTATAAATCCGATTGCCCACGGATGCTCAACAAACGGCGCAAGGATTACTTTAAAAAAGCTATTGGGCACAGCGACACTTGATGCTCCTATTCTCGCAGAGAGTCCGGATTTATCAAAAATCGGACCACAAATAATAATTAGTGCACTATCAACCGCAGCTCTTTGACGACATTTCTCTTCTAATTTCTTCCACGCTCCGCGGTTTAAATCGGGGCTCTGCGGAGAAATATTAGTCATATAGAATGACTCTCGCATCGCTTGCTTATGCCACTTCATATCGCCGGCAGGGGCCATATGACCTCGATCAAAGCCTGTATGACGATAATCTTCAGGTGTAGCGCAACCATATACATTTTCATCGACATGAAACGACGGTTCGCGTCCTGATTCCCCCGACACTTCAGTTGTGAGCAATTCCCACGCAACCCAATTAGGTTGGTGAGTTGAGCGATTAAACGAAACATTCATCGCTGTATACGCGATGAGCTCTTCTTTCAGCCCTTTGGGATTCTTGACCTCAAGAAGTTGCTCAGCCGTATACCTCACTTTATCAGTGGTGCTTGAAGATGACACGACCGGCTGTCCGGCAGTCAACACCAAATAAGATACCACACCGACAAGCCCAACTAATATAACAATTGCGAGGTTGCGCACACCGCCCGTCAGGAACAGCTTATTAGAGGAGCCTGTGCTACTACTATTGCGCTTTGATTCTGAGCCAGTTTTACGAGAGTTGGCTCGTTTAGGTCGTTGAGAAGATTGGCGTCTGCCGGAAGAAGAGATATTTACTGACATATCGAAATTTGTGTAGCGTAAACTACCGAATAATAAAAAAGCTTCGCGATGTTACCCTGATATTCAACATAACCCGGGTTATCACCGCGAAGCGATATTTTTAAGATGTGTGTGGCCATTAACTGGCCCACACATCTTTAATCACCTATTATTAGAGGATTGTAGAGAGGTTGAAGTTCTGGAACTCGAGGTCGTTCTTCGCACGGTTAGCGAGGCTGCTGTCGAGTTTCACTGCCTGACGGAGGTTAGAGCTTACCATCTTATCGTTGTTGGTGCGAGCACCGAGAACAGCTGTCAAGTAGTAAGTTGTAGCATCGGGATTAGCGATAGCGCCGAGAGTAGACTTAGCCTTACTGTAGTCCTTAGTAAGGATCTGAGCGAGGGCAGCGTTGTTGCTCTTAGAATTACCGAAAGCCTTAACTGCAGAAGCAGCGTCGCCGGTCATGAGGTAGTAAGTACCCATAGCGTCAGCGAGTTCGTCGAGACCTGCAGCAGCGCCCAATTTCTGGTTAGCAGCACGGTAGTCTTTGTTTACGAGAGAAACAAGACCAAGGTTCATTTGAGGTTCAGCAGCGGCGGGGTTGAGGCGAGCAGCCTGGTTGAAGCTTGAGCGAGCTGCATCGTAGTCACCGGCGATATACTGAGTAAGACCGAGGTTGTTGTAGCAACGATAATCGTTGGGATACTGCTTAGTAGCTTGCTTGTAAACCTTCATCTTGTCTGCGTTGCTATTGTAGAGAGTAGCAGCGTAGAGCAATTCGTCAACAGAAAGCTGAGCGGGCTCAGTTTCGAAGTATTTAACGATTTCTTCGTCGCTCTTACCAATTACGTTGATAGAAGCGGTGATGCGGCTCTTACGGAGCTGGGGAAGAATCTGCTCAGCAAGCTGATCGAAGATAGAAGAAAGGTTGCGGATTTCCTGTTCGCGCTGTTCGGGATCTTTGTACATTGAGAGAACGCTGAGGATCAACTCTTTGTCTTGGATATCGCTTGCAGCAACGAGTTTTTGGAAACCTTCCCAGTCTTCGGGAGTGAAGTTAGCTGTAAGTTCGCCAAATTCGGTTACGTTGTCTTTCTTAAGACGTTTTTTGAGGAAGTCGGTTGTAGTAACTTCACGTTTTTCAGCAAGACGAGTGTTGAAATCGAGCTTACCTTCGGGAGAAGCGTAAGAAGAGATGTTGATTTCTTCGATTTCACGACGATCATCGGCGTTTGCGTTGATGAGCTGTTGGCTAAGAGCAGCCATTTCAGCTGACTTGGTCTGAGCGTCGCGAACGTTAGCCTGGTTGATCAAGAAGTGAATGTCAGCGTTATATTTCTCGTTGATAATACGCTGGAACTTGTCGGGAGCGAGAGCGGGAGTAACTGTCTTAGCGTCAGCGAGGTCAGCTGTAGCTACAACACCTTCGGCTACGGTTACACGGGGAAGAGCATACTGCTTGCTGCCCTGAGTCACATTGAACGCGAGCTGGAGGGTAGACTTGAGCATCTCGGGAGAGTAGTTATACATCACAGGGATAGTAACAGTGCCGCCATTGTCATAGCTGATAACGGGAGCATTGCCACGAACCTTTTCGCCTTGGAATTCGTAAGGCTGTGAACTAACTTCGCCACCTTCATAGCAGAGGTAAGGGGTAACAGTTACCTGAGCATTCTTAACGAAGAACTTCGCGGGGATGCGAGCGGTAACGGTTGCCGGAACACGATCTGCAGTCACTTCGAGGGGATTCGGATTGACTGAGAAATAATCAGATTGGAACTGGTTGAGTTTTTTGCTACAACCGGTCATGATCATCAGGGCTGCGCCTGCACCAAGCGCAATACCCGAAAAACGGATTGAGGTAGACATCTTATTTAAGTTTTATACTTCTGATGCAAAATTAGCCATTTTTAAGGGATTCTCAATAATCCATTTTTGAAATATCATCAAATTTAAATGGCAATTTAACCCATTTTGGTTAAAATAGGTTAATTCAATGCAGATTCTGTATTAACCCGCTGATTTGGCTCATATAATCGGCACCACTTCTTTAAAATTGAAGCGACGTTTCTCACCTGAGCGAAGGCGCAGTAACAGGGGACCGTCAGGAGCAACATCAACAATTTCGGCATCAAACCGACAGCCTTCGGTTAGCGAGTCGTTATCAGTAACTGCAGTAGGCGCAGGCCGAGATGACGCTAAACGCGAAATATATGGATGGAATCCTTTACGACGCCAAAGATGCTGACGATAGCGTCTCACTATATCCGTCTCATTATTGACCAATAAACTAAGATTTCGCTTCAAAGAATTAATCAGCACATCTAACGCGTCGTCAACCGATAATTCATTGAGGATATAGTGAATTAGCGATGTCGGGTTCGGAGCATTAGAGTGAAATTCTCGTTGATTAACATTAAGTCCGATACCGATTACGGTATGGGCAATGACATCAGCCGATTTCAATGAATGTTCGATAAGAATTCCACAGAGTTTTTTATCTCCGACATAAATATCGTTTGGCCATTTGACAGTCACCTCCGGAGCGTCAATCTCGCCAAGCAAGATTTCAACAGCTTCTACTACCGCAAGAGCAACTGCCTCTGAGATAAGGAATTGTTTTTGAGGGCAGAGCGTTTCCGGTGGGAAATAGAGCATCGACATCAACAAATTTTTGCCTGCTTCAGATTCCCATCCGTTCCCACGCTGTCCGCGTCCGGCGGTTTGGAAGTCAGCTTTGACAACAGCAAACTGAGGAAGACCTTCAAGGTTCTCCTTAAGATATGTGCTGGTCGATGCTAACTCGTTGAATCGTAGAATCATCGATTACTCTTAGTCTGGAATATCGACGGTCAAGAGACGAGAATTATCCTCCGGATTTACTGTAATTTTCACGATAACAGTATCATCCGGCAAAAGCGGTTCGATACGTTCTGGCCACTCGAGCAAACAGAGCGCTCCTGAATCAAAATAGTCTTCAACACCAATTTCCAACGCATCCTCAACAGATTCGAGGCGATAGAGGTCGAAGTGATATATCAACTCTGCAGTTGTATCAGAACGATATTCATTGATAATGGAGAAAGAGGGAGAGTTCGCCTCATCAGCATCTACGCCCAATTGCTCGACAAGGGCACGGATAAATGTAGTTTTTCCTGCGCCCATTTCGCCATGGAAGGCATAAACGGTTTCGTCGCCCATCAACGCAACGAACTCTTTAGCGGCAGAAGAGAGAGAATTGATATCCTGAATTTTTATTTCGTGTTTCATAACAAACGATTGTCTATGTTGATAAATATTTCAAACTTAACGCGGAGTCAGAGTCACCAACGGCACGAGCATCTCTTCCATCGAAATGCCGCCATGCTGGAATGTATCGGCGTAATATTGAACGTAATAATTATAGTTATTCGGATAAGCGAAGAAACCATTATTTCCCGCAAAAATGTAAGCCGACGAGACATTCGGCGCCGGCAGGCCAAACTGACGCGGCTGCTTGATTTCATAAACCTGCGACGAATTATAGCCGAGATTTTTGCCCACCTTATAGCGGAGGTTTGTATTGGTATTTTTGTCGCCGACAACTTTAACAGGTTTATCAACGCGAATAGTGCCATGGTCTGTCGTTACGACTACCTTCCATCCAGATTGCGCTATCATCTTAAACAACTCAAGAGCTGACGAATGACGAAACCACGACTCAGCCAACGAACGATACGCGGCATCGGTGCGCGCCAATTCGCGAATCATACGACTTTCTGTACGCGCATGAGAAAGCATGTCGATAAAGTTCAGAACGATGATATTCAAATCGTTCTGCTTGAGATTTGCGAACTCACGAAGCAGTTTCTCTCCTCCCGCCGAGTCATTAATCTTGTTATACGAAAACTTACAACGACGACGATAGCGGTCAAATTGAGTGGTAACCATCTCACTTTCATTGAGATTCTTGCCTTCATCTTCATCCTCATCAACCCATAAATGGGGAAACATAGCCGCGATATCGGCAGGCATCAACCCGGAGAATATTGCATTACGGGCATACTGAGTTGCGGTTGGCAAAATCGACGTGTAAAGCGACTCCTCGAAGGTGAAATATTCAGCCAACATCGGCTTAATCGACAGCCACAAGTCGAGGCGGAAGTTATCGATAACAATAAAGAACAACTTTTCTCCCTCATCAAGTCGGGGAAAAATCGCAGACTTAAAAATCTGAGGCGACATTACCGGATGATTGTCAGTTGTTACCCAACCTTCATAATTTCGCTTGACAAACTTATAGAACGCTGAGTCGGCATCAGCTTTCTGCATTTTGAGCATTTCATCCATATTAGTGTCAGCCGACGCCAAACGCAGTTCCCAACCGGTCAACTTCTCGTAGGTGGCATACCAATCCTCGATAGTTTCTGCTTGGTCAATCATCCGTGAAATTTCAGGGAACTCACGGCGATATGCGTCAGTCGCTGTCTCACTAACCAGCTTACCGCCATGCAAATTTCGCTTAATAGACATCAAAATCTGCATTGGATTTACCGGCTTAATCAAATAGTCGGCAATCTTATTACCGACAGCTTGATCCATGATATTCTCCTCCTCGCTCTTTGTAATCATAATCACCGGCGTTTGAGGAGAAATCTCTTTCACCCGTTGCAACGTTTCGAGCCCGGTCAAACCCGGCATATTCTCATCGAGAATAACCAAATCAAACGAACGAGAGGCAACAAGTTCGAGCGCATCACGGCCATTATTCACAGTGACAGGCTCGTAACCCTTCGATTTTAAGAAAAGGATATGGGGCTTCAAAAGATCTATCTCATCATCAGCCCAAAGAATATTATAATCGCTCATTGAAAATCAATCTAAAAGTAATGGATCATCACCCTCAGAACCGTCGGGATAATCAGGCAATTCGGGCTTCGCCGGAGCAGGAGCTGAAACCGGAGCAGGAGTTGCGAGAGTGGGCTTTGCTGTCTCCGGCTTGGTCGCAACCTCTGGCGTGGTTATAACCTCAGGCTTAGCAGTAACCTCCGGCTTTTCAGACGCCGGAGCGGGTGTTGCTATCGGTTGCTGCGTCGCCGGAGCTATTTCAGGTTTTGCAGGCATCTGAATTGGGTCTGCACCTTGTATCACTTCCGCTTCCGAACCGATAACTTCTTGAATCTCAAGATCCTCAGCCACTTGAGTTTCAAGTTCTCCTGTATCTTGAATCTCTGCCCCTTCAGCAACTTGAGCCTCTGACTCTAACGAATCTTCAGATGTAGGTTCAACGGTTTCTACGACAACTCCCTCCGGAGCTATGCCCGGCGGCTCATGCTCAAAAAAATCAGAGGGTAACACCCTCTCTTGGGTGTCGTCGTAAGTCTTGTCGCGCATATAGTTGAAGTATTCGTCAAACGAACCGCCGCCATGCAACAACGCGTCGAAATTTGTCACCGAAATAACAACCGGTCTCACTTGCGGAGGCAATTGCAAATCTGTCGAGGTATTCATCACATTGAGGTAGTGATTGATTTCCTTGACATTTTCAAAGCCCTTAATTATAAGGAGTCCGAGACGTCCAAAGTTCATTTGCTCAAGATCGAAATCTTTAACTACAAATGACGAGAAGTTATGGCGAGCGACTTCAAACAGAAGTGCATTCTGGTTTATCTCATCTGTTGGGAAGAGCAGAATCAACAACTGACGGCTATCGGGATTGATTTCGAACTCGATAGCAACGGAGTCTGTCGCGATTGAATCGTTGCCAAGACGTGTATCCCACAACATTCCGCGCATGTTTGTTACGCCGTGTTGGAGTTTTCTTCCCTTTGCAAGCCCCTTCAAATATGCCGACGCATATTCGGTCAAATCTGTTGTCGGATAACGCTCGAGCATTTCCATAAGAGTCGCCTTAAACTCCTCCGGTTTCTTATCTGTCACATATGCCAACGCTTCAAGGAACATAAACTTCGGCATCAGCTTACTCAGCGGGAAATCTTTGCTTACTGTCTGGTAAAGCGAATGCACCTCTTGATTATTATTCTCTAAATAGGCGTCAAGCGTCTGTTGATAAAGTTGTCCTTCAAGCTCTTGCATCCGTCGGAGCGAGCCGATATAGTCGGGGTCTCGCAATGCCAAGCCATATTTCGAGTCGGGGAATTCGGCGAGAATCAGCTGACGATAATGCTCGGCTTTTGCCGCATCTCCGGCGCGCATAAACATCAAATAGAGATTGTAATATGTATCGAGGCGATAGATATTATCGGGATAACGGCTCAGCAATGTTTCAAATTCAGATTGAGCCGCCGAGAAGTCTTCCATTTTATCCTTAAGGATGACACCCATATTATAGAGACCTTCTTGAATAACATCATTGGCCGTCTGTTTATCCATCTCTGTTTTCGGAATCTGCTTCAAATAATATTCCGGATAATGGGGGTCAGACTCGCGCTTAAGCGCCTCTTGGTCGGGCGTAGCTACGGAATCTGTCGGCTGTTCATCGCCATCTAACATTTCGCCATCTTCACCGTCTCCTTGCGAAGCTTCAGCCGCGCCGAAGTCGTTAAAGCTAAATGTCTGTTTATTACGACGTCGCCAATCATCCTCAAGTTTACGATTACCCCACCGACGTTGGAATTCGGTGCGACCGGCGTTTTTCGTTGCTGTATTATAGAAATACCATGAATCATCGCCATTGTTCATCGTAAAGACCTGATTATTCTTATCTTGCAGCCCATTTTGTCCGCGATTGGCAAGATACTCTTCTCGGGCTGCTTTCTCAGCCTCTTCTTTCTCTTTCTTTTTGAGCTCTTCGATTATTTTCTCCACAACCTTCATCTGCTCTTCAGGCGACATCGCTGCCAATCGCAAGAGGGAGTCTTGTAGCTCTACATTCTGAGAATAAACCGCCAATTCATCAAGCACATCGCTTCGACGCTTCAAGACGGCATAGTTGGGATAATTTTCGGGAATTATCGGCAACGCCTCGGAATAACATGGTTGCGCCTTAGAGTAATGATGTTGGTCGTAATAAAGTCCGCCTAAATTCAACTGCACGAGCGCTTTATCAATACCCGAGCGAGTCGATTTCTCAACAGCCAATTCATAATTAGCGATAGCGTTGGCTGTGTCGCCACGAGAAATATAAAGATTTCCGATGGCGTAATATATCTGATCGAGATACTCCTTATTTCGGTCATAGCGAGTCATTCGACGCAAAGCGGCAACTTCTTTCGAGATATCTACGCCGGTGTAGACTTCGCTCTGCTTGATTCGAGCATTAAACTTTGTGCGATACGTTGCCGACGAACTGCTGCCGGCTGATTTATATGCTTTATATGCCAATTGTTTTTCTCCGGCACGCGAATAAACTTGTCCCAAGAGAAAGTTGAGTCGAATTCGCTGAGGCTTAGACACATGTGGGAGCGCCAACTTCAACATCTCAGCGGCTTTCATCCATTCTTTTTCCTTGATAAGCAAGTCGGCTTCGGCGGTATAATAAAGTCCTTTCAAGTTTCCATTAACCAACTCTGCTTCAGGCTTTATGCGTCGGAGTATTGTCTCTGCTTCAAAAAGCCAATCCATCGCTAAATAAGAGCGAGCCTCCCAAAGGCGCGCTTCGGTAACGGTGGCTGGCAACCATGAGAAATGACGCGAGGTATAAAAGAAAGTCGATGCCGCTCCGATAAAATCGCCATTATGATATTGCCCACGCCCCATCATCATCCATGCATTATGAAGGAATGGGTTATACTCGTCGCGTTTCATCCACTCTTTATACGCCGGATCTGACGATTTTCCGGGTTGTTTTTTGGGCTTTTTCTTTATCGAACGGAGCTGGATTGCTTTTTGAGCCTTCTCGATTGAGCGGTCGAAATTACCGGTCGGCTGTGGCGCCTTCGGATTACTACGCGCTACTGCGGGGTGAATAGGTAGCAACGCGGTATAATCATCTTCGTAGGCATTTTCCATCTCTTTGAGAGTCTCGGTGTAATGTGTATCTCCGTTGTAGTAAATATTATACCGAGTTATGAATGCCTGATATTTACGCGTTGCCGCATTATTCTTTTTGGGCGAACACGACGAAAATGCGGAAGCCACAAAGACCACCGCCACCAATAACCACCAAAATTTCGCAACAGCTCGGCTTGTCATTGGCTTGCTAATTGATTATATATTGGGGAAGATCAAGCAACCCCTTAGTTGATATAACGATATTACCCCTCGGTTTATTACTCATATCACCCCTATAAACTTCAGGTTACTCGTTAATGTTACCATTCTCCGACGCGGCAGCTTTCTTTTCGTCGATAACTCTGCGCAATGAAATTAGATACTCTAATCCGCCCTCGCTGCGGTTGCGCACTGTCACACTGCCCCCCATCGTATTAATCGAACTTTTCACTATCGACAACCCGAGCCCCGTGCCGCCAACTTTGCGTGAACGACCGGCATCGATTCGATAGAAGCGATCGAAAAGATGAGGCAAATGTTCTTCACTTACTCCGACTCCATTATCATAGAATGAGAAGGTATAGAATTTTTCATTCTCGCCGACCAATGCGATTCCGATTTCTGTGCCTTGAGAATAAGCGACTGCGTTCTTTGCAAGGTTAGTCAATATTGCAATCAGCAATTCTCCATTGCCATAAAGATGGCAATCTATCGGCACATCGTAATTAAACTCTATTGACGTCAACAAGCCGCTCTGAGAAAAATCCTCAACCAATGTAAAGACCAAATCATGAAAATTGATATCGGAGATTGGAATTTTGCCTCCGGAGTCTTCAAGGCGAGTCATCGTCGACAGATTATTCATCATCGTCACCAAACGTTCGATATTCTCTTGCGCCTTAGTCAAGAACCGAGTTCTATCGGCCTCACTCATATCGGGATTAGAAAGTATCATCTCCAGATATGAGCGCACGATGCCCACCGGCGTCTTCAGCTCATGAGAGATATTGTTGGTCATCACCCTTTTGAGGTTATTTTTCTCTGACATAGCCTTAAGGGCAATAACGTGCTCATGATCTCGTCGAGCAATCGCCTGTGAACGTGCATTATAGATTGCAACAATCTGACGCGATATGTCGCCTATTTCATCTTTTGGAAAATCAGCCATCGGTATAAACTGCGGATCAGTTGCCGCGCGCGATGCAAAGTCGTGGAGCAGGGTGATATTTTTAGCTTGATGGGCGGTAACAACCCAAGCTAGTACACTTCCGCCAACAAGTATTGTTGCAAGTATTATCCAAAATGTCGACCCAAGATTGAGTATAGAGTCAATATCATCTGTCAATGGCAGATATGTTTTAACTACAAATTTTCCATCATCCGACAGCCTCTCGTGATATACAAACTTCTGTTCAATATCACCATCAACAACATTAAACAACTTTATCTGACGAGAGTTATCGATAAGTGGAAGGGTAGTTAATGTAGCAATTTGCTCAGCATTTGGCGATATTTCGCGACCGATATAATATAGTTTTTCTCCTGAGGTTGTATCATATATTGACATATTTATCCCCTTTAATGACGATTCTTCGAGATAGTTCTCGAAGAAGGTTAAAAAGGATGTCATGTCGCACTGTTGAGCATACCCTAAAAGGATATTTCCAACTGCAAAGTCTACACTATGATACAACGCCTCAATGCGATAGCGCTTTACATTCTGATATTCGAGCGCAGCAAACATCGCTACGCCACCCCAAAGACTTGCGATAGCTATCAAAAACAGCTTGAGCCGGTATTTTAATCCTCTCTTTGCTGAAAACAAATGAATCGATGAGACTTTGCGTATCGGATTATCCACGATTAGAGATCTGCCTTGAAGCCATAACCAAAACCGAGACGAGTCACGATATGGTCGCCATAATAGCCTATTTTCTGACGCAAACGTGTGATATTTGTATCAATTGCACGACTAGTAACTTCTTGTCCGCCCCAAACTTGATTCATAATCTCTTCTCGAGAATGAATTCGCTCGCGATGAGTCAAGAAGAAAAGCAGCAATTGTATCTCTTTTCTTGTCAAATCAACCTCTTTACCATCGATATAACAGGTCTTATGATTGAGGTCGAGACGCAAGGTTTTGAATGTGATATCGGGTTCATAATCGCCCTGTTGTGTTGAATATGCCATCTGACGCGGGGTCAGTGTGCGGCGCAAAACGGCCCTAACTCGTGCGATAACTTCGCCTATCATGAAGGGCTTTGTGATATAATCATCCGCTCCGATATTCAAGCCCATAACCATGTCATCTTCGCCGTTCAACACCGAGCAAAATATAATCGGAATTGCCTCGGTTGCGGTATTATTTCTGACATGCTTGGCAAAATCAAAACCGCTAAGACGGTCCATCATAATATCGACAATCATCAACTGATAATCTGACAAATTAAGGCGCAACGCTTCTTCTGCCGATTCGGCTGTATCAACCTCGTAACCTTCGCGTTGAAGATTATATTTGAGAATCTCGCAGTAAGATTCTTCATCGTCAATAACTAAGATTCTGATTCTCATTGCTCATTATGTTAAGGTTACCGCAACTTTCTAACCGCAAGAGTTGTCGCAACAACTTATCTCATAGCGAAACGGTTTCGATGTTTTCATCGTGATAAAGTTAGGTAGTTTTAATGAGGATGAAATAATTTAAATTGTTAAAGTGAGTTAAATCATATCTAGCCACAAACATCTAAACCGCAGGGCTGTTTTAATTGTAGAAAACAGCTTTTTCATCTGTGTTTTTTCATGGTATAAATTCAAGGTTACAGACAAAACCGCAGAGAGCGTCGCGAGACAACCCTCTGCGGTTATTTTTTTCATATTAATTTGGCTGATAATATGGTCACCAATTGCCAAACTTCCGAACGACTAGCTGACCATCTTCAGCCGTTGGAGCAGTAACTATCAACCCTTTAAGCCCGGCAGACACAAGCATCGAATCGGCATAATTCGATGTCGGAGATGCCATAGCCGCCGTTGCGTAAGCATCTGCTTCGCCACAAGTAGGCGCTATTACAGTTACTGATAAAATATCGTTGCGACAAGGCTCTCCGGTTTGCGGGTCTATCGTATGCCCCACCTTTCCTCGCGAACTTTGATGATAGTTGCGATAGTTACCTGAAGTTGCTACGCCACAATCTGTTACATCTATCGTTTGAAGGCGCTGATGAGAAGGGGTTTCCGGTTGATCTAGGGGTGCATCTATCTGTAAACGCCATAGTGTGTTGCGAGGATTATTTCCTCTAACCACGACTTCGCCTCCGATCTCAACCATCATATTGTCTACACCATTACGTTGCAACATATCGGCAACAAGATCGCAAGCATACCCCTTTGTGACGGCAGAGAAATTAAAAGTTGTTTGCAACGACTTTTTATGAATTTGCCCTAACGAATCTATTTGACAATCTACAATACCAACATAAGCTAAAACGCTATCAATTTGATTGCGTGTCGGCTCCCACATCTGATCAGGAGAAACCTTACCGGTATAGCCAAACTTCCAAAGATTGACTGCCGGAGAAACCGTTGGGTCAAATTTCCCTCCCGAACGCAGACAAACTTCATTTGATACGGAAAAAACATGTCGCAACAAATGGTCGGTAGAATCTGTCTCGTTTCGATTTATCCGTGAAATCAACGATGTCTCATTAAACGGAGAGAGTGAATTTTCAACCAAACGATAAATCGACTGAATCGAATCAGACATATCGCGGTCTGCCTCATATGTTATATTAAAAACCGTATTCCAAACCACACCCGACGATTGACGCCATTCTTTTCGGCCGCTACATGACGTCAAAAAAGCAACAATAATGATTGCGAAGATGAATATCGATAGAGCGCCGTCATTGCGACGTCGACGACCGATTTCTCTAAGGTTCAAGCACATAAAAACAATTGAATTGATTTAATAGCACAAAATTACTGTTTTTTTCTTTGCTTTTTCAAACAAAACCATGTAATTTTGTGTTAACCAACTATCGAAGTAATTAGCCTCCTTGCTTTAAAGCTGACATTTATTGCCAGTCATTAATAGAAAAACAAACATAAATTCTTTTTTGTCATGAACACATCCTACATCTTTCTTGCCGCCGGCTTTGAAGAAATTGAAGCATTGACCGTTGTTGATGTTATGCGCCGTGCAGGGATGGACATAAAGACCGTCTCTATCACTGACAGCCACACTGTTATTGGCGCTCACGGCATCGCTGTGACTACCGACCTGCTTTATGACAAGACTGATTTCATTTCTCCCGAATGGCTAATCATTCCCGGCGGCATGCCCGGCGCGGAAAACCTCGCAAGATTTGCCCCGCTAAACAACTTGCTCATCAATCAAGCTGCGACCGGCAAAATCGCGGCTATCTGTGCTGCGCCTGCTCTTGTCCTCGCTCCGTTAGGAATTCTCGATGGAAAGGAAGCCACTTGCTATCCCGGTTTTGAAAAACAAATGGGAGGCGCGATTAGTAGCGACGCCCCGGTTGTTGCGCTCGACAAAGTTATCACCGCTAACGGTCCGGCAACCGCGCTACGGTTTGCTCTCGCTATCGTCGCAAACTCGTTGGGCGAAGCTGTCGCTCAAGAAGTCGGATCAGGTATGCTTCTCTATCAAAAGAGCACAAACTTCTATTTCTAACCCCACGCGAAACCCCAAACTTGGCGCATAGAATCTTAAAGTTTCACCTCTTTAATAAAATAAAACAAAAAAATGAGGCCGGCGATTATATCTGCTGACCTCATTTTTGTATCTTTGCAAAGTATTTTCCCAAAAGAGGATATTTCCCGATTTTCGATATTGACTGTTTCGTGCGATTTGCCTCTTTGAAAAGCAGTAAACTCATCTATCATTATGACTTTTGAAGAATTAGGCGTCAGCAAACAATTACGTAAAGCTATCGAAGAACTCGGTTTTGAAAATCCTATGCCCGTACAAGAGCGTGTGATTCCTCACCTTCTTGACGAGAACAAAGACGGCGACGTTGTTGCCCTCGCTCAAACCGGCACCGGCAAGACTGCCGCATTCGGGTTGCCCGTGCTTCAACGCCTTAATCCTGATTTCGACCAACCCCAAGCCCTCATTCTATCCCCTACTCGCGAACTTTGCTTGCAAATCGCGTCTGACTTGGCTGACTTCTCAAAATACATGCCCGACATTAAGGTAATTCCGGTTTATGGAGGGTCGAGCATTCACAGCCAAATTCGTGCACTCAAAGAGGGAGCACAAGTTATCGTTGCAACTCCGGGCCGTCTTATCGACCTTATCAATCGCGGAGTTGTGAAACTCAACCATGTCCATACCGTCATTCTTGATGAAGCCGACGAAATGCTCAATATGGGTTTCCTCGACTCAATCAACGAGATTTTAGACCATGTGCCGCAAGAGCGCAAAATGTTAATGTTCTCTGCTACAATGCCGAAAGAAATAGCTCGCATTGCGCAGAAATATATGCATAATCCCCAAGAATTCGTAATCGGAACCCGCAACGAGGGCGCTGCAAATGTTCGTCACATCTACTATATGGTCAATGCTCGCGATAAATACCTAGCGCTAAAGCGTATCGCCGACGACAACCCTAATATTTACGCCATAATCTTCTGTCGCACTCGCCGCGATACTCAAGAAGTTGCCGAAAACCTCATCCGTGACGGCTATAATGCAGACTCGCTCCACGGCGACCTTTCGCAGCAACAGAGAGATATGGTAATGCAAAAATTCCGCGACCGAGTAATCACTATGCTCGTCGCTACCGACGTTGCTGCTCGCGGACTCGATGTTGACGAGCTCACCCATGTTATCAACTACGGATTACCCGACGATGCGGCGGTCTACACCCACCGTTCGGGCCGCACAGGCCGTGCCGGAAAGTCGGGCGTTTCGATTGCTATTATGCACTCGCGCGAGAAAAGCCGCCTTCGCGACATCGAAAGAATTATCGGCAAAACATTCGAGCGCAAGGAGGTGCCAACCCCCGACCATATTATCGAGAAACAGCTTTTTTCGCTTGCAGACCGCATTGAGCGCGTTGAAGTCGACGACAACGCCATGGAAAAATATATCCCCGGCGTATTGAAAAAGCTGGGCTGGCTCTCTGGTGAAGACCTCGTTAAACGAGTGTTATCTTTGGAATTTAATCGTCTGATTGAGTATTACAAAGATGCCCCCAAAATCGACTTTGTTGACGAAAAATCGGTTAAAAGCCCGAAAGAGAAAAAAGAGAAAAAGGAGAAAAACGATGTGCCTCGCACTATCGAGGAGAAAGACCGCCGCACTGCCTCTAAAGGTATGGCACGCATTTATGTCAATGTCGGCAAGCGCGACGGCTTCTTTGCCGGCAACCTCATCGAAATCCTCAACAAGAATATCAGCGGCTCGCGTGTTGATGTAGGTCGAATCGACTTATTGCCTTCATACTCACTTTTCGATGTAAAGAAAGGCGATGCAAAGCGTGTTGTTAATGGGCTTAAAGGCGCCGAATTTTTCGGCAAACGTCTTTACAGCGAAATCGCCGAAGAGGATAAGAACTACGCCCAAGCTGCAACTCGTCGCAGCAAGGAGCGCCGCGAAGCCCCTGAAGAAGACCAATATGCAAAATTCAGCAAGAAAAAATCGCGTCGCAAATAATCTAAAATTAGACTTTAACTTTTCAACCTTTGTTTTGACGAGAAAAGCCTCATGAGACAATCTCACAAACATATCTTCTCTATTCTCTCAGCATTTTTTGTCACTCTTCTGTCTGCCTCCCCCACCTACGGCCAGTCGGAAGAAGTCAAATTGACTGAAATTGAAATCGTTGTCGATGATATTATGGTTGAAGCAGACTCTACTGCCGCCGATTATTTCGTCAGCGCCCCGCTTTCAGTAATACCGACTATCGACAAAATGACCCGCATGGATATGATTGACTATTTCAGAGCAGGGTCTGACAGAGCTTCAAAGAATCGTTTCGGCGGAGATTGTCGAATTCTCGAAGATTCCCACGAGAAGATTGTAATCTCTACTTCCGACGCTTCTGAATATACAATTGCTCTGCTACCCACCGCCGGGCGCAAGCTTGACCGACTTATTATGGTTATCCGCACCTTGAAGGCTCCGGCGGAAGATTCATCGATTTCGTTCTACGACTCTGATTGGAAAGAAGTGTCAGATATTTTTACACTGCCTCTTTTAGAGGATTGGATGCTTCCGCAAGCAAAGAAAAAGAATCGTAAAGATATAGAAAATGCAATTCCATTCATAATGGCAAAATGCAACTATTCTCCCGACGATTATACGATAACTTTGACAACGAATCTGACAGATTATATTCCGGAAGAAGCGCTCGACCTCGCAAAAAAATCTATCAAAAAATCAATTGTTTACCATTGGAATGGTAAACGAATGATCTTGGAAAAATAAACCTCCGATGAGCAACAACCCGATAAGCCTGCTCGAACTGACAGGCAGAATCTCTCGACTCGTCCAACAGCCTGAAACCCAAAATATTTGGATTGTCGCCGAATTGCAGGATGTCGCCTGCCGCGGCGGCCATGGCTATATGGAGTTACTCCAAAAGGATGACAACGGACTACAAGTTGCTCGTGCCAAGGGTTGTTGTTGGGCAAATGTCTATGGACCATTATGTCGCAATTTCTATGAAGCTACCGGTCAAGTGTTTGCTTCGGGATTGAAAGTAATGCTTCGCGTTTCGGCTTCAATGCATCCGGTCTACGGACTTTCGTTGGTTATTCATGAGGCGAACCCTGAATTCACGATGGGCGACCTACTGCGTCGGCGCAATGAAATTCTGCGTCGCCTACAAGATGAGGGCGTGTTAGAGATGAACCGCTCATTGAAATGGCCTACGGTTGTTCAACGTATTGCAATTATCTCGGCCCGCGGGGCTGCCGGATACGGCGACTTTATGAACCAACTTCTCCGCAATCCCTCTCGTTTGAAGTTCAAGACCAAATTGTTTGCTGCAACTATGCAGGGCACGTCTGCGCCGGCATCTATCATAAAAGCCTTGGAGGCTATCGCTCAAGAAGAAAATGAATGGGATGGCGTCGTAATAATCCGTGGTGGAGGAGCAACGTCTGATTTACAGGCATTTGAAGATTACAACCTCGCCGCATCTGTCGCCCAATTTCCTCTACCAATCGCCATAGGCATCGGTCACGAACGCGACATTACGGTGCTTGACTGGGTCGCAAATACTCGACAAAAGACCCCTACGGCTGTCGCCGAATGGCTAATCGGAAAAGGAGAGAATATTCTCGGAGCTCTGATTACGGCAGGCAATAAGATTGTGCAATACGCAACCCAACATGTGTCGGGCGAAAAAGAGCGTTTAGCTCAAGCTGAAACATTGTTGCCTGTCGCCGCTCTCGGAAAAGTCGAACGGTCAACCGCAACGTTAGTGCGAGCTCTCGCTTCGCTCCACGGCTTATCGGCAAGCAAAATCGGTCCGGAGAGATCGCGACTCGAGATGATTACATCCAACCTTACTTCAGCATACACTAACCTTCTACGGCGACAAGCCGAACGCCTTGATTCGGCTGAGAAACTAATCGAAGTGCTATCTCCGGCAGCAACGCTTTCGCGTGGTTACTCTATCACCCGCATCAACGGCCATGCGGTCAGCTCTGTCAAGGAAGTCGTCTCCGGGAGTCAATTAGAAATCACCCTCTCTGACGGCTCGATTATAGCCCACACCTCATAATAAAACACCCCATAGATATGTCTGAAACCGCAAAACCTGTAAAAGATCTCACCTACAACGAAGCATTCGCCGAACTTGACGGCATTCTCCGTTTAATGCAAAGCGACCAATGCGACATCGACCGTTTGGCAGCTTTAACCCGCCGGGCAACCGAGCTGATAACGGAGTGCCGTGCTCGTCTGACGGCTACAGACGAGGAGCTAAAAACAATTCTCGCCGAGCTAGAAAGCTAACACATTGCCTGCAATTCCGCCGATGAATATCTACGACATACGACGCTTCGGAACAGCAGTTTTCTTTCTAATATCCATCGCTGTAGTAGTGATATTCGTACTGCTTTCCAACAACCTGGTTGCCGACCTCGGCGTTCAGGAGAGAGAACGTATGCAGATTTGGGCTGACGCAACAAAGCAGATTGCCGACATCGGACAAAACCCCGATGCGCCTGACGCCTCGCCCGACAATATCGAATTTCTCTTCGGCATCATTGAGCAAAACCATTCAATTCCGGTGTTGCTAACCGACGACAACGGCAATATATTACTCCACCGTAATTTCGACCTTCCCGAACCGGTTGACTCACTCACACCGTGGGCCATTACCCCAGCCAATGAAAAATATCTGCGCAAAAAATTAGCATCTCTCGATAAGCGCGAAAATGTCATACACATCAATATCGCGTCGAATATTACGCAACATCTCTATTACGACGACTCTACTTTATTGAAACGTTTGAGTTATTACCCTTACGTTCAACTTCTCGTCATGTTAGCGTTTATTGCTGTCGTATATTTTGCCGTAAACTCAACCCGAAAGGCTGAACAAAACAAGGTTTGGGTCGGACTTTCAAAAGAAACTGCTCATCAACTCGGCACACCGATTTCATCGTTAATGGCATGGGTAGAACTACTTCGTTCGACCGGCACGGATGAAGATATGGTCAAAGAGATGGATAAAGATGTCAATCGCCTGTCAATGATTGCTTCTCGATTCTCTAAAATCGGGTCTCGCCCCAACATGGAACGTGAAGAGCTCAACAATGTTGTCGCTCGTGCTGCCGGATATATGCAAACCCGCATTTCGTCTCGCATAAAACTATCCGTCGACCTCTCTTCCGAGTCTTTACCGGTAGAGATGAGTGCTCCGTTGTTTGAATGGGTTATGGAAAACCTAATCAAAAACGCTGTTGATGCCATGGAGGGCACCGGATCTATTTCTGTCGCAACTTTCATCGACAACAATCGAGCTTGCGTCACAGTTACAGATACCGGGAAAGGTATCT
Organism: uncultured Alistipes sp.; assembly: GCA_964638475.1. Lineage (GTDB taxonomy): Bacteria > Bacteroidota > Bacteroidia > Bacteroidales > Muribaculaceae > UBA7173. The sequence goes on along the minus strand of CAZXAZ010000003.1, from coordinate 8,911 downwards.
CTCGCAAAAACCACAAAACGGTCTTCAACCCCGGATTCACGACCAAGAAAAGAGGTTGGGGACTCGGACTTGCCTTGGCAAAACGCATTGTTGACCAATATCATCGCGGACGCATCTACGTAGCTTGGTCTGAGCCTCAACGCGGCACAACCTTCCGCATCGACCTTCCGCTACGTCCTTAAATCGCCTCCATCTCAAATAGAGTCATCAATCTCATACTCTCACAACTCTCCAGCTTGTTAACCCTACACAAAAACGACTAAGAAAGAAAATTTGCGTTTTTAACTGAAATGAGCTAACTTTGCATTTTGGAAAACAGATTTTGCGATGGCTACTATTAAGATTGCCGCCATAATGCGTGCCGGGGTATTCTCCCCTAATCATGTCGGAAACGACGCCACGATTCTCAATACCGTGGCTGAGCAACTGCGTAAACGCGGTTGCGAAGTGCGCATATACTCTGAAGAGCAGTTCTGTTCGGGATCTGTCACAGAGCCGGTAATTATTAATATGTGTCGCGAACGTCGCTCTACCGACCTCCTTCAATCATTAGAAGATCATGGGCAATTGATTATCAATTCGGGATACGGTATTGAGAACTGTATCCGTGAGCGCCAAGCGCGTATCCTTCTTGGCTCGAATATTCCCTATCCTGAAAGCATTATTGTCGACACTGACGAGGTCGTCAAGACTCGTCTGCAAAAGCTCGGATTCAGCCAATGTTGGATTAAACGAGGTGACTTCCACGCTCAACATGCCGAAGATGTCAGCTATGTCAGAACCCCCGCTGAGGCTCAAGATGTTCTGCAAGAATACTTCTTGCGCGGTTTCAAACGCGCCGTAATCTCGCGCCATCTACCCGGAAAGCTTGTGAAATTCTACGGCGTCGCCGGCACCCCCTTCTTCCATTGGTTCCGTCCTTATGAGCCTGACACCGTCAAACCTCGCGACGAAGAGACCCGCCGCACAGACGAAGCGCTGAAAGCCATCTGCCGTAATGCAGCCAAAGAGCTAAACCTTATCGTATACGGAGGCGAATGTATCCAAGCCGAAGATGGCTCGCTTAGCATTATCGACTTTAACGATTGGCCAAGCTTCTCGGCATGCCGCGCAGAGGCGGCTACCAATATCGCCAAGGCGGTTATGGCAGCCATCAAAGATCGACGTCAATAATTCTAATTTACATCAAATATCCAAGCTTAAATCACCAATCAATATAACTCGATGGGCATCAAGTCACTATCAAATAAAGTAGCCGACAAATTTATGAATGGGAAAGGCATTTTTACCTTCCTCCGCTCATCGGTTTCTTCGCAAATAGCCTCATGGACCGACATGGGGGTATGTTTCATCTTTTTTGCTTGGGTATTTTCTCCCCTCGGCAACGACCCGTTGCGCACCTTCTTGGCAACAGCTATCGGTTTGATTGTCGGCGGAATCGTCAATTGTATTGTTAATTATAAGTTCACCTTCCACGCCGACAACTGCTCGGTAAAAGCGGTTGCAATCAAATATTTTCTGATTTGGGGAGGTAGCTTTATACTCAACCTGGGCGGCACAACCCTTCTCGAACAGGGATTACAACGCCTCGACCTAATCACAAACATTCATTGGATAAAGCCTGACGGAATTTTCGCCTTCGCCCGACTATCGGTGTCGCTCATCGTATCTCTGGCGTGGAATTTCGTCATGCAGAAAAACTTCGTATATCGTCCAACACGCTTCGACCCGTTGGCTATCAAACTGGTCGACGCTCTGACATTAAAAAAGAGAGTAAATTAAGCATCAAATGAGCGGCAAGAATACATTCAAAAAGAAACGCGACGGAATCCAACAGGGGATTTATTTCATCATCAACCCCTTCGTTAAGTTACTGATCCGTATCGGTGTCACCCCCAACATTGTGACAACAATAGGACTGCTCGGCAATCTCGCATCAGCTTGTATCATCGCTTGGGCAGGATACCTTGCAGCCTCAGACCCCGAAAATCTCAGATTCGATCTTATCACTTGGGCTGGAGTTATAACAATTCTCTTCTCTCTGTTCGACATGCTCGACGGTCAGGTTGCTCGCTTAGGCAATATGGCGTCACGTTTCGGAGCCCTTTACGACTCTGTGCTCGACCGCTACTGCGAACTATTGACCCTCGGCGCACTTAGCTATTTCCTCATCATGGCAGGCCATCCCATCGGAGCATTAGTCACCTTTGCCGGCCTCGTCGGTTCTGTAATGGTCAGCTATGTTCGCGCTCGCGCAGAAGGCGTTGGCATCGAATGTAAAATCGGCTTTATGCAGCGCCCCGAACGAGTTGTTGTAACCTCAATCGGTTGTCTCGCTTGCGGTATCGTAGGTCTCGCATGTCCCGACTCATCAAATATAGCAATGACCATATTGATTGTTGCAATGACAATCATTGCTATCTTTGCCAACATCACAGCCTTTGCCCGCGTAGGCGCATGCCGCGCTGCTCTTTCTGAAGACAATAAGAAAAAGTAAGACAAGGCAAAATGTTATCACGCATCACACTACCATCGTCTCGCGAAATCATCAGCATCGTTGCCACATTAGCCATCTGGATGGCTGTCACAGCAATGTTTGTCGGATTCCGTCCCGAGCACCTATGGCTCGCCCTACTGATTGCAGGGCTGTTTTTCGGATGCCGCACATCACGCAAAATCGTTGTAGCCTTACTACCCTTCATCATTTTCGGCATTTCATATGATTGGATGAACATCGTTCACAACTATGAAGTAAATCCGGTTGACATTGAAGGAATATATCTAACCGAAAAATCGTTGTTCGGAATTACGCTCTCAGACGGCACAGTCTTAACGCCTAACGAATTTTTCGCTCTCCACACAACCCCACTACTTGACTTTCTCGGTGGCTTCTTCTACCTCTGCTGGGTGCCGGTGCCAATTCTATTCGGTTTATACCTCTATTTCGGAGGACAACGGAAAGAATATCTCCACTTCGCCCTCGTATTTTTATTCGTCAACTTCATCGGCTTTGCCGGCTATTATATCCACCCCGCAGCACCGCCATGGTATGTTGCCCTCCACGGGTTCGACCTGAATCTGTCAACTCCCGGAGAAGTTGCCGGACTCGGAGCATTCGATGAAATGACCGGATTAGGAATCTTCCACGGGCTCTACGGTCGAAATGCCAATGTATTCGCCGCTGTGCCGTCGCTCCATTCTGCCTACACATTTATAGCGTTTATCTACTCGCTTAAATCAAAGTCACCCATCGGCATAAAAATATTCCTCGGAATAGTAACTCTCGGCATTTGGTTCACAGCCGTATATACCTCTCACCATTATATAATAGATGTAACACTCGGAATTCTATGTAGCATCCTCGGTTACCTTCTATTTGAATACGGCTTAATGAGAATCAAAGCTTTCAGTCGTTTTATCGACAATTACGCCAAATATGTAAACCCAGCAAAAGTTAACAAACCATAACCAAGCTTGGTTACGTCATAAATTCTTAACATCGGCAAGATTTTAACTCTTGCCGATGTTTTTTATAGCCAAAATGACACACTCTACCGCAATACTACATTAAACTTCGTTAACATTTTAGCCAATAAAAAGAGCGTATTTAGCGGTTGTTAACTTAATAGGCGCATTTTAAACCTTTATTCACGAAATTCAACAAATATTTCCCCAAAAATATTTTCACAATTGGAAATTACTGCGTACTTTTGAGGGCAATTTGCTTAGACCGATTCTAAAAGGCAACTTAAAAAGCAAAAAAAGCGGTCAAGAGCACTACTAAAATTGCTAATAAAGAAACACAAATCATATTTACTAAAATGAGCAACATTAAGAAGGCCGAGGGTAAACTCGGTGTGTTAGTCGTTGGTCTTGGCGCTGTATCAAGCACCTTCATCACCGGCGTATTGATGGCCCGCAAAGGCCTTGCTAAGCCTGTAGGCTCAATGACCCAGTACGACAAAATCCGTGTCGGACAAGGCGAAGACAAAAAATACCTCAAATACAACGAAATCGTTCCCATCGCAGACCTCAACGACATCGTTTTCGGCGCTTGGGACGTTTACCCCGCTAACGGTTACGAAGCTTCTATCCACGCTGAAGTTCTCAAAGAAAAAGATATCAACCCCGTTAAAGATGAGCTCGAGGCAATCAAGCCTATGAAGGCCGCTTTCGACCCCAACTACGCAAGCCGTCTCCATGGCGACAACATCATGGTTGGCAAGACCCGTTGGGAAATGGTTGAACAGCTCCGCGAAGATATCCGCAACTTCAAGAAAGAAACCGGCGTTAACCGCGTTGTAGTTCTTTGGGCTGCTTCTACTGAAGTTTACGTTCCCGTTGACGAAAACATCCACATGACCCTCGATCAACTCGAGGCAGCTATGAAGGCTGACGACAAAGAGCATATCGCACCCTCTATGTGCTACGCTTACGCAGCCCTCACCGAAGGCGCTCCCTTCATCATGGGTGCTCCTAACACAACCGTCGACATCCCCGCTATGTGGGAACTCGCTGAAAAGACCAAACTCCCCATCGCAGGTAAAGACTTCAAGACAGGTCAGACCCTCGTTAAGTCTGGTTTCGCTCCTATCATCGGCACACGTTGCCTCGGTCTCGACGGATGGTTCTCAACCAACATCCTCGGTAACCGCGACGGTCTCGTACTCGACGAACCCGCTAACTTCCGTACAAAAGAAGTTTCTAAACTCTCAACCCTCGAGTCAATCCTCGTTCCCGAAGAACAGCCCGACCTCTACGGTCGCAACTGCGGTGGTGAAGGCAACGACCACAACGGCTACTACCACAAAGTACGTATCAACTACTATCCCCCCCGCAACGACAACAAAGAAGGTTGGGATAACATCGATATCTTCGGTTGGATGGGCTACCCCATGCAGATCAAGATCAACTTCCTCTGCCGCGACTCTATCCTCGCAGCTCCGCTCTGTCTCGACCTCGTGCTCCTCAGCGACCTCGCTGCTCGCGCCGGCCGTCGTGGCATCCAGCGCTTCTTGAGCTTCTTCCTCAAGAGCCCGATGCACGACTACACCAAGAATGAAGTGCCCGTTAACCACCTCTTCCAGCAATACGTAATGCTCAAGAACGCTATCCGCGAAATGGGCGGTTACCCCGCAGACGAACCCATCGACTAATCAATCGATAACCCCATACTTCCCCAACAGGAAGTCAACAAAATCGGCGCTCGGTTTTCAACCGGCGCCGATTTTTATTATAAGAAAAACATATTCAATTAAATAAACAACACAGAGACGACTAAATAGCTTTAGCAGACTCCAAAATAAAACCTGGAATCGGCTCTCGCATATTCCAAACAACATTCATCGGACACTCGCCATGACTCGAATGAAAATCCATCTCTCCCAAACAATAATAGCCATTAGTAAAGCCATATTCGTCAGACTTTGAATCGCGCACAAATAGAATATACTTCCACCCGTTACTATTTTGATTTATTATGCGCTGCCCTTCTTCGCTATGCTCTTGAGTTTTATTCATCGACTGCCAATGAAATTGCTTCGGAGAAATTGCGTAGTCTTCATAAAGCGTTGATGGCGAATAGTCTTTATCAGACTTATTCAAAGTCACAAAAACCATCGCAAACCGATTGGCATGATTATACTGTGTGCCTAACACTTGCCACCTTCCAAGCTTGTTTTCAAGCAAAAGATGTATTTCATCGGCTGAATAACAACCGTATAATTCGATATTCACTCCATCGGCAATCTCAATCCAGCGAGTCGTCTTACTGAGACCGCTTAGTCGAATATCTATTAGTGTATCTAATTCTTCGACAAACCAAGGCAATGTGTTAAGCGACCTAATCGCATCTTCGATATCTATAAACGATGTCAAATACTCTTTATTGACCTTTTCAATAGGATCAAGCCAGATTGTATAATATAACAGTTTGGCGAAACGCCGTTGACGGTCGGTTAACAACTCCGGCTGAAACTCGCTATTAATAACTGCTTTTAAAAACGAAAGATAATCATAGCTATTGGTGTGATATAGTCGCGATAATCCACCCTCTAAAAGCTTCGTATATTTCGAGTCTGGGTCAAAATTCTCTACTCGCTTTCCGGCACTGTATTTTAATCTCGCCCAAGAGTGAGGCGACTTGAAGATTGCGCGAATATCAAGGCCAAAATTATCGAGAAAATTCTTTAGCGTCAGTGATTGGCCGGTATTGTGTTCAAAATGTCTAACTTCTTCTTTCAATCGGCGGAGATTGAATATGGCCTCCTGAATATTGCGAAGGATATATTCCTGCGCTTGACGTTCCATCGTTATCGAGCAACCCCTAGGCAAGAACTTGAAGCCGGCCTTTATTTCGTTAGCAATACTTTTCGTTGTGCGACCAACAAGCGCTCGAAAGCGTCGCTCATAGTTATAGCTTTTATTAGCTTGGGCGACAAAGTCAAGCACGGTCAGACTTGTTTTTCCATCGGCGAGTCGCAACCCGCGTCCCAACTGTTGCAAGAAAACCGTAAGCGACTCTGTCGGTCTGAGAAACAAGACCGTATCAATTTCAGGGATATCAACACCTTCATTAAGAATATCGGCGACACAAAGATAATTAATTTCTCCTCTCGCCAATTCTCCGGCAATCCGGTCGACATCATAGCTATTTCGCGATGTTACAACTTTCGCCTTATATCCGGTCTTGTTAAACATTTCAGCCATCATTTCTGCGTGCTCGATTCCGGCACAAAAACAGACAGCTCTACATTCTCTCGGATTTGTTACATAATTTTCAAGAGCCTCTTGTATTAAGCTAAAACGTTGAACATTCGCCCGCTTATACAACGCAGTCAGCATTGTTTCGTCATACTTATCGCCGTTACACTTGACCTGCGACAAGTCGACACTATCATCTGTCACACAGAAATAATCAAACGGAGATAGAAGCCGTTGGTCGAGCGCCTCTTGCAAACGGATTTCTGCAGCAAAACGATTATTAAAGTCGGGCTTAATTTCTCGTCGGTCCATACGCTCCGGAGTTGCGGTCAACCCCAAGAATATTGCCGGATTAAATCGCGTAAACAAATCGCGATAAGAACCAGCCTGACTATGATGCACTTCATCAATAACGATATAGTCGTAATAGTCAGCCCCCAGACGCTCAAACGTATCGCGATTATTATTCAGCGTCTGAATGGTAATAAACAGATGGTCGATTGACGAACGAGTACTTGGCGCAATACGTCCCGTCCAGATTTCGCCAAAGTTGGCGTCGACCATTACCGATCGAAAAGTCGAACGAGCTTGCTTAAGAATCTTCTCACGATGGGCAACAAATAGCAAACGCGCCTTCCGCCCTTTTTCGCTGAATAGCTTCTTATTGAAATCTTTAAAATCAAACGCAGAAATAGCCGTTTTACCGGTGCCGGTAGCTGCTATAATGAGGTTCTTAAATGACTTCAATTGGTTGCGCTCGAATTGCAACTTTTCAAGCACCTTTATTTGGTGAATCTTCCGCTCAAAACGAACAATTTGATGCACATCTGAAGCATTGCCATCTTTGCTGCCTCGTCGTTGCGTCAAAATTGCATCTTCAAATGCCGCAAGTTGCTCTTGAGAATCTATCGGCTCAAAATCATCACTGTTCCAATAGCTCTCAAACGTTGCTTTAGTTTTATTGATAATATGAGCATTCTCAACAGAGGTGACGCGCATATTCCATTCAAGGCCTTTAGTTAAGGCTGAGCGGGATAAATTACTCGAACCTATATAAGCCGTATCAAACCCATTGTTGCGATAGAAAATATACGCCTTAGCGTGAAGTCGCTCTTGATTATTGTTGTAAGAAGCTCGAATTTCAACATCTCCATACTCCTTCAATTCGAACAGCTTTCGAATCGCCTTCGGATCGGTAGCACCCATATAGGTTGTTGTCAAAACACGAAGTTTCGCTCCGTGACGCCCGAGAAAATCTTTCAGAGATTGATAAATCAACCGTAGGCCTTCAAACTTGATAAACGAGACAACGAAATCTATTTGGTCAGCAGTCTGAATATCGCGTTTGATTTCATCATCAATAGAAATATCATTACCTCCGGTAAAAAGACTACTTACTCGATATCCCGAAATAGGATGATTCTTTGCTCGCTCCTCTACTTGCTCATCGGTATACCCAACCTTACTATAAATTCCTCGCAAGAATTGATACGTACTTTCATCGCTCAACTGATAGTCTGATGTAACAACCTGTTCATCTTTCCATTCCGTCTCAATAAATCGCAATACTCGATTCACAACTTCGACCTGAGCAGAGATAGACTTCTCAGACGACTGCTCACGAAAATAGCACTTCAAAATTTCGCAGACGACCTCAGCCAGATATGCCGACATCATCTTACACGACTCTGCACTGTCGATATCCGCCTTCTTAACCAAGAATTTATCGGCAGGCAATTCTGCTAATTTTCGTTCGAGCGCTCGACTAACCAGCGACTCATATACCCCGGGAATCAGTTCCATTGTATCTCAAAACTTCAATTTGCCATACTTAGCCATAATTACGGCAGTAAAAAGTTAAAATCGTTGATTCATAATAATGAATCAACGCAGCATTTTCAGCTATTGTTAATCAGGCTTTATTTCCCCGATGCAGAAACGGTTAATTTACTGATATACAAATAGGTGTAAATCTAATCCGTACAAATGACGTGAATTTTCTACGTTTGTAAGTAGTTACCCGTCTGCTACTTAAATCGTTACAAGCCGCATTTGCCAAACCGACAACAGTGACTCAATGCAAATATAGCGATAATACTCCGATTATCAAAGGAATATAGCATCTTTAACTTTTTACGACATACAGATGCGCGTACAAATCCACTGATTTTTTACTTTTTCGATATGTTTACCTCAGAATTATTCAGAG
>CAZXAZ010000002.1:0-138556 GCA_964638475.1 uncultured Alistipes sp. | reverse complement strand
AGTGCTACCATTACACCATAAGACAATCCTTATTGCTCAAGGCTAGGTTTCAGCCCTAAAGCGGTGCAAAGTTAAGCAAAAAGTTTTGTTCCTGCAAACTTTTTTTGAAACTTTCTTTGATTTTTTTTGCGAGACAATTCCTAATATCTTGATAATTAGAAGATAAAAGTATTAGCTCTTTTTATGATTTTACTCTTATACAGGAATCCGTTCTTCTCTTTTTGGGTAATTGTTTCGAAAATGATAGTAGAAGTTATTCGTGCAGTTTTTACCCAAAGGTCGTTCTTACGAGTTGCAGATGTTGTTTGGGGGGGTGAGGAAAGAGGGTGGTTATGCTTGGCGGAAGATGCGGGTTGAGTGGATGCCCGGGCGGTTTATGAAGGTTACGGCGGTGAATGATGAGGTTGAATCTGAATTGAATTTCAGATGATAGCGCTCCCGGGCAAGGTTAGTTAGATGGTATATGGCGGTGTTTACCGGCGTTGTTTCTGAAGAGAGCATGGCTCGGTTGTCGGGAGTGATGCGCTCTTCGATAGAGATGTCAAAGCCTTTGCGGGTGATTGCCAAGGCGATTGTAGCCGCAGAGTTAATGTTGTCGGGAATGCCGACGCGAGTAATTTTAACGGTGCCGTCGGTCTGACAATCAATTTCTATTCGCGGGGTAGTGTCTTTTAAGTCTGGGTTAAACGAAAGTTGTCCCTCCGAGAAGCTCGTTTCAACCGGACCGTGCCCCGACGGCATGGCTAAAATGCCAACCGCCAGCGCCGCTATGACCAAAATTGTGACGTAAAATTCTACGGAGTGAAACAGATCCATTAATTTATTATTGCTAATTATGCGCTGAAGGCAGTCATTAACGCAGAGGATATCAACATATAAATCATCATGCCGATGATGTCGTTGGTGATAGAGATGAACGGTCCGGTTGCGAGAGCCGGGTCAATCTTGAAACGTTCGAGAGTTAAAGGCACGAATGTTCCGAAGATAGAAGCGAAAAGCACAACAGCCATTAGCGACAGTGATACGGCGAAGGTTGTCGGATTCCAAGGCGATAGATTGAAAATATTGTAGAGGAAAACGAGCAACGAAATAATCAAGCCGTTGATTAAGCCAACGCCAACTTCTTTGAAAATTTGTTTTCCGGTGTCTTTGAGGTCAAGAGAGCCGTTAGCAAGGCCTTGAACGACGATAGCTGAAGATTGGATACCGACGTTTCCTCCGGTGCCGCCAATCATCGGGATGAATAGCGCCATTGCGGGGTTTGTTGCGAAGCCTTGCTCAAAGTTGCCGAGAATTAGAGAGTTACCGATACCTCCGGCGATACCGATAAGCAACCATGGAAGGCGAGCTTTAGTTTGTTTCCAAATCGTATCGTCAGATTCGACGTCTTGCGAAAGACCAGACGCCAATTGGTAGTCGCGTTCGGATGATTCTCTGACGCGGTCCATGACGTCGTCGACTGTGATGTGTCCGACAAGGCGACCGATCGAGTCGACAACCGGCATTGCGACAAGGTCATATTTTTCGAAGTCTATAGCGACTTCGTCGAGCGGCATATCGGTTTTGACGGCAACCGGATCGGTTTCCATCACATTTTTTATTTTCGATACCGAAGGGTGGGTAATCAACTTTTTCAGCGGGAGGGTTCCGCGTAGACGGTCATCATTATCAACGACATAGACGTAGTATACTTCGTCCATATCTTCGGCTTGCATTCTGAGTTGTTTGATACACTCAGGCATTGACCAATTTTCGTTGACGACGAGCATCTCCGTACCCATCAAACCGCCGGCAGTGTCTTCGTCATATTTAAGAAGGTCGATAATGTCGCCGGCTTGTTCTACGTCGTCGATGTGAGACAAGACCTCCTCTTGGTCTTCTTTGTCGAGGTCTTTGATAAGGTCGACGGCGTCGTCAGAGTCGAGGTGATCGATATATTGACGGGCAATTTCCTCAGGCTCCATATCGCTGAGGAGTTTGCGACGGTCATCTTCGTCGAGTTGCATCAACACGTCGGCAGCTTTGTCGCCGTCGAGGAGTTGATAGAGGTATTCAGCTTGAGAAAGATCGAGACTTTGATACAATTCGGCGATGTCAGCCGGGTGCATCTCTTCCAACTCGCGTTTCGCAGCAGCGTCGTCGCGAGTCTCGATTATACCTTTGATTTTTTCGAGAAATTCCTCGTCAAATTCCTTCATAATAGTTCGTGATATTGATGGTTAATTAGTGAAGGAGGGAGTGGAAGCTTTACAGGCGTTCGATAAGTCGAGTGAGCTCGATGAACTGCTCGACAGATAGTTGCTCAGGTCTCATAGCCATGAGCGGCGAATCCGGTAAAGGTGCTCCCGGAGGGAGGAGCGGACGGATGGAATTTCTGATAGTTTTGCGACGTTGGCCGAATGTAGTTTTTACAACGGCTTTAAATTTAGCGGCATCGCAACCGAGGTCGGTTACATCGTTGCGCACCATGCGAATTACTCCCGACTTTACTTTTGGGGGAGGATTGAAAACGTTTTCGTCGACCGTGAAGAGGTATTCAATATCATACCACGCTTGAAGCAAAACGCTTAAGATGCCTCGAGCTTTAGTTCCGGGAGGGGCTGCAAGGCGTTGCGCCACTTCTTTTTGTAGCATACCCGAACAACATATTATACGATCTTTCCAATCGAGAGCATGGAAAAATATTTGCGAAGATATGTTGTAGGGATAGTTGCCTATCAAACAGAAGTTTCCGTCGCCCGGCACAAGTTTGTCGAGGTCGAGGCGTAGGAAGTCAGCTTCAACGATTCTGCCGTCTAATGCGGGGAAGTTGAGGTTTAGATATTCAACGCTTTCGCTGTCGAGCTCGACAACGGTCGTGTCATGACCCTTTTCAAGAAGGAAGCGGGTAAGTACGCCCATACCCGGACCGACTTCTACTACCGGCAAACCTTTGTAGTTGTCGAGTGTAGACGCAATCCTATCAGCGACCGTTAGGTCGGTAAGGAAATGTTGACCGAGAGCTTTCTTGGGGCGTACGTTCATATGCAATAGTTAGTTTGGCATTAAACCACACAAAGTTAAATCTTTTTCGCGGGTTTGACAAATTTTTCTAATACGCTATTAAGATTTATTCCTAATAAACGTTGCATACCGACGGCGCATATTGCTAAAGCTATAGCGACGAAGGGGAGTGACCCTCCTAATCCGAACAAACTGTGGCAGACGGCAGTCGCTGTGCAGAGTGTAAAGACCGCAGTCGGAAATAATAACGCCTTTAGTTTGATTTTCAGACGATAGCGTGTTCGGCATACGAACATTACTTCGGCGAAATAGAAAAGATACCAAATCGTGTAGGCATATCCCAATCCGGCTATACCCCATCTATTATAGAAGAGAATATTCAGTAAAATTGCGACTCCGGAGGATAATAATTCCGTAATTAGATATGCAACCCCATCGCTTTTAGCCAAAATGACGTATGCTATACACCAAGACCAGGCACGGAAGATTGTGCCGATTACCGCCCATGTGATAAATGGGAGCATTACGAGGAATGTCTTGTCGTAAAGGAAGCGCACTATCAGTTCGTCGGCAGCGATGAAAATCGTTACGATAGGTAACATTACCAACATAATGAGCGTAATCTCATGGTTGAGGAAGAGCTCTATTCGGCGCGGCGAATGGCTGACTTCAGAAAGGCGGGGTAGGTATTCCATTCCGACAGCGACAAGCACTAGACCGACATAGCGGTTAACGAGGGTAAAGCCGGCTTGGTATAATCCGGCGGTTTCAGTCCCGGCTGTGCGGTTTAGATATGACATGAAGATATAAGAAACGGCGTTTGTTGCGAACATCGTGATTGTCATATATAAACCGAGGAGAGCGAACCCTTTACCGGTTATTAAAGTCTCTTTGGCGCTAATTGGATGAGATGGGGTTGCTACTTTTTGGCGATAAAGTCCGCGGCAGACCCACGTTGCGAGAGCTCCGATAAGCAACGACGGAATTACGCTATTGATGCCCCAAAAATAAAACATCGGGGCAGAGCAGAGTAGTGAGACGATTGTGCCTCCGACGGTTGCTTTTGCGAGCCTATTGTATCGCTTAAGTCCTTGGAATACCGCGCTTTCAGTGCTGCTTAGTGTGAGTAATAACACAGAAAAGGCTAATAGCATGAAGCCCCATATATGCTCGTCATCGCCGAACGTGATTCTGCTAAGCAGCGGCGAAAGCATTAGGGTTAGCGATGCGCCGGCAAGCCCTAAAGCCCAACCCCATCGCCGAACGACGGCTACGAGTTTTGGCAGATTTTCTGAGGGTGAAATAGCTAACTCTCTGACAACCCCGGTGCCGGTCGCCATTTGAGTAATTCCACTGATTGTTTCGATTACAGAGTTGTAAAGCCCGAACAACCCGATGCCGGTTGGCCCGAGCCAGATAGCGACGAGTTTGGTTCTGACAATCGAGCAGAGGATTGACAGAAATTGCACACCGCTGAAAAGTCCCATGACTTTTAGAACTCGGGCTGATAGTTTTTTGTCGACAGTCAGTTTTTTCATTTGCGAAGCCATGCCTCCGGGTTTTCTTTCTGTCGTCCATTTCGCACTTCGAAATGGAGCACGCTTCGTCCGTTGTCTTTCGGGTCAGAGAAAACAGAGCCGATATTAGTGCCGGCTTTAATTTTCTGTCCGGAAGAGACTGATACGTTTGAGAGGTTGGCGTAGACGGTCATATATGAGCCATGGCGGATGACAACAACCGAATTGTATCCTTCCGGGCGAAATACGGCAGACACTTCGCCGTCGCAGACACTTCTGACAGCGGCACCTTTGGCTGTTTCAATATCAATACCGGCGTTGTCGGTTACGACATGAGGTAACGACGGGTGTTGTTGCTTGCCGAAACGTTTCACAATTGTGTATTGACCGGCGACAGGGGTTGGAAGCGAGCCTTTCAGAGCCGCAAAGTCGGCCACGGTTTCGATAATTTCAGAAGAAGAAATAGCTTCATTTGAAGGCGTTGGCGTCGGAGTTGCAGCCGTAGTTGAGCCATTCAAGTTAGATGCGTCAGACTTCTGGTTATGTTTAACCGGCATTGTCTTGGCTCGTTTTTCTTCGCGACGCTTTTTCTCTTCGGCAGCCTTCCGCTCTTTTTCAGCGCGTTTAGCCTCATCTTCAGCCTTTTTCGCTGCCTCTTTAGCGGCTTTGGCTTCCTTCTTGGCAGCTTCGGCTTCGGCCGCTTTTTGTTCGGCCTTGCGTCGGTCTTCTTCACGTTTAGCCTCTTTGCGAGCCTTTTCAGCTTCTTTACGCGCATTCTCAGCTGCCGCTTCTTTGCGCTTAGCATCCTCAGCCGCAAGACGCTTAGCTTCTTCGGCAGCCGCCGCTTCACGAGCCTTTCGGTCAGCTTCTTCAGCGGCAGCCTTTTGTGCCGCTTCTTCCTCCGCCGCTTTCCGCGCAGCCTCAGCTTCCGCAGCCTTTCGCTCAGCTTCACGTTTGGCGGCTTCACGAGCGATAACATTTTCAAGTTCACGCTCAATAGCGGTAGCCCGCGCTTTCTGTTCAGCCATAACTTCTTTCAGAGCAGACCCCTGTTCGCGAAGTTCGCCAACCAAAGCGGCAGTTTCGGCTTGTTTTTTTACAAGAGAAGCACGTTCGCGCGATAGCTCATTTTTTGATTTTGTCGCGTCGTTGGCAAGCAATGTAAGTCGTTGACGTTTAGCGTCGAGCTCATTCTTTGCAGAACTGATTTCAACCGAGCGTTTTTCTCTCCATTTAGCGAATTGACGCAAGTGGCGAGCCCTTCGGTAAGCTTGAGCAAAAGAGTCAGAGGAGAAAATAAACGCGAGAGTACTCATCTGTTGGCGGCGGCCTTGAGAGCGCTTGAGCGCTTTGATATAGGTAGCCGTAATTTGGCGTAGATGGGAGTCAAGATGGTCAATCGAGTCGTTAAGAGTCGTTATCTGGCGATTTATCGAGTCAATGCGATTCGAGATAACGTTTATTCTGCCGTTACATTGTTCGATTTCACCTTCAACGAGGTTGAGTTGGTTGAGCTTTCGAGCGGTTTCTTCGGCGTTAAGTTTAATCTTTCGATTAGTCTCTTTGATGTCTGTTTCGTTTCTCGACTTATCGCGTCGAACATCATTTTCCGAACGGTTACTATTTGTTTGTTTTGATTTAGACGAACTCTTTTTCGATGTTGAGCTCTTTTTCGACGAAGACTTCTTAGACGATGTGGAAGATTTTTTAGTCGAGCTTTTCTTTTTCGTAGAAGTCTTTGTTGAGGATTTGGTAGATTTTTTTTTCGAGCTATTCCCCTTTTTTGACTGCGCTTCGGTTGTAGGGCGCGCCGAGTCGCTACGACTCGGTTGTGAGGCAGAGTCGAAGGGAATAATCAGTAGCAGAGTGGCGAGCAGAATAGACAGTAGTCTTGACACGATGACGACAGTGAAATTATAAGGGGTAAGTTATTGTTAGGTTGTAAGTCTTTACATGCTTTTCAGCAATTTTGTAAGAGTAGACATTTCAATTCGTTCGCAATTGTCTGGAATATTGCATCGCTTTGAGATGCCGGTGTTGAATTTAGCCCCATTGAAATCCCATTTCAATGTAGCGGCAATTTTCTTACCGCGAGAGGTTTCAAGCTTAGCTTCTTGTGCGAACCAACCTCCGTTTCGACTCTCGTAAAGGTCGCTATAATTGGCTGATACCGAGCCGAAGTTGTTGACTTCCAAGATTGTGCCTCTAAGGGCGTTAGATGTGTCAGAGGCTAAGAACCCATAATTAAATCCTTCGGGTTGCTCTTTCGGAAGGAGATACCATCCGTTTGCCGCCTCTTCAAAATCAAATTTTGAGCGATCGGCAACCCTTGCCGTGCCCTTGCCAACGATAAACACACGCCCGGTTAGCAAGTCTTGCATATCTTCAAGAGAGACGTTTGAGTCTCCGAGCAGTTTTGATGTCGATTCCGAAACATATTTCTTGTGGAATTTGTCGACAGCAACAATAGAGTCGCGGTCTACCCAAAGAGTTGCGACCTCGAAGCCGAGCATTCTAATCGACATAGAAATCCATTCGCCCCGTTTCATCCAAACTTTACCTGCAGCGTTTAGCTTTGCTGGGGAGGTGAGGCTAATTTTAATCGAAGACTCCATGTCAGACCATTGTTTCCACGATTCGGTCAGCATAGTGTATCGACTATTCAAATTCATATATGTCGGGGCAACAACAGTGCCTTCAGGCGTTTCGCTACCTTCAGAAGTTGCGCCTTTTTGAGAGCGACAGCCTGCCATTGAGCAGACAAGCAAGATAGCGATTATTATTTTGAGATAATTTTTCAACACGATATTAAGTCTATTGTTATGAAATCAAATTAATAGCTATTCTCGTCGTCAGTGTTTATTCGACGAAAGGAGAGCGTTGGCGAATTTTCTTTTTGAGGATTTTGTTGTCGGGATTCAGTTTTAGAGCTTTTTCCCAGAAGTCGACAGCTTTGTTAACTTCGCGGTTCATAAAATAGATATCCCCGGCATGGTCTAACACCTCAGATTGAGGGTTGTCTAATTCAAGATTAATCGCTTTGTCGATCCACTCTTTTGCCTTTACATATTCTTTCTTTTTGTAGAAAATCCAGGCATAAGTGTCGATAGCAGTGTCATTTTCCGGATTTGCTCTGACACAAATAGCGCTGTATCGCTCAGCCATATCGAGGTCTTGCTCATTCTCGGCGAGGTAATAAGCGAAGTTGTTAAGAGCTAATAAGTTATCAGGGTCAATATCGATGGCGTTTTTGTAATAGACAAACGCCGAATCAGCCATCTCTTGAGCATAGAAGATATCACCAATAGATGCTTCGATTTGAGAACGGGTTTTTACATCTTCTTGCTCAACAAGAGATAACGACTTTCGGAAATAAGACATTGCCGAATCATAATCTTGGAGCTGTTGATAGTTAGCGCCCATCAGCAAGTTGATAATCTGGTCGTCAGGAAGAAACTCCAGCGCTCTTTTGCCGGCTTCGATAGCCTGAGATGATTCATTCATTTGACCATATAACCCCATAATAGAGTGCCAACGATTAGCATTTGCAAGGTCGGCGTCAACGGCATATTCTTGTTGCTCAACAGCGCCTTTGAGATCACCGGAAACAACAAGATAAGAAGAGTAGAGGTCGCGGAATCCGGCTTCATGAGGGTGTTGAGTGAGCAGAGTTTCAAATAAATTCTTGATTTGCGGACGTTTCAGCGAGTCGCCATATATTCTGCCGACATAGTCGCGCAACATCTCATTTTTTATCTCAATTTCTAGATCTTCTTTGAGAATTGCATGGCTGATTTCTTGATCATAAGCGATAGAATCGCCCTGAGAGAGATAGAATTGCGCACGTTTGTAGTAGGCGAAGCCATTAGTAGAGTCGGAGGCGCACGCCCTGTCGTAATATTCGATTGCTGTCTCCGGTCGGTTGAGCGCCATAAAAATATCGCCTGCATAAAGCTGAGATTGAGCGCTACGGGGAGAAGACTTCAAAAGTGAATTTATTTCAGAAAGAACCGCAGTTGTATCTTTCAAAGCGAGCATCGCACGAATCTTGTGGGAAGTTAGTCCGATATCTTTACCTTCGGCACGCTCGATGCGTTCGAGTATCCCGAGAGAGCGACGTAACGACGCAGTGTCGCGTTTTTCTTGCAGAGCTTCCACGAGCTTGACGGCGACATCAGGTTTTGTCGGATTGAGAGAATCGACAATTGACCAAATGTGAATAGTTTCGTCTGTATTGCCCAGCGCAGTGTTTAACATTCCGAAGAAAATCGAGCCATAGTAATCTTCGGGATGTTTCTCGAAATGACGACGCATCATTTCATAGCCTTGTTTGGAATAGATAGAGTCGTTGCGCCCTAAAACCATCATGTAATAGCCGAGATTTTGGCCAATAGAAGTCTCAGTCGTGTCGAGTTCGTATGCTCCGCGCATTAACTCGAAATATGCGTCATCTTTATTAATAGCGTTTTTAGCCAACGCTTCCATGAAAATATAGTCAGCTTTGCGCTGTGTCTCAGTCTCTTTCGCGGTTAGCTTATTGTCGCTTTTGGGGCTTTTTCCGCGCGAAACGATACTGCCTCCGGTGAAAATCAGAAGCAGTAATAACAAAGGCAATATTCTATCAAATCTTAGCTGTTTCACTCTTCGGTGTTGGTCTATTTGGTCTATGTTGAAAGGTTGGTTATTTTGTTTTCTTACTATTTTACGCCGGTATGGCCAAATCCGCCTTCACCGCGTTGGGTTTCGTCGAGCGAGTCAACTTGTTGCCAATTTACGCGGGTATATTCAGCGATAACCATTTGACAGATACGTTCGCCATCGTTGATAGTAAATGGGGTATTTGAGAGGTTTATCATAATTACCCCGATTTCGCCGCGATAGTCGCTGTCGACTGTGCCGGGAGTGTTGACTAATGAGATTCCATGTTTGATAGCCAAGCCGCTACGCGGACGAATTTGACACTCATAGCCTCGCGGTAACTCAATTCTCAAACCAGTAGGCACTAATGCTCGTTCCAGCGGTTGTAGAACGATTGGCTTCTCGGGAAGAAAAGCTCTGACATCCATACCGGAAGCCCCGGGCGTTGCATATTGGGGCATTGGATGATGAGAATTGTTGATGATTTTAACCGTAATATCTTTGTTGGAATTCTCCATAATGTTAATTCAAAAGTTTATGATGTTTAATAACACGCGAAAATACGAAAATTCCCGCAATCCGCCATCATAAAAAAACGTAATGTTTTCTCAGCTATGTTTATATCATAGATTCCTACGTTTAAAATCAGAGATAGAAGGTATACAAAAAGAGCGGTGTGTCACAAGTGACACACCGCTCAATATCTAATTTACGTTACGGAAATTAGCGGATAACAACTTTAGAAGCTTTGTTGCCTTGACGTTTGATCAAGAGCTGACCAGCTTCGGGAGTAGCTACGCGGATGCCCTGGAGGTTGTAGTATTCAACAGGTGTACTTGCGTCAATCGCGTCAGCAGCGATGTTGTTGATTCCGGCAGAAGCATAAGCGTCGAGATCTAAATCAAGAACAATTGTGGTGTCAACCATGGGATAAAAGTAAGGCATATCACCCAACATCATATCGTAGACGTATGTGTTCCAAGAAGGAACAGTGATGATAGTCTTGCCATCTTCAACGTTGTAAGTTGATGTCAAGATATACTGGCGAGTGCCTGCGGCGTTGTTGCCGTCAGCATCTGCAGCTGACAAGTATGCTCTATAATCGGTAATATCTGTAACTTGTACTTTGTTTGCTGTAAGAGTTTTTGCAGCAGCGTCAATGGTCATCGGTACGTCACACAGACCGCCACCGAAGTTATAAATTGTAAGAGTATTTTCGTTAACTTGCGCAAATACGGGTTCTTCAAAATCACGCGCTCCTCCTTCATGTTCGCAAGTAAAAGTCATAGTTCCGACGGCGTCATAGGGAGAGATAGAGAAGTTGTCGGGGTCTAATGCGATTATATAAGTCAATCCGTCATCAACTACCGTTGCCATGTATAAACCATCAATTGTGCACATCTCCGCTTCTGTTTGGTCTTTGCTTGTAAAGATAGGCATCGGATTGATTAGGTCGAATGATTTGGTAGCAGGATTATACTCGAACATATAATTAGGACAAGAACCAGATTGGGGATATTCGCTAAATGAACACCATAAACCCCAATCTAATGATTCGTATGTGAGATAAGCTTGGTCTCCGGGTAAAACTAATATGCCATCTTCAGGATAGTAGTATACATCAACCGGGTGGGTGGTAATAATCTCGTTAAAAATTCCGTCTAGGAAGTTTGACATTGTGTATTGGATACACGTCATTTCTTCGTCGCCATATTCACTGCCATCTGAGAATGTTACTGAGGTCTTAAAAGGATAGCTTCCATCTTGTTCAACCAATGTGAAGTTGAACATCGCTGCGATGCCTTCGAGGTCTTGGGGATATTGTGCGGCAGCTTCAGCTTGAGCTGCAGGTGCTTTATGTGAGCTAATTTTAGTGAGATCTTGAATAGAGTTTTGAATGTTTTTTACTTCAAGGTCAAGAGTCTTAACAGAAAGCTCGGGAACGCGGTTGCCGGCAATTGCAGAAGATGCGATTGTAGCCGCTGCAAGCAAGAATGAGTAGAACTTTTTCATTTGCGCTTGGTTTTTGTCAATGAATAGTATGAATAGTTTTGTTGAAATACGATTTATTTCGGGCTAAAATATTTACGAAAATTACCTTAGAAATAAACTTTTAGATAAATTTCTGTTATAAAATCGATTTTAATTATGAAAAACTCGATAATATTGGTGTAATTGTCACTTGCAAAGATATTTGAAAAAATAAATCTATGCAACTTTTTTCCAAAAAAAACGCAAAAAAAGTGGCAAGCTGAATTTAATGTTGACGTTTCGGCATAAATTGTGGTATAAATAGGCTGATTATAAAAATCAGTTTGCTTTTTTAGCGTGACCCGAGAGCAGGGCTGCTGTGGGAGCGTCAGGGGTGACTAGCCATAGGCGATCGCCGAAACGAAGAGTCTCCGTAGCGTATCGATCGATAAATTTGTCGCCTCGTCGCAGGGCAACGACATGGGTGTTGTAGTTGCGACGCACATCGGCAGAAGCGAGCGATTGGCCGTTTAACGGAGAGTCTTCTTCAATTAAAATAGAGGTGAGATGTAGGTCAGAAGCTTCGATACCCTTGGCGTTTTGCTCAGTTTCCGCTTCAATAAGGGGAAGTATGGTTGAGATTTGATCGTCGGTGCCGATAACTCCGATTGTGTCGCCGGGGAAAAGTCTGGTGTCGCTTGAAGGCACAATTGTAGTTTCCGGTCCGCGTTGAATCGTCACAACATCGATGCCATAGCGCCCGCGTAAGTTGCTGTTTCGTAGACGTTCTCCGACAAACGGGCAACCATAACCGACATGGATATATGCCAAATGGAGGTCGCTGACAAGAGTGTTGTTTTTGCCCGACCGTCTGAGCTCACGTTCATTGAGGTTTTCGAGGAAGTGGGTTTCGATATTGCGAAGTTGAGCTTTGAGTTTGCGGCTGAGAAGTAAGACTAATAAAATGAAGAAAGTAATGCCGATTAGTATACCCCAGCGTATTGAATATGATGCCGAGATAGTGTAAATAATGAATCCCAGTGTGAGTAACATTCTGAAAATCATTAATACAACGCGAGGCACTTTCATTTTTGTGGCAGATAGTTGTGTCGCATTGTCAGAGCGGTTCATCTGAGGGGGCAGAATTAGAGCTAACAAGAATGGCGACATTGCTGTCAGTGATATGATAGTAGTCAACAGTTGGCTCCATGATGGTATAATTTCGCTCAGAAGCGGGGCTAACCACATCTTGCAAGATAAAGAGATTGCAATCAAAATAATTGAGTAGAGCATTACTCGCCATAAATATCTGCGCAAAATTGCAGCCCAAGCACGTCGGTTTTCATTTCCAATGGTTTCCGAGGCTTCGTCGACATAGCGATCGATGAGGAAGTGGAGACTGTCGGGCAAGTGGCGTTCAACAAAATTGTATGCCGGTTCTGCCATGCGGATGAAATATGGTGTGGTAAATGTTGTTATCACAGAAACTGCAACCACTATCGGATATATTTCGGGACTAAGTACGCCCAGGCTCATGCCCAATGACGCGATGATGAAAGCGAATTCGCCGATTTGAGTCAGAGAGAAACCTGATTCCATGGCAACCCTTAGCGTTTGACCTGTCGCCAACATGCCGACTGTGCCAAAGATAATCATTCCGACAATCACAACTGCCGAGAGAATTAGAATCGGCCACCAGTATTCAACCAAGATAGCAGGCTGCACCATCATTCCGACCGAGATAAAGAAAACCGAGCCGAAAAGGTCTTTAACGGGCATCGTAACATTCTCAATACGTTCGGCATAGCTCGTGCCGGCAAGAATTGAGCCCATGACGAAGGCTCCGAGCGCAAGCGAGAATCCGCAGAGCACCGAGAATACAGCCATCGAAAGACACAAGCCCATCGAAACAACCAAGAGGGTTTCGTTGTTAAGGAAACGACGAGTCTTGTTGAGGAACGAAGGAAGGATATATACGCCGATTAAGAACCATATGACAAGGAAGAAAACGAGTTTGCTGATGCTCATCAACATTTCGCTACCTTCAACCGAGTTGTTAATCGCGATTGAACTGAGCACCACCATCATTACTACCGCAAATAAGTCTTCAATAATTAGCACGGCGAAGACTAATGATGCGAATTTCTTCTGGCGAAGATTGAGGTCGGTGAATGCTTTTATAATAATAGTTGTGGAGGACATTGAGAGCATTCCTCCGAGGAATAGACTATTGATATTCGTGAATCCGAGTAATCGACCGATGGCGAAACCTGTTGCCATCATGCCGACGACGATTATCAACGCTGTAACTACGGCAGAGCCACCCGTGTTAATTAACTTCTTGAAACTGAACTCTAAACCGAGTGAGAAGAGAAGCACGATAATGCCTAACTGAGCCCAAAATTCAATATTGCTTTCAGTTGTGACCGAAGGTAGCGGCTCAAAGTTTGGGCTTGCGAGAAAACCGGCTACAATATATCCGAGAACTACCGGCTGTTTAATCCATTTAAAAAGCAGCGTTACAATAGCTCCGAGCAGTAGAATAAATGCAAGGTCAGAAATAAGTCCTTCAAGGTTTGGAGTGGCGTTTAGAAGAAGCATCGTTGGAAGTTAAAGCTGAGAGAAGAATTTTTTGCGTTTAACGAAGTAGGATATGAGAATGTTCGGATGGTTAACCGCAAGAAGATTTACGTCAGGATGAGTCGTATAGTTGCCACGCATACGGCGGAAGTCGCGATGAGCTCGCAGAATGGCAGAGGCATTGGCGAAATCAAGAGTTAGCATAAATTTCACCCATGCAACTGTGTCGAGCAGTCGTCTACGCAATAAGGCTTTGCTTAAATCTTTTGCGGGGAGGTTTTTATGAAGTAGCAACAGGTTGTTGCGGAAATTCAAATATGTCTTTCGTGGATTTTCTGCCGGCAACGACCCTCCGCCAAGATGGTAAACATGGCTCTGTGGCACACACCATAATTGCTTGCCCATAAGCGATAAACGCCAACATAGGTCAATTTCCTCCATGTGGGCGAAAAAAAGTTTGTCGAGTCCGCCAGCTGCATTATATAGTTTGGTCCGGACCATTAAAGCTGCTCCTGTTGCCCAAAATAATTTGATAGGTGAGTCATATTGACCATTGTCATCTTCGATAGTGTCGAAAATGCGACCTCGGCAATAGGGAAACCCATTTTTGTCGATAAATCCTCCGGCAGCTCCGGCATATTCAAACTTTGTTTTGGCTCTGTATGATAGAATCTTAGGTTGACATGCCGCGGCATCTTTATGAGATTCCATAAACTCGTAGAGCGGACGTAGCCATCCTTTCGGTGTCTCAACGTCTGAGTTTAGCAAGACCGTGTAAGGATAATCGGTTTCTTGCAAGGCTCGATTGTAGCCTTCGGCAAATCCGAGATTCTCCTCAAATTCGAGTCGTATCACGTTTGGAAATTCATGGCGCAATAATTCGCAAGACCCATCGGTCGAACCATTGTCGGCAACGATTACGTCGGCAATATCAGAGTCTGTGTTCGCTACAACCGAAGGGAGGAACTCGCTGAGAAGTTTCTCTCCGTTCCAGTTTAGGATGATTACGGCAATTTGTTTCATATCAAGCCTTTTGGCCATTCATTTCAAATGTTACAGGATTTTTCCACCGCTTGTGAGACCATAGCCATGTTGCGGGATTCTCTTGAATATTTTCTTCAAGCAGTTGAGCGTAGAGATCGGTTAGAGCGAAGTCGACGTTTATGTCGGCTTCCATTTTAATAACATCGATATGATAATGACCGCGAGAAGGTTTTGTCATTCTCCAATAGACGGGGAGCGCTCCAAGACGTTTACAAACGGTTTCTGTGCCGGTTATTATTGCAGTCGGATGGTTGAGGAAGTTGACAACATGTATGGTGTCGCCATGGCTAGGTTTTTGGTCGCTCATAAAACCGGTGACAGTAGGTTTTCCCTCTTTCCGATAGCGCAATAGATCGAGAAATGAACGTTTTTTGGGGAGAGAAATTGCTCCGAAGCGGCCTCTAATGCGCAACATTAGCGAATCGAACCATTCGTTGCGTAAAGGTCTGTATATCTGGCAAAACATCGCCTCTTTGCCGGCTTTTAAATGGCTCCAGAGGGTGATTGACGGAGCCCATTCCCAATTGCCGATATGAGCGAAGTAGCAAACGACCGGCTGACCTTTAGCTAGCGCTTCGTCGATTATTTCGACCCCTGAAAAGGTCATTCGTTTGCGCATTTGCTCGTCGGAAATATGGAGCAGCTTGATGGTCTCGATGATGTAATCGGCAAAATTGCGATAAAATTGTCGTTCGATATGACGTATCTCTTTCTTATCTTTTTCAGGGAACGACTCTAAAAGGTTCTTGCGAACGGTTTGTTTGCGATATCCGATTATGTAATAGAGTATTATGAATATGAAGTCTGATAAACCATATAAAATTCCGAACGGCAACCGAGCGACAGCTGCCGCCATCCATCCTAGGGGTTTATATTTCCAATTCTTACTCATAACGAGGGGTGGCAATTGGCGAAATTAGATAGTTGCGAGGAATTCAGCCTCACCGGCAGAGGTGATGATTACCTCTTTTAATGTTACCGGCATAATATGGTTGTCGGCAGACTCCGGAGCGTCGGGGATGCGCACCTTTAAGTAGTTGTCGGTGAAACCCGACATGGGTTGCCCGAGACGAGTGTGCTCCAACAAAACGTTGCGGGTAGTCCCGACATATTGGTCGGCAAATTCGCGTAGTTTTCGATTAGAAAGTTGTGTATATAGTTCAACGCGACGATGTTTCTCCTCTTGCGAAACTATGTGGGGAATTTCTAAAGCGCGAGTTCCCGGGCGTTCGGAGTAAGGGAAAACATGCAGTCGAGTTACCGGCAGTGATTCGAGGAAGTCGTAAGACTTTTGAAATTCTTCAAGCGTTTCGCCGCGAGTGCCAGCCATAACATCTACGCCGATAAAAGCGTCAGGTATCAGTTGCTTTATTTTTAGAATCTTATCGCGGAATAGCGCCGAGTCGTAGCGTCGGCGCATCAGTTTTAAAACAACGTCAGAACCGCATTGCAACGGAATATGGAAGTGGGGCATAAAGGCTCTCGATGTTGCGCAATATTCGATTATTTCATCAGTTAGGAGGTCGGGTTCGATTGATGAAATACGATAACGCTCGATTCCTTCAACTTTGTCGAGGGCTTTAATCAGAGTCAAGAAGTTTTCGGCTGGTGCGCCTTCGGGAAGCTCGGGCTGACGTTTGCCGAAATCACCGATGTTAACGCCGGTAATGACAATCTCTTTGCCTCCATTCGCAGCGACTTCTTCAGCTTGACTAACAAGCTGAGCAACAGTTGCCGAACGGCTACGGCCTCGGGCTGCGGGGATAGTGCAGTAAGTACACCAACAATCACATCCGTCTTGAACCTTTAAGAAATAGCGAGTGCGGTCTCCGCGCGAACAAGATGGTGTAAAGCTACGAATATCTTTTGCCGGAATTACTTCGACTGTTTTGCGGTGAGAAACGAGAAAATCTTCAACAAATTTGTCGATATCTCCCTTTCGGTCATTGCCCGCAACAATTGCAACTCCCGGCAGAGAAGCGGCTTCTTCGCTCTTTAACTGTGCGTAACATCCGGTCACGATAATTGCCGCATCGGGGAAACGACGGTTGTAGGAGCGGATTGTTTGACGACATTTTTTGTCAGCTTCGCCGGTAACCGAACAAGTATTGACAAAAATTAAGTCGGGCTTTTCTCCCTTTAGGGCACGGCGAATGCCGCGATTTTCCATTCTGGAAGCCACGGCAGACGTTTCGGCAAAATTTAGTTTACAGCCGAAAGTGTGATATAAGGCGGTAGGCATGGTCATTTTCCGGGTTCGCCTATGAAAGAGTCTTTGAATCCGAGGAAATAAAGCACGCCATCAATGCCAATAGTTGAAATTGATTGTTTCGCGCTCTCCTTCACTTTCGGTTTTGCGTGGAACGCAATACCGAGTCCGGCTGTTGCAAGCATTGGCAGGTCGTTAGCGCCATCACCAACGGCTATGGTTTGCGCAATGTTAACATTCTCAACCTGTGCGATTAATCGCAATAATTCGGCTTTGCGTTTGCCGTCGACAATATCACCGACATATCGACCGGTAAGTTTGCCATCTTCAACTTCAAGTTCGTTGGCATATACATAGTCGAATCCGAAACGACGTTTCAAGTATTCACCGAAGAATGTAAATCCACCCGATAGGATTGCTGTCTTAAATCCGGCACGCTTGAGGACGTTCATCATGCGGTCTACTCCCTCGGTAATTGGTAGAGATTCGGCAATGCCTTCCATGACGCTGATGTCTAATCCTTTGAGTAGAGCTACGCGCTCTTTGAAGCTTTCTTGGAAGTCGATTTCGCCACGCATCGCTCTTTCGGTAATTTCCTTCACCTTATCTCCGACACCGGCTTTTTCGGCGAGCTGGTCGATACACTCGGTTTGGATTAAGGTAGAATCCATATCGAAACAGATTAGTCGGCGGCATCGGCGATACATTGTGTCTTCTTGCATCGAGATGTCGAACCCTTCATGAGATGAAATTTCAATGAAGCGGCTCTGCATTTCCGAACGATTTATGGGGGTGCCTCTGACTGAGAATTCGATACAAGCCTTTGTTGCCGGAAGCGAGCCTTCGACAAGCGGTTGTCGTCCGGTAAGTCGCTGAATGGCATCGATGTTTAATCCCTGCTCAACAATGACTTCCGATACTAATGCAATATTGTTTGCGGTCAGTTGACGGCCGAGAATCGTAATAATCCAACGGTTTTTACCTTGAAGGCTAACCCATTTTTCATATTCCTCGGTAGAAATAGGGGTAAAACGGATGTTGACCCCCATGTCATATGCCTTGAACAGAAGGTCTTTCATCAAATCACCGGAATCTGATGAGGTGGTCTTGAAGAGAATGCCAAGCGATAATGTATGGTGGATATCAGCCTGACCGATATCAAGCACCATCGCGTTATATTTGGCGAGAATAGAGGTCAGTGCCGCGGTCACACCGGGCTTGTCTTGACCCGATATGTTGATGATAATCAGTTCGTTGTTGCTACTCATTTTACTTTGAGTTTCTGACCGGGTTTAATCACGGGATTTTTGCCGGTCAAGCCGTTTAGACGTTTAATGGCGTTAACTGTTGTGCCGTTTCTTTTGGCGATTTTGTCGAGTGAGTCGCCGCTTTTAACGGTAACGGTCTTGGATGTTGATTTTTGCTTAGAGGCAGGCGTTGTCGACTTAGAATTAGCTTTAGTCGATTTTGCCGAAGTTGCAGATTTTTTCGGAGTCTCCTTAGCTACAGCTGTTTCCGCTTTTGCTGATGATGACTCGTTAGCCGAATTAGCGGCAACAGCAGCGGCTGCTTCTTTTGCTCCGGGAATTGAATCGGCAGTAGCGATAATTGTGCCGTCAGATGGAGTCTCACTATTGAGTATAGAGCTATTGTTTTCTGTTTCGGTTGATGCTTCGGCGGCTTTCGGCTTGAATATTCGTTCGGTTGTTACGACTTTAAGTGTTTGACCACGACGCACTTTCGTGATATTGCCGTTGGCGTGTTTCAAGCTCCAAAGCGATACACCATGTTTCTTTGCGATAGATGATAGTGTCTCGCCTTTTACGACTTTATGGTAGACGATTTTTTCGGTGTCGACCCATTCGCCCTCTTGTCCGTCTGGTGAAACCTCGCCGTTAGAAGGCTCGACAGTTAGTCGGCGGGTATATTGACTTGAGTTGTTAGAGCAAATAGCATCTTCGCTCATAATATAAGCGTAGATTTGATTTGCCGGTAAAACGAGTGAATAAGGACGGATGTCGCCCGGAATACACTCTTGACGATATTGGGGGTTGAGCACTTTCAGTTCTTCTACCGGAATTTGCAAAATGTCGGCGATTTGCTTGAAGTGAACGCGTCGGTTGACATGCACCGAGTCTGTTACAATCGGTTTTTTTGCGAGCGCAGGCGAGATATTGTGCTCATTATAGTAGGTCATGACATATGTCGCTGCGATGAAGCAAGGCACATAGCCGCGTGTTTCTTTCGGAAGGAAGGGGTAGATAGCCCAAAAGTCTTTCTTTTCGGCGGTAGAACGACGTAGGGCTTTGTTAACGTTGCCCGGACCGCAGTTATATGCTGCGATAGCTAAAGACCAATCATGATAGATATCGTAGAGTTGGCGGAGCAGTTTTGCGGCAACGGCAGATGACGCTATGGGGTCGCGGCGTTCGTCGACGAGCGTGTTTACTTCCATACCGAATCCGCGAGCGGTTGCGAGCATGAGTTGCCATAAACCAGTTGCTCCGGAGCGCGATACGGCGTCGGGGTTCATCGCCGATTCGATAACGGGAAGATATTTCAACTCCAGTGGCAGGTGTTCGCGCTCAAGGGCTTGCTCAAAAATCGGCATATAATAGAGGCTCATGCCGAGCATATTCTCTACCAAACGACGATTCTTCTGAGTGTAAGCATCGATATAGGCTCTGACAAGAGAGTTGAACGGCATTTCGATAGTTGTCGGAATTGCCGCAAGACGACGTGTAATCTCTTCATCAGAGACTTCTTCATCGGGTTTGCTATCAACATCAAGATCGAGAGCCGTATAGTTTTGGAGATACCAATTCTCCATCATCTTCTGGGTGTCGGTTTCAAAACTTTCGGGGAGAATGATGGTTGAGTCGTTGGCGTATTGCGAGAGCGACAGCACAGAAGGCGTTTCTGCTGCGGATAGGCAGAATGCTCCGGCTGTAACAGTGATAATCAAGAAATTAAGACGGTTGAAGATCTTCATCGGAAGTTGGCGGTTTAGATTTGGTCAAATAAAATACTCATCAGAGGGCTAAAAGTTTAAAGCCCAGGCTAAGCCTACGGACGGGTATTTCTGTCGGCCGTCTTGCATTAAGGCGGGTACGACATCCATGGAGAGGTGAGGATTTATGTCGAAATGAGAGAGGGAGGCATCAACATATGCGTCGACCATTGCCAGCAGATAGACACCTACCATACTGATAATGCAAAGGTCGCGGTTTCGTCTGAAATAGTTTTTGCGAGATTTTAATAGGTTTTTTAACCATGCTTTATCGACATCAGATTCTTTGACATTCGGTGCAAAGAAGTCCATATAGCTTTTCGATGTCGGGTCGTTGTCGAGTAGGTCGGCATAAGCGCGGGTATAGTCGGTCAACATTTGGTTGTTCCAACTTGTTGCGTATCCTAAGCCGAGATATCCGCCGACGATTATCGGCAATTTCCAATAACGCCGGTTGTAGACTTGTCCCAATCCGGGGAAGAGAGCTGATAACCAAACGGCTCGCGTTGGGTCGGGGTTAAACTCAACAGCGCGTGGCACCCATTCTTCTTCGGGAATGTTGCTGAGTTTCTTCATGATAGACTCGTTGCGATGTCTACGTTGGATAGAATCAGCAGCGTAAGCTTCGCCTGCAGTCAGAATGCCAATCGTATCAACCGGAGTGATAATCATAGAGTCGCCTACAAGCGCGAAGCTATCAACAACAACAGCCGAGCGGTCTGAAACCTGTCTGCTTACAGCGATTGAGTCGGGTAAAATAGATTGGACGGAATCTAGAGGTAAAGATTGTGAAGTCTGAGTTGGTTGATGCCCTTTGTGGTGGCGTTTGACGGCTGATTGGCCCATCGCTTCTATAGGAGAGAATATGACAACAATCATCGCTATAATTATAGCGATGAGGCCGTTTTTTAATTGCGGGGTAGAAAGACGGTTGTCAGTCGAATAGTTCACAATGCAAATTTACACAACTTTGCCCAACTAAGCAAATCTGTGTTGTGTTAACCCTCTCTCAGATAATATTTTTTTAACGTTTGTGTAGAGGATTCCGACCATTGTGAAAAGAATCATCGAGAAAGGAGTGACGAGTCTGCCCCAATCTGAAGGCGCACCGATGAAGACAACCAGATAGCCGCCGAGGATGATTGATGACATCAGAAAAGCAATAGCCGGGAATCGCTTTCCGTTTATCCATTTTATGCAATACCATATTGAGAATATGGCAATAGTGAGCCACGCAAACCAAAATGGTATTTGCATAAATCCGTAAAGCGGATATATTAAGCTGTTAAAAGATTTTGCGGATGATTTAAACAAATCAGAGCCATATACGATATCAGTTTGGTTAGTATTGATTACTTCTTTCGATACGTTATAGTATGCGATATCTTTGGCTGATTGTCGTTGACGATGTTTTCCCTCTTTATAAAAGATATTATAGTTTAGTAGTTGAGGAAATCGATGGAAGATAAATGCATGAGTTTCAGAGCGGTGTAGCGAATATGCGTTATTCCAAATTTGGTTTAGAGTTTTGTCGTGTACCCTCCAAGTTTCAGACCAATAGAGATAATGGTCAGGCAAGTCTGTGCCTGGGTCTGCTTCAATAAAGGGGCGTAGTGTTTCGCGGGCAACAGAGTCTTCAATTTCTTCAGGATATATCAGACCTGCCATTCTGAGGCTATAGTAGTTGTTGATTGGAGAAACTTTAGAAATATAAGGTTGACGATAGCAATAGTAGAGGGCTCCTTGGTATGCTATAACAGAGGAAATGGCAATGCCGAATACTCTCAGAGCCCATTTGCGGTGTTTTTTGTCTTTGTAGGTAGAATATATCCATGCCGTAGCCCATATAGGAATTAGATATAAAAATTGGGGCTTTAGGAATAGATATGTTATTAAAAGCATACCGCTCAGGATAATCCATTTGCGTTGGTGGGTGTTGCGGTATTGTATTAATTGCCAGATGAATAGCGGAAAGCCACCGGTCGCGATGCCATCGGTTTGAAGCATATTGTTGAGAACCCATGTTCCAGGGAAGAGCATGAGTAATATTATTATTGTTGTGGCGAGAGATCGGCTAGCGTTGAAATATCTGAGAATCAGCCAGCTCCAACGACACCCCGCAATCCATATACTCCAATGAATAATCATCATCAAGCATCCTCCTATTTGCTCACCAAAAATGTCGAGCATACTTCCCAATATTATGGGATAAATCGGAGGACGCATCGGGTCGGGATGTAGGCGGCATAAGTTGTCCCAAGCTGTTATGTAGGTGTGCATATCGCCAATCGTGCAAGCCCCTTTGCAGATAAGGAGTTGCCAGGCAATCATAGTGATGCAGAAAACGATGAGCGTAATCAGCAGTTGTCGAGGGAACTTATCTTGCGGGTGGTCCATCTTTGATATGCAATTGAGATTAAGCTACCTGCCATGATGGCGAGTAGGGGAGAAAAGGGGGTTAGTATGCGCCCCCACGAGTCTTGCGCACCGACAATTGTTGTAACGTAAGCTGACAGAAAAAAGGCGGATATTAAGGCGGCTAATGCGGGGAAATGTCGGTTGTGATACCAGTGGAAAATCCAAACAGCTATAAATGAAAATAGTATAACAACACCAAACCATATTGGTATGTTAAATCTCTGATGAAACGGATAGATAAATCCTCCATCTTGGTTTTTCGATAAGCCGTTCCATGTCGCAAATCGCTGATCATAATCTTTTGATACACCTAATTCGTCTACAAGACTATAGAAAAGACTATAATTCAAAGATGTGCAGAACCGACGAACGGTGCTTTCGGCGATTTCGGGTAGATGGTTTTTACGTGCGGTTTTGGCAAGGGCATCAAGTTCTTGCCAATTTAATTTCCATATTTCCTGCCAATAAGGTTGGGTTTTAAGCCATCCCCCGGGGATTGAATCATACATTGGACGGAATTTCTCTCTTAGCACCGAGTCTTCGATTTCATCTGGGATAATTAGACCTTCAGCTCGCATACAATAGTATTCATTGTAGGCGGTCGCAATTGTAAATGACGGGCGGGTATAGGTGTGAGCCATGCAAAATAGATAGACGCCAGCCAAGCCGATTGTAGTCGCAATAGAGATGCTACAAATCTTCAGATGTTTCTTATTGTGTCGGCATATTATCCCCCAAAACAATGCCATTAGGGGGATGAGTATAATGAATATTGGTTTAGTGAAGAGAAGTAATGGCAGTGTCAATCCTGATAAATAGAGCCAACGTTGGTGCGGATTAAGAATGTAGCGAGATGATAGCCAGACTAAGAAAATTGTTCCCGCCTGAGATAAACATTCCGCCATGGTAAAGTTATTCATGCACCAAAAGCCGGGAATAAGCATCAACGAGAGGATTACACCGCAGTTTATGCTTTTTTTGACGTCGAGCGCAGTGTTAATCTGCCATACACCGCGGAGCATCGCCAAGTATAGTAGCCAATGAAGTATTGGAATTATTATGAGGGCTGTCGGTTGGTTGAATATCTCTGTAAGTATACCGACGATTATTGCATAGACGGGTGTGCGAAGAAAATCTGTGTGTCCACCTTTAATAGACTCCCACGCGTTGAAGTATGAGTATCCGTCAGATTTTATGCTTGCGCCGGAAAATAGATATATTTGTAGGTAGAGGAACCCAAGAGCTAGTAGCAGAGTGATGAACGTTAGCCAATTGGGCATAGAATTATCCCCCCTTGAGGAATCCGCTTTTAATTGGCGGTTCCTGCAAGAAGGGGATAATGAAAAGATTGAAAGCAGATTATGTTGTGCTTTATTCATCTAATGTTAGAGACGGAACGTGAATGTCGCTGTTTTTGATTGGCCTGTTGACGTGTATATCTGTTTGAATATCAGAGAGTGGTCAAGATCTTCAGTCAGATAAGTTGAACCGCCTGCCCAACTTTCGGAATATGTTTTGTCGCTTTCGGAGCAGACTGTGAATTTTAGATTGACGATATGATTCTCGTCGGTTAATTCATAGCTCCCGAATAAAGGCATATTCTTGCCGTTGGAATAATTTAGCGAGCCTTCAAGGCGTCCGTTGTTAAAGAAAGTAATGTTTAGAGTCGCGCTACTGCCGGGCGTTACTGTGCCACGATATGCTAACGGGCTATTAACGAGTGGCAATGTTGCCGGTTTAGCAACAGCGTTGACATTACTGGGGTCATTTTCGATGCTTGTTGTCGTTGTCGAATTGTCGGTAGGGGAGGATTCGACAGAGAGTTGAGCATCAGAGGTAGTCTCTATATAGGAGTCTTCAGTTACAAGTGGTTCTGCAGAATATTTGCTGAAGTACCACCAGCCGCATATGCCTACGATAATTATGGCAACGGCGACGATTCCGAGAATCAATCCGAGATTGCTACACCTGTTTTGTTGATAAGGATATTGCTCGGAGGGGCGATTGTCTCGGTTGTTTGGGGTGTAAAATGAATTTTCCATATATTGGTTCTCCTCTAAGGTGTGACCGGAAAATCTAGTGTCAGCGGGTTGATTATTCCCACTCGATTGTGGCTGGCGGTTTTGACGAGATGTCGTAGGCTACGCGGTTAACGCCACGCACATGATTGATAATCTTATTTGATACCTCAGCCAAGAATTCGTAGGGGAGATGAGCCCAATCGGCAGTCATGGCATCGGTTGAGGTCACAGCGCGGAGTGCAACGGCACGCTCGTAGGTGCGTTCATCGCCCATTACTCCGACACTTTGAACCGGTAACAATATTACGCCGGCTTGCCATACTTTATCGTAAAGTTTCCATTCGCGGAGACCATCGATGAAAATCTTATCGGCGTCTTGGAGTATGCGCACCTTTTCGGGGGTGATATCTCCGAGAATTCTGACAGCGAGTCCGGGGCCGGGGAAGGGATGGCGAGTAATGAGATGTTCGGGCATGCCGAGCTCACGACCTACGGCTCTAACTTCATCTTTGAAGAGAAGACGAAGGGGTTCGCATAGCTTGAGGTTCATCTTTTCGGGTAGACCGCCAACGTTGTGGTGGCTCTTGATGACTGTGCCGGTGATTGAAAGCGACTCGATGCAGTCGGGATAGATTGTGCCCTGGGCAAGCCATTTCACATCTTTGAGCTTGTGGGCTTCTTCGTCAAATACATCGATGAACCCTTTGCCGATGATTTTGCGTTTGCGTTCGGGCTCTGTTACGCCTTCCAATTCTTTGAAGAATTTTGCAGAGGCGTCAACACCGATAACGTTTAGACCGAGACCTTGATAGTCACGCATTACGTCGTTAAACTCGTTTTTGCGCAACATGCCGTGGTCCACGAAGATACAGGTTAGGTTCTTGCCGATAGCTTTGTTGAGCAGGACGGCTACGACCGATGAGTCGACGCCACCGCTAAGGCCCAAAACAACTTTGTCATCGCCGAGTTGCTGGCGTAGAGCTGCTACAGTTGTTTCAATGAATGAAGCGGCGCTCCAATCTTGTTTTGAACCGCAAACATCAACAACGAAGTTGCGCAACAATTGTGTGCCTTTTACCGAGTGGAACACTTCGGGGTGGAATTGTACGCCCCAAGTTTGTTCATCTTCGATGCGGTATGCTGCGATTTTAACTTTGTCGGTAGATGCGATACGGCGGAATCCGGAGGGGATTTCTGTGATGGTGTCGCCGTGGCTCATCCATACTTGTGTTCCCGGTTCGATATCTTTGAAGAGCGGCTCGGAATTGTCGATGTATTCAAGATGGGCTCGGCCATATTCGCGTGTGCCAGCCGGCTCAACTTTGCCACCGTCGGTCCAAGACATGAACTGCGCACCGTAGCATATGCCTAAAACGGGCAATCGCTTGCGGATTTGCGACAGGTCGGCTTTGAACGCTTTCTCGTCGTAAACAGAGAATGGCGAGCCAGATAAAATCACTCCGATGACTGATTCGTCATCATGGGGAAACTTGTTGTAGGGGATAATCTCGCAGTAGGTGTTGAGTTCGCGAACCCTTCGCCCGATAAGCTGAGTGGTCTGCGAACCGAAATCGAGAATTACAATCTTTTCCTGCATTTTTTTTCTCGTATGGATTATATTTGCAAAAGTACACAAATTTCGCGAGATATTCTTTCCTTGGCTTTAAAAAAGTATTTAGTAATCTTAGAAAATTTAGCCAATCTAAAAATGTGGTAGATAAATCTTTGTTTTAAAGATAAAGATAAGAAGAGAGCGTCGCAACTCGATAATTGTGTTGCGACGCTCTTGATGATGTTTTCCTTTATGAGGATAGTTTGTTTTATTCGGCGTTCGGTCGGGTAATTTTTTTACGACAATTGCGAGGCTGTGACCTTGTTTATTGTTACGGTTACCGATTGACGGCGTTGGCTGTTATGCTTTTTCGTCGGCCGACGTTGTCTGGTTTACCCGATTTTTGGCCTTGGCTTTTGATTTGGCTGTCGACGTTTTGTCGAGGTCTTTTTCTTCCTTGAGGTCTATTTCGTTGCGCTTTGAGTCGATGACCTTGTATTGAAGGTATGCTAACGATTGATCTGCTATAATCTTAAACTTCGCTCCTAATTCCATTCGCCAACGGCGGTAGGTTGAGATTATTCCTTTTTTAAGGTAGGCTTCTACGTAGGGATGGACGTAGAGAATGAAGTCTTTGACTTTTAGTTCGTTGACTAAGTATGTCAACTTTTCGTGGAGGGAGTCGGTGAATAGCAGTGATGGTTGCACTTCTCCTTTGCCGAAGCACGACGGACATGTTTCGGTTGTCTCGATGTCGAGTGCGGGTCTTACGCGTTGGCGTGTAATCTGCATCAGTCCGAATTTGCTGAGTGGCAAGATGTTGTGGCGCGCGCGGTCGGTTGCCATGATCTGGCGCATATGTTCGTAGAGTTCTTGACGATGCTCTACTTTGTTCATGTCAATGAAGTCGATGACGATAATTCCGCCCATATCTCGCAACCTGAGTTGGCGGGCGATTTCGTCGGCGGCTCTAAGATTTACCTCCAATGCGTTGGTTTCTTGGTCGTTGCCGGCTTTGGCTCGGTTGCCTGAGTTGACATCGATGACGTGTAACGCTTCGGTATGCTCGATGATGATGTAGGCGCCTGTTTTAAAAGAGACGGTCTTGCCGAATGACGACTTAATCTGTTTGGTAATGTTGAAGTTGTCGAAAATCGGCGTGTCTTTGGTGTAGAGGTTTATTATCTCCTTTTTTTCGGGAGCAATAAGGCTGACATATTTCTGGATTTGAGAATATGCTTCAGCTTCATTTACATAGATACTCTCGAAGGCAGGGGAGAATATGTCACGCAGTACGCCTACGATGCGGCTTTCTTCTTCGAAGATGAGCGAGGGGGCTTCTGCTGAGCGAGCTTTGGCGATAGTGTCTTCCCAACATTGGCGCAGGGTCTGAATCTCGTGATTGAGCTCTGCAACTGATTTTCCTTCGGCTGAGGTTCGGATAATAACGCCGAAGTTTTTGGGGCGGATGCTTTCAACGAGATGACGTAGACGAAGTTTCTCGGCAGTTGTTTTGATTTTCTGTGAGATGGAAATCTTTGACGAGAAGGGGATTAAGACCAAGTATCGGCCGGTGAATGATATTTCGGTTGTCAGTCGGGGCCCTTTAGAGGAAATTGGCTCTTTGACAATCTGCACTAACAGTTTACGGCCGCATGTTAGTTGGTCTGTAACAGTCCCGTTTTTATCGATGTCGGGGAGGAGCTTCATTTTCTGAACTTGGGGCATTGGGGCCTTTGGGTCGTCAAGAAGCTGTTGGAGGAATTCGGAATAGGAAGAAAAGTGGGGTCCAAGGTCCAAATAATGAAGGAACGCGTCTTTTTCGTAGCCGACGTTGACGAATGCAGCGTTAAGTCCGGGCATAAGCTTCTTGACTTTTGCTACATATATGTCTCCGACGGCGTATGCCAAATTGCGACTCTCTTTTTGAAGGGAGACCAATCGGCCGTCCTCGGTGAGGGCTATTGAGACCTCTTGAGGTTGTACGTCGACGATAAGTTCGCTTTTCATTCGTTCATTAAGGGGTTGGAAATTTTTCTTTGAGGAGGGGGAGGTGAAGATACGGGAGGGAACGAAGGGTCAAAAAAACGCGAGAACAAACTTTTGTCGCGGTTGGTGCCGAAAGAGGCTGCCGCCGGAAAAGTTTGTTCTGTGTTCTATATCGCGTTCTTTGATAAGCCTGAACAAGTTCGAGGATTATTTCTTCTTGTGACGGTTCTTTCTCAGGCGTTTTTTACGCTTGTGCGTAGCCATCTTGTGGCCTTTTCTCTTTTTTCCGCTGGGCATTTTAAGAAGCTTTAAGGGTTTAACTTAAGTTGATTTTTCTCAGAGAAGTGGGAAGTCCTTAGTTTTTGAGGTCTTCCATGAACACTTTCGCGGGCTTGAATGCGGGGATTTTGTGTTCGGGGATGATAATAGTTGTGTTCTTGGAGATGTTGCGGGCGGTCTTCTGTGAACGAGTCTTGATGATGAAGCTACCGAAGCCACGCAAGTAAACCGGCTCACCGTGAGCAACAGAATCCTTGACAACTTCCATGAACTTTTCGATTGTTTCGAGAACTGCGGCACGTTCGATGCCGGTTGTCTTTGAAATCTCGTTAACGATTTCTGCTTTCGTCATAGCGGGTATATCGATAATTGTAATTAGTAGTTGCGATAAGTGCGTAAATTGACTTGAAAAGCGTGTAACGGTTTGAGCCATAAAGATTTAGGCCGAAACCGAGGGGCTGCGGGTCAAAATGCAACTGCAAATATCGTGATTTTTTCTGAAACAGAAGCTATTTCGACGGAAAAATTTTCAACAAATCCCTATAATTGTGGTAAATGAGTCGAAATTTAGGTTGCGTCAGCGTTGATTATAGATCGGTCATGCGCCACCACGAATAATTGGTCGAGGCGGAGTCGATGGTGTCTTCTCCTTCGATTCGCTTTAGACGCTTGACGACTAATACGGTTATCGGAAGGATTAATATCTCGTAGCCGGTCTTTAATAGGGCTTGTGAAATAATCAATGTAAAGATTGTTGTTGTAGGCAATGTTCCGAGAAAAGCAATCGGAAAGAAGATGACTGAGTCGACTCCTTCACCCCAAAGAGTGGAAATAATTGCACGGAGTGAGAAGTCCCATGTTGCGTTTGATTTTGAGTTGATAGCAGCGCGTTTCATTCGGCTCATTACATAAGCGTTGACCATCGAACCGCAGATGAATGCTGCAAAACTAGCAAACATGATACGAGGAACCGAGCCGTAAATTTCTTCCATAGCGTTTTGCGATTGCCAATCATCTCCGCTAGGCAACCATATCGCGATGTTTAGCATCGTGGCTGTCAGTAGGCTCATGGCGAATCCGAGCCATATAACAAGTCGTGCCTTGCGGAAACCATAGATTTCTACCAAGCAATCGTTTATTATATATGAAAGAGGAAATACGGCTAATCCGGCTGTGACGGTGACCGAGCCAATACTTACGGTCTTAATCTCTACGAGGTTGGCGACAATTAGGCATACAATAAATAGAATCGCCAGAATAAGAAAAGGGAGAGTGAAGAGAGGTTTTTGTGTACAGTTATTTTTCATTATTCTTGTTTTTTACGAGGTTACAAGCACTCGGGATTGATGAAAATTTTAGATTATATCAAAATCGACACTCCGTCGATATAGCTCTCTGTTAATAAATTCGAGAATAATAAAGGGTCGTAGGGCCGTATCCGCTACTTGACGGGTATGTTATTTGTAGCGCGTTGGAGTTGGGCATGTAAATTATACAATCTTCATTGTAAGCCGGCCCAAACTGCGGATACCATCTAAATAATAGATAGTCTCTGTCGCAATAATAGTCGAAATCTTCGTATTCTCTGGAATATTCATTCTGCCAATAACCGGTTCCGTCCATGAAAAAAGTCATAGTCTCATCGGGATATTGCATACATTGCCATGTGCCGCTAAGATACCATATTTCTTCGGGCTCGTCTGTCTCACAAGAGGTGAAGCCGCCCACGGTTGCTATAATAGCGACAATTAACAATAGTTGAATACGGAATTTCTTCATTCGTTATCGAATTTTTTGCAAAGTTAATATATAAACCTAAATACGAATTAATTGGATATAACAGGTTAACACATATTAACATTGAGCGTATTTTTTCTTGCCTATGGCAATAAAGCGACGCAGGTGGCGTTAATAAAACAATGAGTCTGAAATCAAAAATATCAGGTTTTGTAGGGCGTTTGGCGTTTTTAATGGTGCTGAGCTCAGCGTTGTTGTGTGTGTCACCCGCATCCTCAAAGACGCTTAATGATAAGTTGTTGAATCGCCCGTATGCCGATTTGCGCCGTTTTCATCTTGGTTTCTCTGTCGGTTTCAATACCTTCGGAATGAGTTTTCATCATAATGGATTTACAACAGAAAACGGTCAAACATGGTTCATGTCTCAGCCTTCATATAATCCCGGATTCTGTGTCAATGGTTTGGCGGAGTTGCGTCTAAATAATTATTTTTCGCTACGCGTTAGCCCCGGATTATGGTTCGGAAATCGAGTGATTGAGTTTTATGATACTTCAAACGAAGTTCATGAGCGACAAGACCTCAAGTCGGCTTACCTCGTGTTGCCGGTTGAATTGAAATTCGCAGCGCAACGGATGCGCAATATTCGTCCTTATGTAATCGGAGGCGTAATCCCGTCGGTTGATGTCGCTAAGAAAAGTGCAGATTTTATTCAGACGAAATCGTCGGAGTTTATGATATCGGTCGGTTTTGGTTGTGACTTTTATCTGCCATACTTCAAACTTATACCCGAGTTGAAATTCTGTTTCGGCTTGTCAGATTGTATTAATCATGACCGCCCTGATTTAGTTGATGATCCCTTGCGTATCAATGTAAATAACTCGGTGAAACGAGCAACGACTCAGATGGTTGTGTTATCGTTTTATTTTGAATAATCCCCGTCAAGAATGAGAGATATTATGAAGCGACGATTCAGCCTTAAAAAACTGTTTCAACTATTATTGCCCGGGTTGTTCTTGATGACGGGAATAAACGTTTCGGCTCAATCTGATGCTCAATTCTCGCAATATTTTGAAGTGCCGAATTATTACAACGCTGCGGCTATTGGCACGACCGACTTGTTGAAAATCAGAGGCGGAGCCCGTCTACAGTGGGTTGGTATACATGGAGCGCCCCAGACATTTTTAATGGCAGCCGATATGCCCTTTATCTTCTTGAAAAAGCGATTCGGCGTCGGGCTCGTTATGCAACAAGAATCGTTAGGCCTATATAAAAACCTTAATATCGGAGCACAGATCGCTTATAAGCTCAAATTATTTAAAGGAAATCTATCGATTGGAGCTCAAATCGGCTTTGTTGACCAATCGTTTACCGGTTCAGAAGTCTATATTCCAGATCAAGATGATTATCATCAGCCAAATGATGACGCGATACCAAAGCAAGATATTCGCGGTAATTCATTTGACGTAAGTGCCGGATTATTCTACTCCCATCCGAAATTTTGGGTTGGCGTTTCCGGAACTCATCTAAACTCTCCGACAGTCAGTCTCAACTCAGAGTCAGGCGAAAATGCCGAAGAAAAAAATTATGAGTTTCAAATCGGGCGCACCTTATATTTTATGGCAGGAAGCAATATAAAGGTGAAAAATACGTTATTTGAAGTGATGCCATCTGCATTAGTGAAGACTGATTTTACCTTTACAACTTGGGAGGCAACCCTTCGCGGACGCTATAACAAGATGTTTAGTCTCGGTATTGGTTATCGCTGGAAAGATGCCGTCTACGCAGTTATTTCAGCCGAAATTAAGAACTTCTATATCGGCTTTAGTTACGACTATGCGACATCAGCGATTGCTAAAGCATCATCTGGCAGTTTCGAGATTTTCGCAGGTTATAGCTTGAAACTCGATTTTTCAGAAAAAAATAAGAACCGCCATCGCAGCGTCCGTATAATGTAAATAGATAGGGGCGTATGCTTTGATAAACAAGATTACAACTACTCAGAAATATGAAGAAACTTTCGTTATACCTCCTTCCCGCCGCCTTGTTGCTTATGACAGCCGCAAGCTGTGCGTCTGGCCGTCGTAGCGGGTCTGCGGGAGGCGAAGTGACCGGCGTCGGAGGGATTGCGTGGGCAGAGCCCACCCCCTACGGAATGGTGCTTGTGAGCCGTGGTTCGATGGAAATGGGCCCCTCAAAGGCCGATAGCGTCTGGAACCTCGCTGCCGACACCAAAGGAATGTCGGTTGATGCTTTCTGGATGGATGAGACTGAAGTGACAAACTCTAAATATAAGCAGTTTGTCTTTTGGGTTCGTGACTCTATTATCCGTGAACGTCTTGCCGACCCCGCTTATGGCGGTAATGAAGCATTCAAGATAGAGGAGGATAAGCAGGGTAATCCGATTACACCTCGGTTGAATTGGGCTAAGCCGATTCCTTGGCGCAATCCCGATGAAGACGCGTTGAGAGCAATCGAGAGTGTTTATCGCACCAATCCTATCACCGGAGCTCGCGAACTCGATCCCGAACAACTTAACTATCGCTACGAAATCTACAATCATACCGAGGCAGCCAAGCGTCGTAACCGTCTAGACCCTCGTAAGAGAGTATATAATACAGATTTAGCCGTTTCAACTGAAATCCCGACGATATCTAAGGATACAGCTTTTATTAATGACGAAGGAGAGATTGTTCGTCAAACAATCACTCGCGGATTGACCGGAGATTATGATTTCCTCAATACCTATATCGTTAATGTATATCCCGATACAACTTGCTGGGTAAATGACTTCGAAAATGCCTACAACGAACCTTACGTTCGTATGTATTTTAGCCACGGAGGTTACAGCGAGTATCCCGTCGTTGGGGTAAGCTGGGAGCAGGCCAACGCATTCTGTAATTGGCGCACCGATTTTCTTAAGCGTTCGCTCGGTAAAGAGGGTATCTATGTAGAGCCCTATAGATTGCCGACCGAAGCTGAATGGGAATTCGCAGCCCGTGCGGGTGAAAATGAAAATATGTATCCTTGGGAAGGTGACCTCACAATGAGCGATGACAAAGGATGCTTCTATGCCAACTTTAAGCCCAATGACGGAAATTATGTCAAAGACGGCCACTTGATTACTTCTCGTGTCGGCACATATTCGCCTAACGATTTCGGGCTATATGATATGGCTGGTAATGTCAGCGAATGGACCTCAACGGCTTTTGTTGAAACCGTTCAAGATCTCACCTCGGATATGAATCCCGAATATCGTTACGATGCCGCGTTGGAAGACCCCTATCGCATGAAACGCAAAATCGTCAGAGGCGGTTCATGGAAGGATGTCGCTCATAATATCCGCAGTGATATTCGCATGTGGGAGTTCCAAAATGAGCAACGCTCTTATATCGGATTCCGTTGCGTACGCACTCAAATCGGTTTCGCGAAAGGACAAAAATCCGTAAAATAAACCCTTATAGCTGTTAGCCATCTTACGTGTAATATTGGCTCAGTTTAGATTAAAGATTTTCAACGGTATAGCTACCAATCATATTTCTCAGACTCGATTCTATGGGAAAATACAAGCAATATAAGCGCAGCCTCTCGGCCTGGATATCTTCTGATAAAGGGCAGCGTTTCTTTAATTTCGCCTATTCTATTGGTGCCGCAATCGTTATCTGGGGCGCCTTATTCAAGCTCCTTCACCTTCCCGGCGGTAACTTTTTGCTATCGCTCGGTATGGGTACAGAGGTCTTGATGTTTATGATGACCGCATTTGACCGCCCCCCGCGTGATTATAAATGGGAAAAAGTGTTTCCCGTTTTTGATACCGACAATCCCGAAGATCGCCCCGAATTTAATGGCGGTGGCAGTGTCGTAGTCAATGCCGGAGGCGCGCAAGCAGTGGGAGCTAATGGTCAAGTAGCGACCGCTCATGCTCCTATCCAAGCTCCGGTAATTCCCTCAGATGCAACTCCGGCAGAAGTGGTGGGTTTGACAGTTACAGCAACTCAGACCTATCTCGACCAAATCGCCGCAATGACCGAAGAGCTACGTCATCTTCATGAAACAACACGCTCACTCAACACCGTCAGCGACGTCTTGTTAGAGTCATATCGCGCGATTACAGAGAACTCTGAGAATATAACACGCTCATCAACCGGATATGTAGAGCAGATGCAAGATCTGAATCGTAATATCCAAGGTTTGAATACAATCTATGAAATTCAGCTTAAGAGTGTAAGCTCTCAGCTTGATGCGATCGACCGCGTAAATTCCGGCATCAAGGATATTCGCGATATGTATGAACGCAGCTCATCTCAGAGCGCTCGCTATTGCGAAGAGACAGAGAAAATGGCGCTTTATATGCACCAGCTCAACTCTGTATATGAAAAGATGATTAAGGCGATGACCATCAATATGTATGCCGCCAATCCTCTCGCCGCAGCCGCAGCCGCTCAAGCCGCCCAAGCGCCCGCGTCACAAACGGCTTCTCAGCCCGACGAGAATCAATCGGCATCGGCTCCGCAGACGACACCGCCTGACTATAACGGTTTGAATCAGACACCCTCAGCCGGCGTTTGATGACAGTGATGTTTTGTAGAAAGAATCTTCAACCTTAAAAACAGTTAATCATTGGCTACCAGTAATAATAAGCTTTCCCCGCGTCAGAAGATGATCAACTTGATGTACATCGTGCTGACTGCAATGCTGGCGCTGAACGTGTCGAGCGATGTGCTCAACGGGTTCACCCAGGTAGAGGAGGGCTTAACCCGAACAAACAGCAATGTAGAACAGCGCAACGCCGCTATTCTGCGTACGCTTGAGTCGTTCGCCGAGCAAAATCCCGGAAAGGGTCAAGTTTGGTATGACAAAGCTCAAGATGTGCGTCGCGTTACCGACAATGTTTACCTTAAGATTGATTCTCTTAAAGAATTGATTGTTAAAGAGGCTGATGGCGATGACGGAAGAGTTGACGATATTCAGAGTCGTGATAACCTCGAAGCGGCCTCCGTCGTAATGCTCTCAGGCGCCAAACCTCAAGGCGCTCACTTGCGTCACACGATTGATAACTATCGCAGTTATATCGCGTCGCTCATGACCGACACAGTCAAGCGCGAAAATATACTCAAAGCCCTTTCAACCGATGCGGTGCTTCGCAAAGGTACGCTCGGCAAACAAACTTGGGAAGAATCGAAGTTTAATAACCAACCGGTAGTTGCCGCTGTTACTCTTTTGACAAAGTTGCAGAACGATGTTAAATATGCTGAAGGAGAAGCCTTACAAGCCCTTTTGGCAAATGTAGATGCCGGTGACGTGCGTGTTAATGAACTTAACGCCTTCGTAATACCTCAAAGTCGTGTAGTAATGCGTGGGGGTAAATACTCAGCCAATATCGTTCTTGCTGCAGTCGACACAACAGCTCGTCCGCTAATCTATGTTAACGGCAATAAGCTCGGAAATGAAGTAGGCTTATATGAGATTTCGCCCGGGGCAACCGGAACATTCGACTATAAAGGTTATCTTGAAGTGTCTCACGGCGACGGAAGTATCAGCCGTCATAATTTCGAGTCGAGCTATACAGTTATCGAACCGACGGCAACCGTTTCGGCAACGATGATGAATGTCTTATATGCCGGCATCGATAACCCGATTTCGATTTCTGTGCCCGGAGTTGCAATGAGTGGCGTTTCCGCAACAATGACTAATGGCACACTCACCCGCAAAGGTGACCAATGGATAGCTCATCCCTCAAAAGTCGGCGAAGACGCAACTGTAACGGTTAACGCTCAGATGGACGGACGTCAGATGACCGTCGCTACAACGAAATTCCGAGTACGTAAACTCCCCGATCCTACACCATACATTGCCTATAAAGATGCCAACGGCAATACCAACCATTACAAAGGTGGAGGTCGAGGCTTGTCTAAGACCTTCTTGCTCAACGCACCCGGCATCGAAGCTGCGATTGACGACGATTTGCTGAACATTCAATTCCAAGTTCTGAGCTTTGAAACAGTGTTCTTCGATTCGATGGGAA
Organism: uncultured Alistipes sp.; assembly: GCA_964638475.1. Taxonomy (GTDB): domain Bacteria; phylum Bacteroidota; class Bacteroidia; order Bacteroidales; family Muribaculaceae; genus UBA7173. The sequence goes on along the minus strand of CAZXAZ010000002.1, from coordinate 102,566 downwards.
ATGCAATTCCCGAAGTTTCGCAAGGCAATCAATTCTCGCATCGTCAGAAAGATTCTTTCCGACGCCTTAGTCGAGGTAAACGATTCTATATCTCTCGTGTGAAAGCAGTCGGTCCTGACGGAATTACTCGCGACCTCGCGCCGATAGAAGTCATTGTCAACTAAAGAAAAAGATTATAAATCGATATATGAAAGCATTAGCCAAATATACCTTGGCCGCCGTTGCCCTTTTTGCGGGAATAGCTCCGGTCTCAGCCCAGACAAACGACCGAGGCTCTTCAAGCTCTTCGATTGTTCGTAGAGGAGGCGCAGACCGCTCGCGTGATAAGCAACAGTCTGCCGAGCCGGGCGTTTCAGAGCGTATGCAACAGAGATTTACTACCCAAGAAACCTCCGATGCCGACAAAATGTGGATGCGAGTTATCTATCGCGATTTGAAACTCGACAATCCGAAGAACACACCCCTTTATTATCCCGAAGAGGTAGTTGAAGGACAAGAAAACCTATTCCGTATCATCATGCGTTTGGTTGCCGATAACCAGATTTCAGTGTATGAGTATCTCGACGGAAAGGAAATCTTTACAGATCAATATAAAGTCAAGGTTGCCGATATGCTCGACCGTTTTCATGTCTTGTATTCTCCGACAAAAGGCTCAACAGAGAAGAACCCCAAATTTGTCATTGAAGAAGCTGACGTGCCATCTAATGAGGTCTTGTCATATTTCGTGCTTGAGAAATGGGAGTTTGACTCACGTAGCAACAAAACACGTCGAATAGTAGACGCTATATGCCCCGTGCTTCATCGTTCTGATGATTTTGGAGGCGAGGCTGTTCGTTACCCCATGTTCTGGGTGAAAATGGATAAACTCCGTCCGTATTTGACTCAGCAATATATCTTTGTTGACGATGACAACAATTTGCCAAAATATACCTATGCCGACTTCTTCTCTCGCAATATGTATGACGGCGATATCTATAAGACTCGCAATTTGGCAAACAAATCGATGATGCAACTTTATCCTGATCCCGACGATAGAAAACGAGCACAGGATAGCATTCAAAATCGATTGGAAAAATTCGACGATAAGCTTTGGGTTCCCTCACGCGAAGAGGTTATTGCTGCTCGCGAAGCTCGTGAGGCTGCAGAAGCAGCCAAGCTTGCTGCCGAAAATGAAATCCCATCTCGCGACGAAGATTCTAACGTTCAAGCCACAGAAGAGACTACGAAAACGGTTACTTCATCACGCACCTCTCGCGGTAGCGACAAATCGGCAACAAAGGCGAAGCAGAAATCTAAGAAAAAAGTTTCCAAGCCGAAATCAGCGCCGAAATCATCATCGACAGCAACCAAGTCTGTCCGTCGCCGCAAATGATGATTCCTTGATACAAACAGCGCGTTTCTTGTTGTTGTGAGTGAATATAGCTTGTCTACAGATTTTACTTGCTAAAACATTCCCAGCATAATAGCCGCAAATCATATAAACAGGCCGCCAATCTTTCTGGCGGTCTGTCTTTGTTTGTCACTACCCCCTAAAAACAATATAAAATTTTGTAAAATGTTAAAAATGTGTTAACTTTGCAGTCAGCACATAAAATACATCTCTTATGAAAAAAGTAATTCTTTTAGCTGCTGTTGCATTGGGCGTTTGCTCATCTCAAGCTCAGGTAACTGACGCGGGCAACAATTTTGCAGACAATTGGTCGCTTACTCTTAAGGGTGGCGGCGTATTCGCTACTAAAACCGTTACCGGTGAAGACTTCTTGAAGACCGGTCGTGGTATCATCGGTGCCGAACTCCGTAAGCAGGTTACTCCTACCTTGGGTATCGGAGTAGAAGGTGAATGGACTGTTAACACATCTTCTTGGACAGGCGTTAAGTCTGGTAATGCTTTCGATCATCAATATGTTGGTGCTTTCGGTGCTGTTAACTTGATGAACCTTTTTGCTAACTATACCGGTGCTCCCCGTTTCTTTGAAATTGAGGCAGTTGCAGGCGCAGGATGGCTTCATGCTTACTATCCCCACACACAGAATATCCACGACGCAAACTCTTTCGCTACAAAGGTTGGTTTGAACTTTAACTTCAACCTCGGCGAATCTAAGGCTTGGACAGTTTCATTGAAGCCTTCTCTTCTGTGGAACATGAATGGTGATCTTTCTGAAGATAAGGTAAGCTACCTCGGTTACGATTCTCACTACAATGTTAACCACATGTACTTCCAGCTTCAGGCAGGTGTAACTTACCACTTTAAGAACACTAACGGCACTCATCACTTTGCTCTCGTTCGTCCCTACGACCAAGCTGAAATCGACGCCCTCAATGGCCAGATCAACGCTCTCCGCGGCGACCTCGAAGCTTGTGGCGCAAACAACGCTGCTCTTCTCGCTCAGCTCGCTGACCTTCAGTCACAGCTCGACGCTTGCAACCGTCGTCCCAAAGAAGTACAGCAGGTTGTTAAGAACCTCAACAATATCCGCTACGTATTCTTTAACTTGAGCTCATCTTACATCCAAGCTAATCAGCAGCCCGAGCTCGCAATGACTGCTGAGCAACTTAAGGCTAACCCCAACGCAACAGTTGTCGTTGAAGGTTACGCTTCTAAGGATGGTTCAAAAGCATTCAACCAGAAACTTTCAGAGCGTCGTGCTAACGCCGTTAAGAAGGCTCTCGTTAACACCTATGGTATCTCTGCAGACCGCATCAAAGCTGAAGGCCTTGGCGTAGTTGAAGCCTTTAACAAGCTCGACTGGAATCGTATGGCTAAGCTGACAGTTAACGAATAATTGTTGCATTACAACATTAATTCTTATTAGAATCATAAAAAAATCACGGACTCTTATAGAGCCCGTGATTTTTTTGTTACAATGCGGTTTTCAATTTAACCATCAAATAAGATTTGCTTGATGGTATGCAATGAGGTTATTGAGAGGAGATTGTAGGATATTTGGAGAAGAGTAACCCGCAGATGTTGCCGCCTCGGTCAATACGTCTGCGAAATGATAAGCGATAGAGCCTATAAATCCGAGTGGGATTGTTGTCGGAGTTGAGATGTAATTAGTGAGGTTTGCCGAGAAGAAATCGCTGAAAGCCGAGAAGACGATTTGATGAATTGTAGGGTCGGAAATATGCTTTTTTATAAAAGGACAGAAAGAGGCGAGGTAACGGTTTGCTGCCGGCCGACGATATACATTCTCGATAACTTCAGCTTTAGTTAGATGATATGTTTTATTGAAATCGTCGATAATTTCTTGCGACATAATCGCATGGTGCTTGAAAATATAGTTGATTAGTAGTCGCCCAAGCACAGCTCCCGAACCTTCGTCGCCGAGTATGTAGCCCATCGGCGGAGTGTTAGCGATGATTTCTTTCCCATCATAAAGTCCGGAGTTTGACCCGGTGCCGAGGATGCATGCGATACCCTGATTGTTGCCGAATAGAGCTCTTGCAGCGCCAAGTAAGTCGCTTGCGACTTCGATTTTGGCATCGGGAAAGGCGTCACTTAGCAGCATCGAGAGTTGTTTGTCGACTGCGCCTCCGATACAGCCGGCTCCATAAAAATGTAGATTCTCAATCTTTAGCCCCAGAGTTGCGGGAGTGACTTCAGTAGCAAGTATTTTAGAAATGTTTTCTGCAGGAGAGACAGCCGCATTAAAACCTGTCGAGTGAAAAGTTTTAAGAGGTTCAAAGCCTGCAGGGGAGTTTATATCTATTACTGCCCACTCTATTTTTGTTGAGCCGCAATCGGCGATAAGAGATAGCTTCATATCGTCAAGTCGATAAATTAGTAAAGATGGTATGCTGCTTTTTTTGTTTTAAAAGCGGAAATATCGCGATTCCAAAGTGGCAGAATATCGGCAGTTTTGTAGTTCTTGAAGAATAGCTGGCTAACTTTCTTAGAACCGGTCACTTTATCGAACATAGCAAGGCGCTTTGCCGGAGCAATTGTAAGAGCCTTATGGTCGGGATATAGTTCTGCCAAGGCTTCCATGACATAAAACTGTATTAGTGTTAATTGAGCGGCATTGAAATCATTGATATAAAGCTCAACGCCTTGCAGGTTTTTCCCATGTTCAAATGCGTAGAACGGCTTATAGTGAATCGGGCGGAAAACGACCCCGGGAAGTTTCATTGAATTTAGTTTTTGTGTTAGTTGCGAAGCATCAATCCATGTAGCTGCGAAACAGCGGAATGGAAGGGTGTATCCAACGCCAATCGAGAGATAATCAAGTTCGCCTACGATGCCGGTTGCGGGATAAAAAATCGCAGTTTGAGGAGTCGGTATATGAGGAGAAGGGAGTACCCACGGCATTGCCGTATCTTCAAATAGCATTTCTCTATCCCAACCCTCCATTTTTATAACAGTCAGTTTCAGTTGTTTCTCTGATTTCAACATTTTTTCGCCGACAATCATTTTAGCTAATTCGCCTGGAGTTAAGCCGTAAATATATGGGATTGGTAGATATCCTACGAAAGAAATATTGTCAGGATCGGTGCAGAGTCCTTCAACCTTATTCCCTCCCAAAGGGTTCGGACGGTCAAGAACAATGAATTCTATTCCCAAACGGGCACATTGTTCCATTGCCATAGCCATCGTCGAGATGAAGGTATATGAGCGGCAACCATTGTCTTGAATATCGTAGACCAATGCGTCGATATTGCGAAGCATTTCGGCGGTAGGTTTCTTTGTTGAGCCATATAGAGAGTAGACCTTCACTCCTGTTTTGGGGTCGACAGAATTGTTAACGGAGGATCCGGCGGAAATGTCGCCTCTAACACCATGTTCCGGCGCGAACAAAGCCATTAACTTAACTCCGGGAGCCTCATTGAGAATGTCTATTGTAGCTTTCAGAGAATTGTCGACTCCGGTCGGGTTTGTAATCAAACCGATTCGTTTACCTTTAAGGGCATCAAATCCTCTATTGCGCAGAACTTCAATTCCGGGTTTGACGCTATAATCAGCCATCTCTTGTGATGAAACGGTTATGAATGTCGCTAAAAGTATTATTATAGTAGAAAGAGTCTTTTTCATCGGATTGATAATAGGATAGATTACAAAAGATATGGTTTAGCTCTCTTTTTTGCCGAACTCCGGCGATACCTTTATCAAGTAGCAAACACCGATTGTCGTCGCACAGCATACAATCGTAAGCAGGAAGAAATAAAGATATCCCAAATGGTCAGCCAACCATCCGGCAGCCAACCCCGGAATCATCATACCTAACGCCATAAAACCGGTGCAGATTGAGTAATGGGCGGTTTTATATGCTCCGTTTGAGAAGTAAATCAGATAAAGCATATAGGCGGTAAACCCGAATCCATAACCGAATTGTTCAACGAATACGCAAGCGTATACTTGCCAAAGTTCTGACGGTTGTCCCCATGCGAGATAGACAAATGTCAAGCACGTCAGTGACATACTCCACGCCATCGGATGTAACCACGCTTTTAATCCTCCGCGAGCAGCGGCGAGCCCACCGATAATTCCTCCGAGCATTAATCCGATAACTCCGACTGTCCCATAAACAATTCCAACTTGGTCGGCATTTAGGCCAATGCCTCCGGCGTCTGTAGAATCAAGCAAAAATGGCGGAATCATCTTCACCATTAGTGCTTCCGGTAAGCGGTAGAGAAGCATAAAAATCAATGCTACAATGATGCCCGGTTTGCGGAAGAAAGCGACAAACGTGTCGCAGAATTCACTGAGCACTTGTCTGCAATTCTTCGGCGCACGGTCAGTGTCGGCATTTGGGCGAGGAAGGGTTATGCCATGATATACCGCTATGGCGAAGAAGAAAGCCGACATTATGGCGAAAATTGCGACCCAACCACCGGTTATAGTTGCATAGCGCTCATTGATCAGAGCCGCCAATACAACCAAACCACCTTGTCCGACTATCATAGATGCACGATAAAACAAACTTCTGATGCCGACAAAAAGTGATTGCTGATGTTCAGACAATCCAAGCATATAGAAACCGTCGGCAGCAATGTCATGAGTGGCGGAAGCGAACGCTACGAGCCAGAATACCGCTAATGTCGTTTGGAAAAATGCAGAAGTCGGTATTGTGAATGCTATTAATGCTAGAGCTATCGCGATAGTTATTTGCATCGTAACGACCCACCAGCGTTTAGTGTGAATAATATCGACAAACGGGCTCCAAAAAGGTTTTATTACCCATGGAAGATATAGCCAAGAGGTATAAAAAGCGAGTGCTGTATTGTCTATACCGAGGCATTTATACATAATGGCTGAAATGGTCATAACCGCCATATAGGGTAGCCCCTCGGCGAAGTATAGGGTTGGTATCCACCACCATGGTGATTTCTTTTTTGCAGTGGATTTAGTTGTAGAGAGGGGTGAGTTCTGCATTTCTGAAATAATGGTTTAAAATTGTTTTATAATCAGCACCTTTCGACGCCATCGCGGCAGCGCCAATCTGACAAAGCCCAACACCGTGGCCCCATCCGTGTCCCGAGAAAATGAAACTATCAGGGATAGTGTTATTAGAAATCGGATTGCCGAATGAGTCAATAGGCGTTACATCGAAAGATGAAGATTTTAGGTGAGTTGGGGATAAAAGCCGTCTGATTTCGAGCTCTTTCCCGACAATCAGAGAGTCTTCAGAGCCTTTAATTAGTAGCCGACTTATTCTGCCTGATTTCCCGCGAGAAAGAGGTCGCAATTCAATTATTTTGCCGAGGTTGATGCCGCCTTTACTGAGAAGCAAATCTGTGAGCTCGGTTTGAGAAAGGCGCTCTTCCCAATCGAAAAAATTGGGTGAGTCAAGGTCGTAACCGTTCAGTATGCTTTCAAGCAATTTGCGGTCGTTGGTTGCGCAATAACACTCGCCGTTCGGAGCTATGTCGCGAATACTTTTGAGATAGGGGACATCTGCAGACTCCCAAGCTGTAGAAAACACTTCGGTAGTTCCTCCGCAACATTTTGAAAATCTGGCGTCACAAACTTCACCATTAAAGGTCAATACGATTCCTCGAGTCTCTCGAACAGCACTGTCTGCTTCTTGAGATATTTCTCTTGAAATCCCTTGATAGCGTTGGCAATGGTCGTCAGTGCAGACGTCAAAACGGTTGTGGCATTCTCGGTCATACCATTTGATAATTTCGCGACAACCATGTTCTTTATCAAAGCAGTTTTCGGAATTAGCTGCCCTGCATTCTCCTTCACCGCAGTTTTGCTCAGATTTTTTTCGGGCAAGCATCGCCATCAACCATGAGCGAGAAAGAATTGCATGGGCTTTCAAAAATTCAATCGGTGCTGTTGCTTTCATCTCTGAAGAAATTACACTGCGTAGATACTCTTCAACAGCAATCTCATTAATCATGAGACCGTCAGGGCAGATTCGCAACGAGCCGTGGAAACTTTGCGGCTCGACGCGTTCCCAGTGAAACCCGATACCAATCTTTACTTTTGGCAATGTGAAATAGGCATCGTCTGATAATGGATGAAACACAATAGACTTATCAGCATCTTCAATCTGGTTGAATTCGCCATGTAGGATATATTGTGAGTCAACAGCCCCCAATATACCGGCCCTTATGATAGGTTCGCTAATCATTCCTTGTCAAGGAAATAAGTTGTTTGGCGAAGGATATCTTCAACTATTGTAGAATCAAGTCTGTCGAAATCAGCTTTTCGAGAGACGATCATTAATCCGAAAACGTCAATCGCACCGGGCGAAATCATAAAATCATCAGTACTATTTCCGTAGCATGTCGAGCGGTGGGCTTTGCGAGGGATTAGCAAAACATCTATTTGACCGCTCTCGGGGCGATACTGCATAAATAAATTTATTCTCGGTTCTTCCTCATTGTCGTTTTCAGGCAATAGCAACAATTCAGCCATAATTTCATTCATTTTTTCGTCAAGCTCTTGATGGTTGGTGGCGGGGAATGAATAAGTTTTATATGGCAACTGTTTTGCTTTATCTCCTAGCGAAATGAAAGTTTTGTCGTCGTTTGGATTGAATGCTTGGAAATGAAGATGGTCAGGAGCAGAAGCTCCACATTTCGGACCGTTGTAAAACACTAACCAGCCAGCCATCTTGCGACAAATGTCGAACATAGATGAGTAGCGACTGTTGCCGCTTGGCTCGTCGATATTAATGCGTTGAGGTTGATGTGAGGTAGACGCTATTGTGCAATGGGTTTTGAATAGCGGGTAAGGGTTTAACAATAAAGAATACCCATCAATGAGCTGTTTGGATTCTTGGCAACTCGGACGATTCTTGTCGCATAAGAAGCATGGTCTGGCAGCGAGTGAAGCTGCGTCGATTTTTGCTCCTGAAGAGACGGCTCTAGCCGGATTGAATTGAGCTCTGATTGTTTTGCCAAGAATGTTGAACTCTTTTATTTCAATGGAATCGAGATTCGAGAAATTTTCAGCGGCAAGGGGCCATTTCTCTAATTGGCTATCGATAAAAGAGAGTAGTTCGTTATCAGAGTATATGTTGTCGTGGTTGCTATTTTTGATTAATGCCAAACGGGCAGATAGCTCGTTTGTTCGTAACCAATCTTTATAGAAGTTGTTTGCGTTAATGCGCTCTTGGCTTAGATTTGAGTCGGAATTTCCTTGCCAACGACGGCAGAGATAGAGCGACTCATAGATGCGCCCTATGCGGTATTCACGAGAAATTCGCAGACCGAGGGCGTAATCTTCGCCATAGCTAACATTTGGTACTCCTATTTCACGAAGAAGAGGTGTGTAGAACGCACGAGGAGCTCCCAAACCATTGATGCGCAATGCATTATTGTGTCCATTCTTCGGAGTCCATTCTTTATGGTCGATAAGCCCCGGGGGAATTGGATTGCCGTCAAAGTCGGTCAACTCATAAGAGCCGATGACCATTGCGCAACGCTCATCGCGGAAACATGCTACGATCTTAGACAATGTCGTCGGGTCTTTATATTTGTCGTCGCTATCGAGTTGAATTGCGAACCTGCCGCAAGCTGAGTCGCGAACGGCATAATCCCAACAGCCACCAATCCCGAGGTCGTGGCGGGTAGGAATTAAATGCTTGACTCTGCTATCTCTTGAGGCTATTTGGTCTATGATTTCGGTAGTGCCGTCTGAAGAATAGTTGTCAACAACGATGACATTAAATGGGAAGTCTGTCTCTTGAGATAAGGCTGATTCAACCGCATCTGCAATTGTTTTGGCTCGGTTGCGGACCGGAATGATGACTGATGCTTCAACCTCAAAACACCCATTGTTGGGGTCGATTAAGCGTTCGATAGGTTGAAGTAATGCATTAATCTTTCGCAGATACTCAGAAAAGACTCTCTCGCGTTCTTTTTGGACGGCAGCGTTGCGAGGATTGACATAGTCGAATTGCTTCTCTCCGGAGCGACGTCGGTCGGTCTCCGAACTGATATAGATATATTCCGGCAGATGAACGATTCGATGCGTTTCACGATTAGAAGCGAAATACAGACGAAGGGCGTATAATCCGCTGTAGTTTGATTCGGCGACAGAGTCTATGCTATTATTTGCGATAATAGCGGTTGCTTTATGAGTATTAATGAGAATCTGTGGACCGAAGTCGAAATCATCTCTAACCGAGCCGTATTGATATGGGGCGAGGGGATGTTGAGTGAGCGAGCTATCCGGGTTAATAGTCAGATAATCACAATAAAGCCATGTGGCATCGCTGTCACGGGCTATTTGTAACAATCTATTTTCACCCTCTTGAGAGAGGTTGATATCATAACCGTCAAGGCGAATGAGTATGTATTCATTCTCTTTGGCTGTCTCTTTTATGACGTCTATCAGTTGTCGGGTAGCTATCGTCGGGGAAACGTAGACTATTTTCAAATTCTCTTTATTCATGGTAAAAAGATGTTGAGATTAAAGAGCAAAGAGATGTTGTGGACTATTTGCGGCGATGAGGCACGGCTTTAGGTCCGCTTGATTGTTTCTTTACCGGTTTTGGTACAACGGCTTTGTTGTCTTTGACCGTTGTTGTTACTTTTGCGGTAGAGTTCTCCTTTTTCTGTTTAGCAGTTGCTTTTTTCTTATCTTTTTTCTTTGTCTCTTGTCTTTTGTCTCGAGGATCGGCAACCGGAGATGTTGTCGGCGCTGAGATTTCTTGAGGCGGAGTTTCCGGCCCGATTAGGAAGTTGATAGCTCCGGCGATGAAATCTTCTCTAACTGTTTTTTCATTTATAGCTTCGAGAGGAAATGATGCAACAACAGTTCTGCCTTGATGATTCGCAGCTGAAGCTTTGCCGCTACGTTTTCCCTCAACAGCGATGACAGCCGGATTGTTTGTGTCGCTATAACGAGCGATAATCAAACCGTTATCATCTGCCGGTAGTATTGCTTGTGGATTACCCGCTCCCGCCCAATTGCTGTTGGCGAAAGAGGAGAGCGTCGCAGATCTGAGAATTGGCATCCCACTTATTATGTTACATCCTTTAACCTCCAAAGAAAGAGTGGCAATCGGTGTTTTGGGAAGAGAGTCATTAACCCCCTCCATATATGGGCGATATCCTAAAATATCAGCTGCAAATAGTGAAATTGTGTCGCGAGATAATGAGTCTGCCTCAATAATTTCTGATGCGAGGTGAGATCCTGAAACGAGCAAAGTTCCACCATTACTGCGATATTGTGTTAACCGGTCGCGCAAAGCTTTCGGAAATGTTTGGAAATATATTTCGCTTGAACCGGCTCTGCGGGTTGATTTTTGTAGCCCGAGGATGAGGTCGACAGCTTTAGGGGTAGATTGCTCGGAAACGAACGCTTTCAGTGATGATGATACGAATCCTCTGCCTGCTTTTTTCATTGCTTCGCCATGAACGATTGTGTAGTCACGCGAATTGCCGTAGCGCGCTTTAGTTGCTTCCGTATCGCTTGATGCTCCGAATCCGAGAGCGTCTCCGGCGAGCGTAGATGTTGGATCGAAGTCATATTGCGGACCGATGAAATGTATGTCGCGTCTGTCAGGCACTCCGTAGTTATTGCTGACGTCGAAACCGGCAAAAGTGGTGCCATCAGTCCATTCCGGCGCAGAAATGCGAGTATAACCGTTGACGATTTCTACCGAAGGTATGCGATGATTGTTGTCGTATAGCGTAAGAATTTCAGAAGGGAATGAAATACCTCCATCGTTTCCGGCTACGACATAGTATGCATGAATCTTATCATCGTCAATTTGAGTGGTCCACTCCGTAGATGTTGTTTTTGCGATAGGTCTATAGCTGTTTTCAGCGGTTGCTTCATAGATGAAATAGCATGTAGGTTTCGCCGATGGCTCAATCGGGTCGAGAGTCGGTTCCCATTTCAGCGTATAAGAACCATTGCCATTAGGCAGTATTGCAAATGCTTCAACCGGAAGAGGTTGCACAGTGTATGGCTGGTCATATCTTTCAGCGAGGAATCTGAGAATACCTTTATAAACGGCACGTCCGACGATAAAACGGAAATGGGGGTCGTGGGCATGCTTCATATCCTCAAAATTTTGGTGTGATAGAAGCTCAATAATCATTGCCGGCACTTTTGTTTCTCTGATTTCGTAATAGCGACGGTCGAAGTAGTTTCGAGATGACCAATTCGGATTGTAGAGCTGGCGAATATCGTTGACAACTTGTGTAGTTACTGCTGCAGTAAGGTCGCGATTGGCATAGCGCGAGGTGCCGTTGCCCAGCGGATTTCCTCCGTCGGTTGAATATAAGCCGAGGGTGCCGACAGTTGTTGAGTCGGGCTTAATTCCGGCATCAGTGTGGAACGCCAATACCATATCGATAGGCACCCTCAGTCCGAGAGAGTCGGGGAGCATTTCAGAACCTCCGGTAAGCCAATTAACCCATAGTGCTCGCGACATATAGTCGTCCATATAGTCATTCTCACCCTTGTTCGGGCTATAAACCTCTTGCGGAAATCCTGCACTTTGAATATAGTATCGAGCGCCTTCAAGAAACGCCGGAAATCCGGAGACACCGGGCATCAGTGCGTCGCGAGAACGAGCCACTTGTCCCATTCCGCCACCGATTTTTACGGCATCGGCAGACACAACAGCGTCGTCGTCAGCTGAAATGTTTGAGAGCGAAACCAATGGTAGTTTTCCCGGTTTATCAGGGAAAGGATATGTGCCGATATATACCCATGTGCCTCCGCCCATGCGTTGATTGACGGTTACTTTTGATGAACCTCCAAGATGGTTAATCGTATATACGGCGTCGGTAGCGCTATTTGGGTATGATTGGTAAGACACATAAACGGCTCGATTGCCCGCTTCCAAAGGTGTACCATACCATTCGGCGGTTGACTGGTTTACGGAATCTTCCGGGTGAATTGTTGCGATTTTTCCGGATGCACCCATTAAGAAGGGATTCTCACCTTCTACAAGAAATCCGTTGTGGTGACCGAAGCCGGTGCTGTCGGGCTCTTCCTCCCAATGAAAGCGACCATTAGTTGTAGCAAACCGACCGTCGCCGCTACTCCAATCATGATCAATAATGATAGCTTTATGAGAGAAGTCGCGTTCGCGCGGCATCATGACATATGCGCCTGCATTTTCCAGCATTGGCACAATGTATGGGTCGACAAAAGAGCGAGATAATAGGTCTTCGACTGTGCCGAATAGACGCGGACGTTGCCACACCCATGAGCCTGAAAAATATTTGCCATGGCTGGGCCAAAGGGCTATTGTTCTGCCGTCGAGCCCGTTGGGCGCATCTTTCACTTGAGGGAGAGTTACGAAGGGCTCAGGGGCGTTGATAGGTCCGGTCGTGCCGAGTACAACTACCGGTAGCGATGAAATTGCGGATTTGCGAGATTTTGTTGCTTTACGAGATTTTTTAACCTTAGTTGTGCGCGCTTTGCTAGAGCTTTTTTTCTTTTTGGCATATAAATCGTCACCGCCAGACACGAGTAGCAGGGCGGTTAAAAATAGCGAAACAAATAGACGAAGATATCGTGTTGGTGTGTAAAGCATGGTCGGGTTAGAGGAGGAGAGGGGCAGAGTGATGACGGATTATTTCTTATGATGCCAAGTGAAATTTTGGCGGTTGCGAGAATTGCACGCGATTCTACAACGTAAATTTGGAATCCATCGCCATAGCATCTCCCACCAAAGTAGAGGGGCGGAAAGTTTGATGCCGAGAGTGCGTCCGGTGCGTAGCCAGTTAATGGTTAGTGGAATCCAAAGCATAGGTATTGTTGCGATAAACAACGTTGCCGGAAACCAGTTTGGCAAAGAAAATGTGATGCCGACAGCTGTCGCGATTAGCCAAATCCATAAAGCGATAGTGCCGCTCCCCATGATTCGTTGAGCGCTTTTGGGAAGGAGACGTTGAGTGAAGCAATGTCTCAGACGGAGGTCGTTATACGCAGCTTTAGGGCGCATAAAGTTGGCAGTCATTAACGCGTCTTTTGATAAGACAACAGCTGTATTACTGCGAGTTGTTATCTGATTGATGAATACGTCATCGTCGCCGTGCTGTAAAATGAGTGAGCGAGAGAAACCTTTCGCATTAAAGAAAATATCGCGACGATAAGCGAGATTAAAGCCGGTTCCGCGGTAGGGACGACCGTGCAGAGCTTTTGAAATCCAAGTTGTTAATCTCGCAGCCTCGTCGAAACGCAACATCGCGTTAGGCAGATTATTTATAACAGCTCGCCCGAGCACGATATCGTGAGAGCCACCTGTGGCGGTAAATGGGGTAGCGATGAGACGTAACCAACGATTAGACGCGGGGCGACATTCAGCGGTTGTCAATATGACGATTTCTTTTTTCGCTGCTTTAATGCCGAGTAATATTGCCAATTTTTTGCGGCTAAGGTTATGAGCTTCGTTAGGTACGAAGGTGATATATAGATTGGGATGTTTTTGGCCGAGATAGTTTACGACATCTGTGACTTCTTCAACCGAGCCGTCGTTGACAACAATTACTTCCATTTTCTCTACTGGGTAATCTTGGTTGAGAATCTCGGGCAACATAGCTCGCAAATCAGAGGCGTTGTCGCGAGCGTAAATGATTACAGATACGCCGGGAAGCTCGTTATCGGTTGCTTCCGGCTGGTTTTTCGGAGCGCGAAGGCGGGTGAAACTACGATAGAATGTTAGGAGATAAAGTATTGCAATAATAGCAATACCGAGGCAAATCCAAACAATGGGTAATATGTTGTTGAAAGCGAAATACATCGAGGGCTATGATGAAAGATGAAAGTGAAAAAGAGCAAAGAGAGGGGATGGAGATTGATTGGAAACGTAGCAACAAAGTTACGAATTTTCACTCTATTTCGAGGAAGGATTTCGCCTAAATTCACTAACTTTGTCTCTGAAAAATCACGTCGTCACAAAAGTTATTAATAATGTTGAAAGGAACAGTCGAAATAGAGAAGTTGAGATTACATTGTTATCATGGGGTCGCGTCGCAAGAGCGTATGGTCGGAAATCTTTTTGAGGTCTCGGTTGCTCTGGATTATGATATGGAACAAGCGGCTGTTACTGATGATGTTGCTTATGCTCTCGACTATTCAATGGTGGTGAAAACTATTTCTGAAGTGATGGCTATTCCCTCGGCGTTGCTTGAAAATGTAGTGCTTAGATTAAAAGAGCGTATCAAGAGCGATTATCCTGCAGTAACCGGCGGCTACGTTAAGGTGGCGAAAGTTACCCCACCGATTCCCGGTAAGATGGAGTCGGTAGCAATTTCTCTGAGATGGTAATATGGAGTGATGTCGTGTTATAATTGTAAAAACTGTAATAATAAATATGAAGGTAGATAAAGAAGCCGCGAAAGCGGAATTTATAGAACTGCTGAAATCTACTCAACGTGAAGGGGTAGATTATGTTATAGAGGAAATCGAGCGTCTAGGCTTTTTTGAGGCGCCCGCTTCGGCTAATCATCATTTAAATGTTGAGGGCGGGTTGACCCTTCATTCGCTTAATGTTGCGAAAGCGGCTCTCGCTGTTTGGGAGGCTATGAAACCGCTCGAGCCATCCTTGGAAAAGGAAGTTACTCGCGATAGTATTATTATCTCAGCTCTTCTTCATGATGTTTGTAAAGCGGATATCTATGTTCGTTCGATTAAGAAACGCAAAAATCAGCTCGGACAATGGGAGGATACTGAGGGATATAAGCTTAGTTACAAGAATTTCCCTATGGGTCATGGCGAAAAGTCGCTTGTCGTTGTGTTGTGTAGCGGACTCGAATTGAGCGATGCCGAGATGTTGGCAATACGTTGGCACATGGGTTCGTGGGGGGTTAATCAGCATAGCCTTGAAGATTGCAAAAGCTATGACGTTGCGCGTAAGCTTTATCCGTTGGTGTCTATCGTTCAGACGGGCGACTCGTTGGCGGCTTCAATTCTTGAACGTGATGTCGCTGACCTTGATGAGGCTTAAAGCAGATTTGCGACAAGATATTGTAAACAAACAGCTCATACTCGACCGAGTATGAGCTGTTTGTTTATATTATTTCGATTTCTTTTACTTGTAGTTGTATTGCGTTTTTCGCCGATTGGTGTTTGTTATCTTCGATTGTGTAGCAAATGTTGAATCGTTTGCCGGAATGAATAGCGTCGAAGATATGGGCTTTGTTAAACGCGATGCCGTTAAAGACTTTCCCTGAAGTGTCGTCAACAAGTTCGAGCTTTATATGTTCGAGTTGTCTACCGACGAGCTTTGATGTGCCGAAATCCATTACGTTTCGAGTGCAGAAAACCGGTTTATGGTTGCCCGGACCGAAGGGATTGAATCTCCGTAATGTTGCGATAAACTCTGGGGTTATTTCTGAGAATGTCAGAAGAGCATCAATTTCGAATGTTGGCTTTAGCTGTGACGGGAGAATGTTTGCTGCGACATATTCTTCAAATCGGCGAGTAAACTCGGGGATGTTTTCCTCTTTGAGTGATAGTCCGACGGCGTAGGTATGGCCGCCAAAATTTTCGAGCAGGTCGCGTGTTGAGTCAACTGCGCTATATATGTCGAACCCTTGAACAGAACGAGATGACCCGGTCGCGAGTCCGTTTGATAGGGTAAGTACGACAGATGGTTTATAATAAAGTTCGGTTAGACGCGATGCAACGATACCGATAATACCTTTGTGCCAATCTTTATTGAAGATGACGATAGATTTTTTGTTGCTTCCGGCTTCGATTCGTTGTGAGAGAATAGCGTTAGCTTCCTCGGTAATTCGTTTGTCGAGCTCTTTGCGGTCTTTGTTGTATTGGTCGATATTTCGTGCGCGCTGAGAGGCGTCAGCTATGTCGCGACTGACCAATAGGTCGACAGCTTCTCGTCCGCTTTGCATACGTCCGGAGGCATTGATGCGAGGCCCGATTTTGAAGATTACGTCAGAGATTGTAATCTCTTTGTTTGACAATCCGCATATGCGGATTATTGCTCTCAATCCCATATTGGGGTTTGAGTTGAGGCGACGCAGACCCCAGTAGGTCATAATGCGGTTTTCGTCAACCATCGGCACGATGTCGGCAGCGATAGAAACAGCAACCAAGTCGAGCATCCCTTCGAGGTCGTTTTGTGGAATGCCATTGCTGAGGGCGAATGCTTGCATCAATTTATATCCGACTCCGCAACCTGAGAGATGGGGGCATGGATAGGTCGAGCCTTCCATCTTCGGATTTAGGATTGCGACTGCTCCTGGAAGCTCTTCGTCGGGCACGTGGTGGTCGCAGATAATGAAATCAATGCCGTGTTCTTTGGCATGAGCGATTTCTTCGTTAGCTTTAATGCCGCAGTCGAGGATGATGACGAGTTTGACACCCGCATCGGCAAATTCGTCGATGGTTTCAGACGAGATTCCGTACCCTTCCTCGTAGCGGGTCGGAATAAAGTAATCGATATTGGAGTAGAAATTCTGGAGATACTTATAGACTAGCGCGACGGCGGTTGTGCCATCGACGTCATAGTCGCCGTAGACCATTATCTTCTCCTTAGACCCCATGGCACGGTTAAGCCTTTCTACAGCTTTATCCATGTCGGGCATCAGAAACGGGTCGTGGAGGTGCTTCAGCTGAGGATGGAAAAAGCGCTCAGCTTCTTCCTCTGAAGTAATTCCTCGCTCGACCAGCAACTGGCTCACAGGAGGGACCGAGGCGTAGCGTTTTGCAAGCTCCGTCTCGATGCGCTGTTCTTCTTGTGTCAGGGGTAAATAATTCCATTTACCTGTCATTATATAGTTTTTTTATTAGCGAAGCTAAAAGGAAAGGGCTGTCGGCCGTGTTGAGCAGGTCGGGAGCGTTCTTCCCTATAAGTTTGGCGTCGAATCTGGTATGGCAGGGGCTTGGTCGGTAGAGAGAGAATATAGCCGCGCTGCGGAGAGTGAGATTGCCCGCAATTTTAGGGGCGGATTCCATTAATGGACGCCGTATTTGACAGGAGAGGGATGGTATCAGACGCGGTAATTTTGCCGCGATACTATTCACTGCAAATTTACGCATTAATAATGAAAAATCCGCGCTCTTAAAAGTTGCAAAAGGGCGCGGAAAGAGGGTTGAATTAAATATTATGATTAATTAACGTTTCTCAGACTCCAAATTGTTGGTGTAAATCTCTAAAGCGAGCGAACGATTCGGGTCCGAATTTCGTCATTGATACCAATACTTTTGTGTAGGGCTTTTCAAGCATATCTCCCGATTTTGAGAAGAATTTGTCGGCATAGCAGATTAGTCGTTCGAGTTGACTTTCCGGCATATAGCATCTGTCAAGCGGCAAGGGAAGATCATCGGCGATGATTTCTTCGCGTGAAAGTCCAGAGCCGGTATGTCGTTCGGCTACTCGGGCGATGGCTTCGGGTATGCCTTCTTGACGAAGCAGATCGGCGCCTAGTAGCCCATGGCGTATGTATGGTTCTTCTCCGTGACACTCAATTGCGGGAGCGTTGCAGAGGAATATGCCGATGTCGTGTAGCATAGCAGCGGCTTCAATTTCATCTTTTGAGGGGAAGCCGTTGTTATGAGCGCCAAACTCCTCTAATTTGTCTGCTATAGCGAGCGCTTTGTCGGCGACTTGTCGGCAGTGATGTAAATATATATCCCGAAGGGGAGACCCTTCGGGATAATATTTGTCGATTATTCTTTGATAGTCGAGCATTTCCGGTTTTGTTAACGACGATTAGATGTCAAGCACCATGTTCCATCCGTGAACGTCTTCGATTTCGCCTAAGCGGATTGCGCTAAGGGTTTCGTAGAAGCGAGTTGTAATTGGGCCAGGTTTGCCATCTTTGGCGATGATATATTTGACGTTGTTGTCAATGTCGTGGATTTCTCCGACGGGAGATGTGACGGCGGCTGTACCGCAAGCGGCAGCTTCTTCGAAATCGGGGATTTCGTCAACGGTGATATGGCGACGTTCTACTTCGATTCCAAAATCCTTTGCCAATTGCATCAACGATTCGTTTGTGATAGAGGGGAGGATTGAGTCTGACGCTGGGGTGATATATTTGCCGTCTTTAATGGCGTAGAAGTTGGCAGGCCCGCATTCGTCGAGATATTTTTTCTCTTTGGGGTCGAGATAGAGCACTGCTGAATAGCCGAGTTCATGGGCACGTTCGCCTGCGCCGAGGCTGGCTGCATAGTTGCCACCGACTTTCCAACGACCGGTGCCACGGGGAGCTACGCGGTCATATTCGCGCATGATGCAAATATTGGTGGGCTTGAAACCTTCTTTGAAGTATGGACCTACAGGGGTTACAAGCATGATGAAGCAATATTCGCGAGCGGGTTTTACTCCGACTTGGGCGCTCATGCCGATTTCAAAGGGGCGGATATAGAGTGATGCTCCGCTACCATATGGGGGGATGAATCGTTCGTTAAGAGCGATAACTTTGCGGGTCATTTCAAGGAATAGTTCTTCCGGGATTTCGGCCATCTTGATTCCGCGCGCTGATTCGCGGATGCGTCGCGCGTTTTCTTCGGGACGGAATACCCTGACTTTGCCATCTTTGCCACGGAATGCTTTTAGGCCTTCAAAGATTTCTTGTCCGTAGTGGAGCGCCGTAGCAGCAATGTGCATTTCAATTGTCTCCGATGAGGAAACCTCAATTTCGCCCCATTTCCCGTCGCGATAGTAGCAACGTACATTATAATCGGTTGGCACATAGCCGAAACCAAGAGACGACCAGTCAATATTGGATTGCTTCATTGTCAGTCGGGTATGAATTTGATTTTGTTTTATGTTTTCGCAAATATACGGATTTATTTCTAATTCTTTCTGATTTTGGAGAAAAATCTCCTAAAAATGCAAAAAATGCCGACGGGTGAGCTGTTTTTTGCGACGAAAAAAGAAAAATCTCTAAGCAGAAATTAAATCGTTATTTGTCTGGTTATAGGACTAATTCGTGGCAAGGTAAATTCCACGCTTCGGCGACGGCTGGGAAGACGACCTTCCCGGCGACGATGTTGACGCCGAGGGCGAGGGCTTTGTCGGCTCTGCATGCTTCGCGCCAACCTTTGTCTGCCAATCGAATAGCGTAAGGAAGGGTTGCGTTAGTGAGCGCTAAGGTTGATGTGCGAGGCACGGCCCCTGGAATGTTGGCTACGGCGTAATGGAGTATGCCGTCGATAGTGTAGGTCGGATTTGAATGAGTTGTTGGGGTCGAGGTTTCGAAGCACCCGCCTTGGTCGATAGCAACGTCGACAAGCAGTGAGCCGGGTTGCAATTTTTTTAGCATTTCGCGAGTGATGAGTTTGGGGGCTTTTGCTCCGGGAATTAATACCGAGCCGACAACAAGGTCTGTATCGGGCAATTCAGCTTCGATATTGTGGCGCGAAGAATATAGTGTCTTTACATTCTTTGGCATTACTTCGGCAATATGGCGAAGGGTGGGTAGTGAGATGTCTGTAATTGTTACGTCGGCGCCCAAACCGGATGCCATTAACGCGGCATTACGGCCGACAACTCCGGCGCCGAGAATTAATACTTTTGCAGGTTTCACTCCAGGAACGCCTCCGAGTAGTACGCCTCTGCCTCCCTGTGATTTCTCGAGGAAACGAGCGCCCTCTTGTATTGACATTCGTCCGGCAACTTCACTCATTGGTATGAGTAATGGCAGTTGACCGTCGGGTAATTCTACGGTTTCATAGGCGATGCAGACGGCGCCCGAACGAATCATAGCCTCGGTTAGCTCGCGGTCTGAGGCGAAATGGAAATAGGTGAATACTACTTGATCGCGACGGATGAGGGGGTACTCTTGCTTTATTGGCTCCTTTACCTTTATTATCATCTCAGCGATAGCATATATATCCTCGATTTTAGGGAGGATTTCTCCACCGGCTTTAATATATAATTCGTCGGAAAAACCAGATCCCTCTCCTGCGGTGTGTTGCACATAGACTTTGTGGCCGTGGCAAACGAGTTCGCGAACTCCGGATGGGGTTACTGCTATACGGTTCTCGTTGTTTTTGATTTCTTTAGGTACTCCGATAATCATGGTAGTAGGTTTTTTCGGTGAATATTCGGTGTAATGGTGTCTGTGGCAAATATAAAAATTTTCGATTGAAAATAAGGCGATTGCGTTGATAAAAATTATATGTTTTTTGACATTGTTTTTTGCAACAAATCGAGATGCAACTTGTTGGTATTTATGTGATTAATTCTTAACTTTGTAGCTCTGAATTGTTATAAATTATTATGTTGCATAATTACTTGACGCGCCTATATCCCGGGAACTTTTCGTCAGCAGTTTTTATTGCTATTTTATGGTTGACGCTAGCGCCTCATCCTCTGCCTGAAACAGAGATGTCGTTTTTCCCACATTGCGACAAAGTTGTTCACGCTCTTATGTTTGGTGGTATGGCTTTTGCATTGTTTTTTGATAGAGCGTTATGGCGACTGCGTAGGAAAGATAAAAGGTTGCATTATATAAGGTGTGAGAAATTATTAATTTTACTATCTGTCGTAGCTTTTGGTGGGAGTATTGAACTTTTACAAACATTCATGGCGCTTGGCAGGGGAGGTGACATCTTTGACTTCTTTGCAGATGTAATAGGAATTGTATTGTTTGTGTTGGTTTCGCCTAAAATTGTAGCTCGGCTTTTGAACCGAAGATAGTAAAATGAGATAGGAAGATGAAAAATAAAATACCCCGGATTGAAACGTGATGTTTAATCCGGGGTATATATTAATATGTAAGGCTTTATTCGGTAGGGGTGTTTAGGGCTTTACGAACAGATTCTACGAGTTCGTCACCTTGGAGATCGCGAGAAATGATTGTTCCGTCAGGTCCGATTAAGATGATACAAGGAATTCCGGAGATGCCGTAAAGATCGGTCGGCACAGTCTGGGCGTTGATGATTTGCGGCCAAGGGAGTTCGTGGCGCTCAATTGCGTCGAGAGTGTTTGCCGGTTCGTCCCAAACGGCAACCCCGAGGATGTCGAGCGGTTTATCTTTAAACTCTTCGCGAATAGCTTTCAATACGCGAGTCTCGCGGATGCATGGTCCACACCAACTTGCCCAGAAATCGACCAATGTATAACGACCTTTGCCGGCATAGTCAGAGAGGCTTTGCGATATTGAATCGTTGGTAATTGTGAAGTCGATAAACTTGTTGCCCGGTTGAGTCTTTTGTTTTTGCTCGAGAGCCGAGATGAGATTGTTAACGCGTTGATAATCTTTCATCGCGGGGTACTTCTCAAGGGCAGCTGTCAATGCGGGCAAATCATATTCGTATGCTTGCTGGAGGAAGAACATATATCCGATAGGGTTGGCGGCATTGGCGTCGATAACCGAATCGATATATCTATTGTATTCAGCTTCGAGAGACTCCATACTAGCGGTGAATGTTGAGTCTTGGGGAAGTTTTGATGCTTTTTCTTGGAATAATTCGATGCCGGTCATTGCTTCGTCAAGAGAAGTGTTGAGTTTGCCTCCGACAATATTCCCACCTTGTTGCACTGAGATGTCGCCCGATTCAAGAATTACGTTGCCGAAGCGCTTGCCCTCGACAATAATTCTTGCAAGTGTGGGTTGCTCAACAGAGCCTTTAAAAAGAGCTAGACCCTTGTCAATCAAGGTGGAGTCGATTTTATCGCCGTTGTCGTAGTTAACGAGGAACGCAGTCTTTCCATTGGTCGGTTCGGGGAGCGCAACCGATACGGTATAGTTGTCGCTTTGCTGTATTCCGGAGCATGCTGTCAGTAGGGCAACTCCTAGCAATGATAGATATTTGCAGTTCATTATAGTGTAGATTTGGTAAATTTTTCTTAATTTTGCACGGATTTTGCCCGTTTGTGCAACTTTTAATATTTCACATACGTGAAGTTTGAAGTCTACCGAAGGGCTTTGTCCGAATTATTCTCTCCGACAAAGTAAGGAAAAAAAATGTTATGTTCTCATATACATAACGAAAAAACTTGTTAAAAAGATGAACGATCGCCTTATTGATGCAATATCAAAAAGCATCTCAGACAATTGGAATAGCGATGCGCTGTCTGATTTCCAGGGGAAAACAATCACTTTTGGTGAACTCGCAGCAAGAATCGCCCGTACACATCTTCTTTATCGTGCAGTAGGAATCAAGCCCGGCGATAGAATTGCCCTTTGTGCTAAGAATTCAGCCGATTGGGCTGCTACATTTCTTGGGGCTTTGACTTATGGCGCAGTTGTAGTGCCATTGCTTCATGAATTTCAACCGGGCAATATTGTCCATCTTGTAACTCATGCAGACGCCAAATTGTTGTTCACCGAGAAGGCTATTGCTGACAACCTCGATATGGAGCAGATGCCTAAGGTTGAAGGTGTTGTATTGTTGAATGACTTATCTGTTGCGTTTGAGCGAGAAGATAAGTTGAAGACCGCAATTGAAGGTCTTGATTTGATGTTCCGTCGTCTATATCCATCGGGATATACAGCGTCTGATATGCGTTATGCTACGCGCTTGGCTACAGACCTCGCGTTAATTAACTATACTTCAGGCTCGACCGGAAACTCCAAGGGGGTTATGATTACTTATGGTAACCTTTGGAGTAATATCAGCTTTGCACTGAAAAATATCAACTTCTTATTGCCCGGAGAGGGTATGCTGAGCATGCTCCCGTTGGCCCATATGTATGGTTTGGTGTTTGAGTTCTTATTCCCGGTTTGTCGTGGGGCTCATATCACATTCCTTGGTCGTGTTCCGTCGCCTAAAATTTTGCTCGATGCATTTGCTCAGGTGAAACCGAAGGTTGTCATTACCGTGCCGTTGGTAATCGAAAAGATTGTTCGCGGAAAGGTATTCCCGATTATGAAAAAAGCATCTATGCGCTCAATGACCGCTATCCCGGGAATTCGTCGCGTTGTTTTTGACAAGGTTAAAAAGCAATTGCTCGAAGCTTTTGGTGGAAATCTGCAACAGCTCATTCTTGGTGGCGCACCGTTGACGGCTGATGTTGAGGAATTCTTGCGCAAGATTAAATTCCCCTTCACTGTCGGTTATGGTATGACAGAATGTGCGCCCCTTATTACTTATGAGTGGTGGGGAAGTCAACGACTCCATTCATGCGGTAGAATCGTCGATGGCATGATTGCACGTATCGATTCTCCCGATCCTAAGAAACAGCCGGGAGTTCTCTATTTGAAAGGCCCGCATGTGATGAAGGGATATTTCAGAAATGATGAGGCTACTCGTGAAGCAATTTCTGAAGATGGATGGTTGAACACAGGAGATATCTGTACGATGGATGATGATGGGTTCCTCTATATTCGAGGTCGTGCGAAGAATATGATCCTCGGACCATCAGGCCAGAATATTTATCCCGAAGAGGTTGAGATTGTGCTCAATGACCTCCCGTTGGTTGGCGAAAGTATTGTTGTTGAGCGTAACGGTAAACTCGTTGCGTTGGTTCATCCCGACTATGATACCGCGCGAAAAGAAGGGTTGACCGAGGAAGACGCCAATTCTCAAGTCTCAGCGTTGTTGCCCGAACTGAATAAGGCCTTGCCGGCATATGCTCGTGTATCGGAAATCGAAATCCATACCGATGAGTTTGAAAAGACGCCTAAACATTCAATCCGACGCTTTATTTATAAGTAAGGATTAAGACTATAATAATCGTGCTGACAGACTGATAATCAATATTAGCCGGTCAGCACGATTTTTTTATGCTTAACAGATATTTGAAAAATCTGCTTAATTTAGGATATTTAAGAAAAATTCGCTAATTTTGCGCTCAAAATCAGACGGCTTATAAAGCTTGCCGTAAAAGACCTAAATCCGAATGACACAGAGAAAAGTCAGGGTACGTTTCGCTCCGTCGCCGACGGGCCCTTTGCATATTGGAGGTGTTCGTACCGCCTTATATAATTATCTTTATGCTCGCCAAAACGGTGGCGACATGATTCTCCGAATTGAAGATACCGACTCGCAACGTTTTGTTCCGGGCGCTGAGGACTATATCAATGAATCCTTGAAATGGCTCGGAATCGGAATTGATGAAGGCGTGAAAGAGGGTGGAGCATACGGCCCCTATAAGCAGAGCGAACGTCGCGATATTTATCGCGAATATGTTGGTAAGCTTCTTGACGCAGGTAAGGCCTATTACGCATTTGATACCCCTCAAGAGCTTGAAAAGGCTCGCGCAGAAAAAGCGAACTTCCAATACGATGCATCAACTCGCATGGAGATGCGCAACTCGCTTGCGCTTCCTAAAGAGGAAGTTGAGCGCCTTATAGCGGAAGGTACTCCTTATGTAGTAAGATTCTTGATAGAACCGGGTCGCGATGTGAAGGTTAATGACCTTATACGCGGTGAGGTTATTATCAATTCAAATATCCTCGATGATAAGGTGCTCTATAAGAGTGCTGATGATCTGCCGACTTATCACTTGGCTAATATCGTTGACGACCATTTGATGGAAGTTAGTCATGTAATTCGTGGTGAAGAATGGTTGCCTTCAGCTCCTTTGCATGTGCTTCTTTATGAAGCATTCGGCTGGAGTGATACAATGCCTCAATTCGTGCATCTCCCCTTGTTGCTTAAGCCTGATGGAAAGGGAAAACTTTCAAAACGCGATGGCGACCGACTCGGATTCCCTGTGTTCCCGCTAGAATGGCATGACCCAAAGAGCGGCGAAACATCTTCAGGTTTCCGCGAAAAGGGATACCTCCCCGAAGCGTTGGTAAACTTCCTCGCATTACTCGGATGGAATCCCGGTGACGACAAAGAAGTTATGTCGATGAATGAGTTGATTGAAAAATTCTCATTCGCACACTGTTCAAAGTCTGGTGCTCGTTTCGCGTTTGAAAAGGGAAAATGGTTTAATCATGAGTATCTAATGACAACTCCCGGCGAAGAGTTGGCGCAGATGTTCCGCCCGATTCTTGCTGAAAACGGAGTCGATGCCGATAGCTTCTCTGCGGAATATACCGCTAAAGCCCTTGATATGGTTAAGGGTCGAGCAGATCTCTTGCCTGACCTTTGGGAGCAGGGTTCTTTCTTCTTCAAAGCGCCTGAAACATATGCTGAAAAAGATGTTCGCAAGCGATGGAAAGAAGATACTCCTTCGATCATGGAGCAACTTATCGGAGTCCTTGAAGGTCTTGAAGATTTCTCTTCAGCCGCAGCTGAGCCCATCGTGCTCGGTTGGATTACTGATAATGGCTATCATATGGGCAATGTTATGAATGCCTTCCGATTGGCTGTAGTAGGTCAATGTAAGGGTCCTCATATGTTTGATATAACCGAATTGCTCGGTTGCTCGGAAACCGTAGCTCGTTTGCGTAAAGCTCTAGCTACGATTGAAGTGCCTCAAGCTTAATGGCTTGATTGTTACTCAGTGATCTGATATTTGAAAGAGACCGAACGAAATACGCATAAGAGTGAATCTGCTCTATAATACCGCTATGTCGTTGTACGGAGCTGTCGCGCAGGTAGTTTCGTTGCGGAGCCGTAAAGTGCGCACAATGTTGCGGGGGCAACATCAAACCCCCGCATTGTTGCGTCGTAAGCTCGCTGATAAGCCGGGTGCAATATGGTTTCATGCATCCTCACTCGGAGAGTTTGAACAGGGGCGCCCTATGATAGAGCGCTTAAAACGAGAGCACCCGGATGTGACGATATTGCTCAGCTTTTTCTCCCCGTCGGGTTACGAGGTGAGAAAGAATTATCAATTCGCCGACGCAGTTGTCTATCTACCCTTTGATACACCTAAGCGCGTGCGCCGATTCCTTGATATAGCGCGCCCATCAATGGCAATCTTCATCAAGTATGAGTTTTGGGGAAATTATCTTGAGGAGTTGCATAAGCGCGGTATTCCGACATATTTGATTTCATCAATATTCCGTCCCGGACAGCGATTCTTCCGAAATATCGGTGGCATGTTCCGTAAGATGCTTTATTGCTTCGATCGCCTGTATGTTCAAGATGAACGTTCGCGAAGAATGTTGAAGGTGATAGGTGTTGAGAATGTGACAGTTGCCGGCGATACGCGTTTCGACCGAGTTACCGATGTGATGCGCTCAACCGTTGATATTCCAGGTTTTCCGGGATTTGCAGAAAATGCAAAGCTGCGCTTTATTGCCGGAAGCTCGTGGGGGGCGGATGAGGATATCTATGTTCCTTGGTTGAATTCTCATTCAGAGGTGGCGTTTATAATTGCTCCACATGAGTTTAATGAAACTCGTCTTGAGGCATTGCGCAATCGATTTGTTGGCGGTAAGGTTGTTTTGTTATCAGAGTGGGTCGATGTGGTTAAAAAGCTTCGAAAAACGGATAATGACGAATTGAAATCGTTTATTACATCTGTTCGGGGTATTATAGTTGATTCATTTGGTAAATTGTCGACTCTTTATCGCTATGCTGATATTGCATATATAGGAGGCGGCTTTGGAGCCGGAATACATAACTTGAATGAAGCGGCTGTTTATGGAATGCCAGTTATTTTCGGTCCGAATCACGCTAAATTCAAAGAAGCATCCGATTTGATTTCGTGTGGAGGAGGCTTCTCGGTTTCAGATAAGGCTGAATTTGATTCAACGATTGATGTTTTGGTGTCTTCACCTACAGCGTTAAAAGAGGCCGGAGCTGTCGCCGGCAAGTATATACGCGACAATCTGGGAGCTACGGATTTGATCTATTCTGAGATTTTTACTCATTTGAAATAGAAATCAAAAGTAGATGCGGAACGTCTGAAAAACAACGTTCTATATAGCTGAAAATAGTCTGTTAAAAGTTTGTCTGTTTGAGGATTTTTGCGTAATTTTGTAACGTAAATCCTTGAACCGCAGTGTAGCGGAGTAAAAAGGAAGATGCGTTGATTTTCAATAGCTTAGCAATTTATGTCAGACAATCTTTTCGATTTGGATAATATTTCAGACTCCGTTGAGGAGAAGAACAATCAAGAATATAGCGCAAGTAATATTCAGGTGCTCGAAGGCCTGGAGGCTGTGCGCAAACGTCCGGCGATGTATATCGGCGATATTAGCGAGAAAGGTCTTCATCATCTCGTATATGAAGTGGTCGATAACTCGATTGATGAGGCTCTTGCCGGTTTTTGTACTCATATTGAGGTTTTTATCAACGAAAATAATTCGATTACTGTGGTCGATAATGGTCGCGGTATTCCGGTTGATATGCACGAGAAAGAGCATAAGAGTGCTCTTGAGGTTGTTCTTACAGTGCTCCACGCCGGCGGTAAGTTTGATAAAGGCTCCTACAAAGTTTCCGGCGGTCTCCATGGCGTAGGTGTTAGCTGTGTTAATGCGCTTTCGTCTTATCTTCGCGCAGAAGTTCGCCGTGACGGTAAGGTTTATATGCAAGAGTATTCTGTAGGTAAACCCACGAGCGAATTGCGTGTGATTGGAGAAACAGAAGAGCATGGAACATCGGTAACATTCCTTCCCGACTCTTCAATCTTTACGGTGACTGAATATAGCTATGATACGCTCGCCAAACGTCTCCGTGACCTTGCCTTCTTGAATGCCGGCATTACTTTGTCAATTACCGATAAACGTCAGCTTGATGAAGAGGGTAATCCTCGTCGCGAAGTGTTCTACTCTGCGAATGGTTTGAGCGAGTTCGTTCAATATATCGACTCGTCGAAAGAACCTCTGATACCCGACGTTATTCATTTGAATACCGAGCGTCAAGGTGTGCCTGTAGAAGTTGCATTGACTTACAATACGACTTTTAACGAGAATGTATATTCATTCGTTAACAATATCAACACGATTGAGGGCGGTACACACTTGACCGGTTTCCGTCGCGGTTTGACAACTACTTTGAAGAAATACGCCGAAGATAACAAACTTCTCGAGAAGAGCAAGGTTGACATCTCAAGCGATGACTTCCGTGAAGGCTTGACTGCTGTAGTTTCTGTTAAAGTAATGGAGCCGCAGTTTGAAGGTCAGACAAAAACCAAACTTGGTAACTCTGAAGTTGCCGGTGCGGTCGCTGGCGCTGTTTCTGAGGCTCTTGGCATTTATCTTGAAGAGCACCCCTCTGAGGCAAAGACAATTGTTAGTAAGGTGATTCTTGCAGCTCAAGCACGTAAAGCTGCTTACGATGCGAGAACAAAGATTCAGCGTAAATCTCCTCTATGTGGAGGCGGTCTTCCCGGTAAATTGGCAGACTGCTCAAGTCGCACAGCTGAAGAATGTGAAATCTTCCTAGTCGAGGGAGACTCTGCAGGCGGTACTGCAAAGAGCGGACGTGACCGTCGCTATCAAGCAATCCTTCCCCTTCGTGGTAAAGTCTTGAATGTAGAGAAGGCGATGGAACATAAAGTGTTCGACTCTGAGCAGATTACAAATATCTTCCGTGCGCTTCGCGTTACAATCGGTACGGAGAATGACCCTAAAGAAGCAAACCTTTCAAAACTTGCTTACCACAAGGTTATCATTATGACCGATGCCGATGTTGACGGTTCTCACATTGCAACGTTGTTGATGACTCTCTTCTTCCGTCGCATGCGCCCGATTATCGAACAAGGCTACCTCTATATCGCAACTCCGCCTTTGTATAAATGCTCGAAGGGTAAGATTGAAGAGTATTGCTGGACCGACCAACAGCGTCAAGCGTTCATTGATCAATACGGTCCGCAAGTGAAGGTTCAACGCTACAAAGGTCTTGGAGAGATGAGCGATCAAGAGTTGCGCGATACCACAATGTCGCCCGAACATCGACTCTTGAAGCAAGTTCATATATCTGACGCGGCTGAAGCCGACCGTATCTTCTCTATGCTTATGGGTGAAGATGTTGGGCCGAGACGCGAGTTTATCGAAGCAAACGCAAACTACGCTAATATTGACGCCTAATAGGCAGACCTCATATATAACGCTTAACATTCTCGCGATGTTAAGCGTTGTGTTTACAAACCGAATATAAACCGAACTCTCTGATTATGCCTCGTAAAGGATCAAAAGCATCTGCACAGCAACAACTCCGCAGGAAGGTTGAAGACTTTTTGTGGAAGCAAGGCAACAATACATTCAACTATAAGCAGGTGTCGGCGGCTGTCGGCGCCAAGACTCCTATCAACCAGCGGTCAGTAGCGTTGCTATTGGCAGAGATGGCTTTTGACGGAGAGATTGTTGAAGTAGAGAAGGGAAAATATAAAGCCCCTGAACGCACAAGCGTTGCCGTCGGAACATTCGTGCGCCGTTCAAACGGAAAGAATTCAGTTATTACGGATGAAGATTCTGAAGCAATCTTTATTGCCGAGCGCAATTCGTTGCATGCTCTCAATGGCGATCGTGTGAAAATCCATATTGCAGCTCGTCGCAGAGGTCAAGAGCCGGAAGCAGAAGTGATAGAGATTATCGAGAAAAAAGAGCAAACCTTTATCGGAACGCTTGAGGTCGATAAAACGATGGCGTTTATGAAGACCGATTCGAAGTTCCTCGCTTGCGATATCTTTATCCCGAAGGCAAAACTTAAGGGAGGCAAGACCGGAGATAAAGCAGTCGTGCAAATCACAGATTGGCCGGAAGATGCAAAGAACCCTCGCGGAGAAGTGCTCGATATCCTCGGTAAGGCTGGTGAGAATCAAGCAGAAATGCATGCTATTCTTGCTGAATTCGGGTTGCCGTATAAATATCCCTCAAATGTAGAGAAAGCAGCCGACAAAATCGGAGGGGATATAACTGAAGAGGAGATAGCCCGTCGCGAAGATTTCCGAAAGGTCACAACATTTACGATTGACCCCAAAGATGCGAAAGACTTCGACGATGCTCTCTCTATTCGTAAACTTGAAAATGGTAATTGGGAAGTTGGTGTGCACATTGCCGACGTAACCCATTATGTTACTCCGAATTCGGTTATTGATAGAGAGGCAAAACAAAGAGCAACTTCGATCTATTTAGTTGACCGCACTATCCCGATGTTGCCGGAGCATCTTTGCAACGGCATCTGTTCATTGCGCCCCAACGAAGAGAAACTCGCCTTTTCATGTGTGTTTGAGCTTGATGATAACGCCGAGATTATTAACGCACGAATTGGTCGCACGGTTATTGAGAGTAATCGCCGTTTTACCTATGAGGAAGCTCAAGAACGTATTGAGACCGGTCAAGGCGACTATGTAGAAGAAATTTTGACCCTCGATAGATTGGCGAAAGAATTGCGTGCCAAACGATTTGAAAATGGCTCTGTTGATTTCGATCGCGAAGAGGTTAAGTTTAACCTCGACGAAAAGGGCCATCCTATTGGTGTATATTTTAAAGAGTCGAAAGACGCAAATAAACTTATCGAGGAGTTTATGCTCCTTGCGAATAAGACCGTAGCAACGACTATCGGCAAACCGAGTGGGCGACGTAAGGCGAAGCCGTTTGTTTACCGAATTCATGACGTGCCTGATCAAACACGTCTCAGCGATCTTGCAACAATTGCTGCTGCCTTCGGATATAAATTGAAGACATCGGGAAGCTCTTCCGAAATCAATCGTTCTCTTAACAAGATGTTGAAAGATCTCAAGGGAAAAGGAGAAGAGAACTTCCTATCAGTGTTGGCAATTCGTACAATGGCAAAGGCCGTCTATACGACCGAAAATGTTGGTCACTACGGACTTGGCTTTGATTATTATACCCATTTCACCTCTCCGATTCGTCGTTATCCCGACATGATGGTTCATCGCCTTTTGGAACGTTACCTCAAAGGAGGTCGAAGCGTTGACCCGGTCAAGTTGGAAGATGAATGTAAACATTCCTCAGATATGGAGCAGTTGGCGTCGAGCGCCGAACGAGCTTCTATAAAGTATAAGCAGGTCGAATATATGCAAGACCATATTAGTGAGGAATTTGACGGCATGATTTCCGGCGTGACAGAGTGGGGAATCTATGTCGAACTTGATGAGAATCATTGCGAAGGACTCGTGCCGATGCGCGATTTGGCGGATGATTATTATGATTACGATGAGAAAAACTATTGTATTCGCGGCCGTCGTCGTGGAACAGTTTATCGCCTTGGCGATCGCGTAAGAGTAAGAGTCGCAAATGCCAATCTCGAAAAGAAACAGCTTGACTTTTTGCTTGTTGACCCTCGACTACAGCGCCCCGGAGAGGATGACCTTGGTCAGACTGTCACCTTTCGTCAAGCAGTGAATAATGTTATCCCTCATAAGCTTGAAAAGCCGGGTCGTAAGAAAAAAGAGGATAAATCGCGAGACAAAAAAAAGCATGATAAATCATCGCGTGGCGAAAAGGCTTTGACAGCTGCTCGCAGCGCTCGTGCAAAGAAAAAAGCTGCCGCTCGCAAAGAGAAACATAGCGGAGAACAAACAAAAACGCGTAAGCGTTCACATCGCTCCTAATCGATAGATAAGAGAAGATACGAATACCGGTTGACTTTCAATGGATAAAAGTTTTCAACTGACACAAGAACAGAAACTGCAGCAGCGTCTGACGCCGTTGCAGGTTCGTTATGTCAGGATGCTTGAGATGTCTGGGCCGGAATTCGAAGAGGAAGTGCGCAACGCTGTCGACGAGATGCCTGCTCTTGAAGCCGGAGCCGGAGATGAGTCGCAGGCTGAGGCCGACAATTCGGTAACAGAAGATGGCTCGCGTTTCACCGAGTCTGCCAACGATATGCAGTTAGCAGATTACGGATCAGAAGATGATATCCCCGACTATCTGCGCCGCCAGATGTTTCGTAGTTCGCAAGGATCGCCCGAAGATTATTATGAGCCGGTTGTTACAGCCGGGGAAGATTCATTGCTCGATTTCTTGACGAAACAGCTTGAAGAACATGATATTACTGATGAAGAACGGCTCGTAGCCCAATATATTATCGGTAATCTCGATGATAATGGATATCTTACTCGCGACATCATAGCGTTGGCTGACGATATAGCTTTCACTGAAGGCAGAGATATTTCGATAGAAACGGTTCGCCGAGTATGGACAATTGTTCGAGAACTTGATCCTCCGGGAGTGGGAGCTGTTGATTTGCGCGATTGTCTTGTATTGCAATTGAAACGTCTACCGCGAACAGTTGATAATCTTGCTGCCTTAGAGATGGTCAGAGATTATTTTGACCTTTTTGCAAAGAAGCATTTCCAGAAAATCGCGTCAGCGATGGGGATTGATGACCGCCAAATGAAAGATGCATTGGCAGTTATCAGTCGTCTAAATCCGAAGCCGGCGAGTCTGCTTGAATCGACCGGTGGCGGTTCGGCGATGGCTGTCACGCCAGATTTTCTTGTCGAAGCCGATACTGAAGGAAATCTGTCGTTGACTTTACTAAATCGCATCCCGGAATTAAGTGTCGAAAAGAGTTTTGCCGTCGATACTCCTTTACCCGAGGCGTCTACGAGAAGTACAAACGCTGCTCGTATGTTTCTGAAACAGAAACGCGATGAGGCAAACGACTTTATAAAAATTGTCGGCATGCGCCAAAAGACTTTGTTTACGGTAATGTCGGCAATCTTGAAATTCCAACGTCAATTTTTTTTGACAGAGGATGAGTCGCGAATCAAACCAATGGTGTTGCGCGAACTCGCTGCGGCAACCGGTCTCGATTTGTCGGTCGTTTCTCGAGCAACTCAAGGGAAATATGTGATGACTCAGCATGGCATCTATCCATTGAAGATGTTCTTTAATGAACGTCGCCGCAAAGAGGTTGATGCTCAAGATGATACTGATAATACAACACCTAAGATAATAGCCGCTTTAAAAGCTATTATTGAGGAAGAAGATAAACTCCATCCCCTTAGCGATGAGCAGATTACCGCTAAGTTAACGGCTCAAGGGTTTGACATTGCCCGCCGTACGGTTGCAAAATATCGTGAGAAACTCGGGTTCCCGGTCGGTCGCCTTCGCAAGAGCTTGTAAACTGTTGAGTTGTTAGTTTTTAAGCATAACATCTTCTAAATTAATATTCTTAGATAAATCAAGAGATAAATATATGAAATTTATAAATAGCGCTGCAAGCGTCCTTTCGACAATCTTTTCGCCGTTGCTAATGGCTACCTATGGGGTTGCTTTGGCGATGGTTTTGTCGTTTCTCTGTTTCATCCCTGTCGCAACTAGATTGACGGTTATTCTTGAGACTTTTCTTGCAACGACTACAATCCCGGTGATTGCTATTTTTATTCTGTCACGATTGAAAGTTGTTAGCGATCCTCGACTCAATGAGCGCACAGACCGTACTTGGCCTTACGTTATTGAGACAATATGTTTTCTCGGTTTGGCAATTTATCTCAACCATATAAATGCGCCGGCATGGCTTTCGCTTTTCTTAATAGGCGGGGCTATCGCGTTGATCGTATTGACGATTGTTAATCGCTGGTGGAAAATCTCCGGACATGCAACCGGAATGGGCGGACTTTGTGCGCTGATTTTCTATCTAATGTTGACTTGCAATAGCATCTACAGCTTGCAATGGGAGTTTCTTCTTGCGATACTGTTGTCAGGACTTGTTTGCGCGTCGCGCATCGTTCTCGGACGTCATACTCTCATGCAAGTTGCTGCCGGATTTGTCAATGGCGCATTTTGGGTGTTGCTCTTGCCATTATTGTTTCAAGTAACTCGTCTTTAATCTTTAATTCTGAAACATAAATCACAATCATAATGAAACCAACTGTCAGCATTATAATGGGAAGTACTTCAGACTTGCCCGTAATGAAAAAGGCTGCCGATTTCCTTAATTCAATGGAAGTCCCGTTTGAAATGCTTGCTTTGTCTGCCCACCGCACCCC
Organism: uncultured Alistipes sp.; assembly: GCA_964638475.1. Classification (GTDB taxonomy): domain Bacteria; phylum Bacteroidota; class Bacteroidia; order Bacteroidales; family Muribaculaceae; genus UBA7173. Next base: position 68,475 of record CAZXAZ010000002.1, on the reverse strand, counting down.
TGAAGAGGTCGCTGATTTTGCTCGAAATGCAGCCTCAAGAGGGATTAAGGTAATTATTGCCGGCGCGGGTATGGCTGCCGCTCTTCCCGGAGTTATCGCCGCAATTACTCCTTTGCCCGTTATCGGTGTGCCCTTGTCAGCAACATTGCAAGGACAGGATGCTCTTTATTCGATTGTGCAGATGCCTCCTGCAATACCGGTCGCAACTGTAGGTATTGACGGAGCGATGAACGCCGGTGTATTAGCTGTTAGAATGTTGTCGCTTTCAGATGAAGCGTTAGCAGCGCGTTACGAAGCTTGGACCTCTGAGCTTAGCAATAAAATCGTTAAGGCAAATGAAACTCTTGCCGAGATTGTATATGATTTCAAGACTAATTGATACTCATAGAAATATATCATAATGAGCGTCTTTGATTATCATCGCCGCCAAACGACGACAACTCATGTCGGGAATGTTTGTATAGGCAGTGATTACCCAATTCGTTTGCAGTCGATGAATAATACATCGACTATGGATACACTTGCTTCAGTGGAGCAAGTAGAGCGTATAGCCGCTGCCGGAGCTGATATTGATCGACTCACAGCTCAAGGAGTTAGAGAAGCTGCCAATATGGGCGAGATTAGGCGAATGTTGCGAGAAAGAGGTTGTCAGATACCTCTCGTAGCAGATATTCATTTCAATCCGCGCGCGGCAGAAGAGGCTGCTCTTCATGTCGAGAAGGTGCGTATAAATCCCGGTAACTTCGTAGACCCCGGTCGTACGTTTCGCAAACTAGAATATACTGATGATGAGTATGCCCTTGAGTTGAAGAAAATAGAGGACCGCTTAGTGCCGTTCTTAAATCTTTGTAAAGAGCATAATACGGCAATCCGTATCGGAGTTAATCATGGCTCGCTTTCAGACCGAATTATGAGCCGTTACGGCGATACGCCATCAGGTATGGTCGAAAGTGCTCTCGAATTCTTACGAGTAGCTGTCGCTCATGATTTTACTGATATCGTTATCTCAATCAAAGCCTCAAATACAGTGGTAATGGTTGAGACAGTTCGTCGACTTGTCAGGGCTATGGAACAAGAGAATATGAAGTTTCCTCTTCATCTTGGAGTTACCGAAGCCGGTGATGGCGAAGATGGTCGTATCCGCTCTGCTGTTGGAATTGGCACACTGCTTGCTGAGGGAATTGGTGATACAATTCGTGTCTCTCTTAGTGAAGCTCCCGAGGCAGAAATTCCCGTAGCTCGCGAACTTGCCGACTATCTTTCGATGCGTAGTAAAGCTCCCTCTGTTGAAGGTGAATTTGCTCCCGGTTACGATCTTGTTTGCCCGACAAAACGTCCCTCAGATAGAATTGCTAACGTCGGAGGTGATGCCCTTCCGGTTGTTATGGGCTATGACGAGATAGATGAAGCGTTGGTTAAACGTTTATCAACAAATGAATTGCGCGATCTTCTTGATGATCCGACAGCAATTCAAGCCATGAACGGAAAGATACTTGTTCTCTCATCGTCACATCTCAATCCCGTAGCAGATCTTTCTGCCGTAATTCATCGTTTATGGCGAATGGAGTTGCGCAATCCGGTTATAGCTTCGCTTGATTATTCAGGTAATACATCTGATGAGATTGTAATTCGTTCATCCGCCGATTTCGGCGCGTTATCCTTAAACGGATTAATTGATGGGTTGGAAATCAAGTCAAACGTGTTGGATAAAGAGTCTCTTAACCGCCTCGCATTAGGAATCCTTCAAGCATCACGTCGAAGAATAACGAAAACCGAATTTGTTTCCTGTCCGGGTTGCGGTCGCACAATGTTTGACTTACAAGAGACCGTTGCCAAAGTGAAAGAGGCAACTTCGATGTATCCCGGACTGAAAATTGCAGTTATGGGATGTATCGTTAACGGTCCCGGGGAGATGGCTGATGCTGATTACGGCTATGTCGGTGCCGGCGTTGGTAACGTTAGTCTCTACCGAGGTAAAGAGTTGGTAGAGAAAAATATACCATCATCAGAAGCAGTCGCCCATTTGATCGCGTTGATGAAAGCCGACGGCAGAATCGACTAAGAAACATTTTGGATGTTTTCGATTTAAACTCTGATATAAACGGTTATATAACATTGACCTATGAAAGAATTATTGACGGAAATTTTCGAGTTGTCGTGCGGTATGCGTTTAGTGTGCTGCAGGATGCCGCTTGTCCTAGAATATTTCGGTGTAGCGGTCAATGCCGGTAGTCGTGATGAAAAAAATGGAGAGTTTGGATTAGCTCATTTTGTCGAACACACAATATTCAAAGGCACAAATCGTCGCCGAGCCGGATTTATTCGTAACCGAATGGAGATGGTAGGAGGTGATCTAAATGCCTTTACGTCGAAGGAGGAAACGAATATCTATTCTGTTTTTCCAAAGGGAAATCTTTCGAGAGCAGTTGACTTGATCGCTGATTTGCTTATTGATTCTCAATTCCCCACGATTGAAATTGATAAAGAGCGAGAGGTTGTCAAGGATGAGATTGATAGTTATCTTGATTCTCCAGCAGAGGCTGTTTATGATGATTTTGAAGACCTCTTTTTTAAGGGGAGTCAGCTTGGTCACAATATTCTCGGCTTTGAGCATGACTTGGAAAACTTTTCAACTGACGTCTGCAGACGTTATCTGACAGAGAATTTCCACGGGGGGCGTATGGTCGCTTATTATCTCGGTCCTATGGCGCCGGCTAAGGTTTTTGAGAAAGTAAGTCAAGGTTTCGCTGAAATGCGAGTTGCCGGGACTCCGCTTGATCGTCGGTTGCCGATTCGTGTCGCGAATTTTGATATTCGTCAACAGATAGATACCCACCAAAGTCATACCGTAATCGGCTGCGCTTTACCCGGATTGGGCTGCGCTCAACGAGATTCGATAGCGTTGGTAACCAATATTCTTGGCGGACCGGGGATGAATTCGCGTTTAAATATTGCCTTGCGAGAGAAACGAGGTCTGGTTTACACGGTAGAGGCGTCTACAACGCTGTTTAGTGATTGCGGATTATTTAACATCTATTTCGGATGTGATCCCGACGATCGTGACCGTTGTCTCGATCTCGTATGGCGAGAACTGTCATCGTTGATTTCCAAGCCATTAACCCCACGAATGTTGGCTGCCGCTAAAAAGCAATATCTCGGTCAGATGCTTGTCGCATCAGAGAATCTCGAACAGATGGTATTATCGACCGGACGAGCTTTATTGATGACCGGTAAGGTCAGGACGCGTCGTGATATGGAACAGTCTGTCGAAGCTATTACTCTTGACGATGTTGCCGACGTAGCTGCGATGCTTTCTCCCGATAAATGTTCGATATTGTCGTTGGGTTGATAATGTCGGCGATGGTTGTTACAATGATTTGTTAAAACTGCGAAATTATTGTCCATAAGGTAGTAACAGAAATCCTTATGGTTGATTTCTAATAGAGATTTTACTAACTTTACGTTTGCAAAGTATTTAGCATGAAAATAGGGAATGTCGACCTTGGCCAAAGACCTGTGATGCTTGCTCCGATGGAAGATGTCACAGATCAATCTTTCCGCTTGATCTGTAAAGAACTAGGGGCCGATATGACATATTCTGAGTTCGTTTCGGCAGATGCGTTAATTCGCAATATCGCTGCAACGACTCGAAAACTTTCGATTCATGACGCTGAGCGTCCGACTGCGATTCAGATTTATGGTCGCGAAGTAGAACCGATGGTTGAAGCTGCTCGGATGGTTGAAGCTGCCAAACCTGATATACTTGATATCAACTTCGGCTGTCCGGTAAAAAAGGTCGCCGGTAAAGGCGCCGGAGCCGGAATGTTGCGAGATATTCCGAAAATGCTTGAGATTACCCGCGAGGTTGTTAAGGCTGTAAATCTACCCGTTACGGTTAAAACACGCCTTGGTTGGGACCATGAGTCAAAGATAATTGTCGATTTGGCTGAACAATTACAAGACTGCGGAATCCAAGCGCTGACTGTTCATGGTCGCACACGTTCTCAAATGTATAACGGCGAAGCCGATTGGGAAATGATCGGCAAGGTTAAAGCTAATCCGCGACTTAAAATCCCTGTAATTGGTAACGGAGATATTACTACCCCCGAGCGGTTGGTTGAAGCTTTTGATCGTTATGGCGTTGACGGAGTGATGGTCGGACGTGCTGCAATCGGTAACCCTTGGATTTTCAGCGATATGAAGCAGACTCTTCTTTATGGCGAAGTGCGTCAACCGTTATCGGTTACTGAAAAATTCAATATTCTTCGTCGTCAAATAGATGAGAGTATTGATCGTATCGATGAATATCGTGGCATTTTACATATTCGTCGCCACCTAGCGGTTAGTTCGTTATTCAAAGGCATTCCCTTCTTCCGCGAGACTCGCATAAAAATGTTACGTGCTGATACTAAGCAGGAGCTATTCGATATCATAGCAGATGTCGAGGAGCATATTTATAATGATTCGGAACAATCAAAATAAAATTCTGTGAAAAAGCATATTGCAATATTATTAGTAGCCCTTCAGGCAATTGTTATGACATTGTCTGCTGAGGAAATTCATCGTTATGAGTTGAAAGTCGGTGATTTCAGCCGACTTGTTGTAGATGAGGGTATTAATGTTGAATATTACTGCAGTGAAGATTCTGCCGGGTTGGCTGTCTATGAGACTTCGCGTTCGATAGCAGACCAGTTAATATTTGATTTCTCAAAGAAAGACCGTTTGTTAATTCAGAAACAATTTCATGGAGAAGGAGAATTAAGATTCGGGCTGCCAACCGTAAGGGTTTATTCAAAATTTTTGAATCAAGTTCAGAATAACGGAGACTCAACTGTTGTAGTGAAAACCGTTGCCGCTTGCCCCGAATTCAAAGCTACGGTTATCGGAAATGGTAGATTAGTAGTAAAAGATATCCATTGCACTAAGTTTGACGGAGCGATAAAAACCGGAAACGGTCAGCTTGTTGTCGCCGGAAAATCAGACCGAGCGTCATTCTCCAATACAGGTGTCGGCTCGATACAAGCCGACGGACTTGAAACCGGTGAAGCATCATGTAAATTTTTTGGCACCGGCACGACCGGCGTTTGGGCAACTAATAAGCTTGTTATCAAGGGTATGTTCCCCGGAAAACTTTATTATAAAGGCGATTCCGTAAAGGTTAAGAATTATAGTATGGGAGTTAAGGTTTATAGAATGAATCCAGAGGGGAAAATTACCGAAGAAACCCATGCCAAAGCATCAGATAGCGCAGAAGGTCAGGAAGAGGATTTAGTAATTCCGGAGAAATAGCGTGGAGGGTGGACTGAAGACAAAAACTGCCCGGTCGGTGAAGTGGAATGTCATCGACAAAGTCTCGCAACAGATATTGTATGCTGTTACGGGCATAGTCCTTGCGCGTTTGCTCAACCAAGAAGATTTTGGATTGGTTGGTGCGGTACTTGTTTTTCAAGCTTTTGCTTCGCTGTTTATCGACAGCGGATTCTGTTATGCTCTTATTCAGCGCAAAGACCCAACACGACTTGATTATTCAACGGTTTTGTGGTTTAATCTTGCTGTTGCAGTTGCTATCTATATCTTACTTTTTTTTGCAGCGCCATTGATTGCCGATTGTTTTCAAGGCGATCAGCGCATTATTGCAATCAGTAGGGTGATGTTTCTGAGTTTTATAATCAACTCAACCGTGCTTGTTCAGTCGACGCGATTGATGAAGCAGATGGATGTCAAGATGGTAGCTGTGTCAAATGCCGTTGGACTATGTGCCGGAGCTATTGTCGGTATTTGGATGGCATTCGCAGGCTATGGTGCGTGGGCAATTGTTTGTCAGACACTTGCGTTGAGTGTGGTAAAGAGTTTGGTCTTGTGGCTAACCTCAGGATGGTTGCCCTTATTGCAATTTTCGTGGGCGTCGTTGCGCTCATTCTTTTCGGTGGGTAGTGGAATGATGACCTATTCTTTTCTGAGCGTCTTATTTCAAAATATCTACTCTTTTTTCATTGGCAACCGAGCCGGACTTGCTCCGTTGGGCTATTATACTCAAGCAGATAAGTGGAGTAAGATGGGAATCTCTTCATTATCGCAGGTTTTGACATCTTCGTTTCTTCCGGCATTATCTGCCGTTCAAGATGACTCGGAGCGATTCTCTCGAGTTACGTCTAAAATGAATCGGTTTACCTCATATTTGCTATTTCCGGCAATGGGCTTTCTCATAGTTATGGCTACGCCGATATTCCACTGCCTGTTCGGAGACAAATGGGATGCATCAATTCTACTATTTCAATTATTGCTTTTTCGAGGCGTCTTTACGGTTTTGACAGCGCTTTATAACAATTATATGATAGCGTTGGCAAAAACACGGCTTGTTGTTGCAATGGAGATTGTTCGCGATGGCGCAGCAATGATATTTCTTCTCATAACTATCCCTTATATAGCGATGGAGCGAGGTGGCGATGTCGTTTTCGGAATCAAATTATTACTACTTGGACAGATTCTTGCTTCTGTAATCAGTTGGGGCGTAATGGTGATTAAGTCGGCATCGGTTACCGGTCGTAAAGTTGGCTCGTTTCTCGTCGATAGCTTACCTTATTTATTGGAAACAATAGCTATTATGGCTGTCTTATGGATAGAATCGCAGTTTATTTCAAATTGTTGGATACTGCTAATCTGTCAAGGCTTGACCTGTTTGGCGTTGTATGTCGGCGTAAATTCATTATTTAATTCGATTATTCAGCGCGATGTGATAGCTTTTATTCGCGGTCGCAAACTTGAATGAATTTTCCTATGAAAAAGATATTTATTGCAGTTCTTGCGGTTGTTGCATCTGCTTTTATGCTTTCGGCCGACGATTATATAAAGTATATTGAGTTAGCCGACGAAGCGGTTCAAAAGCAAGATTGGGATAGGGCTGAGGCTCTGTTGCGAGAGGCAATGTCAAGCGAGCCATCAAATCCTCAGAATGTGATGCTACTGTCGAATGTTGGTATGTTTCAATTTTACCGAGGCGAAGATTCGCTTGCGTTGCATACTCTTTCTGAGGCTCGCGCTATAGCCCCGGCATCGACTGTTATTCTTAATAACCGCGCAAAAGTCTTATGTCAAATGAGACGAGAAGATGACGCGTTGAAAGATTATACGAAAGTTGTTGAACTTGATTCGCTGAATTATGACGCTTATTTTAACCGCGGATATATTCTGTTTACACGAGGCGACTCTGTCGGTGCGAAAGCAGATTTTGCGATGCTTGAGCGCTTGCGCCCTAACGACCCAAACACGCTGTTGATTTTAGCAGTAATGTATAGCAATCAGGGAAACTATAATGAAGCAATTTCATATTATAATCGCCTACTCAAACAAGTTGAGAAAGCTGAATATTATACAGGTAGGGCAATGTGTCGTTTAGCGAAAGGAGATCTTGCCGAGGCTTCTGACGATATCGGCAGAGGGTTGGAACTAGATCCCGAAGATGGCGAACTTTATTATTGTCGAGCTTATCTTCATCTTTTGCAGTATAGCGAAAAAGACGCCAAAGCTGATGCCGAAAAGGCGCTCCGCTATGGCGTATCGAAACAACGAATTGATGAGCTTTTTGCTCAATAAATCAAGCGAAATGGTGGCGTCGGAAGATAATAGTTTGAAGTATGCCACGCATCGCTAAATAGAGAATAAATGCTAACCAAAGGGCGTGGTTTCCCCAGTGAGAGAATAGAAGGTAGTATGTTGCGAAAAATGTAGCCATTGCTCCTAACATTGAGACTAGCAGTCCTCGAGTCATTGTCGCACCGATGAAGACTCCATCCCAAGCAAATGCAGCAAAGCCGGAAAACGGCACTATTACTGCCCAAATAAAGTAATCTTGTGAAGCATTGATAACTTCTTGATTGTCGCTCAATAATTTCAAAAAGTTAGATCCGCCAGCGAGATAAATTAGAGTGAAAAGAGCCGCCCAGCCAGTGCCCCACATAAACAATCGTTTGACGCAAAGCCTTAGGTCGCTCCAATTGGCAGCTCCAACAAACCGTCCGACTAACGCTTCTCCGGCAAATGCAAATCCGTCCATCATATAAGAGAATAGCAAAAAGAGTTGCATCAACAATGTGTTGACAGCCAGAATCAGTGGCCCTTGCATAGAGCCGACGCGTGTAAACCAAAGGGTTACGGCGATTAAGCAGACTGTTCGTAACATTACATCGATATTTACTCTGAAAAAGCGTTTTAGCTCGCTCCATCTAAGAATATCGTTTAATGTAACTTGAGATAAGTTATAGCGATGAAGAAAGATAAAGCCGGCAGCAAAGCCTACCCATTGAGCGATAAGAGAGCCGGCAGCAACTCCGGCAATTCCCATGCAGAACCCATAGACCAATAATATGCTGGCAAAGATATTGACGATGTTAATCGTTAGCGATACCCATAGCAACATTTTTGAGTTTTGCATGCCGAGAAACCACCCCGACATGGCATAGTTGCCTAAAACGGCGGGCGCTCCATAAATCAGTATATGAAAATATGTTGATGCGAGGTCGGTTGTCGTTTCGCCGGCATCAAGAAACCATGCGAGAATTTCAAAAACGGGTTGTTGGAAGATTACCATTAAAAGACCGGCGCCAAGCGCAACGAGTAACGACCGACGCAATACAAGTGTATAAGCTTGTTGGTCGTTTGCTCCGTATGCTTGGGCTGACAAGCCTGATGTGCCCCCACGAAGGAATGAGAAGAGCCAGTAGAGCATATTAAACATCACACCGCCAACGGCAATGGCAGCGATGTAATATTCACTTCCCATATGACCAACGATAGCTGTGTCTATCAGTGCCAAAAGGGGAGTGGTAATATTGGCTGCGATAGAAGGAATTGCCAGTCTCAGAATTTTGCGGTCCAAAATATAGCCTCCTTAAAGAGTAACGCAACAACTCTATAAAAGAGCTGTTGCGCACTAGATATTATAGTTTCTTTATATTATAGTTTCTTAGCACGGAGTGAAACGCCCCAAAGGTATGCGATCAGGGCTGCATATGCTACGATGCCGAGAATCTGTACGGTAGACGGGTCGAGCGTGCATGTATATTCAAAGCCACAGAAGCGTGTCAGAGCGGCAAATACGCCGAAGAGGGCGCCTCCCGCGATAAGTCCGGAAGCGATTAGTGTGCCGCGGTCGCTACGTGCGTCGTTTGTAGCTTTATCTTTTGAGCTATTGGCTACGAACCAAGAGATAGCTCCGCCGACCAATAGAGGGGTGTTGAGCGACAGAGGGATAAACATACCGAGGCAGAATGCTAAAACCGGCACTTCAAGCCAGTTGAGCAATAGGGCGAGGATTACACCAACCATGTAGAGAATCCAAGGAGTATCGCCGCCCATCATCAATGGCTCAATTACGTTAGCCATTGCGTTTGCTTGAGGCGCTACGAGTGAGTTGGGGTCATTCGAGTCGAAGCCGTAAACTTGGTTAAGCACGAGGATTACACCACCGACAGTGGCTGCTGAAACCAGAGTGCCGAGGAATTTCCATTGCTCTTGTTTCTTGGGGGTTGTGCCGAGCCAATAGCCTACTTTAAGGTCGGTAACGAAACCGCCGGCCATTGATAGGGCAGTACATACAACACCGCCGATAACCATTGAAGCGACGATGCCTGATGTGCCGTTAAGACCAATACCTACGAAGATCGCTGAGGCAATAATGAGGGTCATAAGAGTCATGCCCGACACGGGGTTTGAACCAACAATTGCAATCGCATTAGCGGCAACGGTTGTGAAGAGGAAAGCAATAATGGTTACAACAACCCATGCAATAATAGCTTGCCACCAGTTATTGATAACACCGAACCAGAAGAAAATCAATACCGCAACGAGAGCGAGCGCGATAAAGAATACGACATGCTTCATTGAGATGTCGAGTTGCCAACGGATTGGTTTAGCTTCACTATTAGAACCGCCCTTAAACTCGCGTCCGGCTAAGCCAACTGCTTGTTTAATAATAGGCCAAGATTTGATGATGCCGAGGATACCCGCCATTGCGATACCGCCGATACCAATCATTCTTGCGTAGTTGCTAAAGATATCTTCGGGCGACATCGCGGCAATTTCAGCGTTGCCGTAGGTGCCCATCAACGGAACGAGTACCCACCATGCGAACAATGAGCCGGCTGTGATGATAAAGGCATATTTCAAGCCGATGATATAGCCCAAACCGAGCACTGCCGCGCCGGTGTTGCAACTGAGCACTAGCTTTGTCTTTGCGGCAATAGCTTGACCCCATTGGCTGACGTTTGTTGAGAGTGTGCCGGCCCAAAAGCCGAATGTCTCAACAACATAGTCGTAGACACCACCGATTAGCGAAGCTATAACGAGGGTCTTTGCCTGAGAGCCTCCTTGGGCTCCTGCGCTTTGACTGCTGGCGAGCACTTGTGTGGTTGCGGTAGCTTCCGGGAAGGGGTATTTTCCGTGCATATCTTTTACGAAATATTTACGGAAGGGGATGAAGAAGAGAATTCCGAGCACACCGCCAAGCAATGAGCTGAGGAAGATTTGGAAGAAGTTAACCGAAATTTCGGGGTATTTTGCTTGAAGAATGTAGAGAGCCGGAAGGGTAAAAATCGCGCCGGCGACAATTACGCCCGAGCAAGCTCCGATTGATTGAATGATGACATTCTGACCTAACGCATTTTTTTTGCCGAGGGCGCCTGAAAGTCCGACAGCGATGATTGCGATAGGAATTGCGGCTTCAAAAACTTGTCCGACTTTCAGACCAAGATAGGCTGCGGCTGCACTGAAAATTACGCAGAGAATCAAACCGAGAGTTACCGAATAAGTGGTTACTTCGGGATAATTGCGTTCGGGGTGCATTAACGGCCGATAGCTTTCGCCGGCGGCAAGTTCGCGGAATGCGTTTTCGGGCAGTTCCGTGGGGTCAGCCTCGGGCGACATTTTGATGTCGCGAACGTCAGCCTCGTCGGCTGTTGTGAGGTTCTTTTCAGTTTCCATTTATCAAGAATGTGATTGATTTATTTCGATTAGTTTTGTGGCGTTGAGGAAGACGATGGGCGAGAAAGTATATCGAATGTTTCAACATAGATTTCTGTTATTCGATGTTTGATAGCGTTGAAATCTTGCCAATCTCGGGTGCGTAGCTTCCCCTCAATGTAGAGTTTTGTGCCTTTCGTGATGTAACGTTCTGCAGTTTCGGCGGCGCGATCCCACATAACAATATTATGCCATTCGGTGCGTTCCGGAACTTCGATGCCGTTTGCCGTGCGATAGCCTCTCTCGCTTGTCGCCAACGAGAATGTTGCGCATGGACGGGAATCTATATATTTAATTTCCGGATTTTTACCAACGTTTCCGACTAAAATTACCTTATTAACAGACATATTAGTTGTTAGTTACAGCAGTTGTTTGCTACAAAATTAGCCAACTTTCGGCAAAACACCAAAAGTTGGCTTATTATAATTGTTAGACAAGGTCTGATTGTCAACGTTTTTTACGAGGTTGACCGTCGGGCGATGCCTCGTATAGGTCGTCGTAAGTGTTGGAATACTCGTCGAGGGTTGTTGGATCGAAATGTTCGGGATATTCTCCGTCGTCGTCGAGGTTATCAATGTCTTCGAGATTGTCATCATCAAACTCGATATCATCGTCAAACTCGAAGTCGTCAAGCATACGGCCTCCGGCGTTCGGCGCTTCAATATCATCGTCGTCGATAGGCTCGGGAGCAAAGATGAATTCATCTTCCTCGCGAACACGATGATGACCATCAAGCGGGCGGTGGGTTATCGGAGTTTCTTCTATGCGATTAGCATCATCGTTAATTGCTTTCCAGAGGGCGTCTTTTAATTCAACAAGCCCGTCACCGGTAACTGCCGAGATGAATACATGGGGGATATCGGTTGGCAGAGTTGGCTCAATTTCGCTGATAAGTTCATCGTCGAGCATATCGCTTTTCGATATTGCTAACACTCGTTGTTTGTCGATGAGTTGAGGATTGAATCTGCGCAATTCTTCGAGCAATACTTCATACTCGCGAGCAATATCATCGGCGTCAGCAGGCACCATAAATAGTAAGACTGCGTTACGCTCGATATGACGTAAGAAGCGTAACCCAAGACCTTTACCTTCGCTTGCGCCTTCGATAATTCCGGGGATGTCTGCCATCACGAACGAACGATTACCTCGATAATCAACGATGCCCAATTGCGGTTCCATTGTTGTGAATGGATAGTCGGCAATTTTCGGACGAGCCGCTGAAACAGATGAAAGCAAGGTCGATTTGCCTGCATTGGGGAACCCGACAAGACCGACGTCGGCTAGCAGTTTTAGCTCGAGAACGACGCTACGTTCGATTGCCGGTTCGCCCGGTTGGGCATAGCGGGGAGTGCGGTTTGTTGCCGACTTGAAATGCCAGTTGCCTAATCCGCCTTTACCACCTTTAAGAAGCTTAATTTCTTGACCATCTTCGGTGATTTCGCAAAGATACTGTCCGGTTTCTGAGTCGAAAACGACTGTTCCGCAGGGAACTTCGATATATTGGTCTTCACCATCTTTACCGAAACTGCGACCGCCGGTGCCGTTTTGACCATTTCCGGCGAAAACGTGGCGACGATATTTGAGTGGGAGTAGTGTCCACATATTTTTATTTCCGCGCAAGATAACGTGACCACCGCGGCCTCCGTCACCTCCGTCAGGTCCACCCTTAGGGACATATTTCGCACGGTAGAAGTGGGCCGAGCCGGCTCCACCCTTGCCACTTCGGCAAAGGATTTTGACGTAATCAATAAAGTTTGAGTCTGCCATATGTTAAGAGAGTATAGTCGTAATAGATGAATATTAATAATTAGAAACGTCCCATCGCTCGGTGATGACGCATAAGTTCTTCCGCGTGGCGGAAATCGGCAGGTGAGCCTATGTCTATCCAAGTGCCGTCAATTGGGAAAAAGATAACCTTTTTACCTTGAGAAATCGCCTGCTCAATTAGGTCAGGTGCGTCGGTAGGGGTTGCCGGAGGTATTGTGTCGAGTAATTTATTTGAGAAAATATATATGCCTCCGTTTGCGTAGTATGAGTAAGTTGGTTTCTCTTCAAGCGACAAAACTCGGCGCTCATTGGTTGCTAAAATTGCGTAAGGAACAGACACTGAGTAAGGAATAGCTGCAATTGTTACGTCAGCTTCTTCTGCCTTATGTAATAAGAACATCTCTTCGAGCGAAAGAGTTGTCAAGAGATCGGAATTCATTACCAAGGTGTCGCCTTCTGATGGGCGGCTAACTAATGATGCCGCGCCGAGTGTGCCCAAAGGGGCTTCTTCGACCACACATTTCACGTTAATGCCGTAGATAGGTTGTGAAAAGTGGTTGATAATTTGATCAGCGAGGTAACGAGTTGTAACTGTGACATCTTTAATTCCGGCGCGGGCGAGATTCCTTACATTATAGTCGATAATCGCCATCCCGTCTATTTTTAACAATGGTTTCGGAGTTGTAAGAGTCATCGGTCGTAAGCGTTCGCCTTTACCTCCTGCCATAAGAATCGCACTAAGAGGCAGTTGAGTCTCAGTTCGCGTTAAGTCGAGCAATCTTATTAGCTTGCCGGAATTGTCAACAACAGGAAGAAGTTTGATGCCTTTTAGACGAGCATCCTTAATTTGATCTACTGCGGAATCTTGACCGATTGATGCGAATTGCTTATGTGCGGCATCAGTAATAGTGCTGTCGAGAGTTGCTCCGCGGAGAAGCGCGCGACGAATATCGCCATCGGTTAGTGTCCCGACTACTTTATCGTCGCTATCTGTTACCACAAGGGTCATTACCCCATCTGTCAGGCTATTGAGGTGTTCAAGAGCTTGCAGGATTGTGGCGCCGTTGTTAATTATATGGTTATCCATTTCGGATCTGATTATTCAGTTGATGTTTGTTTGCTTCTCTTCGACTAGTTGATCATCTGTTGGATTTGCCAGTCGTTCGGTCATAAGTAATCTTGCAATAGTCAAATCGAGCGGACGGTCGATATCTAGTGAATCTTCCGCTGTCATCTCGAAAGGTATCCTTCGCGGGAATGAGCCGAGCGACATCCGGCGGATTGATTCGGGATTTATAATGTAGATCGCACCATTATATTCCCATGCCTTTGGGGCGTCTTGTCTGCGAGTTAACTTGCCGTCTCCTTTTGAAATATGCAAGTAACCTGTTGTCGGGTCTGTCTCGAAGCAATTATAATATGGGTTTGAAGATGCTTGACAGACAGAAACAACCATATCGGTAGTCTTTGGAGTGTAAAGGCGGAGAGCTTCAACGACATGGTTGCCGTTGCGGAATGGAGAGGTTGGTTGAAGGAGTATGACACAGTTGTAATCGATTGCTTGGCTGTCGGCGTAATTCATCGCGTGGATGATTACCTCGCGTGAACCGGCTGTGTCGGTCGATAGTTCTGCCGGACGAAGAAACGGAACTTTTACTCCGGATTCTTCAGCTTTTGCCGCAATTTCTGCACAATCGGTTGTTACAATAATGCGGTCGCGGTTGAGATACTCAGTCGTTGATTCTCGGTTCAAAAAATTGAGAGTTGTGATTGCAGCTTCGATAGAGTATGCAATCATCGGACGCCCACAGATATCCGCGATGTTTTTCATCGGAATCCCTTTACTTCCTCCGCGTGCCGGAATAACGAATATCGGGCGAGGCGAATATGTTTTATTTGTTTTATCGCTCATAGTTCCCGTTTATTTGTTTGTGAGGTATGGCTCATTGAGAATGGGGTAGGGGTCAATAAAGCGTTTTGACGCCAATACCGAGAGATCAATGGTTGTAAGTTTGTGAACGATACGATTTACGGTGTCACTCTTTGCGTAGGGATTTTCAGCATTGCGAGCTAATTGTTGACCGGCTGTAGAAAGAGCATATGCTATCGCTTGGTAAATTTGCTCGGTCTCGCCTTCACAATGAATTACCGAATTTGCGGCAATACGGCCGTGTTGTCTGATGCCGATGTCTACAGTAGGTATTTTCATTGTTGGCACTTCTACAATGCCGCTTGAAGAGTTGCCGACAACCGCCTTGACGTAATGTAAAGCAGAAAGATATCGACGTCTACCTAAAGAGGGAATGATAGCAACTCTGCCTTGATTTTGTTTGCCATATTCTGTTATCATCTTGATAATCACCTCTCCGTCAGGGTCGTTGTTGGGATATGTAAAGATGATATTTGACGATTCAAATCTGTCAAGGGCATTTAATAGGGCTTCACACCTCTTGCCAACCGGGACTGGGTCTATTGTTGCCGGATGGAGGGTTACAAGTAGAGAGGAGTCGTTGATTTCGATGCCGACAAATTTCTCTAATTCTTCTTTTGAGATTACCGGCTCATGTATGATATTATATACCCCAAGCGCTCCGGTGTTGTAGACATATTCCGGGTTTTCGCCCATTGAAATCACACGGTTGCGGTAAGCTTCGGTTGCTGTGAAATGTAGTGTAGAAAGTTTTGTCAGCGCATGACGAATGTTATCGTCAAATGCTCCTTCTGAAATCTCTCCTCCGGCGATATGAGCGATAGGTATTCTTAAGATGGTTGCGGCTGTGGCAACGGCTAACATCTCATATCTGTCTCCTAAAATAACGAGGATGTCAGGGCGTAATCGGTTAAGAGCTTCCGCGATGCCGATTAGACAACGTCCGGTTGCAATAGCGGTGTCGACAGCCGAGCTGCTGTCTGAATTCATTTTTACCCGTTCGTTGACGATGAAGCCATCTTCGGTAATTTCGTCTACGGTCATTCCATATCGAGGATCGAGGTGCATGTTTGTCGCGATAATTTGCAACTCGATATTCTCGTTAGCTTGCAATTCGCGAGCAACACCGCTGAGCAACCCCCAGTCGGCGCGAGTCGAGGTTACTATGCAAATTTTCCGTTTGACGATGTCGGTGCTCATTGTTCTGTTTATATTTGGCGGAGTCGGAATCTTTAGAGGAGAGTTTTTAAACCGCCACGTCACGGTCCCTTCAGATTAAGAAAGAACCGCGACGGGTAATATCGGTTTGCATACGACTGTAAATGAGGTTTATAAGCAGTCGCATGTATGTAGAATCGCTGATTAGTAGATTGTGCCTTCAAAGGTCACAGATCTATTGTATCTTAAGCAATCAAAATCGAGGTTAAGAGTCTTTCCTGCAACGACTTTACCTTCAAGGCTTGTGATTTCAAATGCTGGATATGGATCTTCTCCGATTTTCGGAGTTAGTTTGTCGATTTTGAAGCTGTAGCCATCTTGGGTATATGTTACAGGAATGTCTGAGAATACCATAACGCCAAGATTTGAGGGCATCTTATCGAGAAACTTCGGAGACGCGATCTGCACTTCTACCGTCTTTGTCTTGTCGTCTAAGATTACGAGATAGCGGGATGCCGCGGTTGAGAAGGGCTCTGTTTCAGGATTAGTGATATCGGTAGATTTGGTAGTACCGATATATTGGCAATGGGTAAAGAGTGTCGTAATTTCGTAACGGTTATCGATAGTAAATTTGATTGACACGAGATTTTGTGAACCGTCGGCGCGAAGTGAGAAGTCTACAGCATAGTTTGAAACGGTAATAGCTGTGCGACTGGTTTCAATGTGAATTTTGTCATCGTGTCTAATCTGCCATCCAGACTTTGTGATGTTTATCTTCATTTCAGGAATCGCAAACGAGATTGCGGGCTGATCGGTTAGATATTGCAAGTCGTTTACTGAGAGCTGGAATGTACGGCTGTTAAGATTAACGACCACTAAGAAGTTTGCTCCGCTGAAGATGTTTTGCTCTTTAGTTTGGAGGTCGTAAACAGATATGTAGTTGAGCGATGATTTAATAGACATAGCTTCGGTGTTGCTCTTCGGTTCGTCATCGCTGCATGAAGAGAGAATCATGGCAGTCATGGCCAGGAGGGGAAACAGTAGTGTCTTGAAAAACTTCATATTTTATTAATGTTTTTTGATATTGTCTGTTAGTTGATTTTGGGGTTAATTAGGTTATTCAAAATCCATCGACCAGCTTATAGAAGCTCCAATAGAGAATCCGTTGCCTTTTTGAAGGAATGCTTTCCCTATTGAAACGAAATAAAACGTTGCATATTGCGTATCGGTAATGTTGTCGGCCCAAAGTTCGAGCTTGAAATCTTTATGGGTTGCGGCAATAGATGCGTTAAGCAACATATAGAAAGGTTGCTTGATAGTGTTGGCTTCATCCCACCAGATGTCGCCGACTCCTCTTGTATTGGCTTGAATCGAAACGCTGTCGAAGTAGCCCGAGAAGCGGTGAGAATATCCAGCCCCAAAGAATATGGTGTTTGATGGCGCATAAGGAATACGCTTGCCGGAGTAGTCTGCCCTTCCGTTATTAAAGTCGATAAAGCGAGCATTAGTGTAGCCATATGAGCCTCTTATAAACCATCCGGCGGGGGCTTGATAGGTAGTTGATAGTTCGACCCCGCGAGAGCGACCCTTCCCGGCGTTTGCCATGATTCGTCCGGTGATGCTACCTTCGGGGAACATGGTAATTTGTTGATTATCGACTTCAATCCAGAATGCAGAGAAGTCAATATTCATACAACGGTCGAGCAGCTGGATATGTGCTCCAAGCTCGAAGTTCCAATCGGTTTCAGGCTTGTATGAAACAGTCTCGTCGACGTTATATTGTTGAGAAAGTCCCATTTCACTCATTAGTCGTTGTTGTAGGAAGTCGGAGAACATTTGAGTGTTATAGCCTCCGGATTTGTAACCTTTAGTTGCAGAAACGAAAATATTTCCTATTCCCTCGGGAAGTTGATAAGATAGCGATACTTTTGGAAGGAGTTGTGTATAATCATGGGAGATATGACCATATTCATCAATGTTTACTGACGCATGTCGATGAATAGGGAGTGGTGTTGCTGTCGGATCGGTGAAATTGTCGTATACAGTATAAGATGTGTTGCAGAAACTTCTGTAGTTAAGATTAGTCTGCTCCCAATCGAAGCGTAAGCCTACAGTCGCTTTGAAGTCGCCCAATTTATAAGCGCTTTCGTGGTATATTGATAAGCCTCCCGAAGGCATAGTAAATTCGCTGCCGAGAAGAAACGAAGGGGTATCCCACGCGATAGGATATTCCGGGTTAGCTTTGTTGCGGTTAGCTTCGATAAGTTTGTCTATGCCTGTTTCTTTGAATGTTACGGGTGCATTCATGCGAGTGCGACGGTAGAAGCCGAAGAGTCCGCCCAGCCATGTATAATTACCCGTTTGAGGTCCGCGAGCCACGAAGTCGCCTGTGAATGCCCATTCTTTTCGCTTTTGTTGAAGCGTGAAATACTCTTCAGGTGAGAAATCTTGGTCAAGCACCATATCATCGTCGAGATATTGCACACTCATAATTGAAGAGAATGTAATACCTTTGAATGTGTGTTTAACTGTCAGTCCGTCAACAAATGATAGACGCTCATAATAGCAGGTGTCGTTATAAGCAATTCGATTAGCCGCAACGTTGAGGTAGGGATAACCATGTTGTTTGCCACGGGTGAGCGTTGCCGTATTTTCGAAAATAACTTTTTCGGTTGGGCGGAATGACATTCTCCACTTAACGCTTCCTAGGTTTTCACGTCCGGTCGAAGAGTTGTTATACTCGTTCTTGAAGAAACCGTCAGTGCCGGATAATTCGCCGCTAATCGACATGCCGAGCTTCGTTGTAATCTTGTCATAAATACCGGCAGAGGCATGCCAACTATTTTGGCTACCGTAAGCGATTTTCGCTCTTGCACCTTGGAAAGATAGGGGCGAAAGGGTGTAGATATTAACCAAACCGCCCATTGTATTGCGTCCGTAAAGAATATTCTGCGGACCGCGTAGAATTTCAACACGGTCGATGTCAGCCATGTCGAAATCGAAATTGTCTTTATTAATGATTGGAATGTTGTCGATATTTAAGCCGACGACCGGCTGGTCAATACGAGTACCCAGCCCTCTAACATAGATAGAAGAGGTCATGCGCGAGCCGTATGCCGGGATGTAGAAGTTTGGAGCGAGGGCGGAGACATCGCGCAAGCTTACAAGGTCGTAAGTGTCGACTTGATTGCTGCCTATGTATGTTACAGCTTCGTCGGCGTTTGGATGGTCGCCACCTTTAATTGTAGTTACGGAAACTTCGCTTAAGACTATATCTTTTAATGTTGATACTTGCTCAGAATTTGATATGTCGATTGAGTCTGTTGAAAGATGTTTTGTTGTCGCAGCGATGTTAAAAAGTAACGCTGATATTAACAACAAGACACATGTAAGAATGTTGCGCATTTGAAAGATTATCCCCATTGTAACGTGGGCTATAGTAATGATTGGCTTATTTCGGTCAGTCATATATTCTTTGCAAAGTTACGATTTTTCCCTGATATATAAAATTTTGCGATGGAGGTTGTTAGAGGGATCTGTTAATTTAACAATGTCTTATTTTACAAAGCGTAAATAATTCGTAAAAATTCAGTGTGATTTTGTGGAAACGGAATTTAATTGTTAAATTTGAGCCACAAAACTAACATAATGTCAAAAGAACAACCCCGCGAAGATGCTCAATTGATTGAACGACTCCGACAACCTCAGACTTGTCGGCAGGCGTTTAATGATGTTATGCGGGCTTATTCAGAGCCATTATATTGGCAGATTCGACGTATGGTTGAGAGCCATGATGATGCAAATGATATCCTTCAGAATACGTTTCTCAAGGCATGGCAGTCGGTTGAGGGCTTCCGAGGAGATGCAAAGCTTTCGACTTGGCTCTATAAGATAGCTCTCAATGAGTCGATAACATTTCTCGCAAAGGAGCGCAAACGCTTGAATGTCAGTATCGATGATGAAGAAAGTCATCTTGTTAATCTTATTGAGAGCGACGAATATGTTGATGGAGATGCGCTTGCTTTGAAATTGAGAAAAGCAGTTGCTTCATTGCCGGAGAAGCAACGGCTGGTTTTTAATATGAAATATTACGATGAGTTGAAATATGAGCAGATGTCAGAGATTCTTGGTACATCTGTGGGCGCTTTAAAAGCCTCTTATCATCTCGCCGTGAAGAAAATCGAGCAATATTTCGCAGATAATGATTGAGAGTCTTGATTTCAGAACGACTCATTATCGGTGTGAAGTTAAAAAATATTTATTATAGATATTAAACCTTTCATTCCATTCGTAGTCAAAATCTCGTAAGCAGAGCTTCAAAAACAATTGCAATGAAAATAGAGAAGGAAAATATACTTGACAAGGTTGGCCGCAAGGATGGTATGACTGTCCCTGAGGGCTATTTTGTCGATTTCCAGCAGCGGATGGAAGCTATGCTTCCTTATAATGAGGAGGCAGAAGCGCCTCGCGCAGTGGAAGTCCCTCGTTCTTTCTGGGGAAGGATTCGTCCGTATGTCTATATGGCTGCTATGTTTGCCGGAGTTTGGTGCATGGTCAAAATGTTTGCAATGCTAAGTCTTTCCGGCGGTGTCGATTTATCAATTGATAATAATGAGGTACTTTCTAGTGCATTGTCAGACGATACTTTTATTTATGACTATCTTCGCGATGACGTCTCAGAGCGCGAACTGTTAGAGGATATGTATCTCGACAGTATATCGATAGAGGATATGATGCCAATCGATTCGCTAGACGGCGCTGATATTTAAAAGGTTTGCGATTTGTGAAATTTGACGGTGGTAAAAATCAAGTTGTTGATATTATGAAGATTAGAATATTGACTCTCTTTGCATTCTTCTCAATTTCGTTGTTGGCATCCGTCACATCTTGGGGCGCGTCTCAAGATTCCGAAGCCCGTGAGCAATGGATGACTGAGATTCGACAATATAAGCGAGTTTACATGAGCAAGGAGCTTGACCTAACTCGCGAACAACAGCATAAGTTTCATCCTCTATATGAAGAGATGACAGATCAGATCGCAAAGGTTAACGATGATGCTCGCGTCATGGAGCGCCGTGTTGCCGAATTATCAAACGCAACCGACCTCGAATATGAGAAAGCAACTGAAGCGATTTATGATGCCGCGGTTCGTTCAGCCGAGATCGAACGTGACTATATGGGAAAGTTTAAAGAAATCTTGTCAAACCAACAGCTATTTCGTCTAAAATCTGTTGAACGTCAGTTTAATAGAGAAATGATGAAGCAACATCACAGACTCCGTGCCAAGGGTAAAGTCGCTGACAAGTAAAGATTTTCTCAAAAAATAAGACTGCGGTCAAACCTCAGACAAAGGTCTGACGTTTATCCGACGCGGCGTGCTGCGTTTGCCACCCAGGGCAAATCACGGCGCGCCGCGACGTTTAAATATATTAATCAGCTCAATCGAGCTGTCTACAAACGACTCAAATCGGTTGATGAGCAAACCCCAAGCCCATGAAAAAAATTAGGCCATTTAGCAGCATCCTTATTTTTAGGTGTACTATCGTAATATCTATAATGCTTTTGTCTGATTTAATCTGTGATGGAGCAACTTCGAATGTGAAGTATCCAGATTTCTCATTCCCCGCAAAAGTTGAGAAAACAGCCTATGCCGATTTGCAGTCTGCATTAAAAACGGGTAATGGTAAAGCAACTGTCAATGCAATGATTCGCTTAGGGTTGGCGAAAGCTCAGATTAACACAGACTCTTTACCATCTGTGCTTTCACAGATTTCGCAATTAACCGACCGCGAACAAGATCCGGCAACAAAGGCTTTGCTTAATGCCCTATCAGCCAATATATATGTTGATATTTTCAATCGTGATCGGTGGAAATATCAAAATAGAGATGCGGAGTCAAATGCCGGAGAAGATTATACGTTATGGAATATCAGTCAATTCCGTGATAAAGTAATTTCGTTGACCGAAGCTTCGTTAGCTGATGCTGCTGAGCTGCAGCGTCTCGCGATTGATGATTACACAGATGTTGTTACGATTAAAGATTCAGATGTCAAGTTTTATCCGACATTATATGATTTCATAGCTGTACAGGGTATTTCTTCTCTTGAATGTTTCGCTCGCAGTCAAAATATGAGCGTTTTGAATATCAAGCTATTACAAACTCCGTGTGATTCATCTTTGCGCCCGGCTAAAACTTGTGCTCCTCTTGGAAAGATACTTGAGATTTACTCACAATTAATCAACTATCATCATGATGATTCCCCGCCTTTATTTGCAGAGGAAATAGCTGTACGTAAGTTTGTTACGCAATATCTGTTTTCAACGTCAGATGATGAAGATGATACGCAACTTTTCTCAAAGGAAATGTTGCGCCTCTATAATCTTAATAAAGATAATGAATATGCAGGATTGTTTCTCTATGAAGCTGCAAAAAATATTTCTGCCGGAAGCGATGCCGCCGAGATATATACCCAACTAGATGATTATTTAAACAGATTCTCGAATAGCTTCTATAAAAATAATATTTCCAATTGTTTGCAGCGCGTTATATGCCCCTCTGCTATAATTGAGATGCCGACAGAGGTTGCCCCTTATAAGCCGATAGATGTAGCGGTTACCTCAATTAATGGCCAAAATGTAAAACTCGAGGTCTTTGATATAAGTAATCGTATCGGTATCGGTGCTGATGAAGATTGGATTGCTGCAAAAGAACTTGGTACTCCAATTGAGGTTAAGACGCTAGCCTTTGATAATAAAATTCCATTTTCAGCAAAGGCTAATACGAGCTTGACTTTTTCAGCGTATGGCCTTTACGTTGTTAGAGTGTCGGTTGACGGAGTTGCCGACAAAGATAGCTTGCGCATTATTAGATGTAGCGACTTATCTCTATCAACATTCCGAGTAGGGGGCAATGTATCTGCATGGATCGTTGATGCGACTACCGGTTTGCCTGTCTCTAATGCTCAATTATATTTTGACCCGTGGTCGAGAAGAACGTCAAAAAGCCCGTTGAACGGATTGACTAATTATCTCGGAGAACAACAATTGAATATTGAGGAATACGGACTCCTTTCTGTAACTAAAGGCGAAGATAAATTTGCTAAAGGCTTTTCTGTATCAACTCCTTATGTTCGAGAACAGAAAGAATCGCTTGGAATTGAAATATTTACTTCATTAGGTTTATATCGTCCGGGAGATGAGGTAGACTTTGCCCTTGTTGCTTATGTTAAGGATGGTAATTCCCGTAATATCTTACCTCATCGTCTGGTTGGCGTAGAACTTTGCGATGCAAATCGTCAAACTGTTGATACGGTGTGGATAACAACTGATTCATGGGGACGTGGTGTTGGGAAATTTACACTTCCGTCAAATGGCTTGACCGGTAATTTTATGCTGAGAGCTGTCATTCGCGATGATTATACAAGGTCTATTGATGTTGTAGCTACGAAGGGTTTTGTTGTGAGTGATTACAGATTGCCTACGTTCTATGTCGAACAATTGTCAGTTAATCCTCCGGCGACAAACAATGATGGCGCGACTATTGATGGTGAGGCTGTGTCATATTCCGGTTTCCCAGTATCCGAAGCGATTGTTAAGGCTTCATTGAAGGTTGAACGTGGCTTTTGGTGGTGGAAAACGACTACGCCGGTGTTTTTTAATTGTGAGACAGTTACAGATGTTGACGGTAAATTTAGGATTGATATTCCGGCATCTGTAATTGCTGCCAGTCCTATTTTAGATGGGGTGTTTGTTTGTGATATCGAGGTAACATCCGCAGATGGAGAAACTCAAACGATGAACAGCTCGTTTAATATGGGTAAACCACTTGCGCTCGTTGTGTCTATACCGTCAGAAATCAACCTTGTAAAACCTATTTCAGCATCGGTTGAGGCGAAGAATGCTAATGGCGAATCTATTGCTATCGATGTGAAATACGCTCTAAAACGTGACTCTTTAACCATTGCAGAAGGAGTCATGACTACCGGCTCGCTTAAGGAAGTTATCTCAACACTTCAGACCGGCAGCTATCAGATTTTATTTTCTCCGGTAGATTCGTCTCTAACAAATATTGCTGCGCCGACAAATTTTGTGGTATATAGTCCTAGCGATGAGATTTGTCCGGTAGCACAGCCGCTATGGGTTCCTTCCGAGACAATACAAACAGATTCTTGCGGAATAGCGCGTGTGATAGTCGGTTCAAATTGTGAAGATGCAAATGTAAGGATGATAGTGTCGGTCTATCCGGGCGTTATTATCGACAAACGTTGGATAACACCGAAAAAGGGTCTTCATGAAGTTACAATTAAGCTGCCTGCTGATACAGATCAAGCTGTTGTAAACTTCGATTGTGTGAAAGATTTTGACTCTTGGAGTTATAAAACAACAATTGACGGATATGCTTCGGAAAAATCAATTAAGATAGAGATTGAGACTTTCCGTGACAATGTAATGCCCGGCCAAGAAGAAACGGTTACATTTAGGGTTAAGCCTCTAGGCTCTACTACTGCCGAAAGTGCGGTCTTTCTTGATATGTCAAATAAAGCGATTGACGTATTGGCAAGCAACCCTCTCAGTATGCAGAATTTTTTGAAACCTCAATGGTCAATAGCTTCTAATGGGTGGCGTTTTGGAAGTTTTTCTGAATCTGCCTCTCATGATTGCCAATATAGCAGGGAATTTCTTTTGATTCCCCCATCATATATGCTTTATGGTCTGAGCTTTACCGGAGGCGGTAATATGCATTATAGTCATCTTAGTCGAAAAGCATATGGTAAGGTCGGACAAGTTATGGCATCCAATCAGGTCGCATCTGATATGGTCGAAACTTCCGGCTTTGGAGTAGTTTCCAATGAAGATGTCGTTGAAGAATCTTCTGTTGAGACTAATGTGGCATCTCCGGAGCAAAATAAGGTTGATGTGTCTTATCGTCCCTCAGAAATTCCATTGGCGTTCTTCCGTCCGCTGTTAAATACGGCTGAGGATGGCTCTTTGGAAATAAGTTATAAAGTGCCTGACGCGAATACGACATGGATTCTTCGAGCGATGGCTTATAACAAGGAGTTGTTAACTGCATCTGCTTCGACTGAGATTCGGTCTTCAAAACCGGTTATGGTGTCTCAAAACTCACCTCGTTTCCTTCGCACGGGTGATGCGGTTGAGTTGGCAGCATCGATTATGAATAATACCAACTCACTACAAACCATTACGGCTGTTTCGGAAGTCGTTGCCGCGTCAGACGGACGAATCATAGCGCGAGATGAAACGAAAATTAGTCTTGATTCAATGCGCTCAACTGTCGTTAAAGTGGCGATAAATGCTCCTATCGGAGAGCCGGGACTGATATATCGAGTTAAGGCGTCGGCTGATGATTATATCGATGGAGAACAAACATTGTTGCCGATTTTGCCCTCGCAACAAGATGTTGTTGAGTCGCAGATTTTCTATATAGCTCCGAATCAGAACCGCTTTACGCTTGATTTGCCTGCAATGAGTGGTAATGACCGTGCTTATCTCAATTTTACCGAGAATCCGGCTTGGCAAGTTGTTTCGGCTCTGCCCGGACTTCGCGAAATGAAAATCAATTCGTCAATTGAGGCATCTGCATCGTTGTTCTCAGCCGCAGTTGCAGAGGGTATTATGCGCGATAATCCTGAAATAGCTCGAGTTTTGCGTCGATGGGCTGAAAATCCCGAAGACTCATCTCTTGTTTCAGCATTGCAGCAAAATCAAGATTTAAAGAATATATTGCTTAACGCTACGCCTTGGGTTTCAGATGCATTGAACGATTCTCAGCGTATGCAACGACTCTTGTTGTTGTTCGATAAGCAACAGACTCAACGCGTTATTTCTGATGCTATCGACCGCTTGGCAAAGATGAATATTGAAGGCGGTTGGGCATGGACTGAGGGTTATCCCTGCGTATCTCAATGGGCTACAGAGGTTATTCTTGACCAACTTGGTGAATTGAAACGTTTGGGGTGGTTGCCGTCTGATCTGCGTCTAAATAAAATGATTCAAGGGGCTGTTGAGTATCTTGACCGTCAGGCTGTTGAGGATTATAAGAAGTCGCCAGATGCTGATTATTGGTTGTATGTCTCTATTCGTGATAACTTCTCGGATATTAAATTGTCAACGGCTGCGTTACGAGTGGTTGATGCAGAGGTTAATAAGGCGCTCTCAAAATGGAAAGGCTCAAATGTCGCCATTAAGAGTATTTATGCCCTTATTCTTCATAATCACGGATATAAAGCAACGGCGCGTCAAGTATTGGAGTCATTGCGTCAATATGCAACTACTACGCCTGAAATGGGAATGTGGTGGCAACAACTCGACCGCAAATTTACTTTGTGGAGTTTTACTCGCGTTGGGGCTACAGCCCTTATTCTTGATGCATTCAATACGATTGAGCCCGGATGTGACGATATTGAAAAGATTCGCCAATGGTTGATTCTCAATAAAACTAACAATGATTGGGGAAATACTGTTATGACGACTCAAACGATTGCTTCGATTCTAGGTAGCGGTAAACAACTGGCTATTAATACTCGTGGCACTGCTATTCATATTGGTGACACTTTGTTAGAGCCTAACCGAGTTGAATATGCAACCGGAGAATTTACCGAGCAAGTTACGACGCTTTTGACCGAGAACGAAACTTTGATAATTGACCGTCAAGCCGATTATCCATCAGTCGGAGGACTTGTTACGATGCGCCATTTGCCGATGGCGTCGATTCGTTCGGTTGGTTGTCAAGAAATATTGGTCGAGAAGTCTCTTTCTGTTTTCAATGGAGAGGAATGGGTGTCAGGTGATAAATTTAATGTTGGAGATAAAGTTAGAGTTGAATTAACATTAACAGTCGAAGACGACTTATCATATGTTGTTATCGAAGATTTTCGTGCTGCCGGATTTGAACCTGTCGAGCAACTGCCAAAACCGATATTCTCAGAAGGCTTATATTTCTACCGAGAGAATCGCGACTCTCAAACTAATATTTTTATAGATTATTTGCCGAGAGGCGTTTATCGATTGAGCTACGATTTGTTTGCTTCGCAAAGCGGCTGTTTTGCTTCGGGCGTCGCTCAAGTTCAAAGTCAGTATAACCCGATTGTATCGGCTCATTCTGCCGGTATGACTGTCAAAATATTGTAATGGAGGTAATTAAGTTAAAAGTCGCTGTCATATTTAAGAGGGCTTTTCTGCTCTTGCTTTTAGGATTATTATGTCAACAATACATTTCGGCTGTTGCACCGAAATATGAGATGAGGGGCTTATGGGTCGCAACGGTTTATGGTATTGATTGGCCGTCGACATCCGGCTCTACACAGGCGGCAGCTGATGCTCAAAAGAAAGAGTTGCTTTCATTGCTTGATTTGGCTGCTTCGTCGGGATTTAATGCGGTGTTTTTTCAAGTGCGTCCGATGGCGGATGCTCTATATAAGTCGTCGCTCGAACCATGGAGCGCATATCTCACCGGAGAGCGAGGCGTAGCTCCGGCAAAAGGGTGGGACCCTCTTGAATTTGCTGTAAAAGAGTGTCATGCTCGTGGAATTGAACTGCATGCATGGGTCAATCCTTTTCGCTTCTCTACGTCTGCTAATTTGCCGCAAACATCGGCAGATCGTCGCGCGATCGAAAATGAATGGGTGTTGACTCACAATAAAAAGGTGACTACGACGGTCAAAACTAAGGCGAAGAAAGGGAAACGGAAGACTAAAATAACGCGAAAAACGGTCGTTAAGGGTGTCTCGATTCTAGATCCCGGAAATCCCGATGCTCGCAAACATATTGTAGATGTTTGTCGTGAGATTGTTGCAAATTACGATGTCGACGGAGTTGTTTTTGATGATTATTTTTATCCTGAGAAATTTCCTATACCTCAAGATGTAGATTCCTTAGAGGAGGGCAATCGTCGTCGAGCTAATGTTGCTACGGCTATTCGTGAGGTTTATAGTATGATTCAGGAAGCGAAACCATGGGTTCGGTTTGGTGTTGCACCGGCGGGCGTTGCCGGAGGTAACGGTCGAGCTACTTCTGAACATGGTCTTGAACCTCCGACGGTTGGTAATGATTGGATGTATGACGATATTTATTGCGACCCATTGCGATGGCTTGCTGACGAGAGTGTCGATTATGTCTCGCCTCAGATATATTGGCCACGTGATCATGCAACTAATCCCTTTGAGCCGTTGGTTGAATGGTGGGCTGGTGTGGCGTGTCATTTCGATCGTCATCTGTATGTAAGCCAGAATGTGCCAAGTTTGCCTGCCGGAAGTGTCGCTTGGGAAGAGCAGAGAGCGGAGGTCGAGATAGATCGCCTTGTGGCACGAAAAACAGGAATTCCTGCCGGACAAGTGTTTTATTCTGCTGCACATTTGAGCGGTAAGAAAGCCAAAGGTTTAGCCCAAGAGCTTGCGATGAACGAGTATGCAACCAGAGCCTTGATGCCACCGATGACATGGAAATGGGCTCCTGCGACTGAAAAGGTGAAGAATTTGGTACGCAATGATAATACATTGAGCTGGTTTGATCGTGGAACCGGACGCTATGTGTGCTATGCGATCCCGATGGAAGTGGGGCCGATAGATGCGTTGGCTACTGATGGCCCGAATTTCGATGGTAAGTATATCGTTGGAGTGACATATAACAACAAATTTGAGCTACCATTAAATGTCTTGAAGGGATATTGGTATGCTGTTGCTCCTTACGACCGATATGGAATTGAAGGAGAAGCTGTAACTCTTAATGCTCCAGGTTTTTAACCGAAAGTTTTAATGGCTGATATGTTATGATAAAGTAGTTGTAAAATAGAATAGATGATGGAGGTAAATGAAATATATATGCGACGTGCGTTGACCTTGGCAGCTAACGGACGTGGGTTTACTGCTCCAAATCCGATGGTCGGGGCTGTTATAGTAGCGCCTGATGGACGTGTGATAGGAGAGGGGTGGCATCGTCGTTGTGGAGAGGGACACGCTGAAGTTAATGCTGTCGCATCTGTGAAGTCGTCTGACCGTGATCTGCTGAAGGATTCAACTATTTATGTTACTCTTGAACCTTGTTCACATTATGGGAAGACTCCTCCGTGTGCCAAACTGATTATCGATACTGGTATTCGTCGTGTTGTTGTCGGTGCCGGCGACCCGAATCCGAAGGTTAATGGGCGAGGAATTGCGATGATACGCGAAGCCGGCGGCGAGGTTGTGACCGGGGTATTGGCAGAGGAGTCAATTTCTCTTAATAAGGTGTTCTTTACGTCACAAACCCTGAGGCGCCCATATATAGCTTTAAAATGGGCGCAGTCGGCTGATGGATTTATGGATATCATCCGTGGCCGTGATGAGGCGGCATATGTATTTTCGACTCCGGTAACTCGTATGACAACGATGAAATTGCGGAGCGAATATGAGGCGATATTAACAACGGCGAATACGGTTAATGCCGATAATCCGCAGATGAATTTACGAGATTGGTCAGGCAGAGCGCCACGTCGGTTTGTTATTGATCGCTCGGGTATGGTTAATCGTGGCGCAAAGTTGTTAGAATCAGCTGTTGTATTAACTTCAGATGACCCATTCGAGGTTTTATATAATGAATACGGCGTTACGTCTGTTTTGGTTGAATCCGGACCTCGTTATCTTGCCCATTTATTGGAGTCGAACATGTGGGACTCTCTCAGAGTTGAAGTTGCTCCGGTTTCGCTTGGTGATATGGGCGCACATCCGGCTCCCGCGCTCCCTTTTAAAACGTCAGTTTTAGAAAATGAGATTATGGTCGGAAATAATAAAATGCTTTATTTTTGCCGCCAAGGTGCGATTGGTTGATAAAACTTCCTTGAAGTTTCCAGTTGTTTTATATTTCCTTTGCATGATAATGTTACTTTATTTTTGACAGAGAATATGATTTGTAATTGTTTGTGATTTTAATCATACTCATTGTCATTGAGAATTGTGATTTATAAAGCTAAAAAGGATAAAAAACACGCCCTCGTGGAGAATTTTGTCAGTGTTTTTTAACTTTAAATTACTAAAAAATTCCTATCTTTGTAGTCGTAAATCCGAATCGATAGCCGATTTGGAATTGATTATTGACTACAAGCTGTTGATAGCCAGAAGATAAAGTATGTCAAGTCGCGAATAACGATGGCTGCTTTGATTCGGTAATTTCAACAATTTTTTTGTAAAATAACCCTAAAGGACGTCTCAACGAAGTATTCTCGAGCTGACGTTCTCTAAAAGATCCGGAATCACAACAAATTAGTTCATGATATCTTTAGGAATTTTTGGCATCGACGCCGTCGTGTTTGCTATCGTAGCGCTGCTCACCGGAGCAGGTCTCGTTGCGTTGGCAATGTGGCTCGCCGGCCTTATTTCTCCCCGCTCCTTCAATCCTCAGAAGGGAGAGGCTTATGAGTGTGGTATTCCGACTCGTGGTGAGTCTATGGCTCGTTTCCATGTCGGCTACTATCTGTTTGCAATCCTCTTCCTTATGTTTGACGTTGAAACTGTCTTCCTTTTTCCTTGGGCTGTTAAAATGAGAGCTCTTGGTGGAGAAGGCGTTCTTTGCGTCGCAGTATTTTTTGCAATCTTAGTGCTGGGCCTTGTTTACGCCTGGCGGAAAGGAGCGCTTGAATGGAAATGAAAAAAGTAACCGCCCAGGGTATGCCTTACGAGGCCTGGAAGGATAATGAATATATCGAGAAGCTCGTTTCTGAGCTTCAAGAGTCGGGAACCAACGTGCTCGTTGGTTCGCTCGACAAACTGATCAACTGGGGGCGTTCTAACTCGCTCTGGCCGCTCACCTTCGCCACCAGTTGTTGCGGCATTGAATTCGTGTCGCTTGGAGCCGCCCGTTTTGATATGGCGCGATTCGGCTGGGAAGTTGCTCGAGCTTCACCTCGTCAAGCCGACTTTATGATGGTTGCCGGCACGATTGTTAATCGTATGGTGCCTGTCTTCCGCCGTCTTTATGATCAGCTTGCAGAGCCGAAATATGTTATCGCATGTGGCTCATGTGCAATCTCCGGAGGCCCATTCCGTAAAAGCTATCACGTTGCTAAGGGTATCGAAGATATTGTCCCTGTTGACGTGTTCTGCCCCGGTTGTCCTCCACGCCCCGAGGCGATGATCTACTCTATTATGCAGCTCTCTCGTAAAATTAAGGTAGAGCGCTTCTTCGGTGGAGTAAATCGCCAGGAGAATCAGAAGGAATTTCTAGCAGCTCACCCCATCGAGAATACTGCTGCAGCAAACATTGATTGATAAACCATTATACGACATACATGGCTAACTTGCAGGAAAAAATCTCTCAGCGATTCCCCGAAGCATCCTTCGAGGATGGGGAGATTTTGCTGGTCAACATACCGGATGCCAAACTTCATGATTTGGTGAAAACTCTTCGTGACGACTGCGGTTTCGACTATCTCGTAACCATTGTCGGCATGGATTGGGTGTCTTCTCTCGGTTGTGTCTACTATTTGACATCGTCGACCTCACAGGAATTTATCTCGGTTAAGGTGGCAACAACCGACCGCGAAAAACCGATGCTCCATTCGATTGCCGACCTTTATCAAATTGCAGGCATCCTTGAGCGTGAAGTTTATGACTTCTACGGGATTATTTTCTTGAATAACCCCGATATGCGCCGTTTGTTCCTCAATATTGATTGGGTTGGTTATCCCTTGCGTAAAGATTACGATGCAAATCCCGAACTCAATCCGATTTCGACTGAGAGCGAACGTCAGACCGACTTTACCGACGCTTGGATCGAACAACCCGACGGAACTATTAAACATGAGCGTCCGCGCATCTTCAAGGAGGATGAATTCGTTGTAAATATCGGTCCGCAACACCCCGCAACTCACGGAGTATTGCGTTTCCGTACATCTGTAGACGGCGAAACTATCAAAAAAATCGACGTTTATATGGGATATATCCATCGCGGAGTTGAAAAGCTTTGCGAGGATCTGAGCTATCCCCAGACGCTCCATTTCATGGATCGTCTCGATTACTTCTCAGCTCATAACTATCACCATGGACTTTGCTTGGCGATTGAAAAGGCAGCCGGAATCGATGTGCCTCGTCGTGCTCAAGTTATCCGTGTGATGATGGATGAGTTGTCTCGTATCGCTTCACACTGCCTCTTCTTGGGTACTTTCTGTATGGACCTTGGTGCTACGACAATGTTGTTCTACACCCTCCGTGTCCGTGAGCAAGTGCTTGATATTATGGAAAAGACTTGTGGCGCACGTATGACATTTAACTATGCTTGCCTTGGCGGTGTAATGGCAGACCTTGACAAAGATTTTGTTAAGGATGTTAAAGCTCTCCTTGAAATATTGCCAAAGAATGTCGCTGAATATAACAAGCTCTTTACCGGAAACGTTATCGCTCACAACCGTCTTAAGAATGTCGGTGTGCTCTCTAATGAAGATGCCAAATCATGGGGCGTTACCGGTCCTTCTGGTCGTGCTGCCGGTTGGGCTTGCGATGTCCGTAAGACTCATCCCTACAGCGTATATTCAGAGCTTAACTTTGAGCAAGTTGTTCGCACCGATGGTGACTCTCTCGCTCGTTTCCAAAACCGCGTTGATGAAATTCTTCAATCGAAAGCTATCCTTGAGCAATTGCTTGAAATGCTTCCCGAAGGAGAATACTGCGCTAAAGTGCCCAAAGTTATCAAACTTCCTGCCGGACACTGGTTCCAAGTTGTTGAAGGATGCCGCGGTTTGTTCGGTGTTTACATCGAAAGCGATGGCTCTACTAAGCCATATCGCTTGAAACTTGTGACCCCCGGTTTGGCTGCAGCAGCCGTTGTAGACCATATAACTCGCGGTCAAAAGATAGCCGACTTGATTACAATTGGTGGTTCGATGGACTACATCGTTCCTGATATGGACCGCTAATGATGTCTCACTCGGAATCCAACTAAGAAACGAAAAATCTTGATATCCAATCTCGTTACTTGTCATGAGTAATTATACAATAGATAATTTCAGTAGCCTCGCGACTTGGGTTGACGCGTTGCTCAACAGCTACATGCCCTCTTGGCTCGCGACTACTCTTGAATGTGTGTTGGTCGGAGTCGGACTGTTGTTAGTCTACGCTTTACTTGCGCTGTTCTACATCCTCTACGAGCGTAAAATTTGCGCATACTTCCAGTGTCGTCTCGGCCCGAATCGCGTAGGTCCTTGGGGCCTCTTCCAGAGCTTTGCCGATATGTTTAAAATCCTTATCAAGGAGCTTATTTCATTGAACCATATCGACAAGTTCCTCTTCGCTTTAGCCCCTTATTTGGTTATTATTGCGTCTATGCTTTGCTTCGCGGTGCTTCCTTGGGGTAACGGTTTGCAGATTATCGATTTTAATATCGGTATCTTCTTCTTGCTCGCTTGTTCTTCTATCGGTGTGCTCGGTATCCTCTTAGCAGGCTGGTCATCTAATAATAAGTTCACGCTTATTGGAGCTCTCCGCTCGGGTGCTCAGATGGTTAGCTATGAGCTGTCAATCGGATTGTCTATTTTGACAGTTGTTGTTTACGCCGGTACAATGAATGTTGTTGAACTTGTTGAAGCTCAAGCTGACTGTTGGTTTATTTTCAAGGCCCATATTCCCGCATTTATTGCTTTCGTAATCTATTTGATTGCGGGTACAGCTGAAACTAACCGAGGCCCGTTCGACCTTCCTGAAGCTGAAAGTGAGCTTACCGCCGGTTACCATACAGAGTATTCCGGTATCCATTTTGGCTTCTTCTACTTGGCTGAATACCTTAACCTCTTTATCGTTTCTGGTGTTGCAACCCTCCTATTCTTTGGTGGTTGGATGCCTTTCCATATTCCCGGTTGGGATGGGTTTAATGAGATTATGGGTTATATTCCTTCAGTAGTATGGTTCCTCGGTAAGGCTTTTGTGATTTCATTCGTCATCATCTGGTTTAAGTGGACTTATCCTCGTCTTCGTATCGACCAGTTGCTTACCCTTGAATGGAAATATCTCCTCCCCATCAACCTCGTGAATCTCGCAGTGATGGTATGGATTGTTGTTGAAGGCTTCCATTTCTAATTTTGCTTCAACATTACCCTGAATCTGACAAAACAAACGCATTAACTCGCAATAAGATGAGCGATAATTTCGGAAAAATAGCCCAAGTAATCGGCCCCGTAGTCGATGTTATCTTCGAGGGCGACCAGAATATCCTTCCGCCGATTTTTACGGCTTTGAAGGTTGACCGTCCCGACGGTTCGCAACTGATTCTCGAAGTGGAGCAGCATATCGGTGAAGACACCGTTCGCTGTGTGGCTATGGAGAGTACTGATGGCCTCCAACGCGGCATGCGCGTTGATTCTCTTGGTCGACCCATTGCCGTTCCGACCGGAAATCAGGTTAAAGGACGTTTGCTGAATGTAATCGGCGACGCTATTGATAACCTTCCGGCTCTTGATCGCGAAAACTTGCGCCCGATCCATCAGCCTGCCCCCGAGTTTGAGGATTTGACTATCGGTACTGAGATCCTTTATACCGGTATCAAAGTTATCGACTTGCTTGAGCCTTATAGCAAGGGTGGTAAGATTGGTTTGTTCGGTGGCGCCGGTGTAGGCAAGACCGTGCTTATCATGGAGCTCATCAACAATATTGCCAAAGGTCATAACGGATTCTCTGTTTTCACCGGAGTTGGTGAACGTACCCGCGAAGGTAACGACCTCCTTCATGAAATGATTGAGAGTGGCGTTATCAAATATGGTAAGAAGTTTGAAGAGAGCATGCTCAAAGGCGGATGGCCTATTGAGGATGTTGATATGAATGAAGTTGAACAATCTCAAGCAGCCCTCGTTTTCGGACAGATGAACGAACCTCCGGGAGCTCGTCTTCGTGTCGCCTTGACAGGTCTGACCGTTGCCGAGCAGTTCCGTGACCAAGATGGTGGCGGTAAAGATATTCTTCTCTTTATCGACAACATCTTCCGTTTCACACAGGCGGGTTCTGAGGTTTCTGCGCTCCTCGGTCGTATGCCTTCAGCTGTAGGTTATCAGCCCACATTGGCTTCTGAAATGGGAGCTTTGCAAGAGCGTATTACTTCTACGAAGAATGGTTCGATCACATCCGTACAGGCTATTTATGTGCCTGCCGACGACTTGACTGACCCGGCTCCTGCGACAACCTTCAACTTCCTCGATGCAACAACCGTTCTTTCTCGTAAGATTACTGAGTTGGGTATTTATCCCGCGGTTGACCCTCTTGAATCTACCTCTCGAATTCTTGATCCGAACATCATCGGAGAAGACCACTATAACACAGCCCAAGCTGTTAAGCAGTTGCTTCAGAAGTATAACGAACTTCAAGATATTATTGCTATTCTTGGTGTTGATGAACTTTCTGATGAAGACAAGCTTGTTGTAGCTCGTGCTCGTCGCGCTCAACGCTTCCTCTCTCAGCCCTTCCATGTCGCTGAGCAATTTACCGGTATCCCCGGAGTGATGGTGCCTTTGAGCGAAACAATTCGTGGTTTCAAGATGATTCTCTCGGGCGAGATGGATCAGTACCCCGAACAAGCATTTCTCAATGTCGGTACAATCGATGATGCTATCGAGAAGGGTAAACGACTTCTTGCCGAGGTTAAATAAACTCGAGAAAATAGGCTAGGAGTGTTATTCTGATTGTGGGCTCATCAATTTTTTGGATGTAGTTAAATAACGATTCCACTTCGCCACTCCTGTATATTTATTGATTTGAAAACTCTGTTATGGTTCTCAAGATAATTTCTGCAGAAAAAGTGCTTTTTGAAGGTGAGACTACCTCTGTCTCTCTTCCCGGCGAATTAGGACAATTCACTGTCTTGCCGCGTCACGCCTCCTTGGTGTCTACCCTCGTAAAGGGTAAGGTCAAGTATGCCGAAGCTAATGAGCGCCATGAAATAGATGTTGAAGGCGGAATTGTTGATATCGACCATGATGTCATTTCCGTTTGTATTTACTGACCATTCACTTGATTGTCTTCAAATATGAAGAAGTTGCTTTTAATATTGGTACTGATAACCGGATGGGTCGCTGCTGCGGCTAACAATCCTGTTGAACAGACTGACGAGCAGGCGTTCGACATCAAGGAGACCATCTTCGAGCATCTCGGAGACGGTTATGGATGGGAAGTGCCATTCAACCATCATGTCCGTATTCCTCTCCCAATTATCGTTTATGGTGAGAGCGGTTTACATATTTTCTCTTCTTCGCGAGTTGCTCACGGAGCTGTATATACCGACGGAAACGTTTCTTTCAAGATTGCAACAGAGGGCGACTATAAAGGTAAAGTTGTAGAAATTGTAGACGGCAAAGAATATAAGCCCTGGGATTTCTCAATTACAAAGAACGTTTGCGCAATTTTCATTGCATGTTTTATTGTAGCCTTCCTCTTATTGAAGCTTGCTTCATGGCATAAGAAGAATCCCTTTAAAGCTCCTCGTAGAGTTACCGGAGCTGTCGAAGCTATAGTTGACTTTATTTATAATGGTGTAATTAAGCCGACTCTTAAGCATAAAGCGCCTAAATTTGCGCCCTATCTTTTGACAGTCTTCTTCTTTATATTCTTTATGAACCTTTTAGGTTTGATGGTTGTCTTTCCCGGCGGTGCAAACGTGACGGGTAACATTGCAGTTACGATGGCTTTGGCTATTATGACATTCATCATGACTAATGTTTTTGGTACAAAAGAATATTGGAAAGAAATTTTCTGGCCTGATGTGCCTATTTGGTTAAAGTGTCCGCTGCCAATCATGCAAACCATTGAGGTTTTCGGTATTTTTACCAAACCGGCTGCGTTGACCGTACGTCTTTTTGCCAACATGATGGGTGGACACATGATTGTGTTAATTCTGACCCTTTTGATATTCATCTTTGCAAGCATGGGAGTTGCTGTCGCTTCCGGCACAGCCGTTATTTCGGTTATATTCTCTGTTTTCATGTTGCTTATCGATGTGTTGGTCAGCTTTATCCAAGCGTATGTTTTCACTATGCTTTCAACAATCTTTATTTCTTTAGCCCAAGCCGAACATGAGGCTGGAGAACACGAACACGGCCATAACGCTCATGAAGAATTGGCGGAAGCATAATCTTTAAAATAGTAAGTAAATATAAAATTATAACCCCCAAAAACAAAACGCTATGTTAGCAATGATTTTAGCAGCAGTTGAGGCTCTTCTCGGCCTTGGTGCATCCGTAGCAGCTGGTATTTCTGCAATTGCAGCCGGTATTGGTATCGGTAAGATTGGTGCTTCCGCTATGGAGGCTATCGCACGTCAGCCCGAAGCTGCCGGAGACATCCGCTCAAACATGATTGTGATCGCCGCTCTTATCGAAGGTGTGGCTCTGTTTGCGGTAATCGTCTGCATCCTCGCCCTGTTCGTATAACTTGCTGCCCGAAGGAGACTGCGGAAAGTAGTCTCCTCGGCTAAAGCTTGAAACGGTTCGGAACAGTCTCTGTTTTCCGGATTAACAAAAAATTTTAACCCTTAACAATGAGGTTGTTTTAACTATGGAACTTTTCAAAGTTGATTTTGGCTTAACCATTTGGATGTTTGTGGCTTTTGCCATTCTGTTCTTCATCCTGTGGAAGTTCGCTTGGCCCATTATAATCAAGGGCATGGACGAACGTGCCGACCTTATAGATAAGGGTGTTGAGTATGCTCAGAACGCCAAGGAACAGCTTGATAACGCTCAACTTGAGGCTGACCGCCAGATTCAGGAGGCTCGCCACAAAGAGGCTGACATTATCGCTGAAGCAAATCGTATGAAATCAAAAATCATCGAAGATGCTCGTGAAGAAGCTAAAAAGGAGGCTCAGAAAGAGAAAGACGCCGCTAAGTTGTCTATCGAGCAGAGCAGACGCGAAGCAGAGCAAAATCTGCGCGACGAGGTCAGCAGAGTCGCCCTTGAAATTGCCGGTAAGGTCACTCGTGGCCAGCTTGCCGACGATGCGGCTCAAAAGAAGCTTGTCAATAGCTACCTTGATGAAATTGAAAGTCAGAACTGACAACTGAGGACCCCATTGTAATCTATTATCGCAATGAATGAAGGTTTGATTCCCAAACGCTATGCAAAGGCTCTCTACAAGTTTGCTTGTGAAAAAGGAGCTGAACAGGGGCTTTACCGTCTGATGGGCACCCTCAGTAGTAGTTTTGTCGACAATCCCACTTTAGATTCGGTTGTCGCAAATCCTTTCGTAGGTGATGCTGAGAAAATCGGCTTGTTGAAAACTGCGGCAGCTGTCAATTTAACCGCTACTGCCGATAAGGTAGCTGTGACCGACTCAAACGTTACAGATGCATTTGCTGATTTCTTGCGTCTCCTGTCGAATAACAAACGTCTGCCGATGGCGTCTGCCATCGCGCGAGCTTATTGCGACATCTACCGCAAGGAGAATAGAATCTATCGTGTATCGGTTGTCTCGGCTATGCCGCTCGGACAGCAAGAGCAAGACAGATTGTCTCGACTTATTGAGTCGCATCTCAATGGAGGAAAGATGGAATATAATTTCTCTATTGACTCTGAGCTTATCGGCGGATTCACGGTCGACATCGACAATGAGCGTCTCGACGCCTCAGTAAAGAACGAACTTAAACAATTGCGATTAAAGCTTTTGAAGCAGGCTTGACCTTCAATAAAGCTTAGAATAGCTCATAACAATTTTTGGACAAATGATTAATCCAAGCGAGATATCGGAAGTATTGAAGCAACAACTTGAGAATGTTAACAAGTCGGTTGCATTCGAAGAGGTTGGAACCGTTCTGGAAGTAGGCGACGGTGTTGCCCACGTCTACGGACTCGACAATGTCTGTGCCAACGAACTCGTAGAGTTTGAGAATGGTGTCAAGGGTGTCGCCCTCAACCTTGAGGAGAGCAATGTCGGTGTCATCCTGCTCAATAATGTTAACAAAGTGACCGAAAATATGACAGTTCGCCGTACAGGCGAAATTGCCTCTATCCCTGTCGGTGAAGGCTTGTTTGGTCGCGTTATTAACGTCCTTGGAGAGCCCATTGATGGTCGTGGACCTATTCAAGGAGATCTCTATCGTATGCCGCTTGAGCGTAAAGCTCCGGGCGTTATTTTCCGTCAGTCTGTGAAGCAACCGCTTCAGACCGGTATTAAAGCTGTTGACTCAATGGTGCCCATTGGTCGAGGACAGCGTGAGTTGATTATCGGTGACCGTCAGATTGGTAAGACGGCTATCGCAATCGACACTATTATTAATCAAAGAAAGAATTACGAGGACGGCAAGCCCGTTTACTGTATCTACGTTGCGATCGGTCAGAAAGCATCTTCTGTCGCAGCTATCGTAGAAACTCTTCGTCAGCATGGCGCCCTTGATTATACTTGCGTAGTTGCAGCTACAGCGTCTGACTCTGCAGCAATGCGCTATTACTCTCCTTTCGCAGGTGTTGCGATTGGCGAGTTTATCCGCGACACAGGTCGTGACGCGCTCATCATTTATGATGACTTGTCGAAACAAGCTGTCGCATATCGAGAAATCTCTCTCGTGCTGAAACGTCCGTCAGGTCGTGAGGCATATCCCGGTGATATTTTCTATCTCCATTCTCGTCTTCTTGAACGTGCGGCTAAGATTATCGATAATCAAGCTGTGGCAGAGAAGATGAATGACCTTCCTGCCGTGCTTAAACCGATGATTAAGGGTGGCGGTTCGTTGACCGCGCTTCCTATCATTGAAACTCAAGCCGGTGACGTTTCTGCCTACATCCCCACTAATGTGATTTCAATTACTGACGGACAGATTTATCTTGAAACTGCGCTATTTAACCGCGGTATTCGCCCGGCAATCAACGTTGGTATCTCGGTATCTCGTGTGGGTGGTAATGCTCAGATTAAGTCAATGAAGAAAGTTGCGGGTACGCTTAAAATTGACCAAGCTCAGTTCCGCGAACTTGAATCATTCACGAAATTCGGTGGTGATATCGACCCTGTAACTGCTCGCGTTATCGACCGTGGTCGTAAGAATGAACGTCTACTTATCCAGCCTCAATATAAGCCTTGGGCCGTTGAAGATGAAGTTGCCGTTATCTATTGCGGTGTAAACGGACTTTTGTCTGATGTGCCATTGGAGAAAGTTGCAGATTTCCAACAAGGTCTTCTTCAATTGCTCCATGCGAAACATCAAGCTGATGTTCTCGACGTAATTAAGTCAGGTCAACTGACTGATGATTGCACAGCCAAGCTTACACAGGCAGCTAAAGAAGTAGCTCAGCGTTTCGCTTAATCCACCCCCTTCGGGTGTCATCGTCCTCCTATCAACAAAAAATAACCTGTTTCCGGAAAACAACCGTTAATGGCAACATTAAGAGAACTTAAAGGCAGAATCGGCTCGGTGGCTTCCACCGAGAAAATTACCGGCGCAATGAAAATGATTTCGTCGGCGAAGATGCATAAGGCTGAAGGCGCTTTGCGTCAATTGCGCCCATATCGTGATCAGGTTGAAACGATTATCGGCAATCTGCTCGGTTCTGATGCCTCATTCGATTCCCCCTTGATGACTCCTCGCGACGTCGTCGCTCATGTAGCCATTGTTGTTTGGGGATCAGATGATGGTCTTTGTGGCGCATATAATATCAACATCTTCAAGCAACTCTTAGCGAAGATTGACGAATATCGTCAAACTCTTGGTGAGAGTGTGACAATCACTGTCGTGCCTGTCGGTGCCAAAATAGCTAAAGCGGCATCGAAAATTTCGCTTCCCGGAGTAAATGTCGCCCTTCCTAGCAATGTTGACTCTAAAACTTCAGAGGTTCGCGACTTTACATGGAGCTTGCGCGATAGTTTCCTTTCCGGGGAATATGACCGAGTAGATGTGCTCTATATGTCTTACAAATCGGTTAGCCGTCAGCGCATTGAGTCATCACAATTGCTACCTGTTGCATCCGGCACATTCTCAGATACATCGAGCGATGTTGCTCTTAAACCTTATATTTTCGAGCCCTCTGCCGATGCGATTTTTGCGAAAGTCTTGCCGATGTATCTCTTGGCTGTTATTCAGGATATCTTTACTGAAAATCGTGCCAGCGAACAGGCGGCTCGCGTTATGGCTATGCAGAGCGCTAACGACAATGCTAAGAAACTTCAAGAGCAATTACAGCTTGAATTCAATAAACTTCGCCAGCAGGCTATTACAACCGAGTTGCTCGATATTCTCGGTGGTCAGGTGAAGTAACTCTAAGAAATATAACATACATTATCATATCGCTTAAAAACAATATGGGTAGTATTAAAGATTATTTTTCAGGTCTAGGACATGGTGTTGCAAGCCTTGTTAAAGGTCTTCAAGTGACCGGCAAGGAGTTTGTTACACCTAAGATTACTGAAAAATATCCTGACAACCGTGATGCGATGCCCGTTGCACCGCGCTTCCGCGCAATCCTGCAGTTTGTTTATGACCAGGATGGTAATCATAAATGCATCGCCTGCGGTACTTGCGAACGTAACTGTCCGAATGGAACTATCTCAATCGAATCTAAGATGGTTGAGACCTGGGATGGTAAGAAGAAAAAGAAACTCGATCGTTATATGTACGACCTCGGAAGCTGTACGTTCTGTCAGCTTTGTGTGCAAAGTTGTCCGACTAACGCTATCGAGTTTAAGAATGATTTTGAGCAGGCAGTATTTACCCGCTCAAAACTTGTGAAACAACTGAATTATCTTCCCGAGAAGCCGGAACCCAAACCGACTCCCGAACAGATAGCTAAGTTTGAGGCTGAAAAGCAAGCTAAACTTGAGGCTGCTAAAGCTGCTGCCGCTGCCAAGAAGGCCGCTACTGATGGCGCAGAGCCCGTTATTGAGCTTGATGAAAAGGCTAAGAAAGCTCTTGCAGCTGCCGAAGCTACCGGCGATCCTGAAAAGATTGCGAAAGTAAAGGCCGCTCTTGAAAAAGCTGCTAAACTTAAAGCCGCCCAGGCGCCTGCCGTTGCCGCTCCCGCTATTGAGCTCGATGAAAAGGCAAAAAAGGCACTTGCCGCTGCTGAAGCAACCGGCGATCCCGAAAAGATTGCAAAAGTAAAAGCCGCATTAGAAAAAGCCGCTAAGCTTAAGGCTGAGAAAGGTAACGCCTAATCTCATATTCATTTAGAAAAAAGTAAATAAATATATGGAATCAGTAGGAAGTATCATCGTTTATGGGGTAATCGCTCTGACGATTATCATCTGCTCGGTGCTTGCTGTCACCACACGCAAAATCTTGCGTGCTGCGACCTACCTGCTTTTCACCCTCTTCGCAACTGCTGCGCTCTATTTCCAACTCAACTATGAGTTCCTCGGCGCGGTGCAAATTGCGGTGTACGCGGGCGGTATCGTGGTTTTGTTCGTCTTCTCTATTCTTTTGACGAGCCATCCCGGCGACAACAGTGCCAAACTTGCCTCTAGAAAACGCGCTTTAGGCTTGTCCGGAGCGTTGTTGTTCCTGATTGTTGCAGGTTATTCCCTGGTTAGTCGCTGCGAATTCTTGACAGCTCTGCCCCAGGGGGAGAATCCCACTATGGACAAAATTGGCGAGACCCTTATCGGGACAGCTCACGGTCAGTATCTTCTGCCGTTCGAGGCTATCAGCGTTTTGTTGCTCGCTTGTATAATTGGAGGTGTCGTTGTGGCACGTAAAAATAATAATTAAACCCCGCTAATATGGAACTTACAATTCTCTGGTATCTGATTCCGAGCTTGATTATGTTCTGTTGCGGAGTTTATGGATTTATTACCCGCAAGAACATGATTGCGATGCTCATCTCTTTAGAGTTGATGCTTAACGCAGTTGATATCAATTTCGTTGTCTTCAACCGCTTCCTTTTCCCCGGAGAGCTTGAAGGCATGTTCTTCACCTTGTTTGCCATTGCTTTGGCTGCCGCCGAGACTGCTTTGGCCATCGCTATCATCATCAATGTTTTCCGCGTGTCTGAGAAGATTGATGTCGACGATGTAACTAAAATGAAATACTAAGCACCGACATGGAACCTGTAATACCTATTATAATTCTGGCATTGCCTCTGACGATGTTCCTGGTGCTGGGACTTTTCGGCCACAAGATGGCCCACCGCACTGCAGGCATCCTCGGCACTCTCGGTATGGGAGTGACCATGATTCTCGCTTACTTTACGGCTTTCACCTATTTCTTCTCCGGCTCGCCCGAGTTTATCAACGAAGAGGGTGTACGTCTTCAGTATGTTGTTTTCAATCCGGAATGGCTGACATTCTATAAGAACTTGATTATCAAAATCGGTTTCTTGCTCGACCCGATTTCCGCATTAATGCTTGTTGTTATTACAACCATCTCGTTTATGGTTCATCTTTATAGCAACGGCTATATGCGCGATCATCATGGCGTCTATGAAACCGGTTTCCAGCGTTTCTACGCTTTCCTCTCGCTCTTCAGCTTCTCAATGCTCGGCTTAGTTGTCGCTACCAACATCTTCCAAATGTATATCTTCTGGGAGCTTGTGGGCGCGTCTTCTTATCTGTTGATCGGATTCTATTACACTAAGCCTTCGGCTGTATCCGCTTCTAAAAAAGCGTTCATCGTTACTCGTTTTGCCGACCTTGGCTTCTTGATTGGTATCTTGATTCTCAGCTTCTACACCGGCACATTCGAGTTTACTGAT
Source organism: uncultured Alistipes sp. (assembly GCA_964638475.1). Classification (GTDB taxonomy): domain Bacteria; phylum Bacteroidota; class Bacteroidia; order Bacteroidales; family Muribaculaceae; genus UBA7173. The sequence continues at coordinate 24,970 of CAZXAZ010000002.1, read as the reverse complement.
TTCACATCTTCTCAGGTAGCTGCTAACGTCTTCCAGATCGATCCTGCAACTCCCAACGCAATTCTTGAGATGTTTGCTAACAACCCCGCTCCGATGTTTATGGGCGCGTCAGTACTGACTTGGGCGTTAGTGCTCATCTTCATGGGCGGTATGGGTAAGTCTGCGATGATGCCCTTGCATATTTGGCTTCCCGACGCGATGGAAGGTCCGACCCCTGTATCTGCTCTTATCCACGCAGCTACAATGGTTGTTGCCGGTGTATTCTTGGTAGCTCGCCTCTTCCCCCTCTATGCTGCTGAGGAAGTTGCTCTTCAATTTGTAACAGTTGTTGGAGCATTGACTGCGCTCTACGCAGCGTTGGTTGCTTGCACACAAATTGACATCAAGCGCGTTCTCGCGTTCTCTACCATATCTCAGATTGCCTTTATGATGGTTTCTCTTGGCGTAGCCGATCCTGAATATCATCATGGCGTAGGTTATATGGCAGCGATGTTCCACTTGTTCACTCACGCCATGTTCAAGGCTTTGCTCTTCCTTTGCGCCGGTGCTCTTATCCACGCAATCGGGTCGAACGATTACACAGCGATGCATGGCCTTCGCAAGTATATGCCGATTACTCATATTACATTCCTTATCGGATGTTTGGCGATTGCCGGAATTATACCCTTCGCCGGTTTCTTCTCTAAGGATGAAATTCTGACAGCAGTCTTCGGTAAGTCAATCTTCTGGTATATTTGGATGTCAGCCGTAGCCGGTTTGACCGCCTTCTATATGTTCCGCCTCTATTATCTTATTTTCTGGTGGAAAGAACATGAAGTGCATGATGCTCATCATGCGCCCCATGATCAGCCTTGGACAATGACCCTCCCCTTGGTTATCCTTGCAGTCGTTTCCTGCGTTGCCGGTTTTGTGCCGATGGGTAACTTTGTTACATGGAATGGTCATGCCATGTTTGAAACCTCAAACTTCCTTACAAACCTTAGTGCCCTCAATTGGAGCGTAGCATCTGTCAGCCTCGCTGTCGCTATCGTTGCAATTTTGATAGCAACTTTGATGTATAAGAAGGAAAACGCTCTCCCTGCAAAGATGAAAAACGCGATGCCTCATCTTTGGGACTGGTGTCACCACCGTTTCTACTGGGACGAACTTTATATGTTTATCACCCATAAGATTATCTTTGGATGCATTTCTAAACCTATCGCATGGTTTGACCGCCACATCATTGACGGCTCTATGGATGGTCTTGCATGGGTATCTCAGCGTATCTCGTTCGCCATTCGCGGTCTCCAGTCAGGTAATACTCAGATTTATGTATGGGTTTACCTCTTCGGAGTCGTTGCTCTCGGAGCGATTACCGCCGTTTGCTTACTCTAATCGGTAGCACGGAATCTTAAAGTGAAAATATAGTATAATAGAAATACAGAAACAGAGATGTTTTCAAACCTTCTGATTTACTTCGTGGTGATACCCTTGCTTATGTTAGCGGGTTTCGCCATCTGCAAAAACATCAAGCAGGTGCGCACGGTAGCCGTTGCGGGTTCAATCTTGCTGATGGGCCTGAGCGTTTGGGTGCTCTGCGAATACCTCGCCATTCGCGCTACAGGCAATGTAGAGGAGATGCTATTCCGCGGCGAATGGACATGGTTCGCGCCGCTGAATATCAAGCTTGCAGTCGGTGTTGACGGTGTGTCAATCGCCATGTTGATTCTCTCCTCAATAATCGTGTTTGCCGGTTCTTTCGCCTCTTGGAAAATCGACGATGCCCGCCACTTCTTTATGTGGCTCATACTCCTTTCAACCGGAGTATTCGGCTTCTTTATCTCGATCGACCTTTTCACCATGTTTATGTTCTATGAGGTCGCGCTTATTCCTATGTACCTCTTGATTGGAGTATGGGGCACAGGCCGTAAAGAATATTCAGCGATGAAACTGACGCTGATGTTGATGGGAGGTTCAGCCTTCTTGATGCTCAGCCTTATCGGTATCTACTTCCATTCAGCTCCTGAGGGAAGCCTGCTCACATGGAATATCCTCGAGATTGCTAATAACAATAGCATTTCTACCGGATGGCAGTATTTCCTGTTCCCGATGTGTTTCGTCGGTTTCGGTGTGCTCGGTGCAATGTTCCCCTTCCACACATGGAGCCCCGACGGTCACGCTTGTGCGCCTACTGCAGTTTCTATGCTTCATGCCGGTGTCTTGATGAAACTCGGTGGTTATGGTTGCTTCCGCGTAGCTATGTTCTTGATGCCCCAAGCAGCTAACGACTTGGCTTGGATCTTCTTGATTCTTACCGGCGTTTCTGTTGTTTACGGTGCATTCTCAGCTTGCGTTCAAACCGACCTTAAGTATATCAACGCCTACTCTTCTGTAAGCCACTGTGGTATGGTATTGTTCGCAATCTTGATGATCAATACAACTGCTTTGACCGGTGCAATTATGCAGATGCTCTCTCACGGTCTTATGACAGCCCTCTTCTTCGCCTTGATTGGTATGATTTACGGCCGTACACATACTCGTGATATCCGATTGATGGGTGGTTTGATGAAAATCATGCCGTTCCTTGGCGTTGGTTATGTGATTGCCGGTATGGCTTCACTCGGTCTTCCCGGTCTTTCAGGTTTCGTTGCCGAAATGACCATCTTCGTTGGTTCGTTTGAACACACCGATATGTTCCATCGCGTATTCACAATCGTAGCATGCTGCTCGATTGTAATCACAGCGGTTTACATCCTCCGCGTCGTTGGAAAACTTCTCTTCGGCCCGGTTCAAGATGCTCATCATCTCGAGCTTACCGACGCAACTTGGTGGGAGCGTTTGTCAGTTATCACACTTATCGTAAGTGTTGCTGCAATCGGATGCTTCCCCAACTTCTTCGAGAGCCTTATTCGTTTCACCTTCAGCCCCGAAATATTCCGTGCCATCGGTCTTAACTAATCGTTGACTTTTGAATCGGAAGAAACAAATTCTGTTATGGATTACTCTCAATTTTTGGCAATGAAACAGGAGATAGCCCTGCTAGTGGTTTTCCTGTTGGTATTCCTTTATGATACGTTTATGCCCCGCAAAGCGTTGGGCGCCACTTCTGCTGTGACAACAACGCTGTTCCTACTCTTCTCTGTTTGGAGCTTTGTATGGGGTGGCCCCGCCGGTAATATCGAAGCATTCGCCGGGATGTATGTAACCTCTCCCGTATGCGCGATGATTAAGAATATCCTAAATGTCGGTGTGCTGATCGTCCTCGTCCAAGCAACATCTTGGGTAAATTCTGATTTCCAAGCCGTTCGTCGCGGAGAATATTACGAGCTCTTGTTGGTTACGCTTTTCGGAATGTATCTGATGATTTCAGCTCGTCACTTCCTCTTGTTCCTCATCGGTCTTGAGTCAGCATCGCTCCCCTTGGCTGCGATGGTTGCTTTCGACAAAAACCGTTACGAGAGTCATGAAGCTGCAGTTAAATATCTTTTGACAGCAGTCTTCTCTTCGGCAATCTTTATGATGGGTCTCTCATTCGTTTACGGATTGACCGGTTCGCTCTATTTTGAGGATATCGCAACTCGCCTCGGTTCTCAGAGCAGCACAATGCTCATCGTAGCCCTCGCGTTCGTTATCTCAGGAATTGGATTCAAGATGTCGCTCGTTCCCTTCCATCTCTGGACAGCCGATGTTTATCAAGGAGCTCCCACTCCTGTAACATCTTATCTTTCTGTGATCTCTAAGGGCGCAGCAGCGTTTGCTTTCCTCGTTATACTTGTTCAAGCATTCGGACAATTCTATAGCGAAGTTTGGGAGTGGATGCTCTATGCATTGATTATCGCAACAATCACAATCGGTAACCTCTTCGCTATTCGTCAGAAGAATATGAAACGCTTCCTTGCGTTCTCATCAATCTCTCAAGCCGGATATATTATGCTTGGCGTTGTAGGTTGCAACGAAATGGGTTTGGCAGCAATGATGTATTACATCCTTGTTTACATCTTCTCTAACCTCGCTGCATTCGGCGTTATCGGAGCAATTGAAAATAAGACAGGCAAGGTTGATATGACCGATTACAACGGCCTCTCAAAGACCAATCCTTGGCTTTCTTTCTCGATGACTCTTGCGATGTTCTCGCTTGCCGGAATTCCTCCCTTTGCCGGATTCTTCAGCAAATTCTTCATCTTTACATCTGCTATCAACCAAGGTTCGATCGCAATCTATATCCTCGTATTGATTGCCTTGATTAACACTATTATTTCACTCTACTACTACCTCTTGGTTGTAAAAGCAATGTATATTTCACCCGAAGAGCCCTCAATCGAGAACTTCCGTTCAACCTGTCCGGAGCGCATCAGCCTTTGGGTAACAGTTTTCGGAATTATCCTCTTAGGTATTGTAAGCTGCTTCTATAACTCAATCTATACTGTCGCAGCAGGTTCAAACCTCTTCGGCTTTATCAACTAAGAGAATCAAACATTGCAATTCGGGTCATCAGACTTGACCTTTCAATATCAAGAGAGACATCGCCAACAGCGGTGTCTCTTTTTTATTTTATCCATTATGCTATTTGTATCCGTCCGATAAAAGTCAACTTGAAAATTCGATTTTAGGTCGGCTTTTTCGGACGGATACGGAGTAACCTCAGCACCGCAAGCTCCGCAAGCTCATTCGGCTAATGATATATAACGCGGAAGGCTCTAGACTTATGATGCTTATTCATAGGTAGAACATATTAGATGGAACGTTGGCGGAGTGATAACGCGATTGGAGCGCGCGGCGCGTGCGATGGCTGTTTTTAACCGCAGGTGACGGCGTATGCCGAGCCCGATGTATGGTCGGAGGGGGGGAGGGGGAATGAGCCCACAGAGTGGGTGGTGCTGTGGTGGCTCTATAGGTCTGGATGTTTACTCTACTGATAGTCATCGCCGATGATTTTGTGAAAGATTATGGTTGATTGGTCGTTTTGAGAATTAATGGAGAACAATCCCCTGATTCATAAATTGCCTGAAAAACTGACTTAATAAAATAAAATAGAAAACCGTAAACGATTGATAAATAGAATTTTACCCCCCCCCTAAGCGAAAAAATAACCGAAATAACCTTGTAAAACTATAAAATATTTATTTACTTTGTAGGCAAGATGAGTTATAGTTGACATTCATGCTATAATCTTTATTGTTTAAATACATAGGCTCAAATTGTTTAATTCAATTCTAAATCGATATTCGGTATGAAATTTAAAAATCTCATTTTAGGTTTGGGGATGATATTCCTCATGTTTTCATCGTGTAGTGATGAACTTAATGAACTTAAATCACCAATAGATAATTCAACATTTGGTATTGATACAAAGTTCGATGTTTTGACAGATTATGGAACGTTTATTGACATCGAGGAATATCAAACATCATTTATGTTGCCCGTTACCCGTACGACACCTTCGACAGATTCTGTTACTGTAATTGTTAAGTGTGAGGTGGAGTCAGATATTTTTTCTTGCAATCTTCCGGATGGAACGGATGTCGCGTTTCAGCCTAAAGAGGGGAAATATGTCGCTGAAATGCCTCTAACTTTTGCTCCCAACGAAACTTCTGCGTCTATTAGAATATCCTTCCCTTGGGAAAAATTCGCATCCTTATTGTATACCTGTCCTTTTGAGATTTCTATTTTTGAGGATATTTCAGGTTATATGATTTTACATAAACCGGTGATATTTCAATGCATGCGTTGGAAGACTGTCACCGGCCCCAATGGCGAAACAACAGCAACTTGGAAAGACCGTGCAATCTTTACAGGTATTACGTTTAATAATGGAGATCCTATCGATTTATTTACATGGGATGTAACTATCCAATCTACAGACGTATTCCCCGGTCTTTATCGAGTGATAAATCCCTACGAAGGTGTTTACCAAGCGAATGAAGAAAATGGATCTTTAACGTATAATGGTACTGGAACCATTTACATGTACATCAATGCTATGGATCCTGATAATGTATATTTATCAGATAAAATGGGTAACCCGCTTCCTGAATTTAATACATATTATACTCTTATGGGAGAGTATGGTGATCTACAATTATTTGACCGTATTGCCGGTGGTTTGGCTGATCAATATCTTTACGACAATAAGGATCTTTTCTCCAATGAAGGTGCCGGCTTAGGTACTCGAGTTGATTTCGAGAAAGGAGGTCAAACTTATGTAGATTACATTAGCTTTGATGAAGGACACTTCTATGTTGTAGGTGATTTCGATGGCTATGAATTACCGAGTGACGAGCTTCAGATCATCTTCCCCGGAGGACAAGGCAAGCGCGAATGGAACGACCTCGGAATGGCAACATACACCGAAGATATGCTCTCAGCATACTACGGAATGGGTGTACAAACATACCAAGTTCCTGTTCAACAGAATATTGATAATCCGTCAGTATACCGCATGATTAATCCCTACACCAACTACTGGCCTGAGAGCAATCCGCAGGATGACGACTACAATATTACAATTGACTGTTCAGATCCCGACTTCGTACTAGTAGTTCCTCAAAACACAGGTAACTGGCTTGAGAGCGATGAAATTTATGAAGCTTGGATGACTAATGTCGCATACTATTACACCGTACTCGTTACAGATAGATACAAGAAGACCCAGGCAGAACTCACATCAGCCGGAATGAACGACACCTTTAAGGATGGCGTAATTGACATCAAGAATGCTATGGCATTAGCAATAGATGAAGAAGGCAAGATTGTTAGAGAAGAAAGTTTTAATTGCTCTGCATTCGGAGCTACCGGATGTAAGCTTGTTCTTCCGACCGAGAAGGCTGCAACCGAAAGCTACGCAACATCAGCCGCTTCAAATAAGGGCAAAAAGACTTCAACTAACCCCATGAAGCTTGTCAAGCTTTTCGGTCTTAACCCTATGAAATAATCCCGCTTCAACGATCAATGTCAGCGCAATCAAGTGCGCTGACATTAGAGCAAATTATACCTAAAGAGGGGCTGTGACGTAAACCTTAATTACGACTCAGCCCCTTATTTTAATATTCTTACTGCAGAATTGGTCGATCGAGCGGACTTGGTGTTGGTCTGTGTGTTGAAGGCTGACGTTTTGATTTATGTTTCGACTTATCTGACTTTTTTGAAGACGCACTGTTGGGGTAGTTAGAGGTCGAGTCGGAATCGTTGATGTAGCGTTTGGCTCGTTCTACCAATGATAGCGAATCGATTTCTCGAGTTGAGAGCGTTGTCGTTTCGGAATGTTGGCTTGAAGCAGATTCTTTTGACGGAGTCTTGTTGGAGATGTATATAGATAGAACTGCTACTATCATTATAAACAGTAACAAGAGACTACCGCGTATTTCGCCATGAGTCATCGGGCGCATAGGCTATAGATTGTCAAAATAGTTATTACTTAGACTCTACCAGAGGTTAAAACGGAATCCGGCTGAAGCCTCAAGCGACATATTGTTTGCCAAGAAGGTATGTTGTTTGTCGTAGACAAGATTGGTGTCGATAAAGCCCACTATGCCGAAAAACCATCGTTTATTATGGTTGTAGATTAATGATGCTTTGAATCGGTTAGTCATCGCGAATGATGTGCGCTGGCGGGCTGGATTAATGATAAATCCTACACGTGCTCCAAAGGTTGCTGATTCAGAGACGCCGAGACACCATCCCTTATGGAACACCCAGTTATAAGCATATCCAACGCGCAAGGCGTAGTTTTTGTTGCTTACTCTGTAATGATTGTCCCACTCTGCCGGAATCTTGTTCGTTTCAGGCTGATCAACAAAGAGTTCATTGAAATCCATGTCGTAATTTTGCTCCCAATAAGAGAATCCGGCATAGAGAGAACCCGAACTTTTTACTTGTATTTTGGAATATGTAAATGCAGCAGCTTGAGAGTAATTTCGGTGATTGAAGAAGTAATATAGGTTAACTCCCCAACTATCAGAGTGGAAGCCGTTAAATGGGTAATGGACATGTTGAATAGCTCGCGGGTATCCGATACGATTGATTGTCATGTAGGAATCATCGGTAATCGTGAAGAATTCGGCGCCGAATAAAGAACAATTGAATTGGAAATTGAAACGCTTTCGGGCCCCGTTATCCGCATTAAAGAATTTGCTTACATTCATGTCGTAACCGACAGAAACAGCCATATAAGTAAGCCACAGACCCATAGATGTTGAGGGGGTATTGTGGAATCCCATTCGAAAATCGTCGGTAAAGCGAAAATTATAGGCGTCGACCCAACTATCGGTTTTTACCTTGACATTAAAGCGGTAGCCCGATCCTTGAACGTAGGTTGAATCGTAGTTATTGAAGAAATGGTCACCCCAGCGATATGTATTGACACAAAAACGGGGGAATTTTCCCCACGTAGCAATACTATCAAGAGATAAGAATGTTGCAGAAACTTTTTGAGGGGCTCCTATTGCTAGAATTAGCAACAATAGCAGACACGAAAACCTATTCGCAAAAGGCTTTTTGCGAATATTTGTTTTTGACTTTTGGCTTCTTAATAGTATGTTTTTGGTCAGCTTGCGCATATTTTGTGCAAAGTTACGAATAATTCGTAAATATTTAGCAATGTTAGTCGCTGTGGAATAACTTATAAGCCAAAAAGGAAAACCGAGACGGCATATCTGCCATCTCGGTTTTATCAAAATAAGGTGTCTATATTATACCAGAGTATAATTGGCGTTTAGATTATTTGATAACCAACTTACGAGAAATCTTCTGACCGCCGGCGTTAACAGACAATACATAGATGCCATTTGCGAGCGAAGAAGCGTCAAGATTGATTGTGTCATCATTGCTATTAGCAGTAGCTACGGCAGCTCCTTGCATGTTGTAGAGAGTGCAAGAGAGATTATTTACACCTACACAGCTAACCTCATACTGCTTGCCGTCTTTTGCAAGAATCATCAAGTTTTGATCAGCATTGTCGGCAAGTGTGCTTTCTATAGAAGCGCTCAATTTGATAGCTTCCTTCAAACCTGCTAAAACGTTGATTTTACCTGCGCCCCAACGGTCAGTTTCGGTTGTGTAAGAATCTTTTGTTGAAGTAGATGCGATAATATTTTGAGCTTCTGTTGCGCGGAGTCCGGGGCAAGCCTCAAGCCAAAGAGCGATTGTTCCTGACACGAACGGGCATGCCATAGAAGTGCCTTGCATATAATACCAAGGGTGAGTGGTGTCTTTATATGTTGCTTTTGCGCTCCATGTGTTTTCTTTAGGACCTTTGTCTGATTCTACCCAGTAACGGCTTACAGATGAAATAATCTGAGCACCGGGGGCACATACGATCGGAAGTTGACGGCCATCGCCTGATTTTCCGTAAGATGAGAATTTAGCAATAGATCCAACTCCTTCTCCGGCATTTGCGGTCGTACGACCTCCGGCAAGGTTGGGGATATTTGTGCGAGATACGTAAGCTCCGACAGCGATTGTCTTAAGACCGCATGCCATGCCATTGATTGAGCCAATATCTGTACCGGTAACCGAGCCGGCCCAACCCGATACGCTTGAGAATCTAACTTCAGACTGAGAGTAACCGGAGTAAGCGTCGCAGTAGCCATTGACTCTCATGCCTGTTTGACCGCTAATGCTGATGCCGAATACGACGTCATTATTCTTAGCGGTTGTATTATTGCTCAGAGAGACGTTAAAGCGGTCTGTCGAGTTGTCTACGCCCCAACGAGCCGAGATTGTTGATCCTGACTCGAAGTTGTTTGCCATCACATCATCTGAGTTTGTAGTCCAAGTGATGCTACCTGATTTGCCTGTGATTTTCTTTGTAGAAACCGCCTTGCGAGAAACCTTGTCGAAGAGCACGAGCTCGGCTTCGAAGGGAGTGGCGTCGTTGTTCCAGAATTCTGCACTATAAAAAATAGTTGCCTTGGCATTGTCTGTCGGCACGATAGTTGTGCGGAGGGTGGTATTACGTGAAAATTCTTTTTCAACAGACATTTGTGAACCACCTTCGTTTCCGGCTGCTACAACAATAATAGCATCTGCCGCACGAGAGTCGAGATATCTGTTAACAGTTTCATTGGGGTCGTGGCTACCGCGGTTGTGGCCGAGAGAGAGGTTGACAATTACAGGCTTGCCATCTTTTTTCGCACGGTCGATAACCGCACCGATACCGGCGTTGATTGAAGCGTCGTCAAACGAACCGCAACCAACGATAATATCTGCATCGGGAGCGACTCCGTAGTAGGGGATAGCTCCTTCGGCGAGTTTGGCGGAAGTGCCGTCAATGTATGCATAGTTGCCATTTACGTCGTCACGACCGGTAATTGTTCCGAGTACGTGTGTTCCATGGCTTTCGCCACGGTCATCTGTGGTGAAGAGGGCTACTGTTTCAGGGGTGTCGTATGCAGAAACCTTACCGTTGTTTGCCAAGTAAACAGCTTTAACGCGAGTGTTGCCGTCATGGTCGGTAAAGTTAACATGGTTAGGGTCTAATCCCATGTCATAAAGACCAACATAAACTCCGGCGCCACGGTAGGCTTTTGTCAAGCCCTCGGCAGTGCCTTCATGAACGCCTGCCATGAATGAGAGCTCGCGAGCTTGATCCATGTAAGGGGTAGCCTGATAACCAAAGTCGATATAGCTAACAAACTCTTCTTGAGCGAGAGCTTCAACTTCGGTAATAGGAAGAGAGACAATTGCCATGTTGGCGGTTGTGTCAAGTATGGTCACACCGGCAGCTTCGAGGTCGGCAGTAGTCGCGCCGTCTGCTAATGTTACATATACCGTTACATTTTTATTGAGCGCAGCCGCGCGTTGGGGGGCAGTTTTTGCCATCTCCTGACGCAGGTTGTTAAACTGGTCAATTTGGAGATAACCGGCATTGTTGATTTTGCTTTGAGCTACAGAGGTCAGGCAGCATCCTGTCGCCAATGCCCCGCAGAGTAAAAGTTTCTTCATCCTGTTATTAATCTATTTTTTTTCTAATCAATAAATAAGAGGTGACACTCAAAACGATTATTACAATCTATGCTGATCTATATCTTGATCGTTGAGCAATTTAAAATCACAGATTATATTACCTCTATGCGATTTATAATTGTAAGACAACAATTTTTTATCGCTTTTGGCTTTGGTCACCACAATTGGCAAAGTTAATAAAATTCGTGATAAAAAACGCGTTCGGGTAGATAAAAATGCAAAAATGATCTCTTTTTTAAGATTTAATGACATTTTGCTCATGAAAGTAGGGCATTTTTGAGCAGATGGGTATTTTGCGCTCTCAATATTTTATAAAAACGCCCATGTTAAAATCCGTAATATGAATATGGCTATTTTTGTTTAAAAATTAACATTTCGCTAGGCTCAATTTAATGTTTGACTAGGAGATTTAGATAATGCCATTATGACCATTATTTTGTTAATTCGGGTGAATTTTGTTTGCAAAATGTTTGTTTATTTTGCATTTTGTCGTAACTTTGCAAAACGTCAGTGTCAAATCGCGTAATTTTTTAAACGCTGACGCTTATAAACTTAAAGATGAAGAGAGAAGATTTGCTCTAAAATTAAGTGTTTGTTGTCTATTTGATTAAAATTGAGTTTTAACAGATAGGTCGCTTCTAAGGAAATTTATCAAAATTTATGTTTAATAATCTTTAGTGTATGAAAAAGCTGTTTCTATTGATGACGACAGTGCTTCTCATGACCATCTGTGCGATTGCGCAGACTAAGGTCGTGTCTGGTACGGTCGTTTATGCCGGCGATGACGAACCCCTTCCCGGGGCGACTGTGCTGCCGGTTGGCGGCGGTCAAGGTACTTCAACTGACCTCGATGGTAAGTTTACTCTGACTGTACCCTCTTCGGTGACAAAGCTTAAGATCTCCTATATCGGAATGATCGAGCAAACCGTTAACGCCGGTCAAGACGTTATGATTAAGCTCGACAATTCAGAAAACAACCTTGACGAAGTCATGGTTGTCGCTTACGGTACGGCGAAAAAAAGCGCCTATACCGGTTCTGCTTCAGTCGTAAAAGCTGAGCAGATTGAAAACCGCCAGGTTACCAATGCGGTTAGCGCTCTTGCCGGTACGGTTGCCGGTGCTCAGATCGTTACCACTAATGGTCAGCCCGGTTCATCTCCTGCAGTATATATTCGTGGTGTCGGCTCTCTTAACGCCAGCACTCAGCCTCTTTATGTAGTAGATGGAATGCCCTTCGATGGCGATATCGCTTCATTGAACACCAACGATATCGAGTCAATGACCGTCCTCAAAGACGCCGCTGCTGCCGCTCTTTACGGTGCTCGTGGTGCGAATGGCGTTATCCTTATCACAACTAAAACAGGTAAAGAAGGAGATGCAGTCGTTACATTCGACGCAAAATGGGGTGGTAACTCTCGCGAAGTAGGTAAATATGATGTAATTACCGATCCCGCTCTCTATACCGAAATGACTTACCAAGCTCTCCGCAATGGTTACCTCTACCACCAAGGTTACGATGCAGCAACATCACACCTGAGAGCTAACAACGATATGTATAGCGCGTTCGGTAAGGGATACCAGATTTGGACAATCCCCGCAGGACAGCAGATGATCGGTACAAACGGTAAGCTTAACCCCGCTGCTACTCTCGGTTATTCTAACGGCAGAAACTATTTCACTCCTGATAACTGGAGCGATGAAACCTTCCGTACAGGTCTCCGTCAAGAATATAACGTAACAGTCTCAGGCGGTTCAGAACGCTTCAAATTCTATGGTAGCTTCGGTTACCTCGGTGACGAAGGTATCATCAAGGGTTCAAACTACAATCGTCTTTCAAGCCGTGTATCAGCTGATTATCAAGCTAAAAAATGGTTGACTCTCGGTTCAAGCATCGGTTACAACCATATCAAATCAGGTTGGCCCTCAGGTCAGGATAGCGAAGGCGGTTCAGCAGAAAACGCATTCGCATTCTGTGATGTTGTAGCTCCCGTATACCCGATGTATGTTCGCAACGCTGATGGTTCTCTGATGAGAGACTCTCGCAATGGTCTTCCCATTTACGACTATGGTGATGGTAAATATGCCTTGGATACCAACCGAAACTATATGGCAGGTGGTAACGCAGCCAGCTCGTTCATCTATAACACATCAACAATCTTGATGGATATTTTGAATGCAAAATGGTATGCAAAAATTACCCCCATCGAAAACCTCAACATTACAGGTAATGTTGGTTACTTCCTCGACAGTACTCGTAACCACGTTATCGACTCTCCCTACTATGGTTCTACTGAAGTTTACGGTGGTCTCGCTAGTCAGAGCTTTAGCCGTACTCGCGGTTTGAACCTTCAGGCTTTGGCTTCTTATCGCCACACTCTCTTTGATGTCCACCATGTAGATTACCTTCTCGGTTATGAAAGCTACGATTTAAATTACGAGTATTTGAGCGCTAGCGGTTTTAATCTCTATAACCCCAACAACTGGGCTATTAACAATACTCTTAATAATAATCTACGTAACGTATCGGGTGGTAACCCCACTAACTACACTACTCGCGGTATTTTCGGCCGTATCAACTACGACTACGATTCTCGCTACTTCTTCAGCGTTTCTTATCGTCGTGACGCATCTTCTCGTTTCGCTCCCGATCACCGTTGGGGTAACTTCTATTCACTCTCAGCTGCGTGGGATATGTCGAAAGAGAAGTTTATGCACTCTACCGCTTCATGGCTCGACCTCTTGAAGTTGAAATTCTCATTCGGTCAGCAGGGTAACGACAACATCGGTAGCTACTATGCTTACCTCGACCAATATATCGTAACTGGTGAAAACACTTGGTCAGACGGTGAGCTTGCTTACAAGGGTAACCCCGATATCACTTGGGAAACTTCTAACGCGCTTAACGCCGGTGTTGACTTCAGCTTCTTCCAGGGCAAAATTGCCGGTACTGTTGAATACTTCCAACGTCAGACTTCTGACATGCTTTACAACAAGCCTACCGCTCCTTCGCTCGGTTATAGCAGCTATCCTATGAACGTTGGTTCTATGAAGAACTACGGTATTGAAATCGAAGTTAACTATCGCCCGATCAGCACTCGTCATTTCACATGGGAAGTTAACGCTAACTTGACATGGCTTCGTAATAAGATTATCAAACTTAACGAAGAATGTAATGGTAAAATCATTTCAGGTATGACCATCTGGAAGGAAGGCGAATCTCGTTACAACTACTACCTCGTGCAGTATGCAGGTGTAAATCCTGAAAATGGTGAACCTCTCTATTGGACTCGCGATCCGCTCCTCGACGAAGCCGGAAATGCAGTTACTGACGCGAATGGTAACATGATGTATGCCGGTGAGCCTTATAAGACTAATAAATACGATGATGCTTATGCTAACTACCGTAAGGCTACCGGAAACAACCTTCCTCCCGTATATGGTGGTTTCGGTACTACTTTGAAGTTCTACGGCTTTGATTTCGGTCTTCAGTTTAGCTACCAGATGGGGGGTCGCACATTCGACAACGGTTACGGTAACTTGACTCACCCCGGCTCCGTTGATAAGATTGGTAATAACTTCCACACTGATATGCTCAATGCTTGGACTCCCGAGAATCGCGATACTAACATTCCGAAACTTGATGCTCAGGCATCTTATAACCTTGGTGAACAAAGTACCGACTTCAACCTTATCAGCTCAAACTACTTGTCACTTAATAACATTACGCTCGGTTATACAATCCCCTCTAAGTGGACCAGCAAACTCGGCATCGAATCAATCCGTGTTTATGGCGTAGCCGACAATGTTGCTCTTTGGAGCAAGCGCAAGGGCTTAGACCCCCGAACCAGCATCGCTGCAACCGGTCAGTACGCTTCTTACTCTGTAGTTCGTACTATCTCAGGAGGTATCAAGGTTGTTTTCTAAAAAACGCTTAACACGACTATTCAATTATGAAAGCTATAAAATCACTTTTTGCTTTAACAGTCGCCGCTGTAGCCCTTACTGCTTGTAACGACCTCCAGCAAGAGCCTCTGGGCGGTAGCTCTGTTACTGCAGACCAGAAGCAGGAGATCGTTGAGGAGAATCCCGATATGATGTCAGCGTCGGTGAACGCGCTGCCTAGCATGGTATCATCACTTTTTGCAATCTTCGGAGGTGATCCTCGTTTGGATAGCGACTTCGGCATCCCCTCTATCTATATGATTCTTGACCACAGAGGTCAAGATCTGGTTTCTCCCTTGAACAACTATCAATGGTATACCGCAGCTCTTGAAATGAGCGACTTTGGTGGTAACTACTATGATAACTTTATCATTTGGAATACCTACTACAACCTCATCGCATCATGTAATGCCGTATGTGGCATGATTGATGGTTCGGTTGAGTCTGCTGAAATGCAATATTATCGTGCGCAAGCTCTTGCGTTCCGTGGTTACGCATACCTTAATCTTGCTCAGCTTTTCCAATTTACTTATGTTCGCAATCCCCAAGCGCCTACAGTGCCTGTAATTACAGACTTGAATCTTGATATTGCATCTACTGAAGGTATGCCTCGCGCAACTGGTGAACAAATCTATGCTCAGGTAAATAGTGACTTGAACGAAGCTATTGTTCTTCTCGATAAGGCAGCTACGCCGACCGCTGAAAACCCCAAGGGGGTAACCCGCGATAACATGGCTTCAGGTTCTCAAATCAAGTCATTTGTTAACCAGACTGTTCTTTATGGTCTTCTCGCTCGTAAAGACCTTCTCGTTCAGGATTATGCAGCAGCAGAGGCTCATGTTTCTAAGGCAATCGAACTTGCTACTGCTGAGGGCCTTGCTCCTTATTCAAAAGACGATGTTTCTAAGCCCGGCATCATCAATATCAATGATAAAGCATGGGTTTGGGGCTTCTATACCGATCCTAATGCTAATGTTGGTTTGCAGTGCTGGGGAGGTCAGATGATGCCTTGGCACGCAACTGCTTGCTATCCCGGCGCAGGTGTTTACCGCTGTATCAATAAGAAACTTTACGAATCAATCTCTGCTAACGACGTACGTAAGAACTGGTGGTTTAACGGCACAAATGCTCCTAAGACATTGCCCTCGCAATACACTGAGTATCTTGCAGCTCGTTCAACCTACGGTCTTGCTGAATACTCTCCTTACATGCAAGTTAAGTTCGGAGCATACAACGATGAACCTGGTCAGACTGTCAACGCAGAAGACGTTCCTATGATGCGTGTTGAAGAACTTTACTTGATGTTGGCTGAAGCTCAAGGTATGCAGACTCCCGGTACTGGTGCTGCTACGCTTGCTAATTTCGTTTCAACATATCGTCAGCCCGGTTATAAGTGCTCAGCATCTTCTAAGGAAGAATTCTTGAATGAAGTATGGAAACAGCGCCGTATCGAGCTTTGGGGCGAAGGCTTCAGCTACCTCGACTTAATGCGCTTCCAGAAGGGTATCGACCGTCGTGGCGGTGGTTACGATCCGACTTTGGTATTCGTTATCGAACCCACCGATCCTGTGTTGATTTACGAAATCAATACTCGTGAAGCTCAAGCAAATATTGCTATCGGCGTAGTAAGCAACGGTGCTTCTGTACCCTCTGCGGTTCCTGATATTTAATCAAGCACAGCTTCATCCAAATCAATTCAAAGAATATCTTAATTCGATAATTTAAAGATATGAAATTCAACAAAATAATCATAGGCATGGGCTCGCTCGCGTTGATGTTCACCGCGTGTGATAAAGCTGCCGAGCAGACCTATACCCCGGCTGCACCGGTCGTAACTCCTCCGGCATACTTTGCCATGGATTACGATAGCAATATCTTTCTCGAGGAGAATCAAACATCATTCACTGTGCCTGTTTATCGTGCAGAAGCAGGTGCTGAGGCTACAGTTGCGATCAACTGCCAAGTAGACGGAGATTTCTTCTCATATAAAAATGCAGAAGGTCAAGATGTTGCTTTCACTGCAAACGAAGGTAGTGCAACAGCTGAGATTCCCGTTAAGTTCGCTGCCGGTCAAGATTCAACCTCAATTGTTATCACCTATCCTTGGGATATAATGTCAACAAAAGCCGGTGTGAAATATAATTTCGAGTTCGCATCTGCCGGTGAATCTTCACCCTACTTTATCACAGATATTGACTATGTAGCTTGTTACGTACCTTGGGTTACTGTCACCGGCCCCAATGGCGAAACAACAGCAACTTGGAAAGACCGTGCAATCTTTACAGGTATTACGTTTAATAATGGAGATCCTATCGATTTATTTACATGGGATGTAACTATCCAATCTACAGACGTATTCCCCGGTCTTTATCGAGTGATAAATCCCTACGAAGGTGTTTACCAAGCGAATGAAGAAAATGGATCTTTAACGTATAATGGTACTGGAACCATTTACATGTACATCAATGCTATGGATCCTGATAATGTATATTTATCAGATAAAATGGGTAACCCGCTTCCTGAATTTAATACATATTATACTCTTATGGGAGAGTATGGTGATCTACAATTATTTGACCGTATTGCCGGTGGTTTGGCTGATCAATATCTTTACGACAATAAGGATCTTTTCTCCAATGAAGGTGCCGGCTTAGGTACTCGAGTTGATTTCGAGAAAGGAGGTCAAACTTATGTAGATTACATTAGCTTTGATGAAGGACACTTCTATGTTGTAGGTGATTTCGATGGCTATGAATTACCGAGTGACGAGCTTCAGATCATCTTCCCCGGAGGACAAGGCAAGCGCGAATGGAACGACCTCGGAATGGCAACATACACCGAAGATATGCTCTCAGCATACTACGGAATGGGTGTACAAACATACCAAGTTCCTGTTCAACAGAATATTGATAATCCGTCAGTATACCGCATGATTAATCCCTACACCAACTACTGGCCTGAGAGCAATCCGCAGGATGACGACTACAATATTACAATTGACTGTTCAGATCCCGACTTCGTACTAGTAGTTCCTCAAAACACAGGTAACTGGCTTGAGAGCGATGAAATTTATGAAGCTTGGATGACTAATGTCGCATACTATTACACCGTACTCGTTACAGATAGATACAAGAAGACCCAGGCAGAACTCACATCAGCCGGAATGAACGACACCTTTAAGGATGGCGTAATTGACATCAAGAATGCTATGGCATTAGCAATAGATGAAGAAGGCAAGATTGTTAGAGAAGAAAGTTTTAATTGCTCTGCATTCGGAGCTACCGGATGTAAGCTTGTTCTTCCGACCGAGAAGGCTGCAACCGAAAGCTACGCAACATCAGCCGCTTCAAATAAGGGCAAAAAGACTTCAACTAACCCCATGAAGCTTGTCAAGCTTTTCGGTCTTAACCCTATGAAATAATCCCGCTTCAACGATCAATGTCAGCGCAATCAAATGAGTTGACATTGGTTTAAGAAATCAAAAAACGAGTTTGCCTTTTTGGTAAACTCGTTTTTTTTTGAAACAGAAAGCTTTGTATCGTATCTGTCCGTATCCGTCCGAAAAAAGCCGACTTGAAGATTTGATTTCAAGTCGGCTTTTTTCGGATTGAGATGAAGCAATAGCCGGCGATGTGTCGGTTATATTATCAATTAACTGTCTTGGTTTGTTTTGCTTAGTTGTCGTTTTTGGGTAAAAATGGTTCCGGAAGGCTCGTAGCGAGTCGTATTTGATCAGCTGGATGTAGTTCTGAATTCATGTTGTCGAGAGTTTGATTTAATGTAACTCGCTTTTTTCGCATGTCTGCCGAAGTGAATAAACTGGGTTGTATGGCATCTTGAGGAAGTGTATCAGTGATTATTACTCCTGCTCGACGATATATATATCCATCTCGGAAAATTTCAGTTAGGGCGTCTAATGCAATCGTATTAAGTGTTAACAAGTCGCTTGTAGGTTCTTCTATATGGCGATATGTTGAGTTGCAATATTGTTGAGAATTCTTTAGATAAGAATTAGTCTGTAGAAAGACCGAAATCCCTTTTGCGACAGATTTTTGGCGACGTAGTTTGCGAGACGCAATTGTCGTAAATAGAGATATTGCTTCTTGCAAGTCGGTAATTTCAGTTACTGAAGGGGAGAATGTGCGTGTTGTACAAATCTGTTTGCGTATGTCAGATTCGGGGTCTTTATCGATGCACTCAACTCCATTAAGCTCTCGCCATGTCCGTTGCCCCGGTACGCTGACTATTTGTTTGATTTCAGACGACGAGAGATCTGCAAATTCAATTGCTTTATTTATGCCTATTTTCTTTAGCTTTGTAGCGAGTTTTCGCCCGATACCCCAAATATCCCCTACATCAAGCGATTCGAGCGCTTCTCGACGTTGTAAATCGGTGTCTATGCGATATACCGCACGGTATGTGGGCGTTGATTTTGCAATGCGAGCAGCAACTTTGGCTAATGTTTTGGTTGGAGCGATGCCAAGTGAGGTTGGAATTCCGACGTTTCGTCTGACTTTTATTACGATGTCGCGAGCTATTCGTTCAACATCTTCTGGGCTTAGTTCCGGAAAATGGATAAAGGCTTCATCGATAGAATATATTTCGATATCGGGCACTATCGACTCGATTGTGGCCATAACTCTTGACGAGAGGTCGCCATATAGGCGATGATTGCCGGGGATGGTTATAATATCATTTTTGAGGATAATTTCTCGAGCTTGAAAGACGGGTAATCCTCGTGTTATGCCGAGCTGTTTAGCTTCCGGCGACATAGCGACAGCGCATCCTCCATTATTGCCGGCAACAACGACCGGTTTCCCGGCGAGAGATGGGGCAAAAACTCGCTCGCATGAAACAAAAAAGTTATTGCAGTCAATTAGCCCTATTAGCTTCATACGAATTTCTGAATAATCAACATCATCACTACGCCTGCAACTAGGGCGTAGGTTGACTCTTTTTGAAACCCGTGAGAGTGAGTTTCCGGTATCATTTCGTCAGAAATTACGTAAAGCATTGCTCCGCCCGCCATTCCAAGCATCGCAGGCAAAAGCAGTTCGGAAATATTGCCAAGGAAGAAGCCGAGAAAAACTCCGATGATTTCTAACGCTGCAACTATTAAGGCAATTAAGAGAACTCTTAGAAATTTTACTCCTAAAACGATTAGTGGCGTAACTACAACCATTCCTTCCGGAATATTCTGTAGGGCGATGGCAAGCGTAATGGCGATAGAGTTTCCGGCATTAGTTTCGTCGAGTGCGATGCCGGTTGCAATTCCTTCGGGCAACTTATGTATGGCAATCGCCATCACGAATAGCAACACTTTGTCGACCGATGTTGCCCCATGGTGAGACTCCGGCTCGATTCCTGAAAGATTATGTAAATGAGGGGTAAAGAAGTCGAGAAAGCCGATTAAGAATACTCCGGCTACAACTCCGACAACGACTTGCCAAACATCAATACCGTCAACGGCTTCAAAACCGGGCAATATCAGACACACCAACGCGGCAGTCAACATCATGCCTGCACAAAAGCCGAGGAAAATGTCATTCCATTTGTGAGGAATTGTTTTAAAAAGTAATCCAGCAGCCGAGCCTAATAATGAAGATAAGCCCAATCCGGCTGCACACCATATGACGACTGTGTTCATCTCTATCTTCTTTTCGGGTTCGGTAAATAAGGGTGGCGGTTATTCAGCGATAAAGGCTGAGACCTTAGAAGTTATAGCCCACCGAAATGTTAAAGAGATTACGACGTATGTCGCGAGTGAGATCGGTGGCATATCTATCTGTGTTCACAATGGTGCCTGTTTTCATTTCTGTCACGCCGACAGAACCGCCAAGGCTCATGTAATAGCGCTGGTAGTTGATGCCGACGCCAAAGTTCCACTGCAAATCAAGATGCTTGAAACCGCCTATTCCGAAAACATCAACAGATTCCGCTTTTACGACTTCATATCCGGGGGTAATAATCTGATTCTGGTGATAGCGAGCGACAATGTTGAGATTAATCTGCGGACCTGTAAATAGCGAAATTGATAGTTCGTCAGAGAAATCGAAATGATAGCCGATATTTAGGGGGACACGGAAACCGAAGTTGCGCAGTGTGCCATCAACTTGATATAATTTGAAATATTCGGTTTCGACGCCTGCTTCATCGGTGAGAGTGTAGGGGTATTTCTCAAGATGAACCGTGCCGAACGTGTTGTAAAACATGTATAATGCGGGCTCAAAATAGAGGTTTGCAACAACGGGGATGTTGTAAACAACTCCGAGATTAAAGCCCGGTTTATTGCTAAACATTGCGCCTCCATTAGCGGCAGAAGAGATATCAAGACCGACTCTGACGCCGAAATATGTGCGATTCTCAGGATTGTTGAACATATAGCTCTGAGCGTTGACTGTAACCAACGATCCGGTCAACATCAGAAGGAGTGCTGCGAGCTGTTTCTTTATTTTCATAGGAGTATTGTCAAAAATAAGTTGTCGAAAGAATCATTCATTATGAGTCTGAATTGATTCTAATAATCGTATAGAAGTTCGAGACTATCGAGGCTCATTACCGCACCATCGCCTCCGGTGAAATAGTCACCATATTTGCTTGAAGAAGCGACAATTATCAAATATGTCGGACGGCGATTTGTCGCCACATAGTCAAAAGTAACTTCAAATTGTTTAAATTGCGGCACGTTGTCGCCACATTGCATTCTGCCGTATGCTACGACGAATGAGGCATTCGGGTCAAACAGGCTCTGGTTGTTCGGATTTGTTCGACACTCAAATGGATGAGGAGAATCGATAAGCGCACACCAGACCACACAAGTGTCTGGTTGCCCCATTAGGTCTTTATATTCTGCACTCACCTTATTAATCGGGGCAGTTTTATAGTTGAAGTATCCGCGTAATCGGGTTGGACGTTCGGTGAATTCTCTGCCGAACGACAATACGCCGTTGGTGCCGTCGGTGCGCAAATATGAGCCGGTGTATACACTGCCGGCAGCAAGCTTGCCGACGACTCCGACTCCAACAAATTTTGTTTGTAGTAGTGCGCCCTGACCGGAGCCGTATGAAGTTGTGGTCGACGGAATAACATTACTTTGTCCGAGGGTTGCAGCTCCCTTGTTTCCGGTATCCCAATAGGGGGTGTCTCCTTCGCCCCATGGCTGCCATACCGCTCCATTCTTCGACCAAGCCGATAATGAAGCGTTGGGCACTTGCTTAATCGATCCGGTGGTAAAGCTTACGACGTCGCCATATTCGTCGCCGCTATAAGTGCGAGCTTCATATTTGGTTTCCGGGGTTAGGTTGATAAGACGAGCATGGAATGTGGCTCCGGACATTGTAACCCATGATGCGGGCGCTTTTACCCATTCTTGAGTGCCGTAAAGACGATATTCAACGCCGCTATCTGCTCCTTCGAGGCCGTTGCCGTAAACCCATGCAACATTTGTCCATGCGTCGGCACGAATGGTCTGCACATTTGATGTCATTTCCTCGCCGATAATCGTCCATGTAGACTTCTCGCCAAATGCGTTGACAACAACTTCAACCGGCTTTCTGAGGTCGATAGTTTCCCCTTCAAGCGCAGGAGTTGTCAACGAATTGACCGGACCGAGCTTCATTGTCAATACCTTAACATTCTTCAGACCACCATTGTTTGACGAGACGGCGACTTTGACACGTCGACCGCCAACGTCTATAATCGATGCTCCAATTTGATTTTCAACAGTGAAATATCGTTCGATTGATTGAACACCCTTAATTACCCAGTCGTAGTTTTGATATAAAGAGAGGGTGCAGATATAGTAGTCCGACAAATTAATCGGTTCGTTTAGATTGCCATCAGTCAAGGTTGCACCTTCAGTGATTGTATACGAAGTAATTTCTACATTCTTAATATTGACTTCTTCACCAAAGGTTAGGGTGACCATTCGGTTTTTGACATCGATATCGGCTGCCTTGGTCAACCCGTTTGCCTCTATAGTAAGGAAATCGGGCTGAATGCGGGGATATGGAATGTCATTCTTTAAACATCCTTGCAAGATGACAGCCAATAACACAATGCTGAATAGACGACTGACGGCTATCAATCGGAGAGCGCGTGGCATATTTCTCTTTCTTCTTTCCATAATGAATTAGATGAAAACGGCCATGCCGAAATTGATATTAAATATATTAAACTTGAAGTTTGCTCCGGAGGTGAATCGAGAGCCTTCTTCTTCGCCATTGGTGATTTGCTTCTCATGATGAAGTTTAACACCGAAAACGCCGAAGCTGACGTTGAAGCTGACATAATCCATGATGAAAACGCAAACCCCGGGAGAGAAGTTTAGGGCGGCGGACATCGAATTGGTGCGGGTGTCGCGCAACTCGCCGTTATAGTAGCGTTTAAAGCGCGATGAGCCTGATCCGAATGATAGATCGACATCGTTAAACACACCGAAACGACGGTCGCGACTTAGACCGACGTAGCTTCGATAAGAGACTGAGGTTGAGAAGCTTTGCGAATAATAGCTAAGATCGCTCAAACTAAAATTCATGTCGTCACTGAAATCAACCGCCATGCTCGGCAAGTCGAGATTTAGTCGTACGTATGAAAATTTTACGCCAATCGACTGGTTGTTAGTGAAAAAGTAAGAAATCGACGGAGACAGCGAATATGCTTTTATCTTAAAGTCGAGGTCTTGAATTACAGACAATAATTGGATGTCATCGGTAGCAAATTCGCCATAAGACGCCATCAGACCGAATGACCATTGACCTTTAGGAACAAACAAATAGTTAAATAATCCTCGGTCGTAACGTCCGTAGTTTTTCTGAGGAAGAATAATCGAAACAGTGTCGCCTCCGACAATTACTTTCTCGTCGATTTTTTGACTTTCGATGATGGTTGAATCGAGAGGTATTTTCTCACCTTTTGAAAGTGAACCTATAAACGGAATTGCATCAACAATATTTCCTTCGGCGGCTTTGGCGTCTGTCGTTAAGGCGATTACCGCAACAATCACGCCGAATATCAACTTTATTAGTTTCATTGTCATGAATGTCTTGGGTTTATAAATAGAAAGCTACCCCGAAGGTTATCGAGAATAGGTTAATGTTGAAATTGGCTTGTTTTGAATGACGTGAAGCCACATAGATTTGATCGGTAGTTGCCTTGGTATGAGAGTAATTGAAGCCTAAGACTCCGACATTAACTTCGATTGCCGAGTAGTTGTTCAGAAACATGATCAATCCGGGCGCTAACCCGATATTGATGTCCCAACTACGCTCAAAAGTTCCGGTCAGGTCTTGTCCGCGACCGTTGATGAGTTTCGATTCTCCACCTCCGACTTTCAACTGCACTTCGTTGAAGAATCCGAAACGGCGACTGCGTCCGAGACTGAAATAGTTGCGGAAACAAGCCATTGCCGAATAGTTTTGCGAGATTTGATAGAGGTTGTCCATCGAATAGTCTGTCTCGGAATCGATTACTACTCGAGCCTGGTCGAGACGGGTGCGCGTACGAGAATATGCCATCTTTCCTCCGGCACACATGTCATCTTTAAAACAATACATTAGCATGGGGCTGACCTTAAATGTATAGGCATCCCCTGATATATCCTCAACGATGAGAAACTGATAATTATCTTGGCTCGATTGGGAGAAACTTACACTGACTCCGGTTATCCATTGCCCCTTGGGGATAAAGGATACTTGTTCTAGTCCGCGTTTGAATTCGACTTGGGCTTTAACTGCGCCGCTCGCCGATATAATTACCAATACGAGGATCGTTAATATCTTTTTAACCATTATCTTAATCAAGGTTCTTTGATGCGTGATTTGCTGTGGCTGAAATATAGTTAAAGTTTTGCTTAGATGAACTTTAACGGTATGAACGCCAAGTAATTAAATAAGTTGGAGCATGGCTGTCCCAACTTTACGCACAAATTTTTTGTAAAGTTACGCGTTTTATCGGAATGGAGAAAATAGGAAATGTTAAAGTATTTTAACACTCCTTTTGTCTATCAACAACCATGCTTTTATGCGTGAGGTTGTGAAAGAATTGCTAATTTTGCGGGTGATTTAAATTTAACACTAAAATATTATCT
>CAZXAZ010000001.1:0-197799 GCA_964638475.1 uncultured Alistipes sp. | reverse complement strand
CTAATGTCTTATTTGATAGGTTGTTATAGGAAACATCTCTTTATAAGAGAAGTTTTATATACAAATTCGAGATTTATACTCTTTATAAGAGAAGTTTCAACACTGCAAATTTATACAAAATCTTGATTATAACGCAATTTCGACGGCTAAAATTTTATTTAATTTGAAAAATTTGTTGAGCAAAAAAGATTTATGTAAGACAATTTACGGCGTGAAGTAACACCAAATTCCTATGAATAATGCATTTACAAGTCATTAAACTTCTCTTATAAAGAGATGTTTCCTATAACAACCTATCAAATAAGACATTAGCTACATTTAGCAATTTTATAGCACACATTTAATAATATTAATCACAAGAATCATGGTAAAGAAATTCTTATCTGTGGTCGCAATCTCTTCTATGGTGTTTGCGACATCTTGTTCGAACGAAGATTTCGACAGCCCTCAAGTAGGAGGTGAAAGTCTCGTTAGCTTTACAGCTCAACTCCCTAATGGTATTAATTCTCGCGCCGTTTATGGCGATGGTACAACTGCACAAAGTCTCGAATATGCAGTTTATGAATTAAATGGCGAAGATTGGACCAACTTAACTTCTCTTAACGGCGGAAAAGAGATTCATTTGAGCACAAATGTAGATCTCCGTTTGGTCAACGGCAAAACTTATAAAGTTGTATTTTGGGCAAGCGCAGGCGAGGATTCTCCTTACGCCTTCGACAAGGGAAATGCGACAATTACCGCTAACTATGAAGGTATAAAAAGCAACGATGAAAACCTCGATGCATTCTACGCTGTTGAAGAAATCACTGTAACCGAAGCTTCTTCTCAGACAGTTAAACTTCGTCGTCCATTCGCTCAGCTCAATATCGGTACTGCCGACCTCGATGCTGCTGAGGCTGCCGGACTTAACATAACTGCAGCAGGTATTACCGTTTCTGCGCACAAAGAATTCAGCTTTAAGACTCAAGACGTTACAGACGAAGCAACAACAGTTACATTCGGCAATGGCGCTCTTCCCACCGGTCAAGATTTCCCCGTTAACGGCTACGAGTACTTAACAATGAACTACCTCTTGCCTGCTGCTGAAGGTGAAATCGTTAATGTTACACTCAACTATGGCGGTTCTACTACCGCTACTTACGCCAACGTTCCCTTGAAGCGTAACTACCGCACCAACATCTACGGTAACTTGACAACTAGCGTTGAAGACTTCACTGTAGTTATCGAACCGGAATTCGACGGCACAAACATCGTTCCCTTTTGGGATGGCAATGAAATGGTAGCTCCCGCTGTTGAAGGCAATACTTACCAAATTTCAAGCGCAGCTGAATGGGCTTGGGTTGTTGCTCACGGCGACTACACTCACAACGCAGTCCTCACAAACGATATCAACTTCTACGGTCACTCTGTAAAACAAATGGCAGGTTTGACTGGAACATTCGATGGTCAGGGTCATACAATGTCAAACTTGATAGTTAAGTCATTTGCCCCAAACTCAACCTATAGCCTTGGCCTTTTCCGTGGCGATGGCACACGTATCGATTACGTTAAGAATGTTACCTTCAAGAATATCACAGTAGAAAACCCTGATCCCGTCGGAGTAGCAGAGGATAACATCTACGGATATGCCGGCATTATCTTCGGTGACATTCAAAAAGGCAACAAAACTTTCGAGAACGTAGTAGTTGATGGTTGTTACGTTAAGGGTATTGTTTCTGTTGGTGGTCTTGCAGGCCTCCTCGCTTCAAACGCAACATTGACTATTAAGAACTGCCAAGTTATCAACTCTACAATCACTAACTACGACGTTGCTAATGAATCTGGATACGTTGCCGGTCTTCTCGGACGCAACGCTCATGACTCTGCATCTGCCGGTCTCACCCTCGAAGGCAACATTGTTTCTCAAGGAAACACCATCAATGGTGTTTACTGCACACGTCGCGGCGCGGAGTCTATCGCAAACGTAATCGGCAAACTTGACGGTGACGCTCTTACAGCAGCTTACCCCGGTGTAACTTTCTCAATCAACAACAACCTTACAGCAACCGCTCAGATTGAAGCTGATGTAGTAATCCGCTCAGTTGCAGACCTTCAAGCATTTGCAACTAGTGTTTCTAACGGAAATCACTATGCAGGTAAAATTGTAGCACTCGCAAGCGACCTCAACCTCGAAGGTGTAGAATTCCATTCAATTGGTGCTAAACTTGACGCTATGGGTTCTTCACATGTATATTTCCAAGGCACATTCGACGGCCACGGCTACACAATCAAAAACATGACTATCAATGAAGAGACAGCAACCGGCGCTGACTGCGCAACAGGTTTCTTCACATGGTTGAATGGCGGCGTTGTTAAAAACCTCAATTTTGAAAACGCAAACGTAACCGGTAACCACTGGGTTGGCTCTGTAGTTGGCTACCTACAGTTCGGAACTGTAGACAACTGTAAAGTAAATGGCTCAACAGTAACTAGCAAATATTTCAATGGCGATCGCGATGGCGATAAAGCCGGTGGTGCAATTGGCTTTATGGGTCCTAATGCAGAAGCAAAATGTAACAACTGTGTTGTAACCAACTCTCACATTTATGCATTGCGCGATGCAGGTCAAGTTGTCGGAATGGCTTACAACGTTAGCGAAAGCGTAACAAACTGCCGCGCTGAAAACGTAACTGTAACCGCAATCGAAGGTGGCACAGGCGCAAACATTCGCGAAGAACTTGTTGGTCGCGTTGGGTAATTTTAAGCAACCAGACCATATCATTCAATAACTAACAAGAGACTGAGCAAAATTAACAGGGCTCAGTCTCTTGTTAGTTTATTAGCTATAGGCGAAATTTCGTCTAAAAGGCTTCAAATAAATTCCGACATTCCGCTTGACATATTCAAAAAAAGCATTAACTTTGCAAAGAAAAAAGAAATGATGCGGTAATAGCTCAGTTGGTAGAGCATCAGCTTCCCAAGCTGAGGGTCGCGAGTTCGAGCCTCGTTTACCGCTCAATTAAGAATCGCTAAAAATCAACAAAATAGTGTGGTTTTAGCGATTTTTCATTTAATATACTCGGTTAATATCATTTTTGCGACAAGCCGAGTTTTTTTGCAAGTTGCAAAGGTTTTATTAACTTTGTTAGCGAAATGAAAATGGGAAAAGTAGACAATGGAAAAACTGTCGCTCCTATCGACAAAAAAATGCAAGAGGAGATCGACAAAGCTGCTGCTATCGTAAAAAATGGCGGCATCATTCTATATCCTACCGACACGGTATGGGGCATCGGTTGCGATGCATCAAATCCGGATGCTGTAAAAAAAGTTTTCGACCTAAAACAGCGCGCTGACCATAAGGCGATGATTGTATTAGTCGGCAATGTTGACGATGTCTACAATTATGTTGAAAGCGTACCGGAAGTTGCGTGTGATCTCATCGAATTTTCTGAACGTCCGTTGACTATTGTCTACGATAAAGGCGTTCGCCTAGCGCCGGCGTTGCTGGGCGAAGATGGTAGCGTAGGCATCCGTGTCACTCGTGAAGCTTTTTCTGCCGGACTATGCCGCAAACTTCGTCGCCCGTTAATATCAACATCTGCCAACATTTCGGGGGAACCGACGCCTACTTTCTTCAATGAAATTTCAGAAGCCATTCTGAAGGGCGTTGATTATGTTGTTGATTTTCGTCGCGACGATATGACTAAAAGAAGTCCGTCAACCGTAATGCGCCTAACCGAAAGCGGCGAATTCAAGATTCTCAGACCCTAACCGAATGATTACAGAGAAACACCAACGTTTACGCTATATCGCCGGAGACTATCTGGCGACATCGTTGGCGTGGTTTATATTCAATATCATTCGTTTCTTTCAGATTATACCTTCTACCCAAGAGTCTTTTCCCTCTTTCTCTGTATATTACTCTATCAGTCCGGTTATTCTCGGACAGATTTTTTTCCCCGTAATGATGATGGGGTTATATTTTCTCTCCGGCTACTACAACCGCCCGCTCTTCCGCTCTCGCCTCGACGAATTGCTTACAACGATAACAACGGCAATTATCGGCTCGGTTATTATTTTTTTCCTTGCCCTTGTCAACGACCCTATACCCGACCGCGCAAGCAATATAGAGCTCCTATCTATTCTCTTCTCGCTCTTATTCGTAGTTGTTTATGCTGTCAGACTGGCTATTACACGTTACGGACTCTCAAAAATCAATCGTGGTTCGCTAACACGACAGATGGTCATTATCGGCATTAATCAGGATGCTAAAAGCCTTCGTCATCGAATGGAGTCGACTCCCGGACGTGGACATAAAATTGTGGCGTATGTCGACCCCTGTGAAGAAAATGACCATACGAAAAAAGAGATGTTCGACGGACTGCCGGTATTGACTTTAGAACAACTGTCTATAGCTAAAGATGATATGAATCTGACGGCTTTATTGATTCCGGAAGGCACATCCGCCGGTAAAACAGCCAATTTCTCAGATGTTCTGAATCGTCTATTCCCGCTTGAAATACCAATACTCGTTTCTCCAAACTCGCTACAACTTGTCAGCCGTCTTAATAAGCTCGGTGACATTGCCGGAGAACCGCTGATCGACATCTGCTCAGCTCGAATGACAGATTCGACTCGAAATCTTAAACGCACAAGCGACATTATTGTTTCGTTATTAGCTGTAATCGCTTTGTCTCCTATATTTCTGATTTTAGCGATACTAATCAAAATAGATTCTAAGGGTCAGGTTTTCTATACCCAAGAGCGTATCGGCTATCACAAGAAGCCCTTCAAAATTATCAAATTCCGCACGATGATTACAGAAGCTGAAGCTTCCGGACCGAGATTGGCGTCTGTAGGTGATGAACGTGTAACACCATTGGGCAGATTCTTACGCAAATATCGTCTTGACGAACTGCCTCAATTCTTCAACGTTTTGAAAGGAGAAATGTCGCTTGTTGGTCCGCGCCCCGAACGCGAATTTTTCATACGTCAAATTCTAAAAAAAGCCCCATATTACTCTCTTCTTCATCAAGTTAGACCCGGCATCACCTCTTGGGGAATGGTCAAACACGGCTATGCCTCAACAATCGATGAAATGATCGAACGTTCACGATTCGACTTGATTTATCTCGAAAATATTTCTCTGATGGTAGACCTGAAGATATTGCTTCACACGGTTAACACTATCATTAAAGGACGTGGTGTCTGAATCGTTTTAGTTAATTATGCGAGATCCATACCTTCCAAACCGCTTTCGTAAACCAGTCCATGAACTATGGATGAAATTACTTCTTCTTAGAGAGAAGTATGTCCAAGAAAAGACTCTTGTAATTATTCTTTCCTTGGTAATCGGCGTTGTTGCCGGTCTTGCTGCCATGGTATTGAAATGGTTAATTCATTTCATATCAGGCTCGCTTACCGTATTCGTCAACGTCGACGAAGGTAATTACCTATATATCATATACCCATGCATCGGCATTTTGTTGGCTTGTTGGTATGTGAGATATGTCGTTAAAGATAATATTTCTCATGGTGTAACGCGTGTGCTTTACTCGATTTCTCAAAACAAGAGTCGCTTGAAGCCACACAATATGTATACATCGGTTGTTGCTTCATCTATAACAATCGGCTTCGGTGGGTCGGTAGGAGCCGAAGGTCCGATCGTTTATACCGGAGCTGCTATCGGCTCTAATCTCGGACAAGCATTCCGCTTATCACCACGAGTGTTAATGATTCTCGTCGGTTGCGGAGCTGCTGCCGGAATCGCAGGCATCTTCAAAGCGCCGATTGCTGGTATGCTTTTCACGCTTGAAGTGTTAATGCTCGACCTAACAACCGTAACAGTTATGCCACTGCTAATTGCGTCTATCACAGCCGCATCTGTGGCATATATCTATACCGGCTATGAATTTGAGTTTTTCTTCGTTCAAAGCGAGCCGTTTGTAATCGAACGTGTCCCATTCTTCATCGCTCTCGGAGTCTTCTGCGGACTCATCTCGCTATATTTCACACGCGTGATGAACATGATGGAGAAGTTCTTCAAAAAGCGTCTACTCAAACAATGGCAACGTACGGCCGTCGGTGGAGCAATACTCGCAACTCTTATCTTCCTCTTCCCTCCCCTTTACGGTGAAGGCTACGGATCGATTAATTCTCTCCTCAACGGCGACCCGGGCTCTATCGTAGACGGCTCGATTTTCTACGGCGACCGTGGTGATGTTTGGTTTATCATTGTCTATATCGGATTAATTATCGCCTTGAAGGGTTTCGCAACATCAGCGACAAACGGAGGTGGCGGTGTTGGTGGCACGTTTGCCCCCTCTCTTTATGTCGGTTGCATGACCGGATTTTTCTTCGCCTTCCTTTTGAATCAACTCGGATTCGGAATGGAACTTTCTGTTAAGAACTTCGCCCTAATGGGAATGGCAGGCGTCATGTCGGGAGTTATGCACGCTCCGCTTATGGGCATCTTCCTTACCGCAGAAATGACCGGAGGTTACGAATTATTCTTGCCGTTACTAATTGTCTCAACTATTTCATACGGAACTATAAAGATTTTCGAGCCATATTCAATCTACACTATGCGTCTTGCCCGCCGTGGCGAATTGCTTACTCACCACAAAGATAAGGCTGTCTTGACGTTGATGAAGATGAACTCTGTAATTGAAACCGATTTCTCAACAGTTTCTCCGGATATGGACTTGCGCCAAATGGTCGACACAATCTCGAAATCAAATCGAAACCTCTTCCCCGTTATCGACAAGGAGAAACGACTCATCGGCGTTGTCTTACTCGACGACATCCGAAACATTATGTTCCGCCCTGACCTTTACAAACGTCTACACGTCAGCCGTTTTATGACTGCCGCGACAACAAAGCTACGCACAACAGATTCAATGGAAAAGGTAATGAAAACCTTCGACGATACCGGTGCTTGGAATCTTCCGGTGGTCGACGACACGGGCAGATATGTCGGCTTTGTCTCTAAATCTAAAATCTTCAACTCATACCGACGCGTACTGCGCCACTATTCTGAAGATTAAACGTCAAATAGTTAACTGCCGGCAAGGTAACTACCATGTCGGCAGTTTATATTTTCAAGCGAATAATCTGTCTAAGGAAAGTACCGGACAAACCATCAGAAAACAACTTTATTGGAAGGTTTCGCTCCCGACAAACAAGTGGCAATAAAATAAAAAACCTGAGGTTCCCTCACGGGGACTTCAGGATTAAAGCCAAAAGGCAAGATTTGTGATTCTAAAAGAGTTGTCTATGCAACTTAAGTGTAGAGATTATATCTTACTTACATTCATCTCATCCGAAGCTCGTCAGTAGCAGGCGTCTCACGACGGCAGATACTTAACGTTAAAAGGTCGCCATCTTTCGATAAACAACATTTGATTAGCCTTGGATGCTTTTCGAAAACAAAGGTACAAACAATTTTCAATATGCCAAAACTTTTGCGCAATATTTCGTATTTTTTGTGTCAAAAAACACATTTAAGGGTCATATTCTTATTCAAACTGAGATTTTCAAAATAGATTTAGCTAACACGTGTTACAATCTGCTCAACAACCAGCCCAGCTATAGTCATACCGAATATTGCCGTGATGTGACATAACGACCCGTTAACCGCAACTTTATTAAAAGACTTTGCCGGATCATTATCAACCGCCATCCCTTTATTTTGCAATAATTCCGGCGAATAAACACATTTGAATTTGCGGCGAGGAAAATCACCCGACTTGCGAAAGCGTCGGCGTAACGCTGCAGCTAGCGGACACCCTTCTACCTTCCAAAACTCCGCTACGGAAATTTTTGTAGGATCGAGCTTTAATGCCGCCCCCATCGATGAGTATAATATAGGACGTCGCGCCGCTGATGCTTTTTTGATTAACAACGCCTTTTCAGATAAGGAATCGATCGCATCTATGACAAAATCGTAATCCTCAAGATTAAATTCATCTGCGGTTTCTGAATTATACTCCATATTATATGTAGTAACATCAATCTCAGGGGCAATAGCCAACAATAATTGCTTCATCGCGTCAACCTTGACACATCCGATGGTCGCTTTTGACGCCTCGGCTTGACGATTTATATTTGTAGGCGAAACAGAATCTGCATCAACAATCGTAATATGACCAACGCCGGTGCGAGCCAACGCCTCGGCAGTCCAGCTTCCGACACCTCCAACACCAAAGATTATCACACGCGCACGCGAGAGTGACGCCATTGCTTCACTCCCGATTAATCGCTCAGTACGATTAAAGACTATAGATGATTGAAAATTTTCCATAACTTCTTCACAACAAAGTTACGAAAAAAGTTAAACCTTTTGGAGTGAAGTCAGGAAATTTTAGTAACTTTGCAGACGGTATACAACTCATTATCGACTTACTGACTTATGCGCAGTCCACGCAAAGCATATCTGCTCCTTGAAGACGGCACTCTATTTGAGGGCAAGTCTTTCGGCCATGAGGCTCCCGCAGCAGGGGAAGTGGTGTTCAACACCGCCATGACCGGTTATCCAGAAAGTCTGACAGACCCTTCTTATGAGGGGCAAATTCTTGTCACCACCTATCCGATTCTCGGAAACTACGGCGTCCCCCCCGAAAGGGAGAAGGACGCCGTTAGCGAATTTCTGGAAAGTTCAAAAATCCATTGTCAAGGCATCATTGCATTGGATTATAGTTGGGAACCCAGCCACTGGCTTGCAAGCCGTTCGCTTGATGAATGGCTTCGCGATGAAAAAATTCCCGGAATCTATGGAATAGACACTCGTGCATTGACAAAGCATTTGCGCGAAAAGGGGTCAATGTTAGGTAAAATCTACTTCAACTCCCCCGACGATATTGAATTCTACGACCCCAACAAAGAGAATTTGATCGCAAAGGTCAGCTGTACCGAACCTATCACTTATGGTAACGGAGAAAAGACCGTTGTTCTCGTCGATTGCGGAACAAAATACAACATTATTCGTTGTTTGACAAAATGTGGAGTAAAAGTTGTGCTCGTTCCTTGGAATTACGATTTCAATAACATCCCCTACGACGGCTTGTTTATCTCAAACGGCCCCGGCAACCCCGATTTCGCCGAAGAAACCGTTGCTAACATTCGCAAAGCAATGGAATCAGGCAAACCCATCTGCGGAATTTGTATGGGTAATCAATTGCTCGCAAAAGCTGCCGGAGCTAAAACATTCAAGCTTAAATATGGCCACAGAAGCCACAACCAGCCGGTACGTCTTGTTGGCACAAACACATGCTTCGTTACTTCTCAGAACCACGGATACGCTGTTGACCAATCTACACTACCAGAAGATTGGGAACCAATG
The DNA here is from genome assembly GCA_964638475.1 of uncultured Alistipes sp. GTDB lineage: Bacteria > Bacteroidota > Bacteroidia > Bacteroidales > Muribaculaceae > UBA7173. The sequence continues at coordinate 188,480 of CAZXAZ010000001.1, read as the reverse complement.
TTCGTCAATATGAATGACGGCACTAATGAGGGTATTCGCCATAAAGAGAAGCCCTATTTCTCAGCGCAATTCCATCCCGAAGCATCATCAGGTCCGTGTGACACAGAGTTCATTTTTGAAAAATTCACAAAATTGCTCTGAAACAAACCTATCCTCCCCCATTACACCCCCTACCAATAATGAATACCCAGCAGTCTAAAATAAAGAAAGTTCTCCTCCTCGGCTCCGGCGCTTTGAAAATCGGAGAGGCAGGCGAATTTGACTATTCCGGTTCTCAGGCCCTCAAGGCCATGAAAGAGGAAGGTATCTCTACGGTGCTCATCAACCCGAACATCGCTACCGTCCAAACCTCTGAAGGGTTCGCCGACAAAATATATTTCTTGCCCGTTACCCCCTACTTCGTTGAAAGAGTCATTGAGAAAGAGCGCCCTGACGGCATCTTGCTCAGCTTTGGAGGACAGACAGCGCTTAACTGCGGTGTACAATTATACGACTCCGGCATTCTCGAAAAATATGGAGTGCAAGTGCTCGGCACACCGGTACAAGCGATCAAAGACACCGAAGACCGCGAATTGTTTGTCAAACGCCTTGATGAAATTGACGTCAAGACAATCAAGAGCCAAGCTGTTGAAACAACCGCAGCCGCTCTAGCTGCTGCCGAAAAACTCGGCTACCCCGTAATCGTCAGAGCGGCATACGCCCTTGGCGGACTTGGCAGCGGTTTTTGCGACAATCCCGAACAGCTTGTTGCGTTGACCGAGAAAGCATTCTCATTCTCGCCTCAAGTGCTTGTCGAGAAATCTCTGAAAGGTTGGAAAGAAATCGAATATGAAGTTGTTCGCGACCGTTTCGACAACTGTATTACAGTCTGCAATATGGAGAACTTCGACCCCCTCGGCATTCATACCGGAGAGTCAATCGTTGTTGCTCCCTCTCAGACTCTATCTAATGATGACTTCCACTTCCTGCGTCAACTTGCTATAAAGATTATTCGCCACGTTGGCATCGTCGGAGAATGTAACGTACAGTATGCCTACGATCCCGACTCAATGGACTATCGCGTTATTGAAGTCAACGCTCGTCTGAGCCGTTCTTCAGCTCTTGCATCAAAAGCCACAGGATATCCCTTAGCATTCGTTGCTGCGAAACTCGGTTTAGGATACGGACTTTTCGACCTTAAGAACTCAGTAACTCGCGAGACTTCTGCATTCTTCGAGCCCGCCCTCGACTATGTCGTTTGTAAGATTCCTCGTTGGGACCTTGGTAAATTCCACGGTGTGCGCCGCGAAATCGGTTCTTCAATGAAATCTGTCGGCGAAGTTATGTCTATCGGTCGCACCTTTGAAGAAGTTATCCAGAAAGGTCTACGAATGATTGGTCAAGGCATGCACGGCTTCGTTGAGAATCGCGCCTTAAAAATCGACGATATTGACCAAGCCCTAGCCGAACCGACCGATAAGCGTATCTTCGTTGTAGCAAAAGCCTTCCAAGAGGGCTACACCGTAGAGCGCATCCATCAGTTGACAAAAATCGACCGTTGGTTCCTCGAAAAACTCAATAACATTATCGTTACCGATAATGAACTTAAGACCTACAACAAGATTGAAGACCTGCCGGCCGACTTGCTCCGCATTGCAAAAGAGCAAGGATTTAGCGACTTCCAGATTGCCCGAGCTGTTCGCAAAGATGATATGGATGTCACAGGTGTCGATAATCAACGAGTAAGAAAAGTTCGTAAGAATTACGGCATTGTGCCTGTTGTTAAACAAATCGACACACTTGCCGCCGAATATCCTGCACAAACAAACTACCTCTATCTAACCTACAATGGCACAACCAGCGACATCGAATATACCGGAGACAAACGTTCGATTGTAGTACTCGGATCCGGCGCATATCGCATTGGTAGCTCAGTAGAATTTGACTGGTGCTCGGTTAACGCGTTGATGACCGTTAAGCAACAAGGCTGGCGTTCGGTAATGATTAACTACAACCCCGAGACTGTCTCTACAGACTACGACATGTGTGACCGTCTATACTTCGACGAGTTGACATTCGAGCGCGTAATGGATATTCTCGAAATGGAATCGCCCCACGGCGTTATCCTTTCTGTTGGAGGTCAAATTCCTAACAACCTTGCAACTCGATTAGACGACGAAGGCGTTAATATCCTCGGAACAAGCGCTACATCAATCGACAACGCTGAAGACCGTCACAAATTCTCGGCAATGCTCGACCGCATCGGAGTTGACCAGCCTCGTTGGCGTGAATTAACAAGCTTCGACGATATCGACGAATTTATCAAAGAAGTTGGTTTCCCCGTACTCGTTCGTCCGAGCTACGTACTTTCAGGTGCGGCAATGAACGTCTGCTCTAATGAAGAAGAGCTTCACCGCTTCTTGAAACTCGCAGCCAACGTATCGAAGCTTCACCCCGTCGTTGTATCCGAGTTTATCCAAAACGCAAAAGAAATCGAAATGGACGCCGTCGCCCAAAACGGCGAAATCAAAGTTTACGCCATTTCGGAACATATCGAATATGCCGGTGTACACTCTGGAGACGCAACTATTCAGTTCCCCCCGCAGAAACTGTATGTTGAAACAATGCGCCGAATCAAAAAAATCTCAACAAAGATTGCAAAAGCGCTCAACATTTCCGGCCCGTTCAACATCCAGTTCTTAGCAAAGAACAACGATATCAAGGTAATTGAATGTAACCTCCGCGCCTCTCGAAGCTTCCCCTTCGTATCTAAAGTCATTAAGCTCAACTTCATTGACTTGGCGACTAAGGTTATGCTCGGTGTCCCGGTAGAAAAGCCCAATAAGAGTCTTTTCGACCTTGACTATGTCGGTATCAAAGCTTCACAATTTAGCTTCTCTCGCCTTCAGGGCGCTGACCCCGTGCTAGGCGTAGATATGGCATCAACCGGTGAAGTTGGATGTATCGGTGACGACACCTACGAAGCAATTCTGAAATCCATGCTCTCTGTTGGCTATCAGATTCCTCGCAAGACAGTCTTGCTCTCGACCGGCACTCCTCGCCAAAAAGCAGACATGCTCGATGCAGCCCACCGCCTTCACAATAATGGCTTTACAATTTATGCAACCGAAGGCACAAGCCGCTTCCTCAACGAAAACGGCATTCCTGCAATCCGCGCATACTGGCCCTCTCAGCCCGACAATAAGCCCCAAGTAATGGACTTGCTCCACGAAAAGAAGATCGATCTAGTTGTCAATCTGCCAAAGATTCTGACATCATCCGAGCTTTCTAACGGCTACAAAGTTCGTCGTGCGGCAATCGACCTCAATATCCCCTTGTTAACAAATGCCCGTCTTGCAACAGCCTTCATCAACGCATTTACAACACTCACACCCGACGATATCCAAATCAAGTCGTGGGACGAGTATAAGTAAGCTCGATTTGACTGTCAAAAGACAAGATAAACATATATAAACAAACAGGCAGATGGTTTAAACCATCTGCCTGTTTGTTTATATATAACGGAAATACAATTCCTTAAAACACCATGATATTAGTGATTATCAAATGATTTATTACTCAAACAAATAAGAGTAACGAGAAATTAAATCACTAAAATTAATATTCTTACGAATGGGCGCGAGAGAAACACGGCCGACATCAGCAACTGTAATTTCATACAGATTTGCATAGCCGAGCTTAAAGGCGTTCTCAAGAGCAGTAAGTGAACGTGCCGTAAGCGATGATTTTTCGGCCTGAGTAAGAGATTCTTGAGCAGAGGCTTGAGCATATAAGCATGCTACAATATAATTAAGATAGCCGTCTGAATCTCGGTAATCTCGTTGTAAATCAGCCGCCCAATTTAAAGCGCCTTCTCTATCACCGGAAAATAGTAATGCAAAACCGCGATAAGATTGAATAGCTGAAAGAGCCGGAATACTTTCCGCTACATTGCCACCAACGGATGAAAGTTTAGCGTCAAGAGCTGCTTCTGTTGTAATATCGACAACTCTGTTATATAATGCCAACGCATTTTCCGATTGACGAAGGCCGTCTTCCATTACCCATGCGCGATAAATATAGTTGCGCATTGATTCTGGTTGCTCAATCATCAATGTGGAATATATTTCGTTTGACTCTGCAAAATTACCCGCCGAGAAATAAACTATCGCCTTAACATCATTTATAGCGGCACTATTATAGTCTCTTAAGGATGCATCTTCAAGGGCTTTTAACGCTTCATCATTCTTAGAAAGCGCATGAAATATACGTGCCTTTGTTACAAAGAATTCACCATTTTTGCCACCATCCGTTGATATTGCGAATTCGACGTCATCTAGTGCTTTAGAATACTGACAAAGAGCCAATTCACACTGAGCAATAGAATTATAAAGACCGGGATACTCATACATTTGTTGATCGATTAGTTTTCGATAATCAACCAATGCGGAAGCATAATGGTCATGAGCTTGAGCAATAAAGCCGCGAATATAATACAACATTCCCTGCTGTGGAGCATAAGAAATAGATGTACTCAGACCGCTTATTACTGCCGGATAATCAATATTTGCAATATCGATTAATTCTTGAAACGCACGAGTATTACTATCAATCGAAATCGCCATTAACAAGTCCTCTACCGCTCCGGTATTGTTACCTAACATTCGGCGAACTGATGCTCGGCGGATATATATATCGCTGTCGGCAGACATCATCTGAACAGCATCATCCATATATTCCGAAGCTAATCCGAGATTATTCTCTTTTACAGCAACACGTGCTAATCCGGTCAATGCCTCGGCACTTCTAGGGTTCAGTGCTCTTAAACGAGTATAATCAGACTTCGCAGAGGAATAATCGCCCAACTCATACTCTTCGTTTGCTTTCTGATAAAGCGCCATAAAAGACGCCGGATCAAGCTTTAAGGCTTCTGTAAAATCTGAGAGAGCATCTCTATGCCTGTCAAGCATCTGATATATATCCGCACGAAGCATATATGCCTGATAGCGCAGATCGCGATTTGACATAGGGGCAAATTCGAGAGTTTTATCTACATCAGATAATGCTCGCAAATATTGGTCAAACTTATAATACTCATTCGCCCTACGGAAATAAATATCAGCATCTCGAGGATTAGACTCTAATTCTTCAGCATAGACTTCAAGCATCGCTTGAGTCATCGGATTATCAATCGACTTTTGTTGCGCCGAAAGAGCAAAAGAAGATATAGAGGCTGCTACAACTGTCGCTGCTAGGAATCTCTTCATTATCAATAATAGTCTATGATTAAATACGACATTTCTATCGCTTAATCACAACAGAAATGTCGGGGGGGTAGAAGAAAGAGTCAATTATTTAATAGAGTTGACCGCCATGCGTAGCGTTGTCAACTTCTCAAGCAATTCGGGTAGCAAATCAAGGCACAACATATTTGCTCCGTCACTCTTTGCTACAGCGGGGTTTTGATGAGTCTCGATAAAGATGCCATCGCAACCGACAGCGACGCCTGCACGAGCAACCGTCTCAATCATGTCAGGACGCCCACCGGTCACTCCGGCGGTTTGATTCGGTTGTTGCAGAGAATGAGTAACGTCGAGGATTACCGGGCAATCAAACTGTTGCATTTCGGGAATTCCGCGATAGTCAACAATTAGGTCTTGATAGCCGAAAGTCGTACCTCGTTCGGTCACGGCGACTTGAGAATTGCCTGCATCGCGAACCTTACGAACAGCATGCTCCATCGCACCGGGAGAAAGGAACTGACCTTTCTTAATATTCACCATCTTACCTGTTTTTGCTGCCGCAACTAACAAAGTTGTCTGACGGCATAAAAAAGCCGGAATTTGAAGCATATCAACATACTCAGCCGCCATTGCTGCTTCCGTTTCAGTATGGATATCTGTTACGGTTGGAATACCAAACGTCTCACCTACTTTTCGCAGTATCGTAAGGGCCTCAATATCTCCAATTCCGGTAAATGAATCGATACGCGAACGGTTCGCTTTACGATAGCTTCCCTTGAAAACATACGGAATATTCAAGCGAGAAGTTACTTCAACAACCTTTTCTGCTATCTCAAGCGCCATCTGCTCACCCTCAATAACACACGGACCGGCCAGTAGAAAGAAATTACCGGTTTCTGAGGAATTAAGATATGCTGATAATGGTAGATTTTTATTGTATGTCATAGTTATTCTTTCAATTGTCCAACAATATGAAATGTTTCTAACGCTGTAAGAGCTGCTGTTTCTGTGCGCAACCGAGCATCGCCCAAACTGACGGGTATAAAACCGGCATCGAGCGCCAATTTGATTTCATCAGCAGTAAAATCACCCTCCGGGCCGATTAACACAACCGTATCGTCGCCCGGATGATACTCTTTCGATAATAACTTACGCTCTCCATCATCTATACAGTGAGCAATAAACTTACCTGAAAACGTCTTATATTGCTCAACAAATCTAGCAAAGGGAGTCATTTCTGCAATTTCGGGCAAAGCCGCCTTCAGACTCTGCTTCATTGCTGAAACTGCGGTCTTTTCGAGACGTTCTTGCTTTATCTCTTTACGTTCTGAACAGCGACAAAGAATTGGGACAAAGGCATCCATGCCTATTTCTGTTCCCTTCTCGATAAGCCATTCCATTCGATCCATATTCTTGGTAGGAGCGACAGCCAAGACAAGCTTACCCTTCCAATATGGGTCACAGATTTTACGTTCGATAATCTCTACCATCGCACGTTTTTGATGTGCGTCGACCAATCGTACTGTGTAAAGTCCGCCTCGCCCGTCAATAACCTCAAAAATATCTCCGGGCTGATGACGCAACACCCTAACACAATGACCAGATTCTACTTCTGGCATTACGGGATTGGTCTCTATGTCGGGACAATAAAAACGTATCATCGTCAATTAATCAGTTAATTAGACTGAGACTTTGACTGATTCTTATGATGTTCGGGGCTCTTGAACAATATATAGAAGAGAACAGCTACTAACAGTGAATATCCTGCGAAAATCAGCCATGTTGTATTCCAATCGCCAACCAAAACTCCATTTTCCCAATGGCAGAAATGGTTTACAACGACGCCGGCTGAAAGTGTACCGATTGTCGCACCCAAACCGTTAGTCATCAACATAAACAAGCCTTGACCAGACGCCTTGTTTGACGAATCACACACTTGGTCGACATAAAGGCCTCCGGAAACATTGAAAAAGTCGAAAGCGACACCGTAAACTATACAAGATAAGAAGAATAGTATCACTCCGGGGAATGTCGGGCTTCCAATGCCAAACAAACCGAAACGCAACACCCATGCAATCATAGCAATAAGCATCACAGACTTAATACCAAACTTCTTTAAGAAGAAGGGAATCATCAAGATACAGAGCGCCTCGCTAACTTGAGACAAAGAAACCAACATTGTTGCATTGTTTGCCGCAAAGCTATTAGCAATTTCTGCAATAGGGCTGCTCTTGAAGCTAGTCAAGAACGGGCCGGCAAAACCATTTGTAACTTGAAGTGACATACCGAGCAACATCGAGAAGATGAAGAAGAGAGCCATTTCGCGCTGCTTAAACAGCTTAAACGAGGTAAGGCCAAGTTGCTCTGCAAGTTTCTGTTTAGGCTTAGTAACAATTCTACATTGAGGCAGAGTAAAGCAATAAGCAAATAGCATAAAGCTCAATACGCCAGAAACTAAGAATTGCATACAAGTGTATTGAAATTTAAAATCGTTCTGAGCGAAGGTAAATCCGAATGAACCATTCTCCCATGTTGCACAATTAACAAACCACATCGCAACGATAAAACCAACCGTACCGAGGACACGAATCGGCGGGAAGTCTTTTACAGTATCAAGTTTGTGGTCTTTAAGAATCGTGAATGCCGTAGTGTTAGACAACGCTACAGTTGGCATATAGAAGGCGACACTAATCGTATAAATCGCGATAAACAATGTCTTATCCGGCATTTCGCTCTGCAAACCTAGCACACACAATGCCACCATAGCGATACCGGCAAGAAGATGGCAAATACCCAATAATTTTTGAGGCTGAATATACTTATCAGCAATAATGCCCATTATTGTAGGCATAAATATCGATACGATACCTTGAATGGCGTAAAACAACGAGATTTCGTTTCCCATCCCTGCTCGTCCGAGATAGTTACCCATACAAGTTAGATACGCTCCCCACACTGCATACTCAAGAAAATTGAGCACCGAGAGCCTAGTTTTGATGTTTCCCATCATATAATTCAAGGATTTAAAATGCATAAAATAATAGTAAACTCAACGAACGGGCTCATAAAAGCCCGTACAGAAGACAAAAGTAGTAATTTTTTTTTGCGTATGAATTATACTTCGGCAAAATATTGTCAATATTTTGCTAACTTTGCGTGAATTCATTCTTAACAACATGACATCTCATTCTCGTCCATACACGTTAGACCGAGTGGTTAGACTATTAATCGGCTGCGCAATCTTTGTATTTATTCTTTGGCTACTAAACTTGCTAAAAGATGTGCTACTCCCGTTCTGCGTTGCTTGCTTGATTGCGTATATCTTCGAGCCATTCGTTCAATTTAACCGCTCGCTTTTAAGACTCAAAGGCCGAATTGTTGCCATATTTATAACACTATTCGAGGCAACATTGTTATTTGGATTGTTAGCTTATTTTTGTGTCCCATCTATTATCGACGAGATGCATCAAATGGCTGTCTTACTTCGCAACTATGCGAAAACCGATGTATCAATTCAATACCTCCCCCCGCAAATCCACGATATACTTCGCAGCAGTATCGACTTCGAGCAATTAGCTCACACCTTGATGCAACATGATATCAAAAGTATCATCGACAAATGTATGACCCTAATTCTCGGCGGAGTAAATGTGATTCTTGGGTTGGTAGCATGGTTAATAGTATTCCTTTACGTTATCTTTATCATGCTTGACTATGAAAAACTAATGAAGGGATTCAAGCTCTTGGTTCCGCCTAGATTTCGACCGATTGCCTACCGAATCGGAAACGACATCAAAACATCAATGAACCATTATTTCCGAGGACAAGCCTTAATCGCATGTTTTGTTGCAGTCATCTACTGCGTCGGTTTTACATTGTGTGGACTTCCTTTAGCAATCATTATCGGCTTAGGCACTTCTGTCTTATTCATGATTCCATATTGCCAATATATATCGATTATTCCAATAACCTTACTCTGCTTGGTTGATTCGGCCAATAATGGCAGCCATTTCTGGACACAATGGTGGGAATGTATGGGAGTTATCTTAGTCGTGCAAATTGTCGCAGACCTAATTCTTACCCCGCGCATTATGGGTAAAGCGATGGGACTTAACCCTGCCATCATCCTGCTAAGTCTTTCAATTTGGGGCTCACTATTCGGATTGATAGGCATGATTATAGCATTACCCCTTACAACACTAATTCTCTCTTATTACGAACAATATGTAATTCAATCTGAAGACAACGTAACAGCGTCAGAGCCATCATCGCCAAAAACTGACGAGCCAACGCAAATTTCAGACAAAAAAACTTGATAATCGTCTAAAACAAACGCTATTACCTCTGCGACTTTTGGTCAATTTGCTTTAAATTGACCAAAAGTCGCATTTTTTCATACATTTTTAATATGAATATATAGCCCTACTATTGTGTGGTCACGAATGATTTTGTAATTTTGCAACAGTTTTTAACGGTAGTATTAAAAAATTCCAACGTCGTTCCAATTCCGTACAATCCATAATCAATCATAATCCATTATTTCACAACGCAATGAGAAAACTACTTTCAGCAGTAATCGCGCTGTGGCTAGCCAATATTGTGGCTTTAGCTGCACCGGGCGCGTTTACGTCAGTGGGTATTGTCGTCGATGAAGCCAACGAGCCTGTAATCGGGGCTACGATAGCAACCGCCAATGGCAAGGCTCTCGGAGTTACCGATATCGACGGTAAATTCAACGTACAGGTTCCTGCCGACACTCGAGACCTGACTGTGACGTTCATCGGCTACAAACCCATGAAACTCGCAGCGAAGAACAATCTCGGTACGATTTCAATGATTATTGAATCAAAAATGTTGGCCGACGTAGTTGTAACACAATCTTTGGCTCGCACTCGTCAAACACCTGTCGCCTTATCGCAAGTTAACGCCGCAGAAATCGACTTCAAACTCGGAAATCAAGAATTCCCCGAAATTTTGAAAACAACTCCCGGCGTTTGGAACAACAAAGAAGGAGGCGGTTTTGGTGACGCCAAGACCAACATGCGTGGTTTCAAGAGCGACAACGTTGCTGTCGTAATTAATGGTATTCCTATCAACGACATGGAATGGGGTGGTGTATATTGGAGCAACTGGGCAGGTTTGAGCGACGTTGCATCTTCAATCCAAACCCAGCGCGGTCTCGGAGCCAGCGTCCTCTCAGCCCCCTCTATTGGTGGTACGATCAACATCACAACTCAGAGCCTCGATGCTAAAAAAGGAGGTTCTGTATGGTATGGCATGGGTAACGATGGTATCAACCAAATCGGTATGAAAGTTTCTACCGGCTTAATGAAAAATGGTTGGGCTATTACATTGCTCGGTTCTCGCAAATGGACAGACGCCAACTATGTTCAAGGCACATGGTATAACTCATACAACTACTTTATCAACGTTTCGAAACGTATCAATGAGGCACATCAGCTCTCATTCACCGCATTCGGTGCACCTCAAACCCACGCTCAGCGTTCGTCATACGACGGTTTGACTATCGAAGGTTGGGCAACTACCGCTAAACAGTATATGGATGGCGAAAGCCAGTATCGCTACAACCCCTCTTTCGGTTACTTGCTTAATGGTCAGAAAACAACCGGAGCAAACTATAACCATTACCATAAGCCCCAACTCTCGTTGAACCATATTTGGGCAATCAATGAGAAATCGTCTCTCGCAACAGTTATCTACGCATCATTTGCAAATGGCGGTGGCTATAAAGGAATGGCTCGTTCGGTTAACTACAATGGCACAACTCTTAGCGGCGACTCTTGGTATGGTTGCAACAATGGTAACTTGAACACCCTCTTCCGTCACGAAGACGGCACATTCGCCTATGATGAGATTCAGTTGATGAACCGTAACTCTGAAACCGGTTCAAACATGATTCTCGCCGACAATAAGAACTCTCATAACTGGTATGGTCTTGTATCAACCTACAAAAACGCCTTACTTGACAATAAGCTCAACCTTACCGCAGGTATCGATTTGCGCTACTACAAAGGCTTCCATAAAGCAACTATCGTAGACCTCTTTGACGGAGAATACTATATCGACGATTACTATCGTTCACGCGTCTCTGCTAGCGAATCTGCTATTTACAATAAAAACAACACTGCTTGGGTTAATGAAAAACTCGGTGTTGGAGATGTTGTATACAGAAATTACGACGGTATCACCCACAACGAAGGCGTTTTCGTTCAGGGCGAATACACAGCATTTGACAACAAACTCAATATTGTCCTCTCTGGTTCACTCAATTCAACAAGCTATCAGCGTATTGAATATTTCTATGCTGACGCAGACCACTCAAAGAGCCCTTGGTATAATTTCATCGGTGGTTCGGTAAAACTCGGTGCAAACTACAACATCGACCGTCACAACAACGTATTCTTCAACGTTGGTCATATCAGCCGTGCTCCATACTACCAAGGGGGCGTATTCTTGTCATATCAAAATTCAAACATTGCCAACTCAGATGCTCAAAACGAGAAAATCGTTTCTTTCGAGGTTGGTTATGGCTACCACTCTCCCATCTTCAGTGTTGATGTAAACGGATACTTCACAAAATGGATGGACAAGACTACATCTCGTTCAGTACAGATGAGCGGTGAAATGGGTGGTCAATATGGTACATTCAATATGACCGGCGTTAACGCCCGCCACATGGGTGTCGAAGTCGCAGCTACATTCCAACCCACAACATGGTTTACTCTCGAAGGTATGCTTGCTATTTCTGACAACGTATGGGATTCTAATCCTACAGGTTACTTCTACGGTCCCGGCGGTTTCCCCATCGCTTCTTTGAATGGTACACCTGCATCAGGCATCATGGCTGCAGACCATCTTTCAGCACAACTAAATCAGAAGGGTGTCAAAGTCGGCGGTTCAGCTATGACAACCGGAGCAATTTCGGCAACTTTCCGTCCGTTTAAGGGCTGGCGCATCGGCGCAGACTGGACTTTCCACTCTCGCAACTACTCAGACTATCAAGTTACCGGTTCAAACTTCAATCCCGGCACCGACCTCAATGTTCCTAATCCTTGGAAAATCCCCGGAGGTAACCAGCTCGACTTGTCAGCAAGCTACAGCTTTGAAGTGGGCGGCATCAATGCCCGTCTGAGCGGTAATGTCTACAACCTCTGCGACTACCATTACGTTTCAATGGCGTACAATGGTCTTGAACAAGATGGCGCATGGGATAATGTTTACCGCGTATTCTACTCTTTCGGACGCACCTATGCTCTGAAGCTCCGTCTTAACTTCTAATCATAAGAACTGAGATGAAAAATATTAAATATCTTCCGCTGCTGGCTATCGGAGCGATGGCCGCACTGACCGGATGCGACGAAAACGCTTGGAACGACAAGCTTGATGGTTTCGACTCAACTTTCCGTCCGACGGAGGTGAAAACTATCGAGTATACCTTGACCGACGCTGATTACGCCGCTATCTCCTCAAATAAAACAAATCAAGCTCTCGCTGAACAGAATGACGCCTCTCAAGCTTTAAAGGCTCTGTCAAGCAATAAATATTTCACAGAAAAGATTAGCGCAGCCGACTACGTTCCTGCATTCTTCGCCTCTACATCTCCTTTCATGATGTATACCGACGGTTCGGCTATCAAGTTGACATATAACATTTCTGTTGGTCTTCCTGAAGCAGTAACCGAATCAGCCGGAGCAAATGCCTTGACTATCAGCGAAGAATTCTACCAAGAGACTGTTTGGGAAAGCGACGAAAACTACATTATCGGTTTTGCTCCCGAAAAGCCTGCTTCTCGCTACTTGCCGGCTGCTATCAAAGAAGCAGTTGGCGACGAAGCTGAAGAGGGACAATATGTTGTTATCACATACTCCGAAGCCGAACAAAATCCTATCTTCGGCAATGTAGGTAGCGGCGATGAGCCTGCCGGCTTCACCATGTCTGATGTAATCTCAACAGTTGCTAACGGTGATGTCGTTTCAATCGACGGAGTTGTTGCCGGAGCTTGCGGTTCAGGTTTCGCTCTTACCGACAAGGGAGGCACAATCTTCGTCTACATGGGCGGTGGCTTTAACTCTGACACCTATCCTATCGGCACCCAGCTACATCTTGAAGGAGAAGCAACCTCTTTCAAAAATAATCTCCAAATTGCACAGGGCGCGACTATTACAGAAATCGGCACACAGGAATATATCTTCCCCACCCCGGTTACTCTCGATGGCGCAACACTTGATGCAGCTTTGACTCGTCCGGCAGACCAACTCGCAATCTACGGTACAATCTCCGGCAAAGTTCTCGTTTCAGGCAATAACATCAACATCGAAGTCGAAGGCGCAGAAACTGCTAAGGGTTCTGTATACTATGCAACCGACGCTCAGAAAGAGATACTAACCGATGGCCTAAATGTTAAACTGACCGGATGGTTTATCGGCATTTCAGGTGGCAAATACTGCAACTTCATCGTTAACTCAATTGAATATTTTACCGCGGCTTCTGCTAAGGTTATTTCACGCGCAATTGCAGCTCCCGTTGTAACAGTTGAGAAAAACGCTGTTTACCGTTTCGATGGCAGCAAATGGTCTGTTCCTGAAAACTTCGTAGTTCTCAACCCGGGCGATTACACAGAAATGGGTCTCAGCGGCTCTATGTCTACCCCCGATGCATACATCCCTACCTACTTGAAGCTTAACTTCCCCTACGCTAAGGTTGACGATGTAAAATATGTTCTCTACAACAATTCAGGTTACGCTTGCGCTGAATATATCTACAACGGTTCAGAATGGGCCCGCTTCAATGGCGTCCAAACCGAAACCTCTCAGTTTGTTCTCGCAGAAGGCAAGTGGATGTTCGACCCCAACGTTACTATCAACTTGCCTGCCGGTAAGGGTCAATCAGCATCTATCCCATTCTATCAAGCTTGCGTTGATTGGGTATACGAGAATAAGTGTGTTCCTCTAGGAGATACTTCAATTAAATCTGGTATGTTCTGGGTTACTTCTTATGGTAACAACGACTACTATTGCGGAGCATCTTCTTACCAGAGCAACATCGACCTTCGCGCAGCTTCAGCTCGTGCTCAATACGAAGAAGGTTGGAAAGACTACACTGATGAAGAAATTGTAGCAAAAATGCAAGAGCGTTGCGACACAGAAGTCTTCCCCGCAGTGCTTGCTCAATTATATCCTGAAGCTAAGCCTGTTACCGGTCTGCAAGTTGTCTACACAATCAACTTCTATGCTTATGCATTGACTCCCGCAGGCAACTACCGCACATTGCCTTGTGTTAGCCACTACGAGGTAACCGCTCCCGGCGAGTTTACATTCCTCGATTCCGAATGGTTGATTGGCATGGAATAAGCTGCTGAAAACAGATATAATTCTCACATAAATCTAGCGCCGAAACGTCAATGCGACGATTTCGGCGCTTTTTTTTCGAAATTTAGAGAGAAATAATCGTCGAAATACAAAACAATATAGAGCGAAAAATAATGAAGCGATGATCCTCTTTTATTTGGATACTAAAATATTTTCTCTATCTTTGCAATAAGAAAACCTAGCTAAAACATTTAAGGTTTTCATTCTAATCAAGACCATAAAAACATTACGTTACGCTATGACTAAGAAATTTATCTGCGCTGTCTGTGGCTATATTCACGAAGGCGACGAAGCTCCTGAAAAATGCCCCCTCTGCAACGCACCTAAAAGCAAATTTGAAGAACTCAACACAGAAAACGCCCTCCAATTCGTAACCGAACATGAAATCGGCATCGCAAAAGGAACAGGTGATGAGATGATCAAAGACCTCAATACTCACTTCATGGGCGAATGTACTGAAGTTGGTATGTACTTAGCTATGTCACGCCAAGCCGACCGCGAAGGCTACCCTGAAATCGCTGAAGCCTTCAAGCGCTACGCATGGGAAGAAGCAGAACACGCAGCTAAATTTGCCGAACTCCTTGGCGACTGCGTATGGGACACCAAAACCAACTTGGAAAAGCGTATGCATGCTGAAGCTGGGGCAAATGCCGACAAGATGCGTATCGCTGCTAATGCAAAGAAAGCTAACCTCGACGCTATACACGACACTGTTCACGAAATGGCCAAAGATGAAGCTCGTCACGGTCGCGGCTTCGCCGGTCTTTACGAGCGTTACTTCGGTAAGAAATAATAGCGTCTGATTTGCAACTAAACGCGGATATTATCAAACCGCGGTCAAAGAGCCTTCTCAATGCGAGGAGGCTCATTTTTTTTGTAAGAGGGAGGAAGAGAGAGAGGGAGGGAGAAAGCGAGATAGAGAGAGTGTGTGCAAAAGTGAGAAAACGAATTATTCGTAGCGCAAATTATATACAACAACAGCCTCGGAAGTGATCCGAGGCTGCAATATTTTTACCGACTCTAAACGTCGTCGGATTTTAAGCGTTTTAGTGAGCTAAACTCAAATAAGAGAACAAAAGAGAATGAGAGAGCAATACATCAAAACTTATCGTCAAACGTCATCTCGTCAAATCCTTCTACGTCAAACTCATCGTCATTGTAAGAATCTGAGCCATAGAAATCTTCACCAAGGTCGTCTGATGCAGCTGCAGCGGCTTTGGCTTTAGCAGCTGCCTTTTCTTCAAACTCCTCAAAATCGATGTTTTGAGCGGGAGCTTTACCCAATGCCAATGAGCATACGGGATCTTTGAGTGAACGACCGGTCTGCAACTCCTTCATTTCTATGAAGAACGAGCGATCTGTAAGATAATCAAAAGTGAAAATCAGACGCTGACCTTCATCGTCTATAAAATCTGACAACACACTGTCTTCCATCAGATAAACCTCTTGAGCTGAATCAGAGCCCATATCTTCTAAGGTTATCTCCTTCTCTTTCTCCCAACGGTCATCGCAGATGAAAAAAGAAGACATCTGGTTTTTATCATAGCCAACGGCATCGCAGATTGCATTCTTCAGATCAAGGAATGTTGCATCTGCATCAATCTGTATCTCGCGACGGAAATTATCGACTTCGTCAGATACTATGCGGAAATTAAATATCATTTGTGAGTAATTTTATCTTAGTAATCTAACCCGAAACTGACTTTCTGTTTGGGTTATGCAAAGATATGTATTTATAACAACTCACGCCAAATTTTTCCACATATTTTTTAAGAGAGATACCGACGACACTCCTCTACATAAACAAATCAATCAAAATCTTCGTTATCAAGTTTTACAATCCGGTCTCCATTAGGGCACACGACACCTTGCTCGCCTGCGTCAACATTTGATTCGGCGCCATCTCCGTGATTAAAACAATACCATTTGGTCTCAGTTGCGTTAAGCCTGCTGTAATCCTGATCGTAGTCCATGGTTGAATTTCGTTTAGTTAGTTTTGTTTTGATAATGCAAAGTTATACCCACCTAGGGCCTAAATATTGCCCACATCTATTAAACAACCTTAATATTGCCAATGTTTAAATCAACAATAGAGATCAATCAAACTGCAACCCAATTAACCAAGTCTGAAATTCAACCTCTAATATTATAATATTACTCTTTACATAAGACTTATTGCTGTATTCGTCTGCTGTATTCCAACCACAAAATTCTTCGACCATATTTAATAAAGAAATTCAGGTTCACTTTCAAAAAAAACAGCAAAATATTTTGTCAGTTAAAAAAAAGTTCATACCTTTGCACTCGTCAAACGACAACAACCGCAGAAATCAACTCAGCGGAGTTAAAAAAAGATTTAAGCGAATTGTCTTGTGGTGTAATGGTAGCACGTCGGATTCTGGTTCCGCCTGTGGGGGTTCGAATCCCTCCAAGACAACAAAGAAAAGTGAGGAAAAATTTCCTCACTTTTTTCTTTTATATAATTTGCTATCGTAATATATAATGGTAATAATATACCAATTAAGGACTAATTGCAATATAATTATATATCAAACGCCCCTACCGCAATGGTCGGGGCGTTGATGTAAGATTATAATATATCGAGGTAAAACTAGAAAAAAAGCTCTAATATTATTCCTTATTCTCAACGGGAAGTGCACGAGAGAATACTTCGCGGAAAGAAACGATTGTTTCGGTGCGGAGCATACCCATGGGCTGAAGCTTATCATGAATAAGATGAAGAAGATGCTCATTATCTCGAGCATATATCTTCACTAACATATCATATTGGCCGGTAGTAAAATGTACTTCGGTTACTTCAGGAACCATATGCAATTTTTCGACAATTTCGTCGAAAGATGCAGCTTCTTTGAGGTAGATTCCTACGAAAGCACAGGTGTCGTAACCGAGAGTAGTTGGTTTGATTAATGCACGTGAACCTTCAAGAATATTGGTTGCTTGAAGCTTGGCGATACGCTGATGGATTGCAGCTCCACTTACGCCACATTCGCGAGCAATTTCAAGAAAAGGTTTTCTTCCGTTGTCTACCAACATTTGCAGGATTTTAGTATCCAGCTTGTCAATTTGTAATCGGGCCATGGTAATTATCAGTTAGGTTAAGTATTATCTTTCGGTTTAAATTTCGGCTGATTTTAAGGTAGATTTAGATTTCTACTTAAGGCTCTCAACCTCATTCCGAGACAAATTTAGGAATAAACATTTTAAATCACAAATTTATTTTGCTTAAAATCTAACATCAAGTTGCATTTATGAATCAGTATTGAAAATTTTTGGCTAAATTTGTGGTTGTAAAATTTAAAGACATTTATGGAAATCTCTTTTGAAAAAATAACTTCCCCCGCAAGCATTCCTTTGGAAATCAAAGAATTATACCATAGCGCATTCCCTGAATGTGAACGCCGCGATTGGTCAGAGCTTTGTTTGAGAGTAAATCCACAAGACCCGGTCTTTAATTTTCATGTTATTAAACACAATTCAGAAATTGTTGGTTTTATCACCCTTTGGAACCTTCCCGGAACGCTTTACTGTGAGCATTTTGCAATACTCGACAGCATGCGCGGCAAGGGATTAGGTTCGGATGTTATCAAGAAAACGCTTGAACTTGCCGGCGAAAAAGCAATGGTGCTTGAAGTCGAACTTCCCGAGGAATCTGAGACAGCCGCAAAACGCGTAAAATTCTATCAGCGTTGTGGCTTAACAGCCATGGAAGATTTCCCCTACTGGCAACCCCCTTACCGCGCCGGTCAGTCTGAATTTCCGCTGATGCTAATGACATCGCGCCCCCTGCCCGACCCCACCGGTTTTGTTATGATTCTTCACACAGTCGTTTACAACCAGTGAGAATTTCTTCTAGACATAAACTCCACGCATTTTCAGCTATTATCTTCGGCTTAACGTTGTCACTTGGCAGTTGCACTAACTCTACCAACCGCTACGACAACAACGCCGAAAGAATTGTTGTGGTCTCAATTCCGCCCCTCGCCTATTTTGCAGAAGGCATAGGAGGCGACAGAATAAAGGTTGAGTGTCTCGCTCCGGCGTCTGCCGACCCCGAGACATTTGAGCCCTCTATGGCTCAGTTGCGAAAAGCTGCAGATTCTCAATTGTTATTCACCGTCGGACTTTTACCATTCGAAGAAAAAGTCACCAATGCTATCAGCTCATCTAACCCCAACATCAGAATCGTAGAGCTTTCAGACTCAATTCATCTGATAGAAGGGACACACAATCACGGCACACACCACAGCCATGATTGCGAGCATGAGCATAAAAATCATAGTAATTACGATCCCCATATCTGGACATCGCTCCGCAATGCCCGAATAATGGTTCATACGACATTTCGCGCATTGGCCGGACAATTCCCCAACGACACTGACTATTTCAAAGCGAGACTCGATTCTATCGATATACATCTCGACTCGATCGACCGCGAAATCTCAGCAAAACTATCCCCGCTAAAAGGTGAAGCAATACTTGTCTGGCATCCATCCCTAAGCTATTTTTCGCGCGACTACGACCTACGCCAACTCGCTGTCGGACAAGAGCACAAAGAGTTTTCTATCACAGACCTCAAAAATCGGCTCGACAAAGTAAAGACAGACAAACCGTTAGTGTTTTTCTATCAAAAAGAATACGACAGTCGTCAATCACAAACTATTACCGACGCAACCGGACTTAACCCCATTGTAATTGCCCCCTTGTCGCCAAACGTCGAAGACGCAGTGCGCAAAGCCGCCGACGCCCTAATCGCTACTATCAAAGAATAATTAGCTGAAATCGTTCGACCATTTATTTCACAAAGAAATGACTGAACCTTCATATATATACACCCCATCAAACGCTCCGAAAAGAGAAATCAGCACTCCTGCGATACGTCTCTCCGGCATCGGCATGAAGTGGGAACATCGCAACATTTTGTCTGACGTTAATCTAACCATTAACCACGGCGACTTCATAGCTATAACCGGTCCGAACGGTGGTGGAAAAACTACGTTGCTTCGAATCATATTGAAATTATTGAAACCGACTTCTGGAAAAGTCGAATACCTCTCCCCAATGGGCGAAACAACCGAGCGCCTACCTATCGGCTATCTGCCACAGAAAAATATGATCGACTCTCGCTTCCCTATCACCATTGAGGAAGTCATTGCCTCCGGCCTACTCTCAGAAAAAGGAATCGACAATTCTGCGCTTAAAAAGCGCGTCGAAGAAATACTTGAACTAGTTGACCTTTCAGATCAATCTCGACAAACAATCGGCACCCTCTCGGGCGGACAGCTTCAAAGAGCCCTGCTCGGCAGAGCGCTCATCTCACACCCCTCAATTCTCGTGCTTGACGAGCCGCTCAGCTACATCGATAAGAGATTCGAAAACAAGCTTTACAACCTCATCAACTCTCTACCTCCGTCTACAACAATTCTACTTGTTTCACACGAAATGAGCGTCATTTCCGGAATGGCGACACGCCACATCATCGTCGACCATTCTATCCATGAATGCACGTCACACCACCATTTCATTCCTTCTCCCTGCCCATAATCAGGCGACACTAAATCCTACAAAAAAAAGCCAACAATAATCAAATAAGGCGCCGAGCAATGCTCGGCGCCTTATTTAATTTATGATAAATTCACTATATCATTTAGCTTTCGAAAGCACTTTCTTGTTTACTTCAGCAGGGTATTTAACTTCGAGTTCTTTTACCCATTGCTCGAGAAGGAAATCTTGGTAATCAGTGATTACGACACCGCGAACATCAGCAGCCTCCTCTGGTTGATCAATCAATTTAGGCTCATATGCCATATATGATTTCCAACGTCCATTAGCTTCAGGCTTTTCAGCACCGAAACCGAGATAGTCTGTAATCTGATTTTCTCCCTTTGCGGCAAGCACACGCTCTACCTTAACCGCCTTACCAAATTGCTTGCGCAAGTCTGTCATCAACGAATCTGCGGCTACACTATTCTTTGATAAATAAGCCTTAACATCAGAGAGAACAGAGTCTGACTCGGCGAAAATAATACGAGATTTGAATCTAGGAGAATCCCATGTATATTTTCCGCGATTTGCGTTGAAATAAGCTTCAAGACCTTCTTGGTCTGCTTTTGCTTTTGACCAGACGAAACGATCTTGAACCTCAAACATCAACATACCGTCGCGATACTCATTAACGAGGTTGCGATATGAAGGATCTTCAGCCATCAAATTATCTTGTTTGGCAGCAATTACAGCGGCATCAAGGCTACGATTAACTGCGCCCTCAAGTTGAGCAATCTGCTGCTCAACACCTCCGGCAAAACCATTCGGAAGTTCTTTCGCCATAACCTCTGACAAAACAATCTTCTGTTTGCCTACTTTAGCAACAACAACATCAGATGATTGGAACGACGCCAACATTACAGAGTCAACGCCACCGATTTCTTCAATCTGCTTTGAAAGTTTGGCAAGAGTCTTGGTCTCAACTTTCGCCTTATATTCATTCTTTAACTGAGCGAGTTTGCGCTTAGCCGGAAGCTGACCGCGTTCGTCGCGAGAAATAAAGCTTGTAATCGCAGATTTAGCTTGCTCAAATGAATCGATACCTTTGCCTTCTAGACGCTTGATGATATGATAACCATATGCGGTTTCAAAAGGCTCAGAAATCTCATTGTCAGCCAAAGAGAACGCAACATCCTCAAACTGAGGCACCATCTGACCTACTCCGAACCACGGAAGACGTCCGCCTTGTGAAGCTGAACCCGGATCTTCCGAATTTGCCGTTGCTACATCTTCGAAACTTGCGCCATTCGTAACTAGCGAATAGAGAGAATCGATATATTGTTTCTGGGCTTGCGCTTCCTCTGCTGATTTACCGCGAGTCAATCGAAGAATATGTTCAACCAAAACTTGACCGCGAGCCGGACGACGACCATTTACCTTAACAATATGATAACCCATCGGGGTTGAGATTACACCGGAATAGCTACCTACGGCAACCGTATAAGCAGCATCCTCGAAAGCAGCGGGGTAACGATTCGCCTTAATGAAGCCCATATGACCACCCTTAGAGGCAGAGCCCATATCGCCCGAATATTTGATTGCAAGCGAATCAAAGTTCTCACCCGCGTTAAGACAAGTCAGAAGAGAATCCATCAACGCCTTTTTCTGCTCAAGCGACTTTCCGGGAGCTTGGAAGAAAACCATAATGTGGCTAACATCAACATCCTCCTTCATACGCTCATATTGAGCTTGAAGAATACTATCTTCAACAGCTTTGTCTACCAAATATGGCGCAGACAAGTCGTTACGATAAGTCTTAAACTCTTTTCGGAATGACTCGGTTTGGTCGAGGCCCAAATCTTCGGCTGCAGCAACCTTCTGACGATACGAGATAAACAACTTCAGATACTCCTCAATATCTTGGGGAGTTGACTGTTGAACATTGTTCTTGTGATAAAGATATTCAAATTCACTGAGAGTCACGGGCTTGCCTCCGACAGTCATCAGCACGGGGTCTGAAGCACCTTTCGCTTGGGCCATAAGAGCCGATCCCAAGAGGATTGACAGCGATATGAGTCCTTTTTTCATCTTATAGTGATAAATAAAATTATGCAAATTTATCTACCCTTCATGAGGGCGCTACAAGATTAACGACCTTATGACTGATTTATTATAAAATCAAGAGATTTTTCAATTAAATATTTGTAACTTTGTCGCTATGTTATTTGAAGACTTCGACTTAAGCGATGACCTCCTCGATGCGCTATACGCCATGCACTTCGAGGAATGTACTCCTATTCAGGAACAAGCAATTCCGGTGGTGCTTGACCGCCACGACCTTATAGCCATTGCCCAAACCGGCACAGGCAAAACAGCTGCGTATCTACTTCCGACAATCGATTTACTCGCCGAACTGCCGGAAGCTGACGGCTTCGTCAACTGCATCGTAATGGCACCAACCCGCGAGTTAGTGCAACAAATCGAACGACAAATGGACGGATTTAGTTATTATCTGCCCATTTCAAGCATCGCCGTTTATGGCGGCACAGACGGTGCCGGCTTCGCTCGTCAACAAAAAGGAATGAAAGAAGGCGCCGACGTAGTCATCGCCACCCCCGGACGCCTACAAGCCCTCATTCAAATGGGCGGCATCGACCTCTCTAAAGTAAAATATTTCATTCTCGATGAAGCCGACCGCATGCTCGACATGGGCTTTTATGACGACATCATGGCAATCGCAAAGTTGCTTCCCGAAGAGCGCCAAACCCTACTCTTCTCAGCAACAATGCCCCCGAAAATTCGCAAACTTGCCCAATCATTGCTAAAAAATCCCGTCGAAATCAAAATCGCCCCATCGCGCCCGGTCGAGAAAATCAAACAGTCAGCAATCTTCTGCAACGAAGATAAAAAAGAGAGCAAGCTAATCGAAATACTCAAACAACACAGAGGCGAACGCGTAATCGTCTTTGCCGCATCTAAACACGGCGTCAGAGATCTATGTCGCAACCTACGCCGAAATGCAATCAAAGCAGCAGAAATTCACTCCGACCTCGACCAACAACAACGAGAAGAGACAATTCGCGGATTCCGTAGCGGCAGAATTGAAGTTATCGTTGCGACAGACCTCCTCGCCCGCGGAATCGACATCGACGAAGTAATGCTCGTGGTCAACTATGACGTGCCCCGCGAACCGGAAGATTACGTCCATCGTGTCGGCCGCACTGCTCGCGCCAACGCCAACGGAGAAGCCATAACAATCGTCAGCCCACGCGACCACCGCGCATTTTCGCGCGTTGAGTCAACCCTCAAAATCGAAATTGCTGCCGAAAACCGTCCTAAATCAGCTCCTCGTTCAACAACAGATCGAAAACGCAACGCCAACACCCAACAATCTCCCCACCAAGCAAAACATAACAACAAACCCGGATACCGAAACGGCTACAAGCGCAAGAACTCGACAAAACCGAAACAGAGCGAAAATCAGCGCAACCCAAACCAATAACCTTCGGAGACCTATCTAGGGAACACAGCATCATTGCGCCTAACGACTTTTCGATTGTCCGTTAGGCGCTATTTATTCTCCCTTACGAATAATTTAACAATTTTGAAACATTGTTATCTTTTTTTTTCGTAAATTTGTAGCGAAAATGGTGTGGACTATAATACCACACTGAAATAGAACACATAACACCTTTACATAAGACAAGATTTAGAGAAATTTTGTCGGTTTTTATACAACTTCAACTGAACAATATTTGTATAACTACAATTTTAACTATTGACAATTTATAGTTTTATTTTAAAAATAAGGTATGAAGAAACAACTTCTGATCGGACTGCTTAGCGCAGCCGGAGGCCTTGGGCTGACTAGCTCATTGGTTTCTTGCGACGACTACCGTCCGACAACCGACATGGATGGGAAGCTCCTTGTTTCTGTAGACCTCGACAGCGATGTCGTAACCTCTACTCAAAACAAGCAAACCGCCCCTCTTTCTCGTGCCGAAGCACAGTCGGTTTCAGCATCTAACCTATCGCTTAAACTCACATCTGAGTACGCCTCATTTTCTCGCGAATGGGCTACTGCCGCTGAATTTAGCGATCCGGTTTCGATTCCCGTTGGGAAATACACACTTGAAGCATATTACGGAGCCCTTGAAAACGAAGGCTTCGAATGCCCCTACTACTATGGCAGTTCATCTCTGACAATCGAAGAAAACAAAACCACTCCGGTCAGTGTTACAGCTTCTTTAGCTAACACAATGGTGCGCGTTGAAATGTCAGACATGTTCCGCAACTATTTCACCGCCTATTCATTAACTCTCCGTTCAGAACTCGGCAACGAAATCGCCTACCCCGACGGAGAAACTCGCTCGGTATATCTCTCACCAGGTCAGATTACCGCAACAATCACTATCACAAAAAAGAACGGCACAACCGCTACTCTTCAACCCAAAAGCTTCACCGCTGAAGCGCGCCACAGCTATGTCTTGAAATTCGACATCAACGGTAGCGAAGCCGGCGACGGCTCTATCGTCTTGACATACGACGAAATGACAAACCTTGAGGATGTTGAAATCGACCTCAGCGATGCTATTCTAAACGCTCCGATTCCTCGCCTCAACGCCGAAGGCTTCAACAACGGAGACCATTGGTCAATCATGCCAGGCGAAGTTTCTAACCAGAAGATTCAAGTAACAGCTATCGCTCAAGGCGGAATCAGTGGTATTACCCTAACAACAACATCAGCCTACCTACAGTCGCTCGGTTGGCCCACTGAAATCGACCTCGTAAGCGGCGATCAGTCTAAAATCGCCCTTATGCAAGGCCTCGGTTTGAAGCTCGTCGGCACAAACCGTCCCGACAAGATGGCGCTTATTGATTTCACCAACCTCCTGCCAAATATCCAATATACCGAAGATGCTGAAAACTCAACGTCATTCACCATCCAAGTGATTGACCGCAACTCTCGCGTTGCCGAGCAAGCAATCAGCTTCTCTGTTGAAGCTGTAACCACAAGCCTCGAAGTTGTAGAGCTCAACAACATCTATCAATGGGCAACCACACTCGAATTTGATATCGAAACAAACGCTTCAAGCCTCAACGACATCAAGTTACAAGTTAAGAACCCCCGCAACACTTGGGATAACTGCGCAATCACATCATGCGAAGCAGTTTCCGGCGCAGAGAACAAATATCATGTAGTAGCAACCGTTCCCTCTTCAGATCAAGACCTTCAGATGCGTCTCTCATTGGGAACAGTAATAACCAACTTCACCGTAACTCACGCTACAAGCCCATATTCGCTTGAAGCAGTTGAAAACGGAGTATATGGTTGGCAAGCCGCTCTCGACCTCAAATATAACGCCTCTACTCGTTCAGCCGAAGAGCCCGAGATCGTAACATTTGAGATTTCAGCCGACAACGGCAAAACATGGGGCGCCGCTACATCAACCAAGCTCGCCTCCAACCGTTATCTCATCAAAGGATTAACCGGAGGCACAAGCTACAAAGTGCGCGCAACATGCGACGGCAACCTCTCCTCTATCTACACCTTCACCACCGAAACCGGCGCACAGCTCGCCAACTCCGATATGGAAACTTGGTCTCGCACCGATGGTCAAACCAAATACTGGTGGACTGAATATGCCGGAGCGTCTAAAGACGCAGCAATCTGGGGTACTATGAATATCCTTACTACTTCTGAAGGCGGAACCGATAGAAGTTGGTTTGGTGATCACTCAGGCACTGCTTATGCAGCATTTTCCGGCACTCGCCAAGAAACCGGAAGCGTACATGCCGGCTCTTCAGCTGCAATTATTGAAACCATAGGATGGGGCAAAGACAATAACGCCGATCTTTTTTCAAAGCCTAAGAAAATAACCGTAGGAGAACTATACCTTGGTTCATACAACGAGGATACTCAATCTCCCACATACGGCTACTCATACACAAATCGCCCTGCATCTCTTGAATTCTGGTATAAGTATTCTAAGAAAAATGATGCAGACTATGGCTACGCCTCTATCAAAGTTCTTGATAACGGTGGTAATATCTTAGCTGAAAAAGATATGCAGTTAGCTGCAGTTGCAGAATATACAAAAGCAACAATCGGCCTAACGGATTTATATGAAGTTCCTTGCGCACAAGCTGCTTCAATTCAGGTTGTGTTTAAATCAAGTGGCAACCCCGAAGCTGCAACAAATAACACCACAGATTGGCTAAGCTATCCTCCCGCTACGAACCTCTCAGATGGTCGCTTTACGGGCTCGTCACTCTATATCGACGATATCAAACTCAATTATTAATTAACACGCCAAACCCTAAGTTATGAAAACAAAGATATTTTCAATTCTACTTTCAGCAGCCGCTATGGCCGGGTTCTCGGCGTGCGACAACTGGAATCCGGAAGTGGAAGTGAGCGGTAATGGTCAACTCCGCACCGCATCTATCGGCGTAGATGTTGACGGCGCTGAAACCATCGTTACCGACAACAGCGCTGCGAAATCAAAAGCCGCAAAGGCGCCCGCTTCTCGCGCTATTATCGACCTCTCAGACTTTATCGTTACTATAAATAACCGCAATGGCAATGTAGTGAACCAATGGACATACACTACAATGCCCGAATTGCCGGTATTCCCTGCCGGCGACTACTCTGTTGTCGTTCGTTCTCACGAAGTTGAGCCTGCAGCATGGAATGCACCCTACTACGAAGGTTCACAAGATTTCACTATCGTAACCGACAAAGTTACAGAGGTAGAAACTGTTGTTTGCAAACTCGCCAACATCCGCGTTTCCGTAAGCTTTTCTGAAAAATTACTCAAAGCATTCGATAACGCCGACGAAGTAACCGTTAAGGTAACTTCTGAAGGCAGCAACTCGTTGGTGTTCACCCCTGCAGAAACTCGCTCGGGTTATTTCGCTGCATTACAGAACCTTGAAACTCTCCGTATCGACTTCTCTGCGTCGATTCTCGGCAACACCGAAACATTCACCAAAACGATTGATAACGTTGCCAAAGGTCAGCACCGCAAAATCTATTTCGACTTGACCAACAACCCCAACCTCCCGCCTGACGAAGTTGGTACGATTACTAACGATGGTCAAGGCATCACTATCGACTCTACCGTAGTTGAGGATGAGCCTATCGAAAGTGATTACGAATGGTTTGAGGATAATCTCGACAATAGCGGTCGCCCCGGCGGAGAAGACTTTGATGATCCCGAGCCCGACACTCCGACCCCCGATCAACCTGCAGATTGGGCTATCGAATTCACAAGCGAAACTCTCAACCTCGTTGGCACAAATAATGTGGCTGACTTCGGAGTTGGTGTTAAAAACGCGATCGTTAATATTAAATCTACTAAAGAATTCTCCGGATTAAATGTAAGAATCGAATCTCAGATGTTGACTAACGAGTTCTTAAATAGTGTGGGATTGGCTGCTGAATTCGACCTTGCTAATCCACCGGTATTAAATATCGATGGAGAAACGAAAGACATAACTGAAGGTCTACAAGGACTCGGATTCCCCGTTAAAGAGGAAGTAACCGGAGCCGGTATTACCGAATTAGAGTTCGATATTACCCCATTTGTGGGACTGATTTTTGAAGCCGGAACTCATAAGTTCCATATCACCGTCACCGACAAAGCTAACCACAGCAAGTCTATGACCCTTACATTAATTAAATCATAACAGGAGAAAGCAATGAATAAATATATTAACTATTGTGCCTCGCTTCTGGCGATCGCAGCGCTTTCTGCCTGCTCCGACACCTTCCGCCCCTACGAAGAGGGTGAAGGGGAAGGACGCCTGATGCTTAAGGCTACTGTCAATTCCGATGTAGTCGTAAAGACTCGCGCCGGACAGACTAACGACGAGCTCGCACAAAACACTCTTATTTGGATTTCAAACGCCAAAGGTGCTGTTCATAAATATAACGGCATTGACGAAGTGCCTGCCGGAGGCATCAAACTACTTTCAGGCCACTATATCGCGGAAGCATGGGCAGGCGACTCTGTGTCAGCCTCTTGGGAAGACCGCTATTTCAAGGGCAGCGAAGAGTTTGATATCACCAAAGGCTCTGCCACACAAGTAAACGTATGCTGTAAGATTGCAAACACCCTCGTGTCTGTTGAATATTCCGACAAGATTAGCGAACTACTCAAAGATGTTACAATCGAAGTCGGTCACGACAAATCAACCGGCACTCGCAATGGCACCCTTGAGTTTACTCAAGAAAAAGTAGAGCAAGGAGCAAAAGGTTACTTCATGACCAACTCTCGTTCTAAGAGCCTAATCTACACTCTTAAAGGCACATTGTTATCAAACAATCAGCCGTTTACATTCACCGATACGATTGTTGATGTTGCTCGGGCAACCGAATATCACTTAAACGTTAAACACAACGACCAAGCTGAAGAAGCTATCGGTGGCGCATTGATTACTATCGAGGTTGACACAACCGAAATTGAAGTTGAAGATTCTTACGAAATCACTTCTGCTCCTACAATTTCAGGTTTCAACTATGATATGACAGAGCCTGTAACCGGAATGGTTGGCGATATGCCTCGCCGTTCACTTTGGCTTGCAGCAGCTACTGATTTTTCTGAAATTGTAGTTGAGAGCACTGCTTTCTCATTCATTACCGAACTCGGTGGTAACGACTTCGAGCTTTTAGGTATGTCTGATGATGTGAAGAGTATTCTCGAAACAGCCGGTATCAACTTTGATAAAACAACACATGCCGACACCGGTTTCTCTGAGGTAAAACTCAACTTTGAGAAAACATTCCTCAATACCCTTACAGAAGGTGATTACACAATAAAAGTAACCGCAATTGATGCAAATGGTCGCAAAGCTAACGCTTCGTTACGAATCATTCCGACAAATGCCAAGGTTATGATTCAAGATGTTGACCCCAACGCTCTGACTATCACCTCTCGCAAGGCTGTAATCTCAGGTAAAGTGCTACGCGAAGAAGCTACCAACCCCGGTATTATGTATCGCGTAAAGGGCACTCAGCAGTGGACAAAAGTTCAGGCAGAGACCATTACCGAAAATGATTATAGCATTGAGCTTACCGGTCTTACACCAGCCACAACCTATCAAGTAGCAGCTTACTGTGATAGCTTCGAGTCTACTTCTATTCAAGAATTTACCACAGAAGGCGAGCCTCAACTCCCCAATGCCAGCTTTGAAGATTGGTGTACAGGCAGTGATAAAGCTCTAATTCCGAGTGCCGACCCTAACGATTTCTACTGGGATAGCGGTAACCATGGCTCAATCACTATGAGCAAAAACATCACAGAACAAGCAACCGACCTCAAACATAGCGGGAACTCTTCTATTAAGCTTAGTAGCCAATTTGTAGGTTTTGGTCCAATTGGTAAATTCGCAGCAGGTAACGTATTCATCGGTAAGTATTTGGCAACAGACGGCACCGATGGTGTGCTCGGTTGGGGACGCCCATTCACAGCTCGCCCCACAGCTCTCCGCTTTTGGGTTAAATATACTCCCGCAGTTGTTGACAGAACTTCGTCTAATCCTGATAACGTTAAGAATGGCGACATGGATAAAGGTATTATCTATATCGCTCTTGTTGACGGTACTAAGACAAGCTACAACAATGAAGCATGGCCTTTCGTTGTTAAGACGAAATCTAGCGAACGATCTCTATTCGAAAAGGATGACGATCAAGTTATTGCTTATGGCGAGCATATCTTCACAGAAGCTACAGCCGGTGAGGGTTTAATTGAGGTAACAATTCCCCTCGACTACAAGCGCACCGATGTTCGTCCCTCTAACATCATCCTCGTTGCATCTGCATCGAAGATGGGTGATTACTTCACCGGAGGTCCTTCGGTAATGTATCTCGACGACATGGAACTCATCTACGAGTAATCCAATACTAACTCAATAATCAGGCGATATGTCACAGCGACATATCGCCTGATTTTTTTTGGGAAAACATTACATCAGAGAAGCACAGCCCCCTCGCTCACGGGCGGGGATATACAGAAAAATATACTCTGAACAGAAAAGCAGACTTCTGCAATACCTAACATTAGGTATTCATACATAACGGACGATATACAGATTGAGTAATATTAAAGATTCGCGATACCTATTTTTAGGTATTTTACTATCTATCAGCAATATAACCAATAACATAACCAATTTTTAATAGTAAATTTGCATTGTAAATCAAGGCAAATAAAGTGAGTTCTACAAAAATTTCGGTCATATCGCTGTTGTTATTGACAAACGTTTCGGCAATGTTATCTTCGGTTAAGGAGAACAATGCCCAAGTGACCGTGTCTTCTCTCAAAAAAGATTCGCTTGACGCTATCGCCCGAATTGATTCGATGTTACTCGCCGACCTCGACCGTCGCGAACAAGAAATGCTCGGGAAAGAATTAGGTGAAGTTGTTGTAACAGCTCGCGAGAGCCGTGGCGTTACTTCGGCATCGCTTATCAATCGTCAAGCGATGGCTCATCTTCAACCATCGAGTTTTACAGACCTCGTTGAATTGTTGCCCGGATTCGTATCGAAAGACCCCGACATGGGGAAGGCAAACCTTATCAACTTGCGCCAAGCGCCACAAGCCGCTCCTGATGGATATGACACATCGTCGTTAGGCACGTCATTCGTTATAGACGGTGTTCCGGTGAACACTTCCGCAGCGATGCAATCTACCCCCGACTCGGAGCGCAGCGGACGACTGACGACCGGTAAAGGAGTTGATATGCGATCTATTGCGACAGACGATATCGAAAGCGTTGAAATCGTCAGAGGAATACCATCAGTTGAGTATGGCGAACTGACTTCGGGACTTGTAAAAATCAAGCGCAAGAATGGGGCGACCGGTCTTGATGCTCGTTTCAAAGCTGATATGCAGAGCCAACTTTTCCATATTGCAAAAGGGTTTAATATGCCTGCTCGAGACTGGTGGACTATTAACCTTTCGGCTGACTATCTCGACTCTCGTATAGACCCGCGCGACAATCGCCAAAACTATAAACGCGCAACCTTCTCGCTCCGTAGCAACCTTAAAAGCACTGTTTGGGGAAATGACCTTACATGGGATACTTCACTCAACTACACCGGCACTTTTGAGCGCGACAAAAACGATCCAGACTTGACGGTTAATAATACGATTGATTATTATACCAACGATGTCAATAATTTTTGTTGGAATAACACTCTTGTTATCGTATCACGTCGAAGCGGTTTCTTCAACAATCTCGGATTAACAACCGGCATAAGGTACTCTGACGAGCGTTTACGCCAACAAAAAAGCGTCGGATCAACTCGTCTCTACCCAATGCCGGTTTCAACTACTCCCGGCTCAAATTATGTAGGATATCTCCCGATGCTATATACCGCAGACTATGATGTCTATGGAAAGCCTTTCTCAACGTTCATAAAACTGTCATCGAATTTACGCTACCGTCATTCAAATTTTTCCGGAAGGCTAAAAGCGGGAGCAGAGTGGATTTTGTCGAAAAACTTCGGTAAAGGGCAGGTATACGATTTGACTCGCCCGCTCACAGCCGGCAATAACTCGCGTCCGCGCCCGTTCAACGATATTCCGGCTATGCAACAATTATCGGTTTATATCGAGAATGAGTCAGAAGCGAGATTTGGCAACCATACTCTGCATCTACAAATTGGTCTTCGCGAAACGCAGCTGCTCAATCTTGATGGTAGATATTACCTCTCAGGTCGCCCATATTTCGACCCGCGAGCCAACCTGAAATGGACTCTCCCCTATCTATCGGTTGATAACGAACCGATTATCTTTGCATTAAGTGGAGGTGCCGGACTACACACGAAGATGCCGGTTGCTGCATATCTTTATCCCGATATGATTTATACCGATGAAGTGCAGCTTAACTATTTCCACGATAATGAGCAATGGCGCACGATGAATGTAATGACCTTCGTCGACGACCGTGTCAACTATGACATCAAAGCTGCTCGTAACTTAAAATGGGAAGTTTGCGGTGACATTTCGTATAAGGGTAATCGTCTTTCGGTCACATATTTCCGCGAGAATATGAATGACGCATTCCGCATGGCATCAGAGGTACGTTACCACACCTACAACCGATACGATGCTTCATCTTATGACCCGATAATTAACGGCGCTCCGAAGATTGACAATCTGCCTTTCACAACCGAAAGCAAAATTGCTATGGTCAGCCGTCCGACGAATTCGTCGCGCATCGACAAAGAGGGTGTTGAATTTACTTTCTCTTCTCGACGTTTCCCAATTGTTCGTACTCGTGTAACGGTTAATGGAGCATGGTTTAAAACAACTATGGCAAATTCAACCGGTCTTTGGTATAAGCCTTCGATTATCGTCAATGGCAAAGAACTCCCCTATGCCGGATACTATAACGACAATGAAGGCACAGTCTACCAATCTTTCAATACCAACTTTACGTTTGACACTGATATTCCTCGCTTGAAGTTAAATATTTCGATGTCGGTGCAGAATATGTGGTTCACAACTAATCAAACGCTGCCAAAAGCGGGAATGCCGACTAAATATGTCGGACTCGATGGTGTTGAACATAAATGGAACCCAACTGACACCTCTGATCCTTACCTGGGTCAGTTGCTGCGAGACTACTCGAAAAGCGCCTTTGACGAACGTCGTATTCCTATAGCCACTTCGTTTAATATCAAAGCTACCAAGAAACTTTGGAACGACAGAATTGGTGTTGCCTTATATGTCAACCGACTGATAAGCATCACTCCCGACTATGAGTTGTATGGCACTATCCAACGCCGCTATACATCTCCTTATTTCGGAATGGAAATGAATTTCAAACTATAATTCCATGCCTCCATAATTAAAACTCAAATAAAAACATAAATACCAAATGAAAAAGTTTGCTTTTATCCTCGCCACGATTTCTCTATGCGCAGGATTCTCCTCTTGCTCCGACGACAACGACACTCCGGAGGAACAGAAATTCACTATCGCTCTCGACAACAATTTTCCCGAAGATTTCGATGCCGAAGATGCTGAGTTTATTAACTCGTCAATCTCTTTCACCGAGCTCAATACTCGTGTTACTTACTCATTCCCATCTGACGCTGACGACAATAACGCCGTTGAATCGGTAACCTTGCCGGTCGGCATCTATGACTACGCCGGTGAAATCAACTACTCAACTACCCTTTCTGACGGCTCTGAAAAATCGCTCTTACTTCGCTCTATCGGCAATTCGGTTACAATCACCGGGGCTCAAAGTTTGACTCTCAATTGGTTTAAGTCAACTCCCTCTGAAGGCTTCGTTATCAGCGAAATCTTCGCTGCCGGTTCGCCTAACGCTACCGGTAAGAATGGGCTGAAAGACACATATATCCGTATCTATAACAACTCAGCCGAAACCCTATATGCCGACGGCCTTGCTATATGTGAATCAGACTTCGTTAACTCTCGCACTAACGACTACACTATTCTCACGCCCGAAAACGACCTCAACGTCAACTTTACAGCCGGCACCGTTTGGGTTATCCCAGGAAGCGGAAAAGATGTTGCTGTTGAACCGGGAGAATACATTACCATCGTTGACCAAGCTATCGATTGGAGCGCTGAAGTTGAAGGGGCTCTTAATCTGACAGATGCCGACTTCGAATGGTATGACGACCATGCGATGGATACAGACAACCCTTCGGTTCCCAACCTCGAAAAATGGTTTAGCTATTCTAACTCTATCTGGATTATATCAAACCAATGTAACCGTTCATACGCTTTGGTGAAGATGCCCGAAGGAATGAATGTAGAAAGCTATCTCGCTGAATACAAAGGCTCTTACAAATATATCCACCCCGCAACAGGTATGGAAATGACCAAGCAAAATGCTTGTCGTATTCCCAACAGCTGGATTATAGACGGTGTCAACCTCGGCAACCTCGAAACATTTGTTCATGGTGCGCTTGCGCCCTCTATAGATGCTTCATTCGCTTGCATCTCTGAAAAGAATTCAGATCCCCAACGTTTCGGCAAAGTATTCGTTCGCAAAACAGCTACTACTACCCCCGACGGTCGTGTAATACTTCAAGATTCTGACGATTCTGCAGCTGACTTCCTACTGAAATCAACTCATTAATGTCTATCAACAACTCAACATACACTTTAATAGCCACACTTATGTCGGTCGCCTCAGTCAACGGGGCTACCGGCATCGGTGTGACTGATACTATTGTCGAAACGACTCAGACTACGGCAATCGATAAATCGTGGGCGACGGAATCTCTCGACTATCAATTTCGCCGCTTAGCGTCAGCCAAAAGCCCTGCCGCTATGACTGAATTCCTACCATTCTCTTTTACTTCACTCTACTTACAAGGCTCTCTGTCGGAAACGGAGCAAACTCTTCCGGCAGAAATTGGCAAGGGCGAACTCGTCGGCAGTGTTAATGCTTCATCTTATCGTCACATCGGTAACTCAACAACC
Organism: uncultured Alistipes sp.; assembly: GCA_964638475.1. GTDB lineage: Bacteria > Bacteroidota > Bacteroidia > Bacteroidales > Muribaculaceae > UBA7173. Next base: position 153,893 of record CAZXAZ010000001.1, on the reverse strand, counting down.
GTATGGGGGCATGCACAATTTCATGCCGGAACAATTAAAGATGTTGTTTGGAACAACTCTGCTGATTACGATCTTGTCGGTCCTTACGTTATCGGAGACCCCGTTGGCGGTGATTTAACGCGACGCAGCTATGACTTTGGTGGCGGTTATGCGGGAGAATCGACTCATTGGAGTTGGGGTGTTGAGGCTTCTTATCGAGCATCAATAGATTATCGCGGTCGCGACCCTCGCGATAAAATAATTGTATCAGACCTTAACATCGCGCTGGGAGGTAGTTTCCGTCCGACACGTTCGAGTCTTGCAGTTGGACTAACCGGCGATGTAAGAGTCTACAATCAAACTGCCGCCATCGAATTCTACAATCCAATGAATGACATACCGACATACGCCATGACCGGACTCGGCTCATTTTATCCTCGATTTTCCGGCAACAGCGGACGCAATACGGCGTATTCCGGAGTGGGATTCAATATCTCGGCTTCTCTATTTCCTCAATCAAGAACGACAACACCGATTAGCTCATTGATTGAGTTTTCAAACATAAAATTGCGCCAATATATGCGCGATTTCAACAATCTCGAATTAACCAATACTTCAACAACTTCTTTTAGTGGCGAATATGCCATGATTTTGGGTAGGGAAAGTGAGACAAATATAAGCTACGGATTTATATTATGTGGCAAATACAACCAAAAAGTCGGCACAGAGAATCTGCTTGGTTCGTCTACCGGTAATAATTATCCTAAAATCGGAGAACGCGAGAATTATCGTAAAACAATCTACGATATTCAGTTAACCATACCAATAGAATGGCGCATCGATCATTTAAATAGGCTGAGTCTCGCTGTCGGGGGCAAATATCTTTCTGTAACGGAAAAGATTAATGAACCTTTCCGCAAAATATCTACCCTCAATTTTACGCCTTCGATCGGCATTGATTGGATAAGACGTTTCTCGAAAGGGGCTCTCTTGACCATAAATTGCAATATCTCTCACCGTTTTACCTCTCCCGAAACAGTCTCTCTAAATGGCCTAGATTTGTCTGAAGCAATCGGTCAAGCGGTTGAACGCAATGGTTCGGTAATGACTTCTAACATTACAACATATAGGATAATGGCAAAAGTAGAGTTCCCCATTATTGACTCTGCTTCTCTCTATATAAAAGGAAGCTGGCAACGCCTCGATTTTTCGCAAAAATGTGGCTCGGCTAATTATGCTTCACTTTCGTTTGGTATCAACATTTAATTGTAACACGTAAATTACCACAATATCGCTAATGGAAAGCGTAATATCTGTAAAGAATCTGACCCAACGCTATGGGCGTGGCAGACTCATCTACGAAAATCTGAGTTTTGATGTTCCCCAAGGAAGCATCCTCGGACTTTTGGGCAAAAACGGAACCGGCAAGACAACAACAATTAACATTCTGATGGGCTTCCTTAAGCCTCAGGGCGGAGAATGTCGCATTTTTGATGAGGATATAACCAAACTCAAGCCGAGAACACGTCGCCGCATTGCGTTGCTTCTTGAAGGTCATGTGCAATACACTTTTATGACTATCTCACAGATTGAGAAATTTTATTCTCAATTCTATCCGAAATGGAATCGCGATGCCTACTACGGCTTGATGGAAAAGCTACATGTCTCACCCGGACAAAAGATATCATCAATGTCTAACGGCCAACGATCACAAGTTGCGTTAGGCTTGATTTTAGCACAAAACGCCGATTTGCTCGTGCTTGACGATTTCTCTTTGGGTCTCGACCCCGGATATCGTAGACTATTCGTCGACTATCTCCGCGATTTCGTAAAATCTGAAGGTAAAACGGTCTTTATGACATCTCATATTATTCAAGATCTCGAAAGACTGGTTGACGATTGCATCATTCTCGATTACGGCAAGATTCTTACACAACAACCGGTCAAACAGTTGATGAGCAATCTTAAACGATATGAATATCGTTGTTGCGACGATCAGAGAATGATACCAACAGATATTGAAGGCATTTACAGCCCATGGCAAAGTAACGACAAGTTTGAATTCTACTCATTCTTCACCCCCGAACATGTTGCAACAACACTCTCGAATGCCGGGATTAAGGCTTCTTCTCTGGAGGCGTTTGCCGTTGACTCTCTCGAGGATGCATTTATCGGACTGACCGGACGTTACTAATCGCTCTAACAAAATCATCTTACGCTATGACAAAAGCTATAATCATAAAGGAATTACTCAAAACTCGCAGGGCTTTCTGGGTCTGCTTTCTCCTAGCGCTATTCTTCACAGTATATGCAATGTTGGGAATCAATAGAGTGATTACAACTCACGGAGTTGAACATATCTGGTTGATTATGTTAATGAAAGACCAGACTTTTATCGATTCAATCAAATATATACCGTTGCTTTGCGGGCTACTCATCGGTTTGTCGCAAATGATGCCCGAAATGCAACAAAATCGTTTGAAACTTACGCTACATCTTCCGTGCTCATCGTTGAAACTCTTGATGACGATGCTCGCAACTGGGTTCACCGAACTAACGTTGATTTTTCTAATTCAATTCGTCTCAATTTGGATTTTCTACAGTGGGATAATTGTGGCTGAAATGACGTGGCATGTGCTAATGACTTCGTTGACTTGGTATATCGCCGGATATACGGCTTACTTCTTCGCTACAGCCGTTTGTCTTGAAGGGCGATGGAAACGTCGAATTTTGCTCGCATTAATCGGAGTCGGCTTTGCGACACTTTATTACCTGCAACCTGTTCCGGGAGCATATAATGGCTATTTGCCGTTTGCCATAATCGCAACATTGTTACTCGCAACTTTAAGCTACCAGTCGATCATCCGCTTTAGGCAGGGACAAATTGATTAATATTCTCAATCTTTGCAACAATCTCATTATGTCAAAGTTTTCAAAAATCATATTATTCGCCGTTGCTATCGCGGTTTTGAGCTGGTTTCTCCCCTGGCTCTATGCTTTGTTGACCCCTTCGGCAGGCAATGACCCGTTCTGCTCACTCTCCCCTCTTAACGGTCAGTGGATTGTTAGCCGCTCAAAACCCGGCGAGAAAACTCATATCACAATCTGTCAACCTTTCGCTTCCACCGAAGAAGCTTTAAACGGTGAAACAATTACTATCGCAATGCGCGACTCGCTCGCCCCTCAACTATACTATCGTCAGCTTGCAGCTCACGACAAACTTCCCGATTCTATCTTAGGAAAAGAGACGACGGTTCATACTCTCCGCACTCACGAACTATTTTTTAACTGCTCGCCTCGCGAAACAAACAAGCGAAACAGCGGAATGTGGATGATGATGGAATCTATGCCGGTACGTGTCGACCTATCTGACCCGGATGAAGCTTTCCGTATCTCTAACGAGGGTATCGAATTCGTAAAGATTGCCGACAACAGCGTAAACGCTACGCGCTCTCGGAGGTTTACCGACGCGATGAAATCTCGTGGGTTCTGTTTCCCAGCTACCGACCTTTCGGCTAACGTTACTGCCCAAAAGCAATATGACGAAGGTTACTTAATGATTGATTCCAAAGGGAAACTATTCCATGTCAAACAACGAGGCGGACGCCCATATGTCGTAGCAATTCCCCTACCCGACGGTGTTAAAGCTGAAAAATCATATATTTGGGAAGGCTCTAACAGGGCTCTGCTCGGATTAGTAATCGATAGTGACGGACATCCTTATATCATCGAAACAGAAGGGCATATCGCTCGACAACTTCCAGTTGGAGCAGGCTGTATAAATCCCTATAAAGAATCAATTATGGCGATGGGAAATCTATTTAACTTGACATTTAGATTTACCGGGCCGGAAGGCACTCGTTGGCGCTCGTTTGACGCTGATAGTCTTGAGCTTATCGGCTCTCTCGACTTCATACGCGAGAAATCAACAGCAGCAGAGGTGGCTAACTATATATTTCCCTATGCCCTTACGTTCACCTCTATCTACGACTCTCTCGCTTATCCACGCGTTATATATATGTCATTTTATGCATTACCGCTCAACATTTTGCTCTCGCTTTCACTGCTTATCATCGGCATTCGACGTAAAGATTCGACTATGAAATTGGGCGCTGCTATTACACTGTCTTTCGGTGTGTTCTCATTTATTCCCTTCCTCTTACTCAACGACTAAATCAACTCACTAAACATAATAACAAAAAAATAATACTACAATGAACAAGAACATTATTCTTTGGGCTATTACAGCCATTATAGCATTCGTTGCTACCGGCTGTTCAAGCAAATCAGCAAACGAAGCCGCCGAGGCTGAAGCCATCACTGTTGACACAATCCTCGCTAATCCTGAAGCATTCGTCGGTCAGACTGTGACAATCGAAGGTGTAGTTTCTCACCTATGCAAACATGGTGGTCGTAAAGCGTTTCTTCTCGGCTCTGACGACAACGCTATGATTCGCTGTGATGCAACTGCTGAAATGGGTAACGTTTTCCCTCAAGAAACAATCCATCAGCCTCTTCGCGTAACCGGTGTTGTTATGGAAAGTCGTCTTGACGAACAAGCTATCCGCGAGCTAGAACAAAACCGTCAGGGACAAATCGAACGCATCGCCGAACAACAGGGTCAAGAGGAAGCTGAAAACTACAAAAACGCTCCCACCGGTTGCGAAACAGAGCGCAAAGCTGCCGGACAAGCTGATGTTGAGACCTTCGCAGCACAAATGGCAGACTATCGCTCACGCATCGCTCAACGCGACAGCCTCGAAGGCAAGCCTTACCTCTCAACTTACTACATCCAAGCAACCGCCTACGAAATTCTCCCCCAATAATCCAACTCCAACAATACACCTATGCCCGAACTTCGTTGATCGAAGTTCGGGCTATCTTTTTGACCTAATCGTAATATCAATTGAATAATCGCTTGTAATCAGATAATTCTTATGTTTTAGAAAAAAATATAACTTTGTATAAGAATAAAATCGTTACCCCATTTCTGTTATAATGACATCAATAATATGATTAGAAAAATAGTTTGTTTAGGGTTGATTGCTATTGGAATATCTGTAAATTCACAACCCATTCATCAAGTTGAGGATAAATCTACAACAGGCAGTGAGACTATTCAGTGCTTGTCAACTGATAGCTCGGTAAAAGATGTCAACTATTGGAGTCGAATTGCAGACGGAATGGTAAATTCGCTCATCGAACGATTTTGGGGCGCAAGTTTCCCCGGCTACGAAGATCGATATTATTTCAACTACGGCAGTGACTTGTCTAATATGACAACATCTCATTATTGGCCTCAAGCCCACGCTATGGATGTCATTATTGACGCATATATGCGCACTAAAGACAAACGCTACTTAGATATGTATCCATTATGGTGGGAAGGAGCTCCGAAGTTTAATTTCTCCGGCAGAGCAGAAGACCGTTGGTGGAATGTTTTTGTCGACGATATGGAGTGGATTGTTTTGACTCAAATACGCATGTATGAGAGCTCAAATGATGCGTCATATTTCAAAAAGGCAGTGCAGATGTATGACCAATGGATTTGGACTACTTGGGGCCCTGATGACGAAGCGCCTTGGTATGGGGGCATTACTTGGAAAACCGATACCGACAAATCGAAAAACGCTTGTTCAAACGGGCCTGCCGCCCTTATCGCCGCGCGAATATATAACTTCTACGAAAAATCCGGACTCAATGGCGAAAAAGCCCGCAAAGAATATCTCAATGAGGCTAAGCGAATATATCAGTGGATGAGAACAAATCTTTATGACGAAACAAGCGGCGCTGTAGCCGATAATATGTCGAAAGATGGTCGTGTTAATCGTAATTGGATATTCACCTACAATCAAGGAACATTTTTAGGGGCAGCACACGAGCTTTATAAAATCACCGGAGAGAAGAGCTATTTAGACGACGCCATTCATACAGCAAACTATGTAATCAACCATATGTCAACCAATCGTGGAGTTTTGTCTGACGCGACGAGCGGAGACGGAGGGCTATTCCATGGTATATTCTTCAGATATTTCGTTAAACTCATCAATGACGATAGTTTAGATAAATATACCCGCCTTAAATTCCACAATTATCTGACTCATTTAGCAACCGTAATGTTAACGAATGGTATCAACCATAACACAATGCTTTATGGCGGCAAATGGTGGGAAGCTCCTGCCGATAATCAGCCGGTAGGATTGACTCCTCACGTAACCGGATGTATGCTAATGGAGGCAATGTCTGCTCTTGAACCCATCAAATAACCAATATAATTCAAAATAAACTACCATGAAGAATTATCTATTAATCGTAATATCGCTACTCTTTGCGCTCAATCTTAACGCAAAGAATAAAGATGTTACATCTGAAAATAGAGCAACTGAATTTGATGTCAATTGGATTTCTAATCAAAATATCTTTGCAGTCAACAAAGAAGAAGGGCACGCAACATTTATGCCCTACGCGACTAAAACTTCTCTAAAAAAAGACGTTCGATTCCATGAGCCATGGCTATCTCCAACCGATGCTATGTGGTTAGATTTAAATGGAACTTGGAAATTTAAATGGGTTAAGGGCACACCTGACGGTCCGGCTCCAAGCGAATATCAAGACGCAAATCTTGATGACAGCGATTGGGACAATATTCGTGTGCCTATGAGCTGGGAAATGACTGGGAAATATAATCTTCCGACATATAACAATACCGGCTATCCTTTCCGAAACGAACCGCCATTTGCTCGTCACGGTTTTGAAGAACATGGCATCATCGATCATAACGCTACCGGCTTTTACCGCCGTTCTTTTAATTTGCCGGCAGATTGGATAAACAAACGAGTATTTATCCATTTTGATGGAGTATATAGTTGCTGTGTGGTTTGGTTAAACGGCAAATTTGTCGGTTACTCACAAGGAGCCAATAATGTCGCCGAATTTGACCTTACTAATTTTGTAAAGCAGGGCGAAAATCAACTTTCTGTGAGGGTCTATCGGTGGTGTGACGGCTCATACCTAGAAGGGCAAGATATGTGGCGACTTAGCGGCATCCATCGCGACGTATATCTCTATGCAACCCCAAAGACGTATATCCGTGACCACTATATCACGACAATAAACCAAAGTGAAGACGGCTGTTCCGGCATACTTAACGTAGCGCTCGAACTCGACAATCGCGATAAAGAATCATGCGCAAAGCTAATAAAAATGGAATTGGTCGATGCAACAGGCAAGGTTGTAACATCCGTAGAAAAACAAATAGAACTATCCGATTCAAAGACGACAGTCAATCTTACTTCTCCTCTACTTTCTGACCTAACCCCATGGAATGCAGAGAATCCATATCTCTACGATGTGATTATATCACAATTATCTAACGATAAAGAAGAGATGGTCTTTGCAACAAAATATGGTTTTAGAAAAATAGCTGAAGTAAATAACGAACAGGGAGAACATTACTTCACTATAAACGGCAAGCGTATTTTCTTTAAGGGAGTAAACGCTCACGATTCACACCCGTTATATGGTCGCTATATGGATAATGAAACAATGTTGCGAGATATAACTTTGATGAAACAAGCAAATGTCAACACTATTCGAACAAGCCACTATCCGCGCCATGAGAAAATGAATGCGATGTTCGACGCTTTCGGATTATATGTTGTCGATGAAGCTGATTTAGAATGTCACGGCAATAACGGCTTGACAAGAGATATTACATGGCGTTCGGCATTTGAAGATCGTAACATTCGTATGGTGATGCGCGACCGCAATCATCCAAGCGTAATCTTTTGGTCGTTAGGCAACGAAAATGGTAGTGGCGAAAATATGTATCATTGTTACGATGCTGTCAGAAAATTAGACCCGCGCCCGATTCATTGTCATGGAGAAGATGCAACTGATATGTATTCCGAGATGTATACAAGTGTCGGTTCGGCTCAAAACAAGCAAAGCGGTCACAACGGCAAACCATTCTTCATCTGTGAGTATGCCCATGCTATGGGACAAGCCGTGGGAAACTTGGTTGATTATTGGCAAGTCATCGAAAAAAGTAGCGGCATTGTCGGCGCATGTATTTGGGACTGGGTCGACCAAGCAATCTTTAATCCGGAGAACATCAACAATGGCAATCTTGTTAACGTAGATGGTTTCCTTGCATTAACCGGCGGATATGATTACGATCCTTGGTTCAAAACCCACGTCAACAACGATAAAGCGTTTCAAGGTAATTTCTTAAACAATGGCATCATTACTGCTGACCGTAAATGGACAGCCAAACTAACTGAGGTTAAGAAAGTCTATCAACATGTTGCATTCTCAGATTGGGACGGCAACAGTGTTGTTGTCGAAAATAAATATCCTTTTAATAATCTCGACGATTTATTCTATCTACAGTATCAGATTCTGAAAAACGGAGAACTGATCGAACAAGGTAAATGCGATGTTAATGTCAAGGCGTTACAACACAAGCGGATTGAGATTCCTTTTCAATCGAAGATTAACGATGACGAAGAATATTCTCTCATCGTCGGTCTTTGTTTGAAGGAGTCGCAACTTTGGGCAGACAAAGACTATCGACTGGCCGATGAACAATTCTTACTCACCAATCGTAAGCCTTTAGATATCATCGATATTAAGGGAAAAATTAAAGTTAGTGGAAATATTGTTACCGGCAAGAATTTCACAATCGAATTTAATGAACATGGAGCAATTAAAAGCTACCGATATAATGGCAAGGAATTAATTGCTTCGTCTCCTGAATACAACGATTTCCGACGTATCGACAACGACAACGAAGGTAAGCAAGCCTTACGCGACCCTAACGACGGTCATGGAGGCTATGATTATGCTGCTACCGGAATTGAAAGACATGAAATAATCTCTCCGCTGACGAAGTCGGGAAATGTCGCCGAGTTATCTATGGCAGCTACCGGATGTAAGACCAATTATCAAGTAACATATAAAGTCTATCCTAACGGTATAGTCGATATGATTGTCTCTTTTGAGCCTCAACGCCGTGGTCTACGTCGATTAGGTTTGGGCTTTGAATTTTCAGCCGGATTTGAAGAAGTTGAATATTATGCCAAAGGCCCATGGAGCAATTACAAAGACCGCCAAACGGGGTCTTACTTGGGCATATATACCTCAACGATTCGAGATATGGTTGATGAAAACACTCATCCTCAGACCTATGGTGACCATCAAGAGCTTCGTGAGTTATTACTCAAAAACAAGCAAATCGGTATAAATTTAAGAATCAAAACAGAAGGGATGGTTTCTTTCTCATTGTCTCATTACAATGAATTAGAATGGAATCATTCAACACATTTCACTAAATTACATTGGGCAGATCTCACAAAACATGACACTCTGTTTGCCCACTTCGACTATTGGCACCGAGGCATCGGAAACAATAGCTGCTTCTCTGATTGTTGCTTACCGCAATACGAAACACCCTATCCCGGAAATAACCAAGGCGCCGACAAACTAACCTACACTCTTCGCTTCATCCCTGAGTCAATTTCCAATTAACAATCTAACTGATAGCTTAATAGCTCATCTTTTATTCTAAACAAATCGAGCTAACTCTCATTGCTTTGGCTATAATAATTGCCTAATGAGGTCAGCTCGATTTATTTTAAATAAGTAAGTCTTTTGCTTCTTAAATTAGAAAAAGAGATTGTTGACGAATACTGCGAGAATTGCAAGGGGACAAATATAGCGGAGGAGAAAAACGATTATACGTCGTAGAATATGCGACGAAGGTCGCAATTCTAGGTCCACGGTTTTACGATCTATTATCCAACCGACAAAGATAGAAATAAACATTCCGCCGACAGGGAGGAAGATGTTACTTGTAATGAAATCAAACAAGTCGAAAATAGTCATTCCAAAAATAGCTACAGATGACATCGGACCGAATGATAATGCACTAAATACGCCGAAAAATGTAACTACGCTCATGGTCAACGCTAACGCTTTGTTGCGACTAATATGCCATTGCTCGACACAAAACGCTACACCTACTTCTGTCATTGATATGGTAGAGGTTATAGCCGCAAGTGAGAGTAACACGAAGAAAAGAGTTGCCCATATTACACCTCCGGTCATCTGACGAAATATATCAGGTAACACCTCAAAAACTAATTGCGGGCCGGCTGTGGGCTCCATCCCGAATGAAAAGACTGCCGGGAAGATAATGATTCCGGCAATAACAGCAACCAACGTGTCTAGAATTGCCATCGTAGATGCACTCTTCACTATGCGTGTATCTGCCGGGAAATAGCTTCCGTAGATAGTTAACGTTCCCAAGCCAATTGAGAGAGAGAAGAAGGCTTGACCAAGTGCTGACAGCAAAGTAGAAGAATCTACATGACGCAAATCCGGAGAAAAAAGAAATGATAGACCGGCTTCCGCTCCAGGCAAAAGCAACGAGTTGACAGCCATTAGAATTAACAACACGAATAACATGGGCATCATCCAATTAGACGCCTTTTCAATGCCCTTCTGAACTCCGCGCATAACGATTAGGGCATTAAGCCCTAACAACACAACTGTCCAGAAGACGCAACGCCAACCTGAGGTAAAGTTGTTAAACTCAACATGGCTATCTCTGACCCCGTCTGCCGTCAAATATCCGGTAACGGATTGAAATAGATATTCTAATGTCCATCCGGCAACAACGGCGTAAAACGAAAGAATCAATGTGCCACTAATAACACCAATAATTCCTGCCCATTGCCACCAACGGCCTCCTCGTGGAGCCAGCGAAAACATTGCTCCAAATATATTGCGACGAGACGAACGACCCATTAAGAACTCCGCACAAACTACGGGGATACCGATTAATAACACACAAAGCAGATAGATAAGCATAAATGCTCCGCCTCCATGCTCACCGGCTTCATAAGGGAAACGCCAAATATTGCCCAGTCCGACAGCAGAACCTACGGTTGCGGCTATAACACCAAACTTTGTTGAAAATTTCGGGCGATTATCTTCTTTCATAACTCAATCTTTAAAAAAAGAAAAAGATGAAGAATTTGCGGTCTCGTAATCGAGACTAACAAGTCCTTCATCTTTTATAATATATTTACCGACAGAATAGTTTTGTCGGGCTAAATTTCATTATCGACTTGATGATGAATAGTTGGGCGCCTCTGATGTAATGGCAACATCATGAGGATGGCTTTCGGCAACTCCGGCATTTGTAATGCGAGTAAAACGAGCCTTATGAAGAGCATCGATATCGGCAGCTCCGCAGTAACCCATACCTGCACGCAATCCGCCAAGCATTTGGTAAACTACTTCGTAGAGTGAACCCTTATAAGGGACACGAGCTGCGATGCCTTCCGGCACAAGTTTCTTGGCATCAGTCTCGTTAGCTTGGAAATAACGGTCTTTTGAACCCTTTTCCATCGCTTCAAGAGAGCCCATACCGCGATATGATTTATACTTACGACCGTTGAAAATAATTGTCTCACCGGGAGACTCCTCTACACCGGCAAGCATTCCACCGAGCATTACGCTATATCCGCCGGCTGCAAGAGCCTTAACGATATCACCGCTATAACGAATACCACCATCAGCAATCAAAGGAACACCGGTTCCTTCAAGAGCCTTAGCTACATCATATACAGCTGAAAGTTGGGGAACGCCGACACCGGCAATGATACGAGTTGTGCAAATCGAACCCGGACCGATACCAACTTTTACTCCGTCAGCTCCATTTTCAACGAGATAGCGAGCAGCTTCGCCTGTTGCAATATTACCGACAACAACGTCGATCTGAGGATATTTCTCTTTTACGGCACGCAATACTCCGACTACTCCCTTAGAATGGCCATGGGCTGTATCAATTACAATTGCATCAGCTCCGGCTGCTACTAGAGCGTCAACACGGTCCATCGAATCAGCTGTTACTCCTACGCCAGCTGCTACGCGCAAGCGACCGAGCGAGTCTTTACATGCGAAAGGTTTATCTTTTGCCTTGGTAATATCCTTATAGGTCACCAAACCAACTAAATGGCCTTCCTTGTCTACAACGGGGAGTTTTTCAATTTTATGTTTTTGGAGGATATCGGCAGCCTCTTCAAGGTTTGTCGATTGTTCGGTTGTTACGAGGTTTTCAGAAGTCATAACCTCATCAACCTTGCGGGTAAGGTCGCGCTCAAAACGGAGGTCGCGATTTGTTACAATACCGCAGAGTAAGCCTTTTTCGTCAACGACAGGGATACCTCCAATATGATATTCTTCCATCATCTTCAAGGCGTCTCCTACAGTCGAACCTTGTTTAATAGTAACCGGATCATAGATCATTCCGTTTTCGGCACGCTTGACAGCATGAACTTGACGCGCTTGCTCCTCAATCGACATATTCTTATGAATAACGCCGATTCCGCCCTCTCGGGCAATGGCAATAGCCATCTTCGCCTCGGTAACTGTATCCATTGCGGCCGATACGAGGGGAACGTTAAGAACGATGTTGCGGGAGAACTTTGTCTGAAGTTTGACGCTTCGTGGAAGCACTTCGGAATAAGCGGGAATAAGCAGGACATCATCGAATGTGAGTCCGTCCATGGCTACCCTGTCTGCAATAAATGACGACATATGTTAAAACCTCTTGGTGAAGAAATAAGTTTCCGTTCGTTTTATATTGCCTGCAAAGGTAATGATTTTTCCGGAAAATTGAGCGTTCCGACAACAGAAACCTCAAATTTTCTCAAAAAAATTTCATTGGTCAAATTATTTTTTGGTTCGCAATTAGAGTTGATTGGGGAAAACTGTTTCAGTTCCCGCCGAGATTTAGTAACTTTGTAGCATGTTTAAGATAAAGCGTCTATATCGATATATGCTGCAGAGCTATGTGCCTCTGCTGTTGATGACGTTTTTCATTTGTCTGTTCATCGTCTTGATGCAATTCCTTTGGCGTTATATTGACGACCTTGTTGGAAAGGGGCTTACGATGGATGTCATTGGAGAACTATTTTTTTACGCAGCTTTGACAATGGTGCCGATGGCTTTACCATTGGCGATATTGTTGGCTTCGCTGATGATTTTCGGCAACCTCGGTGAAAAATTCGAGCTAACAGCGATGAAAGCTTCAGGCATCTCATTGCTAAAAGTGATGAGCCCATTGATTGTGCTTATCTCTTTCATCGCAGTCGGTGCGTTCTTTTTCCAGAATAACGTATTGCCGATTGCGCAAACCAAGATGTGGACGCTTCTATATTCGATGCGTCAGAAATCTCCGGAGTTGGAAATTCCGGAAGGTGTATTCTACACACAGATTCCCGGTTATAACTTTTTTGTAGCTGAAAAAGACCGAGAAACCGGATCGCTCTACGACATGATGATCTACGACGTTTCTCGCGGGTTCGACAACGCTCGTGTGATTCTTGCCGACTCCGGACATTTAAAGTCTGCCGACGACAAAATCCACCTCTTCCTACAACTCCATAACGGCGAACAATTCGAGAATCTACGCGAAAACTCAGGCAACTACAAACAAGAAAATCAACCATACCGTCGCGAGCAATTTCAGCGCAAAGAAATTTTACTCGCGTTCGATGCCAACTTCAACCGTATGGATGAGTCTGGCATGCGAAACCAATATGTCGGCAAGAATATGAGCGAACTTATGGCAACTATCGATTCAGTCGGCCATCGTGTCGACTCTATCGGCGCGATTTATGCTCATGATATAAGCCATTCGACGTATGTGAGGATATCTGAATACAAAAACGAGCGCCAAGGCGATAGCGTTATAACCGTCAAACGCCCAGCTGTTGCCATGGATAAGCCGTTTGATATCGACTCTTTATTCTATAAAGCGAATAGTTCAAAAACTCGCTCTTATCTAACAATGGCCTCAAATCGTGCCAACTCAGTGAGACAAGAATATGAGTTCAAGAGCTTTGTAATGGATGAAGACCGTATGACAATCAGACGTCACGGCATTGAGATGCACAAAAAGTTTACGCTCTCTTTTGCCTGTCTGGTCTTCTTCTTTATCGGCGCCCCTCTCGGAGCCATCATCCGCAAAGGCGGTATCGGCACACCTTTGGTAATCTCAGTATTCCTCTTCATATTCTATTACATTATCGACAACACAGGCTACAAACTCGCTCGCGATGGCGGTTTACTCGTATGGGAAGGCATTTGGCTTAGCTCGTTCGTACTCCTTCCCTTGGGTGTCTTTTTAACCTACAAGGCTATGAGAGACTCAGCCGTATTAAACATCGATGCATATAAAAACTTTATTCGTCGATTACGTCGTCTACAAAAACGCGAACTCGAGGTCAAAGAATATGCGATGGAAGAGGTGACTGCCGAAGCTGCTCTTTTTCGTCTTGAGCCTTTGCATACAGAGTGTCAAAATATCACGCAACAATGGGCGACCCTCCCCTTATGGAAACGTATGGGCTACCGAACTATTTTGCGACATAAAGGATTCGATCAACTTCAAAATCGCATGAATGAAACAATCGAATTCATTTCAAACTCTAAAAATCCAAAAGCAATACAACTTCTTAATTGTTATCCCTATAAAATCAGTCCGATCGAGCTACCGACAGTTACACAAACTACAGCCTCATTGATTGAGCTGTTTATAGGAATAATGAATTCTCAAACAACAATCGACTGACCGCGATGAATGCTGAAACAATCAAACTCGACTCAATCGAAGATGCTATCAATGATTTCCGCCAAGGAAAAATGATAATAGTGGTCGATGACGAAGACCGCGAAAACGAAGGCGACATAATTGTCGCTGCCGAGAAAATCACTCCCGAGCAAGTTAACTTTATGCTAAAGAATGCCCGCGGAGTGCTTTGCACACCTCTAACGATTTCTCGTTGCAAAGAACTCGGGCTCGAACCTCAAACAACCGACAACACTTCTGTTCTTGGCACTCCGTTCACCATCACAGTTGACAAACTTGAAGGCTGTTCTACAGGCGTATCTATTCAAGATCGTTGCGCAACTATCCGTGCTTTGGCAGACCCGACTTCTACACCTGCCACTTTCGGACGCCCCGGCCACATTAACCCTCTTTACGCACAAGATGCCGGCGTATTACGTCGCAGCGGTCACACAGAAGCTGCGGTTGACCTCGCTCGATTGGCCGGTCTTCAGCCGGCAGCCGCCCTTATGGAAATTATGAGCGATGACGGCTCTATGGCACGTCTGCCTGAATTACGCCAACGCGCTGCCGAATGGAATATGAAATTGATTTCTATTCGTGACCTTATCGCTTACAGACTCCGCAAAGAGTCATTAGTTGAAAAGGGCGAAGAAGTAAACTTGCCAACCGCATACGGTAATTTTCGTCTGATTCCTTTCAGACAAAAAAGTAATGGCCTCGAACATATCGCTATCATCAAAGGCGATGTAAACACTGATGAACCGGTATTGGTGCGCGTTCATTCATCATGCGCAACCGGCGATATATTCGGTTCACTAAGATGCGACTGCGGTGAACAACTCCACCAAGCTCTCAGAATGATTGACAAAGAGCAGCGTGGCGCGGTTATATACCTCTTGCAAGAGGGGCGCGGCATCGGCTTAATGGATAAAATCAGAGCTTATAAGCTACAAGAAGAAGGCATGGACACCGTTGACGCAAACCTACATCTTGGTCATAAAGCCGATGAACGTGATTACGGAGTTGGGGCACAAATTCTCCACGAACTTGGCATCAAGAAGATGCGCTTGATTTCAAACAATCCCGTAAAACGTATCGGACTTGAAGGTTACGGGTTGGAAGTTATTGAAAACGTGCCTATCGAAATTGCACCGAACGAATACGATCGTTTCTACCTTTCTACAAAGAAACATCGTATGGACCACAATCTTCACAACGTAGACTAATAGTCAATATTCATACGTCAGCCCCCTTCATTTATTTGCCTCGAAAGCAAATTTTGAAGGGGGCTGTCGTATCTCTCAAACTTCGTTTGAGTCACGGAATAGAATCAAAAATAGTTATCTGTAGCGGGATCAAAAGTGCGCAATACTTTTGCAGGATTACCTGCCACAATAGTGTTTGGCGCGACATCTCGTGTTACGACAGACGCGGCTCCAACTACGGCATTCTCTCCGATAGTGACTCCCGGGAGAATTGTCGCACCAGCTCCGATCCACGCTCCTCGACAAATACGCACCGGAGCAAGGGTTATTACCTCACGATCACGCAAATCATGATTGTTCGACAAAATCTGTACATTGGCGGCAATCTGAGCGTTATCTTCTATAGTAATGCCTCCGGACCCCATTAGCAAAATGCCATCCATGATGAAGACATTGTTGCCAATCGATATCTTACTAGCACCAACAACCGTCAGAGGCGGCATCATATAACTATCTTTACCAATCTTACCATAGAATAGTTCATTGACAAGACCGTTATACTCATCTCCTAGCGGCATCGTTTGTTTCAATCTGAAACAGAGTTGACGATTACGAAGCGTCTCATTAGCATGTTCAATATCGGTCCGCAAATCAATGCGACCTGCTTCTTTTGATTTTGACATGATGACTTGAGTTTATTCTAAAAACAACCCGGGGAAATCCTTATTGAATTTCCCCGAGTAAATAATCTAAAATTTTTCGAGCTGTTGCTCTTTGTTTCAATCTCCTAAGCGATAGCGACCTTTAACCTTCAATAAGGTTATGACCGGTCATCTCTTTAGGCTGGGGAAGTCCGAGGATGTGAAGCAATGTCGGAGCAACATCGGCAAGAATACCATTTCCAACCTTTGCATTTGCGTCAGCTGTCACATATACACAAGGAACAGGGTTCAAAGAGTGAGCCGTATTGGGTGTACCGTCGGCATTAACTGCGTTGTCGGCATTTCCATGGTCTGCGATAATGATAACCTCGTAGTCGTTTTTCTTCGCCGCTTCAACAACTTGTTCAACAGCCTTGTCAACAGCCTCAACAGCGTGTTGAATTGCTGAGTAAACGCCGGTATGACCAACCATATCTCCGTTTGCGAAGTTTACAACGATAAAGTCATACTTCGATGTATTAATTGCATCGGTCAATTTATCGGCTACCTCAGGAGCTGACATTTCTGGCTTGAGGTCATATGTAGCAACCTTCGGAGAAGGAACGAGGATACGATCTTCGCCTTCGTAGGGTGTTTCGCGACCACCATTGAAGAAGAATGTGACATGAGCATACTTTTCAGTCTCAGCAATATGGAGCTGTGTCTTTCCAAGAGAAGAAAGATACTCACCAATAGTATTGTCGACATTTTCCTTCGGGAAGAGGATATGAACACCGGTGAATGACGCATCATAGGGAGTCATGCAATAATACTGCAACCCGGGGATTGTCTTCATTCCATGTTCGGGCATATCTTCTTGTGTCAACGCTACGGTAATTTCCTTTGCGCGGTCATTGCGATAGTTGAAGAAGATAACTGCATCACCCTCTTTGATTGTTCCGTCAACCGTAGAGTTGTTGATAGGCTTAACAAATTCGTCGGTAACTCCTTCATCATAGCTTTCCTGCATAGCCTGAACCATATCGGTAGCCTGCTTACCCTCGCCGTTTACGAGCAAATCATAAGCAACCTTAACGCGGTCCCAACGCTTGTCTCGGTCCATTGCATAATAACGACCGATTACAGATGCAATAACTGCTCCGGTCTTACCGCAATGCTCTGTAAGTTGTTCGATGAAGCCCTTACCTGAACGGGGATCTGTATCACGGCCATCCATGAAACAGTGGAGATAAACTTTTTCAAGACCATACTCTTTTGCGATATTGCAAAGAGCGAAGATATGCTCAAATGAAGAGTGAACACCGCCAGTCGAGGTCAAGCCCATGAAGTGCATAGCCTTGCCTGACTCTTTAGCGTAAGAGAATGCGTTCTTGATTTCGGGGTTATCGAGGATAGAGCCAGACTCAATTGCCTTATTGATTTTAACGAGGTCTTGATAGAGTACACGACCGGCACCGATATTCAAGTGTCCTACTTCAGAGTTACCCATCTGACCATCGGGCAAACCAACATTTTCGCCTGAAGCCTGTAGTTCTGAGTGAGGATATGTTTTAACAAGTGAGTCCCAATAGGGAGTCGGAGTAGAGAAGATCGCATCGCTATGGGTGTGGTTTCCGATACCCCATCCATCGAGGATCATGAGAAGAGCTTTATGTGCCATTTATTTAAATGTTAATCGTTTCTTGTGGGAAACTCGCGCCGAATGAATTTCATATCCGGCGCGAGTTTAAATTGTAATTTTCAAAATATTGTTATTTTGAGAGCGGACATCCGGTGCACTTCTCCTGAATTTTCTTGAAGAAGTCGTTACCCTTATTATCAACAAGGATAAACGCGGGGAAGTTTTCTACTTCGATTTTCCAGATTGCCTCCATACCAAGCTCGGGATATTCAAGGAGTTCAACCTTCTTTATCGAGTCATTGGCAAGGATCGCCGCAGGACCTCCGATCGAGCCAAGATAAAAACCGCCATTAGCGTGGCAAGCATCGGTCACCTGCTGTGAACGGTTACCCTTAGCAATCATAATCATAGAGCCTCCGGCTTTTTGGAATTGGTCTACATAGGGGTCCATACGTCCGGCTGTTGTCGGGCCGAATGAACCTGAAGCCATTCCCTTAGGTGTTTTTGCAGGACCGGCATAATAGATCGGGTGATCCTTAAGATATTGAGGCATAGGTTCACCATTATCGAGACGTTCTTTAATCTTAGCGTGAGCGATGTCTCGACCTACGATAATAGTTCCAGAAAGGTTGAGGCGAGTAGCAACGGGATATTTGTCAAGCTCAGCCAACACTTCATTCATTGGACGATTGAGGTCGATATTGACTGCATTGCTTTCAGCGGGGTTACGCAATTCGTCGGGGATAAGTTCACCGGGGTTGGTATCGAGTTTCTCAATCCAAAGACCTTCTCTGTTGATTTTTGCCTTAACATTGCGGTCAGCCGAACAACTTACGCCCATACCAATGGGGCAAGATGCGCCGTGGCGAGGCAAGCGGATAACGCGAATATCATGAGCAAAATATTTGCCACCAAATTGAGCGCCAAGACCGATGTTGCGAGAAGCTTCGAGAAGTTCTTTTTCGAGCTCTACATCGCGGAACGCACGACCATATTCATTACCGGTTGTCGGAAGGTTGTCGTAATATTTAATTGACGCCTTCTTTACAGTTTCGAGATTCTTTTCTGCAGAAGTACCACCAATTACAAACGCAATATGATAAGGCGGACAAGCAGCAGTGCCGAGAGTTTTCATCTTTTCAACCAAGAATGGAACGAGAGTCTTGGGATTGATGATCGCTTTTGTTTCTTGATAAAGGTAAGTTTTGTTGGCCGAACCGCCACCTTTTGCAACGAATACAAACTTATATTCGTCGCCTTCTGAAGCGTGGATATCAATCTGGGCAGGGAGATTACATCCGGTATTCACCTCGTCATACATTGTGAGAGGCGCGTTCTGAGAATAGCGGAGGTTACACTGAGTATAAGTATCGTAAACACCGCGAGAAATCTTCTCTTCATCGTCACAACCGGTGAAGACACGCTGTCCCTTTTCGCCATGGCAAATAGCCGTACCGGTATCTTGGCAGAACGGCAGCTCACCTTTTGCTGCGATTTCAGCGTTGCGCAGCATTGTCAAGGCAACGAACTTATCATTGTCGGAAGCTTCAGGATCGTGCAGAATCTTAGCCACCATCTCATTATGCTCGCGACGTAGCATAAAGGCATTATCGTGAGTCGCCTGACGAGCAAGAACGGTCAAAGCCTCAGGATCAACCACGAGGAATTCGTGGCCTCCCCAATTCTCAACTTTTACATAATCGGAGGTGAGATGATAATACTCGGTAGTATCGGGTCCGAGGGGGAACATCTCCTGATAATGGAACGGTTTAGTTGCCATAGGGTAGATATGGTTTTAGGTTGATATGCTTTAGGTTAAATCAATACCGCAAAGTTACAAAATTTCCGCCAAATTAGCCCAAACAAGACACACCTATTTTTGGGTATTGTAGGAGCTAAAAACGTTATATCTGTCGATGCTCTATTTGTTTCTACACATATATTAAAAATTTTTCGTAACTTTGCAATTTAAAGAATCAGTAATTTCCGAATTGAAAACTACGGCCGTCTGCCCCCCTATCAGACAGCCAGAATGAACAAAAAACTTCATACATGGCACTACAATGTGGAATCGTTGGCCTGCCCAACGTAGGCAAGTCAACCTTGTTCAATTGCCTCTCCAATGCAAAGGCCCAATCGGCCAACTTCCCTTTCTGCACAATCGAGCCGAATGTCGGTGTTATAACCGTTCCCGATGAACGACTTAACAAGCTCGTTGAGATGTGTAATCCACGAAGCATCGTTCCCGCAACTGTTGAAATCGTAGATATCGCAGGTTTGGTAAAAGGCGCAAGCCGTGGCGAAGGCTTGGGCAACAAATTCTTAGCTAATATTCGCGAAACAGACGCAATCCTCCACGTATTGCGCTGCTTCGACGACGACAATATCACCCACGTTGACGGCACAGTTGACCCCGTCCGTGATAAAGAAATTATCGACTACGAGTTGCAGCTTAAAGACCTTGAGACCGTAGATAGTCGCATCGCCAAAACTCAAAAACAAGCCCAAACAGGCGGCGACAAAACAGCTAAATTCCAATACGAAGTGCTTTGCAAATTTAAAGAAGCTCTCGATCAAGGCAAACCGGCTCGCAGCGTCGTTCTTGAAACACCCGACGAAAAGAAATTCGCCCGCGAATTATTCTTGCTCACCGACAAACCCGTTCTCTATGTATGCAATGTGGACGATGCATCCGCTGTTAACGGTAATAAATACGTAGAAGCGGTTAGAGAAGCTATCAAAGAAGAAGGCGCCGGCTTGATGATTGTCGCAGCTCAAACCGAAAGTGAAATTGCCGAACTCGACACTTTCGAAGAACGTCAAGAATTTTTGAAAGAAATCGGCCTTGAGGAATCTGGCGTATCTCGCTTAATTCGTGCGGCATACTCATTACTCAATCTCAAGACTTTCTTCACCGCCGGGTCAGACGAAGTGCGTGCATGGACATTCGTTGATGGATGGAAAGCGCCCCGTTGCGCCGGAGTTATCCACACCGATTTCGAGAAAGGCTTCATCCGCGCACAAGTTATCAAATATGAAGATTTCGTAACCCTCGGAGGCGAAACCGCTGTTCGCGACGCAGGAAAAATGGGTGTTGAGGGTAAGGAATATCTTGTGCAAGATGGCGACATTATGCACTTCCTCTTCAACAATTGACAAATCAAACAACAATAATAGTATTATGAAAATAATGAAACTATCTTTGGCGGCATTATTCCTCGCAGGAACAGTGACCGCCGGAGCCGAACATCTCGGTAGCGTTGACAAGTCGCTCATCGACACTTCTATTAATCCCGGCGACGATTTCTACCATTACGTTAACAACGGATGGATGAAAGCTCATCAGCTCACAGATGAATATGCCCGCTACGGCATGTTCAACGTGCTCAACGACAAAGCAGAGGAAAGCGTAAAAGAAATCGTCATGAACCTCGGAGCATCAGCCCCCGAAAAGAATTCAAACGCTTTCAAAGTTTGGACTCTCTATTCTCAAGGGATGGACTCTGTTCGCCGCAATAATGAAGGCGCTACTCCGATTCTCGCTGACCTTAAAAAAATCGAAAATACTCCCTCAGAAGGAATGGAAGACCTCTTCCTCTGGATGCATGGCAATTTCGCATCACCCTTCTTCGGAGCAGGCCCGATGGAAGACCTTGCTGACTCTAATGTCTACGCGATGTATGTGTCTGCCGGAGGTCTCGGCCTTGGCGACCGCGACTACTACCTTCTCAACGACAAAGAGAATACAAAAATTCGCGAAGCATACAAAACTCTCATCGTTAATCAGATGCGCAACGCCGGCTACTCAAAGAAAGCGGCAACTCGCATTATGAAGAATGTACTCAAGATTGAGACTGCATTGGCTGACTCAACTTGGACTCGTGAAGAAAGCCGCAATATTCCGGCGATGTACAATCCGCGATCCATCGAACAGCTCAAAGAGATGTTCCCCCACACCAATTGGGATCGTTTCTTCATCGAAACTATGGGTATCGAAACTCCCGCTCAGGTAATCGTTACCGAAATCAACACTGTTAAACAAGCCGACAATCTTATCGCATCTCTGACAGACCGCGAGAAGAAAGACTACTACCTCTGGAAATATGTTGCCCAAGCAGCTCCCTATTTGAGCGACAAATTCACAGCAACATCTTTTGAATTCAGCAAAGTTCGTAGTGGCGTTAAGCAAATGCGTCCCCGCTGGAAACGTGCGCTTGGCACTGCCGATGGATATATGGGTGAAGCAATCGGTCAGCTTTACGTTGAAAAATTCTTCCCTGAAAGCTCGAAAGAAAAGATGCTTGAGCTCGTTGCTAACCTCCGCCAAGCTCTCGGTAAGCACATCATCGAACTCCCTTGGATGACTTCACAAACCAAGCTCAAAGCTATCGAAAAACTTATGAGCTTCACTGTTAAGATTGGCTACCCCGACCAGTGGAAAGATTACTCTGAACTTGAAATCGACCCTGCCCTTTCTTACTATCATAACATCCACAACGCATCAATGTGGCATGCTAAGAAAGAATATGAAAAATGGGGCAAACCTGTTGATAAAACAGAATGGAGCATGACACCTCAAACTGTCAACGCTTACTACAACCCGTTGGCTAATGAAATCGTATTCCCCGCAGCTATCCTCCAAGCGCCTTTCTTCAACCCCGAAGCTTCTGACGCTGAGAACTACGGCGGTATCGGTGTAGTTATCGGTCACGAAATGAGCCATGGTTTTGATGATCAGGGTTGTAATTTCGACGCCAAAGGCAACATGACCAATTGGTGGACACCCGAAGACGCAGCTGCCTTCCAAACCCTAACCAAAGGCCTTGCTGACCAATTCGACAAAATCGAAATTCTCCCCGGCCTTATGGCAAACGGCTCTTACACTCTCGGCGAAAACATCGGTGACCAAGGAGGTCTTCGCGTTAGCCACACTGCCTTCCTTGATTCTCAGAAAGCAAAAGGCGTAGATATTGAATCAGAAGAAGCTCTTATCGACGGATTTACACCCGAACAGGTCTTCTACCTCAACTATGCAAACATTTGGGCAACAAACTGTCGCGATGCAGAGAAACGCAACCTCACTATCGGCGATGTTCACTCATTGGCAGAAAACCGTGTTAACGTTACCCTCCGTAACATCACTCCCTTCTTGAAAGCCTTCGGCATCAAACCCGGTGATAAACTTTACCTCGCTCCCGAAGAACAAGTAATTATTTGGTAATCAAATATCAGCGCATATAAAACGGCGTTATCTCGATTTGAGATAACGCCGTTTTATTATTTCAATAAATTGAGAAATCGAATTTTATTCCTCAGGCAATGATTCTGAAAGGCGATCAACCGCAGCAAGCCAAAGAGCAGAAGATGCATCTGACGGCATTCGCCAATCTCCACGCGGAGAAAGACAAACCGAACCAACCTTCGGACCATCAGGCATACAAGAGCGTTTGAATTGCTGATTAAAGAAGCGACTATAGAACACCTTCATCCATTGCAGTATCACGCGTGGCTCATATTTTCCGACTTCCATACCTCCCTTCCCTTGGTAAATCTTGCGTCGATGCTGAACCCAGAATGCCTGGCATGCTAAATAAAAGACTCTCGAGGGAGGGAATCCATAGCGCAACGTATAGTAAAGGAAGAAATCATGCAGTTCGTATGGTCCAACAAGATCTTCGGTTTTCTGAGCAATTTTTCCAGACTCATCCGGCGGAAGAAGTTCGGGAGAAACCGGAGTGTCAATAATATCAACAAGCGCCTCTGCCATATCTGGGTTCTCTGAACGGAGCGCAAACCATCTAACAAGATATCTCACAAGAGTTTTCGGCACAGAAGCATTAACTCCATACATTGACATATGATCACCGTTATAGGTTGCCCAACCCAACGCCAATTCCGAGAGGTCACCGGTTCCCAGAACCATTCCGCCCTCTTGGTTAGCGACATCCATAAGAATCTGCGTACGTTCTCGCGCTTGACAATTCTCATAAGTAACATCTGTTACAGAAGGATCGTGACCAATATCAGAGAAATGCTGTTCGACAGCGCGCCCGATAGGAATCTCGCGGGACGTAACGCCAAGTGCCTCCATCAATGTCAACGCATTAGAGTGAGTACGACCGGTCGTACCGAATCCCGGCATTGTGACTCCTATAATGCCCTTGCGGTCAAGTTTAAGGCGATCGAAAGCACGAGTAGCAATAAGCAAAGCAAGAGTCGAATCAAGACCGCCGGAAATGCCTACTACAATCGTTTTACAACCGGTTGCTTTCAAGCGCTGAGCTAATCCAGCAACCTGTATATTAACAATTTCATCGCAACGGCGGTCGATTTCATCATCATTCGATGGCACAAAAGGATGAGGATTAATTGTGCGCATCAGTGTTGCCGCCGAATTTTCGCTATTCTCGCCATTTTCGTCATTCGACATCAACTTATCGAGTTTCTCTCGCAAATTCTCAGAGCTGTCGGGGTCGAGCAAATCGCTCAAATTAAAGTTGATTTGTTGAACAAGCGGATATGACAGATTGGCATTTTCTCGCTCACCACAATCGGCAAAGGTGCCGGCATGCAAGCGGTCTCTGGTTATCATTTCAATATCGAGATCGCGGATAACCATCTGAGGGCCCTCTTGCCAACGAGGAGTTGATGCCAAAATCTTGCCATTCTCGGCAATGATTCCTTTCCCATCAAAGACCAAATCGGTTGAAGACTCTCCAAACCCAGCTGCAGCATAGACATATCCACAGATACAACGCGCCGATTGTTGACAGATCAAATCGCGAAGATAGTCATACTTTCCAATTGTATCGGGCGACGCAGAAAGGTTTACAATCACCTTAGCTCCGGCAAGCGCGGCATGGCTTGAGGGAGGAATCGGCACCCATAAATCTTCGCATATTTCGATACCAACCTTTACGGCATTGACTTGAAAGAGTTTATTAGCGGAAATAGGCATCTGCGACTCATCAGAATCATTGCTTCTTGTTGCAGGCGACCATAGACGACGCTCGTAAAACTCATTATAATTCGGAAGATATGTCTTTGGTACGGTTAACTTTGTCATCCCCTGCCCTACAACTATCGCACAGTTATAGAGCCGATTTTCAAACATCATCGGAGCTCCGATAACGGCATTAACTCGAAGATTTTTTGTAGCCTCGGCAATTTCACGAACAGCCTCTCCGGCAGCATCAATCAGCAAATCGCCATGAAACAAATCACCGCAAGTATAACCCGTCACACATAGTTCGGGAAACACGGCTAACTCAACCTCTTTTTGCTCGAGTTGATGAAGCATGTCTATTATGGCCGCAGTATTGGCTCTAACATCAGCCACACGAACAGGAGGCACACAAGCCGCCACTCTGAAAAAACCGTTGCGCATATTAATAATTATGGATATTTATCTAGAAAAGACGTTGATAGATTGTTGATAGATTTAGACTACGAAGTTACGGAATTTTGTCTTAATTTATGTAACTTTGTCCGGAAATAATATCTACAACACCCAATCATGGCTGAATCACAATCTGACAAATACCCTCGAAAAAACAATTATAACGACGCAAAGCGTTTACAGCAACAACTCCTTGAAAAGGAGGGACGCATCGCGCCGCGCGATCTCGAAGTAGAGGAGGCGGTGCTTGGCGCATTGATGCTTGAAAAAGATGCTTACACAACGGTCTGTGATATTCTGAAACCGGAATGTTTCTACGATCCGGGACACCAAAAAATATACGAAGCGATACAACAACTCGGTGCATCGCAACAATCTATCGATATGCTGACCGTCACTCAGCGTCTGCGTGCAAATGGCGACATTAAGCTCGTAGGCGGCCCGGCAGCAATATCTGAGTTGACCGCTCGAGTTGCGTCCGGCGCTCACGTTGAGTTCCACGCTCGCATCGTTGCCCAAAAATATCTTGCCCGCGAACTTATCAACTTTTCAGCACAAATTGAGGAAAAAGCATTTGACGAATCAAACGACGTTGATGACCTTTTACAAGAAGCTGAAGGACGCCTGTTTGAGATTTCACAACGCAACGTAAAAAAAGATGTCACTCAGATCGACCCAGTTATCAAGCAAGCCCTCGAACAAATCGAAGTAGCCGCAAACCGCGAGTCGGGTCTGTCTGGTCTCGAAACTCAATTCCGCGAGCTTGATAAGCTAACCTCCGGATGGCAAAATTCCGACCTTATCATTATCGCAGCTCGTCCGGCAATGGGTAAGACAGCGTTCGTCTTATCTATGGCAAAAAATATGGCAGTAAACCTAAACATTCCAACCGCCATATTCTCACTTGAAATGAGCAACCTTCAGCTTGTTAACCGTTTGATTTCAAACGCTTGCGAAGTTGAAGGTGAAAAAATCAAGAGCGGACGTCTAACCCCTAACGATTGGGACAAACTAATGGCAGGCGTAAAGCCCCTCTATAACGCTCCGCTCTTTATCGATGACACACCCTCTCTTTCTATTTTCGAGCTCAGAACAAAAGCACGACGTTTGGTGCGCGAACATGGAGTGAAGATTCTAATTATCGACTACTTACAGTTGATGAACGCCTCCGGAATGAAATTCGGTTCTCGCGAACAGGAGGTCTCTATGATTTCACGAAACCTCAAACAGTTAGCAAAAGAGCTGAACATCCCAATTATAGCCCTGTCGCAGTTAAACCGTTCGGTGGAAAGTCGCGGAACAGACAGCCAGTCGAAACGTCCTCAGTTGAGCGACCTTCGTGAATCGGGAGCTATCGAGCAAGACGCCGACATCGTCTGCTTCATCCACCGCCCCGAATATTACCTACATAGCGGCGAAGACGCCGAAGGTAACGACATTCGAGGTTTAGCCCTATTTATCGTTGCAAAACACCGTTCGGGTAAAGTTGATGATGTCAAGATGCGTTTTGTTAGTCAATACGCTCGATTCCAAAATTGGGACGAAGATTATCATACCACACAAACCGTTGTCTCTTCTCGCTTCAACCAAAGCAGCGACGAAGATGACCCGATAAATGGAGGAAATTCACCATTGTCAGGAGGTAGCGCCAACTTGACATCATCCAACGATGCACCTCCATTTTAATCACGAAACAAAACTCCCTCAAAAGAATAAGAGGAGGATAGCGCAGGATGCGTTATCCTCCTCTATTTTATTTGTATATGTGGATGAAAAATCATATCTTTGCAGTTGAATTTTTCCAAATCGACAATTCAAAAACCGATCTTCCAGATGAAGTTTAACGAATACGACAATTTCAATCTTTCCAATATCAACAAGGAGGTGCTCGCGCAGTGGAACTCTGACGATTTGTTCCGCCGCAGCCTTGAACTCAGAGAAGGCGCAACGCCCTTCGTGTTCTTTGAAGGCCCTCCTTCGGCAAATGGCATGCCCGGCATCCATCACGTTATGGCCCGTACGATTAAGGATATATTCTGTCGTTACAAGACCATGAAAGGCTTCCGTGTCGACCGTAAAGCTGGTTGGGACACTCACGGACTCCCCGTAGAATTGGGCGTCGAGAAATCTCTCGGCATAACCAAGGAAGATATCGGCAAGAAAATTTCTGTCGACGAATACAACGCAGCCTGCCGTCAGGAGGTCATGAAATATACAAAAGAATGGTCTACATTGACCAACTCAATGGGCTATTGGGTTGACCTTGATAATCCTTATGTAACCTACCACAATAGTTATATTGAATCTTGCTGGTGGTTGCTTAAACAACTCTATGACAAGGGCTATCTCTATAAAGGTTATACAATCCAACCCTATTCACCCGCTGCCGGAACAGGCCTTAGCTCACACGAGCTCAACCAGCCGGGTTGCTATCGCGATGTTAAAGATACAACTTGCGTAGCTCAGTTCCTTTGCACAGATCCGACTGAAGCGATGACAGGTTGGGGCGAGCCCTATTTCTTGGCTTGGACAACAACGCCATGGACACTTCCTTCCAACACAGCGTTGGCTGTTGGCCCGGAAATCGAATATAACATCGTAAGAACATACAATCCCTATAGCGGAAAGAAGATAACAGTTGTCGTAGCGGTTGCGCTGATGGGACAAATGTTCAACTCAAAAGCCGCCGAGCTCAAACTCGATGAATACGAGAAGGGCTCAAAACTCATCCCCTACGAAGTTGTCGCAACACTGAAAGGTAAAGAACTCATTGGACTTCACTACCAGCAGCTCATTCCTTGGATGAACCCCGGAGAAGGCGCATTCCGTGTTATCCCCGGCGACTATGTAACAACTGAAGATGGTACTGGTATTGTGCATATTGCAGGCACATTCGGTGCAGACGACTTACGAGTATCTCGCCAATCCGGTGTCCCTCCGTTGACTCTCATTGACCGCGACGGAAACGTTAGACCAATGGTAGACCTCTGCGGTCGCTTCTATTTGCTCGAGCAACTCGACCCCGAGTTTGTAAAAGAGCGCGTAGATATTGAAGCATATACTCCTTGGCAAGGCAAATTCGTTAAAAACGCTTACGACCCCGAAAAGGGCGAAAACGACGAAACTCTCGACGTCGAAATCTGCATGTGGCTCAAACAGAACGACAAAGTGTTCAAAATTGAGAAACATGTCCACAACTATCCCCACTGTTGGCGAACAGACAAACCCGTCTTATATTACCCCCTCGACAGCTGGTTTATCAAAACAACAGCATGCCGCGAACGCCTCATGGAACTGAATGAAGAGATTCAGTGGAAACCTGCAACAACCGGCAGCGGACGTTTCGGCAAATGGCTTGAGAATCTCCAAGATTGGAACCTCTCTCGTTCTCGTTACTGGGGTACTCCTCTACCAATTTGGCGCACAGCTGACGGTAAGGAGGAAATCTGTATCGACTCAATCGCGACTCTTTACGCTGAAATCGACAAAGCCGTTGAAGCCGGCGTAATGAAAGAGAATCCGTATAAAGCAAAAGGATTTGTTCCCGGAGACTATTCAAAAGAGAACTACGACCGCATTGACCTCCACCGCCCATATGTCGATGACATCATTCTCGTATCTCCGTCAGGCAAACCTATGACTCGCGAGACCGACCTGATCGACGTTTGGTTCGACTCCGGTTCAATGCCCTATGCTCAGGTCCACTACCCATTCGAGAACAAAGACGCCGTAGAGTCAGGCGCTTGTTTCCCTGCCGACTTCATCGCCGAAGGTGTTGACCAAACCCGCGGTTGGTTCTATACCCTTCACGCTATTGCCGGAATGGTCTTCGACAAGAAAGCTTACAAGGCTGTTATCTCTAATGGTCTCGTACTCGACAAAGATGGCAACAAAATGTCGAAACGCCTTGGCAACGCTGTTGATCCGTTTAAGACTATCGACACCTATGGCAGCGACTCCGTTCGTTGGTATATGATTTCCAACTCAGCGCCTTGGGATAACTTAAAGTTCAACGAAGAGGGTATAAAGGAAGTATCTCGCAAACTCTTCTCTACTCTCTACAACACCTATTCGTTCCTGACTCTTTATGCCAACGTAGACGGCTTTACAGGAGCTGAGCCTCAGGTTTCACTCGCTGATCGCCCTGAAATCGACCGTTGGATTATTTCGTTGCTCAACACTCTTGTTAAGAATGTTACCGAAG
Organism: uncultured Alistipes sp.; assembly: GCA_964638475.1. GTDB lineage: Bacteria > Bacteroidota > Bacteroidia > Bacteroidales > Muribaculaceae > UBA7173. The sequence continues at coordinate 124,179 of CAZXAZ010000001.1, read as the reverse complement.
CGCTTGACGAGTATGAACCCACCCGCGCGACTCGTTTTATCAACGACTTCGTTAATGACAACCTTTCTAACTGGTATGTCCGCTTAAACCGCAAACGTTTCTGGGGCGGAGGTCTTGACACCGATAAATTGTCAGCATATCAGACTCTTTATACCTGTCTGACCACCATATCGAAATTGCTCGCACCTTATGCGCCTTTCTTCGCAGATCGCCTCTATCGCGACTTGACCGCTCCAGCTCTCGAAGCTGAAGGTAAAGAAGTTACCTCTGTCCACTTAACAGATTTCCCTGTTGCAGACGAAGCAATGATAGACCCTGCGCTTGAAGAGAGAATGCACTTGGCACAAGTCGTAACCTCGCTCGTATTATCTTTGCGTCGCAAAGTTAACATTAAGGTTCGTCAGCCACTACAAGCAATAATGATTCCGGTAAACAGCGACAACCGTCGCCGTCAGCTCGAAGCAATGGCTCCGCTAATTCTCTCAGAAGTCAATGTTAAAGAGATGAAACTTGTTGACGACCAAGAAGGCGTACTCGTAAAGTCAATCAAACCCGACTTTAAGAAACTCGGCCCAAAATTCGGAAAGAAGATGAAAGCTGTAGCCGCCCTGATTGGAGCAATGAGTCAACAAGAAATTGCGCAACTCGAACGCGAAGAATCAATCACTCTTTCTCTCGAAGGAGAAGATATCAAGGTTGAATTGCAAGACGTTGACATCCATTCTGAAGATATTCCCGGATGGCTCGTTGCAAATGAAGGTAACGTAACCGTAGCACTTGAAGTTGAAATTACCGACGAACTTCGCAAAGAGGGCGTCGCTCGCGACCTTGTAAACCGCATTCAGAACATCCGTAAGAGCCGCGATTACGATATCACCGACCGCATTAATGTTGTCATTGAATCGAACGACTTAACAGCTGGTGCGATTGCCGATTTCAAAGATTACATCGCTTCACAGGTGCTCGCTGCTTCTGTTACGACTGCTACAATTTGCAATCCTGCTGAAGATGAAATTCTTGACATCGACGGAACGGAAGTAAAAGTAAAAATCACCAAAGCATAAAACTAGTTAACAACCGGAGGGACACCCTAAGTGGGTATCCTCTTCGGTTGTTTAATGAACAAAATCATTAGTTAAACGTTTAAACAAATATGCTGGGAAAAAGGCTCAGCTTCCTCTCCTCCTTTCCCATAGACTAAACGTTAAACTATTTAACCGAAAAGTAATGTCTGATAAAACCCGCTACACCGATGAAGAACTTGAGGAGTTTAAATCGCTCATTCTTCAAAAGCTAGAGAAAGCTCGCAAAGAATACGAGCTACTCCGCGCCGATGTGATGAACTCAGATGGCAATGATACAGCCGACACCTCCCCCACATTCAAAGTTTTAGAAGAGGGAGCGTCGACGCTCGGCAAAGAGGAAGCCGGCAGACTTGCTCAGCGTCAGGCTCGATTCATTACCCACCTACAGAACGCATTAGTTCGTATTGAGAATAAGACTTACGGCATCGACCGCTTGACGGGTAAACTGATTCCCAAGGAACGACTTCGCGCTGTACCCCACGCAACCCTCTCGGTAGACTCCAAGAAGTAATTGCGACTAACATTATCACACCTCAGCCAAACAAACTATAAATCGTCGTAACATAAGCTACCAACCTTAGCCTTGTTGAATAACAACGCGAATAGTCAGCTTTGACTGAGCTAAAATTCTTTTTGATTTTGTCAGAACTGAAAACATCCGACACCATAGTCAGCCGTGGCTCTAACAAGAGTCGCGGCCTTATGGCTTTTATAATAATCCTGGCTGTATTGATTATCGACCAGGCAATGAAAATTTGGGTAAAAACCAATTTCTATTTAGGTGAAAGTTACGAGATTTTCTCTTGGTTTCATCTTGCTTTTATCCAAAACAACGGAATGGCATTTGGATGGGAGATTGGAAGTAAGCTATTACTAACACTCTTGCGCATCGTAACCGTCGGGTTCTTGATATATTACTTATATCGAGTGCGCAACAAGCATGAGGCAAAAACCGGCTATCTCGTCTGCCTTGCATTAATAATTGCCGGAGCAGCCGGAAACATCATCGACTGTGCTTTTTATGGCTTGATTTTTGACAACCCAATGCCCCCACATGTTGCCCAACTATTCCCAGAAGGTGGAGGCTATGGCACATTCCTTCATGGCAAAGTTGTCGACATGCTCTACTTTCCATTAATGAGTTGGACATGGCCAACGTGGATTCCCATTGTCGGTGGAGAATATTTCATTTTCTTCTCGCCGGTTTTCAATTTTGCCGATGCAGCAATATCGGTTGCAATAATCTGGATGATAATCTTTTACTCAAATCAGATTTCAGAAGTGCCATTTCTGAAAGAGCTACCGCTATATAACAAATATTTTGCAAAAAACGCAAGCAAAACCGATAGAGACGCAAAAGAAATAGACAAAAAAGAATAACCAGATGGAAATGAGGCGGTTGTTATATATTGCGGCAATCATCCCGTTACTAATTGCAAGTTGCGGGAAGAAAAACAATATAGTGCTCGACAAAGATGAAATGGCATCATTAATGGCAGACATTCATATTGCCGAGGCTGTTGTAGACCTTAACCAAAATCTATTTGGAGATGACTCATCAAGGATGCTCCTAAAGCAGAGCATCTATGCCGCTCATGGAGTAACGACCGAAGCCGTAGACTCCTCTTATCGTTGGTATGGCCATCATATTGAAGATTATATGGAGGTCTATGATAAGACAATTAATATATTATCAAACCGACAAAAAGAACTACTATCTGCGACCAACGAACAGATAATTATAGCAGGCGACTCAGTTAATGTATGGCCAATGAGCTCCCACTTTGAGTTTTCTAATCGCGCAGCAACTCGTTTGGTTACATTTACTGTGCCTGCCGACTCTAATTGGCGCAATAACGACGTCTTCACTTTGCGCTTTAATATGGCAACCGCAACCAATCCTGTCACAGCAAGAATGGTTATTGAATATGCCGATGGCAAATCATTCTACAATCTCGCCGGCGGCAAAAATAAGGGCACAGGAGAAGTGTCGGTTCGAGTAGATACGACAATGTCTCCGGTTAGAATTGCCGGATACATCATAACTCAACCTGATAAAAATGAAATCGTCAGAATTGACAGTATTTCACTCATCAGAATGCGTCAACATCTGTCACAAAAGTATTTTTCGCAAAGACCATTTAACTATGGCATTAAACCAAAGCCTAAAAAAGAAACGACAGACTCTGCCAAAGTCGATAACGACAACACAAAAATTGAATCGAATGCCGTAGAAATACCAGCAAACTCCTCGGCCTCAACACGCCCTCATCAAAATAAAGCATCATCATCGGCTGCAACAAACAGACAACCGCAAGCGTCAAAAAATGCGCCGTCACAAGCGAATCAAAATCAAGGCTCATCAACGCCCAGTTCGGCAAAAGTTGCCACCAATACCGCAAAGGGAAACTCAGCCGCAGCAGAGAGTTTAAGAAAGAGAAATGAGATGATGCAAAAAATGAAAAAGAGAGAAAAACAGTGACAATACCTTCAATAGGCAACCACTACGACCTCTTCTGAGGGAGTAATATCCGGCAATGCCAAAAAAGCAGAAAAAGCCGCCTCTGAAAAATCGCCTGCCGAAAAGCTTTGCAAACGACACTCAAAGTTCGGAATTTCGGTAAGCCGACAAGCAAACAATACCACCCGCTGATCTAAAAAGATTGTAGCGGGTGTTTCTATTTCAAATGGTGTCACGCTTAACGTTGGTCCGGTTAAATCAACCAACATTAATTGACAAGTCCGCTCCCCATCAAATAGAGAGCGGACAAGAAATTTTTTAGCTTTAATAATCTCCATACCGGGGATTCCGGGGAATTTTAAGATTAAGCTTTTACGCCTTTAGCACCCTTGACACCACCCTTTGTGCCTCCACCAAGAGCGAAGATATTCTGAGAGAAAGATGTTGTCTTCTGGCCCTGGCGTGTCTTACGTTTCACGGCGAGAGCAACAAGACGATCCATCAATGACGAGAAACTAATGCCGCTAGCTTCCCATAAATAGAATGACAACGAACCGGGAATCGTATTAATCTCGTTGACATAAATGTTACGTGTAGCCTTATCGACGATTACGTCTACTCTCGAAACACCATGACAAGAGAGCACTCGGAATGTTTCGCCAGCCAAACGTTGAATTTCCTTCGTCATATCCTCAGGAAGCTCAGCCGGAATTTTCTTCTGTGAGGCTTGCATTCCTTCAGTACCCTTCGAGCCACCCATATACTTATCTGTATACGAAAGAATCTCTTTTGTCTTAATTGGTTCTTCTAAGACAGAGGCTTGATATTCATCACAATCACCAAGTATAGAGCAATTGATTTCTTGCAATTCCTCAACCATATGCTCAACAATAATGCGAGATGCGTAACGGCCGGCATCATCAACCTTTTCGAACAGTTCTTCACGATTGTGAGCACAGCCGATGCCAATAGAAGATCCTAGATTTGATGGTTTTACAATTACCGGATAACCAATCTTATTCTCGATTTTTTCTACAAGATTGTCGCGGTCTGAGAACCACTGACGATCTGTAAACCAAACATAATCGACAACAGGAATATCATTCTCTCGAAGAATCATCTTCATTGTAATCTTATCCATGCCGTTAGCCGACGAAAGAGTGTCACATCCGGCGAAAGGGATATCGATAGCCTGTAGAATTCCTTGGAACGTGCCATCCTCGCCATTAGCGCCATGGAATACAGGTATTACGACGTCAAGTTTACATGCGATTTCTTTCTTACCAAACAACCCTTTCGGTTTCTGAAAATAGAGATTATAATCGCCATGTACGGGGCGCATATAAACTTCTTCAACGAGATTTTCAAGCCCCTTCATATCGCGATAATTGCGCAAATTCAAAAGAGCATCACCGGTAAACCAACGGCCTTCTTTTGAAACATATACGGGGGTTACATCATATTTTGATTTATCAATGGCATTAATAGCCTGATTGGCGGATATGACCGAAATTTCATGTTCAGTCGAACGGCCGCCGAAGAAAACACCGATATTGGTTTTCATATATCTAAGTAACTCTACGGATTATTTCGATTTATTATTACTTGAATGTGTCAGGGAGATCATTCTCATAGAGAACAATATCGCCCGGAGCAGCAATCTTATGAAGCTGTTGTTGCGCTTCGGAGAAACTATCAACAACATAGACATTTTCCAACGCCATGTCGCCATCTTCAATTCCGCTAAGAATTGCCTCTCGATTATATTTACCGACAACAATTGCGGCATCAACATTCTTAGCGATATTACATCCAAAGTCGCGATTAGCATCATACTGACGATCGCCCAATTCGATCATCCCGGGCGTGATGATGATTCGCTTGCCCTCATCTTTCATCAAGCCAAGCACTTCAACCGCCATTTTAGAGCCGGTTGGGTTAGAGTTAAACGCGTCATCAATAATGGTCAACCCTCCCGGAACTCGCTTAACGCTCAAGCGATGCTCAACCTGCTCTATTTGAGAAACGGCATACTTAATTTTCGCTGCAGGAACGCCTAATTTCAAAGCGACAATCACCGCAGCCAATAGATTAGAAACATTACATTCACCAACCAAGGATGTATGCAATTCAAGCGGCTCATTCAAATCTCCGCCAACAACACGGAAGGTTGTGCCACGAGAGCTATATTTAATATCCTCAGCTTTAAAATCTACGCCTTCTATATTAGAAACGGCATAGCGCAAAGCTCTGACATCACCAACCTCTCGATTTGCAACATATTCAAAATCATTATTTAGAACTGCGAATCCGTCAGAAGGGAGCGAATCTACGAGTTCAAACTTCGTTTTCTGTACATTCTCAATAGTCTTGAAGGTCTCAAGATGTTGCTCGCCTACAGCTGTAATTATTGCAGCAGATGGCTTAACAAGCTCGGCTATCTCCTTAATATCGCCCGGCTGTTTTGCGCCCATCTCTACGATAAAGACCTCGTCGTAAGGTTTCAAATACTCGCGAACTGTACGAATAACGCCCAAAGTAGTGTTGAAACTTCCGGGAGTCATCGTTGTTGAGAAATGCTCAGAGAGTATGCGATGAAGGTAATGCTTTGTTGATGTTTTACCATAACTGCCGGTAATACCTACAACTTTTAGTTGGGGCATCGACGCTAAAATCGACGCAGCTTCATCATAAAATTTCTTATTTATATGTTTCTCAACCGGCTTAAGCAACCAATTAGAGAAAAGAAGAATCATGGGCGAAACCCAAAGAGAAGCAACTAAAATCGCGAAAAAGCCCTCCAGACCGAAGAACAACCAACTTAAGGCAATAATAACAACTGTTACGGCTACCATCGTAGCAAAAATGCGATTAACACGCTTCGTGCGCACTAATGGTTTCTTATACTTACGTCGCGCCAAGGAGTATGCTTGCCAAGCAAGCAACATGATAACAACAAGGCAAGCCAATAAGGTCGGTTTGGTTTCAACAAGAAGCACAAAGAGAGCAAACATACAAGCAATTCTGCCGGTTGTTGTGCTTTCTTTAGCTTGATGGAACCAACGAAGATAACGCTCATTGCGATATGAATTTTGCTGAAGCATCATCAAGTCACGAGAATAGACGAAATATAGATCTAAAATCGCAACTATAACAGTCAATATCTGCAAAATAATATGATACTTTTCCATTAGTGGATATTCGAGTATTTATCAATTTAGCTTTTAAGGAATGAAGAGAGAACGGCGCGGAATTGAATCGGATTATCGAGGAAACTATAGTGACCACATCCTGGAAAGCTAACAAGTCCGGCATCCGGAATCAATCGCGACATTTTTTTTGCATCGGAAAGAGGGGTCGCCGTATCATCTTCACCCCAAATCAATAGCGTTGGAGAAGAAATCATCGACAATAGTTCGGTCAAGTCTTCATTGACAACTTTCGACAAGATACGACGCATCATCGGTGACGCTCCGGCATAGTCGCTTGAGCCTCGCTTAGCTCGCATTTCATCTATACGTTTTTGAGCCCTTTCCTTACCAAGCAACAGCTCCCAAAAACGTTTACCGACTTTAAAAGAGTAGACCTTCAAATAGTATTTCAGCGAACGTTTAGGCTTTATGCCGGCTGCATCAACCAAAATAACTTTATCAACCTTATTGCGAGAAGAATACAATATCGCGACTCGACCGCCAAAAGAGTGACCAATCAACACCGGTGATTCTAAACTCTCTTTAGCAACCAATTCCTCAATCAAACGCGTATAACGCTCAACACCCCAAACTTCAGTCGGCTCTTGCGAGTCTCCGAATCCGGGGAAATCTATATTGTAGACGGTATGGGTCTGAGCAGCAGTGGCAGCAATAGACTTTACTGTTGTATGATTGCAACCCCAACCATGCATCAGAATCAGCGGACGCCCTTCGCCGGTCACTTCAATTCTAACCTTAAGGCCATCCAGCAATAAATCCTTTTCCATTTTAACGGAGTATTGACGTCTGACAATACCTACAGCAGACAAATCACTTAATAAAACAAAGTCATAGCGACAACTTTTAAGCATCTTTAAATAGCTCGCAGTCAACACAATGACCTCTTACGATGCTCTAAGAAGTTATCTCTTAGCGTTTCGCAACGCAAAATTACCAAATTCCCCCCTCCTATCCAAATTTCAAGTCAGAAAACAACTGCAATAACATCAAGGTTCTCGCAATATTTTAATTAACGACGGGACAAGCATAACACACACACATATCGTAACCATTATCGACGTAAAGGCTATCATCATAATCGTTAAAAACGACACGTCTGTATGTAGAATCCAATTATAAGAAACGACTATTACAGCTAAAAATGCAACAAAACCTAGCAAATAACAAATCCCCTGCCCAATTAAGGCTCCCCCCCAATACGATCGTTCGGGAAGGCGGTGCATCACTCTCGGAGTAAACCAACGATTTTCGTTGGCTTTTGGCAACTTGTGTGAAAGATGCGCGGAAATTCGAGCATCCAATTCTCGAATTGTAAGTTCCTGATTTTTATCCTGTTTTAAACTCATAATTATATTTCAGATTAAGGCTAATAGGGAATTTGTCTCGCGAATAATTATTCAGTAAGGAGCTTGGATAGATGACCACGCGCTCGGCTTAAATGCGATTTTACCGTACCGTCTGGCATACCCGTTATTTTCACAATTTCTTTTACAGAAAGCTCTTCTAGATAATAGAGCAAAGTTACTAATCGCTCTTTTTCGGGCAAATGCTTTAATACGGATTCGACATCGATCTTAGCATCTGTGCTCTGAGTCGTAGATGAGTGATCCTCAAGCATAAGTTGACTCATATCGGTATCTGTCTCGCCATACCTGGCTAACTGACGACAATATGTAGAGTATTCATTAATCGCTATTCGATAAAGCCAAGTTTTGAATCCTGACAAACCGCGGAAGGAACGAACTGCCAACCAAGCCTTAATGAACGTTTCTTGGGCAAGATCATCGGTGAGATCAACATTCCCATTAGTAAGGTTTAAGAGAAACCGCCTCAGGCCCTGCTGATGAATCTCGACAAGTCGCGAAAAAGCCTCGCGATTGTCTGAAGCCATACAGAGGGCTAGCAGCTTGATTTCTTCAAGTCGGCGGTTTACCATTACTAGTAAAGGGAACTTATGTATAATCTATATGTGTATACTTAAAATAAGAATCGTTAAGAAGGATTGTAGGGCGGAGGTGTTTGCTGACCACCCATCGGCTCGTTGGTTGACATCTGTTTAGACATCGACTGATGTATCGGCTCTTGAGGTTGAGAGGGAGGTATTGGTGATTGATTACCCATCTGTGGACCATAATACGGACGATTGGTTGGATTGTCCGATAGTGTCGGCACACAAAAATATCCAATCAATTGTCCGATACCCATTAATAAGGGGATACCGCCGGCTACAACAAAGAAAGCAGCGTCAACCCAAATAGCAAAAATAATCAATGACAAACCAACGGCCATCAAAGTCGTTGCCCTGTAAAATTTACGAGAATCTCGCATAGGCGACGTTGGCGCGCCATTGATATTCTTTTGCACCATATAAAAAGCTTCTGGTAATTGATAATTACATTCTATAGCTTTATTAATCAACTCGTTGCGCTCTCGATTACGTTTATGCACAAATGACAAACCGAGAAACAGCCCTATAATAATCGTAGCACAGGGAAAGCCGAAAATAATTGCAAGCACCACTGCGACAAATTCTAAATCGTTATTGTCACTCACCTTTTGATTGAGATCAAAATCGTCGAGAGAATTCAGCGAATTTGACAGTTCTGCATCTTCAGACAAGTCTGCCAACACATACTCATTCCCGTCATAACTAAGCACTAATTCACCATCGTGTTTACTTATTTTGGGAGCTTTGGAAGATGTAAACGAAGAAAACGCAACCGATCTCGCTGTTGTGTCAACCGTTGTTTGAAAAATCGTATCAGAATTTACGATTATACTTGCCACAACGGTATGACTCTTAGAGATTGGTGTTGAATCTGCATTCGATTTAGGCGTCTGCGAAAACACGGATGAGCAAGCCAATACGGCAGCAAGGATGAGAGCGGATATCTTTTTCATAGAAGTGGTATTATACAGTTTAATCAAAAGTCGCGAAGAATTCTCTCCACATCGCCTTCTTGCGAAGGCTTTTGTGAATTAGACGTCAAAAGATGAGGCCTGGTTGCAAAATAACTAAAAAAATTAGAGAATCCGTCTGATTATGGCTAACTTTGCAAAAAAAATAGCCATGACGCATTTAAGCTAATGCGTTGATTTTCTCTTACAAACGTTTAAACATCTGCAAAATGCTCAGATTTCCAAACGCAAAAATCAACCTCGGACTAAACGTTATTTCAAGAAGAGCCGACGGCTATCATAATCTTGAAACAATAATGATAGCAGTTCCGTCATACGATATTCTCGAAATTGTAGAAGCTCCGGACGGAATCGATTCGCTTCATTGCTCAGGACGCAAGGTAGACTGTCCGATGGAGAAAAATCTTGTATACAAAGCATTGACTGCTATACGAGAGCATTTTGATATTCCGCCGGTTACAATCTACCTAGACAAACAAACACCTGATGGAGCCGGACTAGGTGGTGGCTCTGCTGACGCGGCTCACACCCTGCTCGCTCTAAATGATTTGTTTAACCTCGGCGGTTCGCTTGAACTATTAGCAGATATCGCCGCTAGCATTGGAGCAGACTGCCCATTCTTTATCTACGATAAGCCAATGTTATGCACGGGTATCGGCACTACCCTCTCCCCTATTTCTCTGAATTTACCTAAGGGGTTATGGATATTAATCGTTAAGCCAGATGTTTCTGTGCCAACTCGCGAAGCATACGCCGGCTTGACCCCAAAAATCCCGTCCAAGCCGTTATTAGAAGTAATTAACCTACCGATCGAGCAATGGCAAGGTAATTTGGTGAATGATTTCGAGGCATCTATCTTCGCAAAGTATCCCCGTATTGCTGATATAAAGCAACAAATTATTGATTTAGGCGCGACATATACATCAATGTCAGGTAGTGGTTCTGCCGTATTCGGCTTATTCAAGAGCATGCCGAAACTTACTGAAAATAAACCCTTCGGAGATGACTGTTGTTATCTCCTTAAGGAGTTAACCTAAATTGATTACTCAAAAGTGAAAGTTTGGCAAAGTTTTTGCTATAACTGATTATTAAAAAGATATAAAAATAATGAAAAATAAGGCCCACGAGTTTACTGAAAACCAACATAACACCCCTTCTGAGCAAAATCAGAAGGAGTTAAACATCAACAACCCCGAAAACGGCGACGCTGAACTTCATAGCGACGCTACTGAAACTCCGGAAGAACCCTCTGAAATCGAAGCTCTTCGTCAACAGTTGAGCGCGAAAGAAGAAGAAGTTGCTAAAGAAAAAAAAGAATATCTATTCTTAATGGCAGAGTTTGACAACTTCCGCAAACGCACTCTTCGCGAACGCACAGAGCTCATCAAAAACGCATCTGAAAAAGCCCTTCAAGGCATCCTGCCCATCGTTGACGACTTCGAACGCGGTCTTGACGCAATCAAAGACACATCTGATGCTGACGCTGTAAAAGAAGGCATGGTGTTGATTTACAACAAACTCGTAAAATATCTCGGAGACAACGGTGTTAAGGCAATGGAATCTACCGGCGCCGGCTTCGATCCCGACTTTCACGAGGCTGTCGCAATGGTGCCGGCAGACGACGAAACTCCGTCAGGCAACATCAAAGACACTGTCCAAAAGGGATACACAATTAATGACAAAGTATTACGCCACGCCAAAGTTGTAGTAGCCCAGTAAGCTAACGTTGTATGGAAAACAAAAGAGACTATTATGAAGTGCTGGGGGTTTCCAAGACTGCTACAGCCGACGAAATAAAGAAAGCCTACCGCAAACTAGCTATCAAATATCACCCTGACAAAAATCCGGGTGATAAAGCTGCTGAAGATAAGTTTAAAGAAGCAGCCGAAGCATACGAAGTGCTTTCCAATGACGAAAAGCGCCAGCGTTATGACCAGTTTGGTCACTCAATGGGTCCGCAAGGTTTCGGCGGAGGAGGCTTTAGCGGAGGCGGTATGTCAATGGATGATATCTTCGCTCAATTCGGCAATATCTTCGGTGGACACTTCGATTTCGGTGGAGGTTTTGGCGGAGCAACCGGCGGCCGACGCAGACAAAAGCCTCAACGTCGCGGGTCTGATTTGCGCATTAAGGTAAAACTCACCTTAGAGGAAATCTCAAAAGGAGCATCGAAAACTCTCCGTATTCCTACATATATCAAATGCGACAAATGTAACGGCACCGGCGCTAAAAACGGTACAGCAACATCAACTTGCCCCACTTGTAACGGGACCGGCACTGTCCGCCAAGTTGTTCACGGACTTTTCGGTCCGCAAGAAGCAATCGGCATCTGTCCGCAATGTGAAGGCGAAGGTAAAATTATCTCAGACCTTTGTCAGCATTGCCATGGCGAAGGTATCGAAAAGAAAGAAGAACTCGTTTCATTTGACATTCCGGCAGGCGTTTCAGAGGGCATGACTCTCACTGTCAAGGGGAAAGGCAACGCAGCTCGTCGAGGCGGCATCAATGGCGACCTTCTCGTTGTTATTGAAGAAATCAAACATCCCGAATTGATTCGCGACGGTAACGATGTAATCTACAACTTGATGCTCGACATCGTTACAGCAACACTTGGCGGCTCTGCAGAAATTCCGACAATTTCCGGACGCGTTCGCCTAAATATTCCGGCCGGCACGCAACCCGGAAAAGTTTTGCGTCTTCGCGGTAAGGGCTTACCCAATCCTCAAGGAGGCGCAATCGGCGATGAATTAGTCAACGTAATGGTTTACATCCCCGAAAAGCTCGATGACAAAACAAAAGCTACATTTGAGTCGTTGCGCGATAAGCCTGAAATCAAGCCAGACTCAACAACGAGCAATCGTCTCTTTTCAAAGCTGAAACACATCTTTGAATAGTCTAAAAGATTTCACATAACTCAGACTGTATACACCGCGAGCCGAAGACAAATCCGTCTTCGGCTCGCGCTATTTCTCAACTTTGCAAGGAAATATGTAAATTACTCAGAAAGAGTAACTAGCCGGCGACTAAACCGCCATCGATGAGGTAGTGACCACCGGTGCAAAATGATGACTTATCTGACGCAAGGAAGTAGACCATTTCGGCAACTTCCTCAGGAGTACCGACACGACCGCGAGAATAGAGAGCGTTTTCTTCAGCCCAATATTCAGCAACTGATTTATTCTCAATCTTTGAGAATTTAGCAAAGAGATTGTCAACCAATGGGGTATGGATCGTTCCGGCACAAACTGCATTTACTCGAATATTATATTGCCCCATGTCTATTGAAAGGCTTCGAGTTATTTGCCCCAAAGCACCCTTTGTCAAACCATATCCAAAACTATGAGGCTTGCCGACAAACCATTGGTCGGAGGCATTGATCACAATGGAGCCGCCTCCGGCTTTAATTAAGGTGGGAATCGTCTCACGAAGGGTGTTAACAGTTCCATAAATATTTGTCTGAATCATCAGATCAAGTTCTTCATCAGTAATGTCAAGAATCGTATTGCGACGATGAATTCCGGCATTAGCGAAGACACTGTGAATACTGCCAAATTTCTCAACTGCTTTATTAACAGCTTCTGCCACCTCCTGACGATTACGCGTATCTCCCTTAAGAAAAATCACACGATCAGGCTGTTTCAACTCAGCGATGGTGTTCGCCGCCTCTGCAGTGTTTACATCCATAAAGGCGACATTCCACCCCTCATCTAAAAATTTCTTGACTGATGCTTTTCCGATACCGGTTGAACCTCCGGTTATAAATATTGTCTTCATTATTCTCTAGTTTGTTTTTCAATCAACAAATATAGGTGATTTAGAGGATAAATACAATAATAAAGTGAGCGTTATGACGTTTTTTCTATATGATGTCTGATTGTTTTTCAAATTTCCGGAATCAAGGCCAAAGAGTAGCAACTCCATTGGTCTCACTTGTCATTCCGGTCTTCAATGCCGAAAGATTCCTATCTGAATCTCTGCGGTCAATCGCGTCACAAACATTCTCTGATTTTGAGGTAATAATCGTTGATGATGGTTCGTCTGACAACTCTCGACAAATTGCAACTGATTTCTGTAATAACGACTCTCGCTTCACGATAATCAACAACCCCCATGGCGGCGTATCGCAGGCGAGAAACCGAGGAATTGACCTCGCCAAGGGGAAATATCTAGGCTTTGTTGATGCCGATGATTGCCTATATCCAGAAGCGCTTGCGATTTTATTCAAACAATTAGAAAAGACCAAATCAGATGTCTGTATTTGCGGTTTGGATAAAAGCACCGAATTTAAGCCGAAAAGAATAAAGCTCAAAAAAACATTGGTAATGGATTATCCTACGGCAATGAAACGAGCTCTATACCAAAATTTAATACTCAACTCGCCTTGCGGGATGCTAATAAAACGCGAATTATTGGGTAGCAATATCCGCTTTCGCGAACATATCAGATATGAAGATCTCGATGCATTTTATCGCTTCTATGAAGGGGCTTCTAAAATAGCATATCTCGACGAAAAACTATACTTTTACCGACAGAACGGTGGCAGTTTTATGCATCAATGGAGTCTAGCGCGTCTTGATGCATTAGATGTTACCGACCGAATTGTCGAATATATGTCGGAGCGACACCGCGAATTACTGCCGGCAGCCATTGACCGACAATTCAGCGCTCATTTTAACATATTAATGCTGATGCTTCGTAAGCAGGTCAACAACCCGGAGGCGACAAAAAGATGTCTCAATGTTATTAGGGAGAATCGTTCTCTAGCACTCCGCAACCCGAATGTTCGGCTGAAAAACAAAATCGGAGCTATCATTTCTTTCGGTGGCTTAAAGACATTGAAACTATTTGCCAAACTGCCGATTTAGGTCTGCTTGACAAAGCAAATCATTACACCGGCAAACAATATTGCCAGCTTTATCTGCGTTTATATATAAGTAAATTCCGGCATCTCCGGTAAATATAACTGAAATTATAATGAAACTTACATTTCTTGTTCCTCCTTGTTTCGATAACAGACAAGCGCCAGAGCGTTCGGCCGGTTGCACTCGTATAGTTTATCCGATGATTAATATATACGAGCTAACTCTCGCTGCTTTTTTGAGGAATAGATTAAGTTGTGATGCCGATTTACAAGATTTTGTCTATGACAAAGCAGAGGAAAAAGATTTTCGCAACTTCTTGAGCCAAGATAAGTCTGATTTTTATTTTATATGGACGGTTAATCTATCGGTTGAAAGCGACATCCACGCCATTAATATTATTCGCGAATATCATCCTCAGACTCCGATAATTCTTACCGGTCCCGGCTCAACATATTATACGGCAAAATGTCTAGTCGACTCAAATATTTATATCGTAAGAGGTGAACCGGAAGAGACTGCGCTTGAACTTCTCCAAGCAAAAATAAACAAAGAACCTATTTCTGATATTAAGGGCATATCTTATCTCAAAGATGGAGGAATCATTAATAATCCTCCCCGCCCTCTGATAAAAGACCTTGATTCTCTCCCCTTCCCGGCAAGAGACTTATTGAAGGGACGCACTTATCACAATCCGAAATTGAAAACCGGGCCCTACACGACTATGTTCACGTCGCGAAACTGCCCATACAAGTGTATCTACTGCGTACCATCTTCTCTAACTTTTGCTCGCGAAATAGAATATGAGTCAACTCATCCTGGCCACAAACCTCCTATTGGTTTCAGATCTATTGACAGCGTCAAAACTGAAATTGAGATGTTGGTAGCCGAGGGATACCGCGCAATTGGTTTTATGGATGACAATTTCATCTGGAATGAAACTCGTACACGCCAATTGTGTGAAATTTTTAAAACGCACGGGCTCAAATGGGGGTGTCAAGCGCGCGTTGACGCGATAACCGAACCTATTGCCCAAATGCTTGGGGAGAGTGGTTGTTGCTATGTCGACCTCGGCATTGAATCGTTCGACGCCGGCATTTTGGAATATATCCAAAAGGGAATTACTCCGGAAGATATATATCGGTCAGTAAATCTGCTGAAGAAATACCATGTTCCGGTAAAGTTAAACGTACTTATCGGCAGTTCTCCGCTTGAAACTCGTGAAACCATTAAAAAAACGCTGCGTGAGGCGAAAAAGCTCGATGTAGACCAAGTAATGTTTAATATTGTATCACCATTCCCCGGCACGAAGTATTACAAGATTTGCAAAGAGAATGGCTGGATTAAAGGCAACGAATATCGACCAACAGATGTGCAACGAAATTCAATTTTGAATCTGCCTCATATCTCAGCCAAAGAAATGGAAAGGATGTTGTTTAAAAACAACATCAGCTATTTCCTCTCTCCTCGATTTATTTTCAAACAGATAAGACGATTCTCATCATGGAATGAGTTCGCAGCTTCACTTAAAGCTTTGAAAATAAAACTATTCCGATAATGGTCAATCATCTGAGTTTGTCAATCGTCATAATTACTTACAACGGAGCGACATTAGTAGACCGACTAATGTCGTCATTGATGATTTTGCTTGACAACAACAATGATATTGAAGTTGTAATCGTTGACAACAGCTCGACAGACTCAACGACGGATATTCTCAACAAATGGCATCAAAAGCTCGGCAATCAGCTTAAGATCATCTGTGCTGAACGCAATCTTGGGGTTGCCGGCGGACGTTCGCTTGGCGTAAGCCACGCAACAGGAAAACTAATATTATTTCTCGACAACGACACTATCGTCACACAGGAGGCGATACTTCAACTCACATCTTACATTGAGAGCCACCCCAATTGCGGTGTAGTTGCTCCAGCCCTACGCTCTCCTCAAGGCGAGTTACAAGAAAGCGCAAAGCCGTTTCCAGGAATAGTCGCAAAGCTACGCAACATTCTCTGTGGAAACAAGCAAAATATTGTCAATGACGGCAACGAAGACGTTCTCCATCCCTACTATGTAATCGGAGCTTGTCAATTATTTCGTCGCTCTACATACGACCAAATCGGAGGTTTAGATACACGGATATTCTACGGGCCTGAAGATGCCGACTTCTGCGAACGCATTAGACAAACCGGTCTAACTGTCGATTATCTTCAAAACGTCACTATAATTCACGAATGGCAGCGAGCAACTCGCCGCAAGCTCTTTTCAAAGCTATCATTCAAACACCTCCAAGGTCTCATCCTCTTCTACATAAAACATCGTCGTTGTATTTAATCGAAAGCCTAACATTTAATTGGGCTTTACTACACAACAGACAATACATAAAAAGGCGCTCATCACGAGCGCCTTTTTATTGGTTTCCAATAGGTACAATTTCTAAGGTAAAAAAGATTGTTTTAGGTTTGTGATGCAAAGGTCGCCCTTTTTTTGTCGCTAACAAAATATTTATTTATGTTTTGCGACATAATTTTTGAGTCATTTTGATTAGTTTTTAGCTCACAACACTATCTAAACAGCTGATTAGCAGAACCTATCGCAAATCCAACAACAAAAGTGGTCATTTGTTAAGTTTTGTTAATTTGAGCTATTCCTATAAATTTCATCCTCAAATTGAGCAAAATCAAACAAAAAAATCACCTATTAATCGAACGTTTTTAATTCAAAATTAATCCCGTCGAAGACTCCATAAGAGAAATGATATATCCAATCTCCGAGAATTATCATGCGACAACCTTGTGGATTTAAGCGTAAATCGAGCATTATATGACGATGACCATAAACGAAATAATCAATCGTAGAATCTACGTCTCGCAAATACTCTTCGCTAAATTTGACCAATGGTTCGTTTTCAGCCCCCTCATAGCAAGGAACATTATCGGGAGAATAACCACGCGAAGAATCTGACCAAGCATGAGCAAAAGCGATAGTCCAACGGGGATGAATCGCAGCATAAAGCTTTTGACAGAATTTACTGCGGAACATAGCTCGTAAGAAGCGGAATGTTGGCTTCAATTTTCCTACGCCGTCACCATGGGTCAAAAAGAATCTCTTTCCTCTAATCTCTTTTACGACAAATCCGTCAATAACATTTAGACCGATTTCGTTGCGCAAATAATCAAACAGCCATATATCATGATTGCCAATAAACCAATATATTTTTACGCCATTGTCGGCAAGACGCGACAAAGCCCCGAAAAAACGAGTAAAACCGCGCGGAACAACATTGCGATACTCATACCAGTAATCCAAAATGTCGCCCAACATATAAAGTTCATCAGCATCTTCAGCTATCGAATCAAGAAAACGAACAACCCTCTTTTCCCAAAGCTTCGGATCAGGGAAATAGGTTGCCCCAAGATGTAGGTCGGATATGAAATAAACTCGTCCCATTAAAGCATTCCCAATTCGAGTTTTGCTTCCTCACTCATCATATCATTAGTCCATTCCGGCTCAAATACGACATTAATTGTTACCGATTTCAAACCATCGATAGACTCAAGTTTCAATCTTGCATCTTCAACGATAAAATCAGCCATCGGACAAGAAGGCGCTGTCATTGTCATATCAATAACAAGATTAGCGTCGTCATCGATATCAATTTTATATACAAGGCCGAGACTATAAATATCAACGGGAATTTCGGGGTCGAACACCGTCTTCAACATCTCGACAACTTTTTCTTCAAGTTTAAGTCTGGTCTCTGCGTCCATATTTTCTTTATGATTGAATACAAAAGTAGTCAAAGTTTCAATCTCTACCAAACTTTATTTCTATAGCGCGTCGACTTTCCTAACGGCGTTATTGAATCTTCAAGCGTAATTGAATCTCCTCGTTGTTGAATCTTTGATTACGTTGTTAATGGCGACGATCATACTTGACCATACGCCAAAGGCTTGGAAGTTTAGGAATCACACCCTTATATTTTCCTCGCAAATCAGAAAAACAAAGACAAACAACGGTTACAATGCCTACAACAGCAGCAATGCCGAATATTTCTTTTATACCAACCATCATCGACTGCCAATTCCATGCCCAAATACTATAACCGGTTGCAATACCTGAGAGTTGAATACAACTTAATATAATCGTATAGAGGACCGGATAAAAATAGGCAAGATCTCGGGTCGGCGAAATACTAAGCTGAATATTAGGCATGCTCTATACCATGCTTAATAGCTCCGCCGGCGTAGACTATCTGAACAACCTCAAAGGCAAAGTTATTACCAAAATGAGGAGAATCTAGATTTTTACCATTGCTAAAATCTCTGTCTGTCATCCACGCATTGCCATTGTATGTCGCCGATGCAGAGAAATTTATATCCGGAAACAGATTATTTTTTGCCACTCTCACGGCTTAATCTGCCACCATCCCACTATTTTCAGCGCTCTTTATCGTAAGGCTTACATTATCAGCCAACTCAAAAAGCTCATTCAGAGTCATTGTGCGTTCGATTTGTTGCGCGTTGACAGACTCGCTAAATAAACGCATCATAACCGGAATGAGGGAAATGAGTTTGCTAAACATCAATATGTTCATATTCGATGTAAGATATTATTTTTTAAGCACACAAAATTACAGTAACTAACAGATTCGCGAAAGGTTGAATTTTAGATTAATTTGAGCAAAACTCACGTTATACCTCGTATATACTCCAAAAATCAGATTTTACTAATGAGAACCAGATGACGAACGTAGAATGAAATATTTTCTGTAATTTTGCAATAGATTTCAATTATAGACCTCGTTTAAAAATTTCCGTCAGAAACGAACCGACGATTCACTAATGATTAGTTACCTCCAAATAGAAAACCTCACCAAAAGCCATGGTGACCGAATGATTTTCGCCGATGTCACCTTCGGTATCAATCAAGGAGACAAGATTGCCCTTATCGCAAAAAACGGCACGGGTAAGACGACTCTTTTACGTTGCCTTGCAGGAAAAGAGTCTGCCGACTCCGGCAAAATCACGCCCAAAAAAGATCTAAAAATCGGCTTTTTGGAGCAAACGCCAGAGCTGCCACTCGATTCTACTGTTAGCGAATACACCGGTAATGACGAAAAATTGAAGCGACTACTGACTCAAATGGAGGTATTTGAGTCAGAAACTCTGATTAGAAATCTTTCGGGCGGACAACGTAAGCGCATCGCCTTGGCTAAAGTGATTGCCTCTGAGCCGGAACTTCTTATTCTTGATGAGCCGACCAACCACCTTGATATTCCAACAATCGAATGGCTTGAGAACTATCTTTCACGCTCAAAAGCAACGTTATTGATGGTCACTCACGACCGCTATTTTCTCGATCGTGTCTGCGACAAAATTATCGAAATCGACCGCACAAATTTATATACCTATAACGGCAACTACAATAATTTTCTCCGTCGACGCAACGAGCGCATTGACGGCATGACCTCTGAATTAGCGAAGGTCAAAAACACGTTGCGTAAAGAGCAGGAATGGATGAACCGCCAGCCTCAAGCTCGTGCCGGGAAAGCGCAATATCGCATTGACGCGTTTTACGACTTGAAGAAACGTTCACAAGTCGACCTTCGCGAGCGCAATGTCAACCTCAATGTTAAGTCGTCATATATCGGCTCAAAAATTTTCGAAGCTGTCGGTGTTTCCAAAAAGTTTGACGACAAGGTCGTGCTTGACGACTTTAATTATATCTTTTCGCGCTATGAGAAAGTCGGCATTATAGGGCGCAACGGTGCCGGCAAATCAACATTTATCAAAATGCTTCAAGGCTTGGTTACTCCAGACAGCGGTCATTTCGATGTAGGAGAAACCGTGCGGTTCGGATATTATAGCCAAGAAGGCATCGATTTCGACGCAAATAAAAAAGTAATTGATGCCATAACAGAATTAGCAGAAGATATCGTTGTCAACGATGGCATTCATTATTCTCCAATGCAATTTCTGCAACATTTTCTATTCACCCCTGCCGACCAACAAAAATATATAGCAAAATTAAGTGGCGGTGAACGAAGTAGGCTCCATTTGGCTGCCGTCTTGATGCGTTCGCCTAACTTCTTGATTCTCGACGAGCCGACAAACGATCTCGATATCGTAACGTTAGGCATTCTTGAAGATTACCTGGCCGAATTTAAAGGATGTGTTATCGTAATCTCCCACGACCGTTTCTTCCTTGATTCAATCGCCGACCATCTGTTTGTCTTTGAAGGCGATGGCAATGTGAAAGATTTTCCGGGGAACTATAGCGAATATCGTAGTTGGCGCGACGAACAAGAGCGCCAGAAAAAACTTGCCGCGACGAAAGATGCGTCTAATAACACTGCAAAACCACAAACCTCAGACGATAATCCGGCTGTAAAACTCAGCCGCGGGGGGCTTGAGAAACGCATTAAAATGACGTTTAAAGAGCGTCAAGAATTTGAAGCGCTCAGTAATGAACTCGATAAACTAAATCAAGAGAAAGCCGAACTTGAGCAGCTATTCAAATCCGGAGAAACAATCGCTGATATCAACGAGAAATCGCAACGTTACAATGAATTATCAGAGATCATCGATGAAAAAGAGATGAGATGGCTCGAACTTTCAGAGAAAGCTTAGGTAAAAAATCGTAACCTTCCGAAAAGTCAGACTATTTCGGAAGGTTACAAAAACAGCGCTCTACATCACACCGGATGTAGAGCGCTGTTTTTGTAACCTATACAATTAATCGTTATTGCTTCAACGCTTCGCGACGAGTCATATAATCTCCTAACCATAAGCCACCGATAATCAAGAAACAGCCTAGGCATCCGATTATAGTTATCGGGTCGTTATCAAACAATATTGCCGCTATGATCATCGTAACAATCGGTTGAATATATAAATAATTATTTGTCTTAATCGCTCCGAGGTTACCCATCACCCAAGCCCATAGAAGATATGCCAACATTGAGCACATCACTCCGAGAAAAAGTAGGTTCATAAACACCTCAGGCTTTAACAATACTTCCGGAGAAGATATCGGCTCTTTAGATATAATCCAGAATGGAATTGCCGTTACCAAGCCATAGAAAAAGGTTTTTCGGGTAATAAACTGAGCGGTATAAGTTGCATTTAGTTTTCGCAAGACAAGGCTGTAAATTGCCCACGAAAAAGCAGAACCGAGAGCAAGCAAATCGCCAATCGTAGTTGAGAGGGCATCCGGACCGTTAGATGAAGAAACACTACTATTGAATCCATCTTTAAATATAATAAATCCGACACCCAAAAACGCAATCAACGAGCCGAAATAAGTCCATTTTCCGGGCCGTTCGGTTTTATAAAGCGCACCAATTAGTAGCGTTGTCAATAACGGCGACAATGTTGTAATCATCGAGACATCAGACACTCGAGTATATGTAACCGCCGTATTTTCTGCGATAAAATAAATTGACGAACCACAAAGTCCACACACTAAAAACAGCAATTCATCTCGCCATGAGTTTGCCCACAGCTTCGTATGGCTTCCAATTAACACTAACACGTAAGCCAACAGGAAGCGGTAAATATAAATTTCGACCGGACCAAGGTTGTTATTGACAAGAACTTTTGTCGAGACGAAAGAGCCGCCCCACATGCCAACGGCTAAAAGGGCGCCTAAATGACAAAAGAGCAAACTTTTACGTGAGGTAGCTTTCCAAGGTGAGGCGGGTGACATATTGTTATCGCTTAATTTTGCCTATCTTATTTTAACTGCGAAATTAAAAAAAAGTTTCCGTTCTACAATGAAATATTCAACCTAAAATTTGCTAACAAGCCAATGTTTCACTAATTTTGTAGGGAAATATATTGGAAGAGTAAGCACCCTTTCTTTTCCCGACTCCTCTATTTTAAATAATTAGGAACAAACTTATATAAAATCATCCAAAATGGAAGTTACTGGCAAAATCATACTTGCCCTCCCCGAAGTTTCAGGCACATCTAAAATGGGAAATCCGTGGAAAAAACGCGAATACGTTCTTGAAACTATTGAAAGTTTCCCCAAAAAAATCCACTTTGATTTCTTCGGAGAAAAAGCAGACCAGTTCGTTTTAAACCCCGGCGACACTATCAAACTTAGCTTCGACATCGAGAGCCGCGAATATAACGGACGTTGGTATACTAGCATACGCGGATGGAAGGCTGAGCCCGCAACCGAAGGCGCACCCGCTCCCGGTCAAGCATACCCCGATGCTCGTCAAGCTGCACCTGCATTCCCCCAACCCGCTCCCGGATTTGGCGCCCAAGCCCCCGCTTACGCTGCGCCCCAAGCTCCCGCCGGAGGTTTCCCGACACCTCCTGCACCGGCTGATAACAACGACGATCTCCCCTTCTAATAGCATAACGCTTACGAAAGTTCCGAGCAAAAGCCTTTGGGCTATCACTCGGAACTTTTGTTTTAAGCCGATTCTTCTAACGATTGCCCAGCATTCCATAAAGAAAAGCCACGTTTTCTTGACGAGTAACCTCCTTTTTTCGTATATTTGCCAATCTAAACCGCAACGTTCTAAGAGTAATCTGTAGAATCTACAACATCAAAGACTTTTTTTGGATGAAGACGCCCGATGAAGATAAACCCAAGAAACCAACCGGTCTGATAGCTCGACTGACCGCGCTTGGTGTATTTTGGTATAAATATGTGACTTCAAGCGTCTGGAATGACACTCGTCGCAATTGGAAAGTCAATTTGATGAAGACTGCCAACCTCTCGGTAAGATCTTTCTTGAATGCTGACCTTCAAAATCGAGCTGCTTCGCTAACTTACCAAACACTGCTTGCAATCGTGCCGGTGCTTGCTCTGATTTTTGCTATTTGCCGAGGATTCGGATTTCAAAACATACTCGAAAGCCAATTACTTAGCTATTTCCCGGCGCAATCGCAAGCCCTCTCTACAGCGCTCAACTTCGTAGACTCTTATTTAGCTCAATCCTCCGAAGGTATTTTTGTCGGAATCGGAATCATCTTCTTGCTTTGGACTTTAATATCTCTGATCTCAAATGTCGAAGACGCCTTCAATAAAATCTGGGGAATCGCCCAAGGACGCTCTTTTTGGCGGAAGATTACTGATTACACCGCTATATTTCTCATACTGCCGATACTAATCATCTGCTCCAGCGGTATTACCGTTTTCATGTCAACGACAATTCAGGAGAACTTGCCTTACGATTTTATGACACCAATCGTGTCAACTATTCTCGACTGCTCTTCGTTGCTATTAGTTTGGCTATTCTTTGCGGGAACATATATGTTGGTCCCGAATACTAAGGTTAAGTTTAAAAACGCATTCATTGCAGGAATACTTGCCGGCACGGCTTTCTTGATTTTGCAATGGCTATTTGTTCACGGACAAATTTATGTTACTCGCTACAATGCAATCTACGGATCATTCGCCTTCTTGCCACTATTCTTAATTTGGTTGCAACTTGTTTGGCTGATAACTTTATCTGGAGCAGTCTATTGCTACTCTTCTCAAAATATTTTTGAGTTTAGTTTTTCTGACGAAATAGCAAAGATTTCTGAAGATTATCGTTGGCGAATCATATTAACGGTAATGACAATTACAGTGCGTCGATTTATCAATGAAGAGAAGCCAATGACAGACCATCAAATTTCTGACCACTATGGTCTTCCGGTCTCTTTAGTTACTGCGGCTGCCAACCGCCTACATTCCTGTGGTCTTCTACTACATGTCATCAACAAATCTGCCGACGATTATTATAGCATTGCTCCGGCGGTAAATCCCGCATCGCTGACAGTCGGTGAAGTCATTCGACGCGTTAGCGAACACGGCTCAAAAGACTTCATTCCCGGTTTTGACCGTCGCTTCAATGATATCAATACAACCATAAATTCTATCAAAACTTCTATGCTTGAAAAAGCAGGCTCAATATTAATTTCATCTATAACCATAAACGATATTCAACATGAAAACTCAGATTGCAACTGAAAAAGCTCCCGGAGCTATCGGCCCCTACAGCCAAGCTATTGACTGCGGTCCTTTCGTATTTGCTTCAGGTCAGATTCCTATCAATCCCGAAACAGGAGAAATTGCAGAAGGTATCACTGAACAAACTCGTCAATCTCTCAGCAACGTTAAGGCAATCCTTGAAGCAGCCGGTCTAACCATGGATAATGTTGTGAAAACAACCGTTTATCTTGCCGATATGAACGACTTCGCTGCAATGAATGCCGTATACGCCGAAGCATTCACTGCACCATTCCCCGCACGCTCAGCGGTTGCTGTTCGCGAGCTTCCCAAAAAAGTTCTCGTTGAAATCGAAGTGCTCGCTGCTAAATAAAGCGACTTAAGAACTCAAAAAAATGGTCACGAGCTCTATAACTCGCGACCATTTTTATTTTTATACAATTCTAAGCTATAACGCTTTGGTTATCCATATTTAGAAATCTTGCGCAACTGAGCCTCATCAAGGATACGGATACGACGGCCGTCAACCGTAATCAACTTTTCGGTAACGAAGCCCGATAGCGTACGAATCGCGTTTGACGTAGTCATATTTGACAAGTTCGCCAAATCTTCACGAGCCATATAAATCTTCAAGGTCATATTATCATCTTCAAAGCCGTAATGGTCGCGTAAAACAATCAACGCTTCTGCCAAACGACCACGAATATGTTTCTGAGTCAGATTGACAATCTTGGTATCAGAGCCACCAAGGTTTCGCGAAAGTTCATGGATAAAAAACCACGCCAACTTTCGGTTATTATTAATCATTTCCTTGACCAAAGTCATCGGAAGTGTGCCAACGGTTGAAGGCTCGAAAGCTGCAGCCGACGAGTTATAACGCTCATTAGCGAAGTAAGCACGATAGCCAAAATATTGCACCGACCTAATCAGACGCAAAATCTGAACTCGACCACCTACTCCATCTTTAAATTTCTTCACCTTACCTTGAAGGAGACACCATAAATATTCCGGTTCTTCTCCTTCGGCATATATCATCTGATTCTTCTTGAAGTTATGAATGACAAACGCGTCGATAATCTTTCGCTTCTCTTCATTATTGAGAACCGTCCAAATTTCCGACATATCTTCGCTCATCACCTTTTCAAGTGCTCTCTTTATCATATCTTCTCTGATTTTTCCAGGCAAAGGCGTAACATCAACCGCCCGCAATGAATCAAGTGGAATTTAGTTTTTATGTTTTAAAACACAAAGTTACAACATTTTTTTTAACCACCAATTTTTAGCATGTTTTTTATCCCCAACCAATTTTCTTTAAGGCGTATTTTATGGAAGAATACACCATAATCAGATTATTAGCCTTTAAAACTACCGGCTTTTCCATAGCGAGAGCCGTGATTATCAATCGTATCGCGACGCAATGAACAAACCGATTGCATGTGGATTAGAGAATAAACGTTTACATATTTGATCTCAGGAATCTGCAGAAAACATACTCAAAAGTTAGAAACTGTTTTGAAATGATTAAAAAATCTATTAAGTGTGATTTGTATGAAAGCTATACTCACCATTGCTTCTGCCGTTTCCATTAGAAACTCATAATCAATGATGAGCCTTCTATAGTTCTCAAGCCAAGAGAAAGTTCTTTCCACAATCCATCGTTTAGAAATGAAATTGAATTTCTTGAAACTTTCTTTTGGCCTGAGAACCACTTCCAGTTCCTTATCAAGCTTCTCCTTTACCCAGACTCTCAAATCGCCCTGGTATCCTCCGTCAGCGAGAATTTTAGTGAGCCTTGGAAACTTCCATACAAGGTTTGCTATGGTAGGTATAGCTCCTTTACTATCATGGATATTGGCTTCGTGTACTTTGATAGCCATTGGAAGTCATAAAGTGTCAACATATGTTACCAATGGAACTGGAAAACTTTTTTTTAGATTAATAACCTACATATATACACTCGTTTAACCCTCTTCAAAGAATAAATAGCGTAATTTAATCACGAAAAAAGTTGCGAAAAAATTTTGCCAATTCAGAAAGATTATCTAACTTTGCACTCGCAAAGACGCAAGAGGCGTTACGCAAAGGAAGAATTTGTAACATACAATACTTCTATCAAACATTAAAATAATGGCGGGATAGCTCAGTTGGTTAGAGCGTCGGATTCATAACCCGGAGGTCCCGAGTTCAATTCTCGGTCCCGCTACCAATCAAAAAGGTCATTCAAATTTGAATGACCTTTTTTCATATCATTTCTGAGATAATTTTCACAACAAGCCCATATTTTTTTATTACCTTTGTAAAAGGATGCTTTGCTTAAAGCGATAACAAAACCAACATTTTGTCGAGCAATAACATCCCACACTTCAACCTATATATCATGGCTTTATTCGACACATATATAATAATAGTAGCAGCTGGAAGCGGCTCAAGATTCGGCGCCGAAATTCCTAAACAATTCTGCCTCTTGGCCGGCATTCCGGTAGTTATTCACGCTATTTCGCGATTACGCAACGCTATCCCCGATGCTAAGCTTATCATTGTAATATCTAAAGATGAGAAAGATAGATGGGATAACATTTGCAACTCTTACCAAATAGAGTCTCCAATCGTCGCTTTCGGAGGAGAAACCCGTTGGGAATCTGTCAAAAACGGACTTGCGGCTATTCCGGCTGACGCGAAACCCAATTCTGTTGTCTTAATTCATGACGGAGCAAGACCTTTAGTTGATACAGCAACAGTAAAACGTGTTTGCGGCGCAACAATAAACACCGACGGAGCAATCCCTGCAATTGCCGTGAATGATTCTCTCCGCAAATTAGGGAAGGATGGCATTAGCTCCGAACCGGTTGATCGCGGAGATTTCCGCGCAGTGCAAACTCCACAAGGGTTTAAGCTTTGGAGCTTACGAGAAGCATATTCCCTCCCCTACGAAAAAAACTTTACCGACGACGCGTCTGTAATGGCCGCCGCCGGCTTCGAAAATATATTTCTCGTTCAAGGCAGTCCTAACAACATAAAGATAACAAATCCACGCGATTTAGCTATCGCCGAAGCAATTCTCTTCCTAGAGTAACCTTTAATATCAGACTTTAGCCCGAGCAACATACTTCACCAAACCAACATGAGCTCCCCGAGAGATTTCGACATTAAATTTCTTAAAGGAATCGGTCCGACTAAAGCTAAGCTTCTCGATGAAGAACTGGGCATCAAGTCGCTCCACGACTTGTTACACCATTTCCCGACCCATTATGTCGATCGCTCAAAAATCTACCCAATTAACTCTTTCCGCGACGAAATGCCTTACGTTCAAGTTAAAGGCAGATTCGTAACTTTCACTATTCAGGGCGAAGGAGCTAAGCGTAGATTAACCGGACTTTTCACAGACGGCACGGCGACAATGGAAGTAGTTTGGTTCCAGCGAATCAAAGCCATTAAAGACGCTTATCATACAGCTTCTGAATATATTCTTTTCGGGAAGCCAAAAGAGTTTAACGGCCGTTGGAGCATGACTCATCCGGAGGTAGATCAACCGGACGCCGCTACCGCATCGCAAGGCCTCCGCGGAGTCTATCCGCTAACCGAAAAATTAAGAAACCATGGTATCACCTCTCGGTCTATTTTCCAATGGATTAGCAACGCTCTGTCAATCGTAAAATATTTTACCGAGACTCTAACGCCCGAAATTATTACAAAGCATAATCTCTTAGAACTCAACCAAGCCTTACGCATCATTCATAATCCCCACAACCACGACGAACTAAACCAAGCTCGTTTGAGATTGAAGTTTGAAGAACTATTCTATCTTCAGCTCAATATTCGTCGTTATGCGAAAAAACGCTCTGAAGCAATTAAGGGACGACCGTTTCCTCGAATAGGTATGTTTTTCAACAACTTCTATTCGCAAGTGCTACCATTTCCTCTAACGGGAGCACAAAAACGCGTACTCCACGAAATCAGAACCGACGTTGGCTCTGGAAAACAAATGAATAGACTTGTGCAAGGAGATGTCGGCTCAGGAAAAACTATCGTAGCATTAATGGCTATGTTGATGGCGCTCGACAATGGCACCCAAGCCTGCATGATGGCTCCGACAGAAATCCTAGCGACTCAACACTATGAATCTATACGAGGAATGGCTGCTCAGTTGGGCGTTAACGTTAGATTACTAACCGGTTCTACTCGCAAGAAAGACCGAGAAGAAATTGCCACCGGACTAACTGACGGCTCGATACATATTCTTATCGGTACTCATGCTATTATTGAAGATAACGTCACATTTCGCGATCTCGGTTTAGCTGTTATCGATGAGCAACACCGTTTCGGAGTTATGCAACGAGCCCGCCTGTGGAACAAGAATGTTATAGCGCCACATGTGCTGGTCATGACCGCTACTCCTATTCCTCGCACTTTGGCTATGACTCTTTATGGCGACCTCGACATTTCTGTAATCGACGAATTGCCTCCCGGGCGTAAGCCTATCACAACCTTACTTCGCTATGACGACCAACGTATGCAAGTATATCGTTCAATCGGGAAACAGCTCGCCCAAGGTCGCCAAGTCTACATCGTATATCCTCTGATTCTTGAAAACGAAAAGCTCGACCTTAAATGCCTCGAGGAAGGCTACGACTTAATTCGGGAGTTATTTCCTTCTTATAAAATCGTATACGTCCATGGCAAAATGAAGCCAAAGGAGAAAGATCATCAAATGAAACTCTTTTGCGAGAATCAAGCACAAATAATGGTAGCGACAACTGTGATTGAAGTGGGCGTAAACGTTCCGAATGCTTCGGTTATGGTGATTGAAAATGCCGAAAGATTCGGATTGTCACAACTTCATCAGCTACGCGGACGCGTCGGACGTGGCGCTGACCAAAGTTTCTGCGTATTGATGTCTAAAAGAAAAATCGCTGCTGATACTCGCAAACGCCTGGAATTGATGACATCAACAACCGACGGATTCCTAATCGCCGAAGCAGACCTCAAAACACGTGGCCCGGGCGACCTTGAGGGCACCATGCAGAGCGGAATGCCCATAGAACTTCACATGGCAAATCTTGCGACTGACGGTCAAATCGTACAAATCACCCGCGACTGTGTCGACCAACTTTTAGAGAAAGATCCTTCGCTATCAGCTCCGAATCATCAGATACTGCTAACCGAACTTTCTCTGTTATTTGCCAGAAAGCTCGATATGAGTCGCATCTCTTAATTTTTCTCAATCTCAACCACAAAACCATAAACATCACCGAGTTACACCCAACCACATCTTGAGTGAAAAGTCAATACAAAACCAAGATGAAACCTATCATAACTCGATTTTTTGTTTGAAAATATGTTTTATAACATATTTTACATAACCACCTATATATCTGTATCTTACAAAGGTCTCAAATCAACAATTCCGGAGTTTAAAGTATTTTAAGATTGTTTTATTTCGGGATTTACGCAATTTTTAGTAATTTTGGAAAAATAACGAGACCCGCGAAGCGAGTTCTTTGAGCCCTAATTAAACACCTTAAACATCAGACAATGCCAACAGATTTCAGCATGTCGTGATGACCGAATGATTAACCCCTCTCTCGATAGAACAATCCGGAATGTTGCTTTCAAGAATAAATAAATTCATAATAATAGCCGCAACGGCAGTGCTAGCGTTTTCAACAGACGCTCAGTCGTTTAAGCTCCCCAAGGCTCACAACGATGAGCATCAAGGGCTCATTGCCAAGCAAGAGAATATCGGCAACCAAATTTCAGTAGAAGAAACCAAAGCATTTCTAGACAACCTCTTCAAAGAAGAGGAAGAGCCCGAAATGGATATCTATACCGAAGGATGGGATTCAAAACTCGTCAATGCTTATGTAGGCATGGATATACCTGATACAAAAGTGATTGACGTCAGCAATTTCGCAATGCCAACCCCAGGCTATGTAACATCTCCCTACGGCTATCGCCGTCGTTTCCGTCGCGTTCACAAAGGCGTTGACCTCAAATTGCAAACCGGCGACACCGTTCGCGCGGCATTCGACGGACGTATTCGCTTAACTAACTATGAGCGCAAAGGATACGGCTACTACGTAATCGTGCGCCACCCCAACGGACTTGAAACCGTATATGGCCACCTCTCAAAATTTCTTGTAGAGCCCAACCAATATGTAAAAGCCGGAGAACCGATTGCTCTCGGTGGCAATACAGGGCGCAGCTTTGGAAGCCATCTTCATTTCGAAACTCGCTTTATGGGTTACGCTATCAACCCCGCAGCCATCTTCGACTTCGCCAACCAGACAGTACACACCGACGAGTATACCTTTGATAAGAACACCTATACTCAAGCTCGAAACTTCGACCCGGCTGCAAACCAAGAGTACGCAAAGAAATATCTTGCAGCAAATCCCCAGAAAGCATCGGCATCGAAATCGAAATCAACCTCATCAAATAGCGCAAAGACATATACAATTAAACGAGGCGACTCTCTCAGCCGCATCGCATCGCGCAATGGGGTTACTGTCCGTCAGCTCTGCAAGCTAAACGGCTTGACAACGAACTCAAAACTTATACCGGGCAAGAAAATACGTTTGCGCTAACCAATCTTAGCAAAAACTAACCTCTCACCCACCTTAATACTCTCCAATTATAACAACAAAATCAAATAAACATTAAATAAACAACAGGCTCGGTCATTATGATGTCGAGCCTGTTCGCATTTATCCACAATACAAATCACAATAATTGACAATTCTACCCTAATCTACACCAAGTTATGAAAAAGGTCCTTATCTTCTTTGCGGTAGCCATTGCCGCTATAGGCATATCTAGTTGTGATGACTCTGTATTAAGTACATCCTCAGCAAAAAAAGCACTCAAAAAGGAAGCGATTTTTGCAAAAGACTATGCTACGGCCCTCTTCAAAACAGGATACTATGAAGTTGATGCCACAGAATTAACCGCGTTAAACCAACTAGTTGCCGCCGGAATGATTACTTTATCAACCGACACGATTGTAGAAAAGGCAGAAAAACGCTCTTATGACTACTGGACCGGATATCGATACTACACCATTGATGTCGAACATATATTTGTCAATGTCGTTCTCTCTGAAAAAGGAAAGGCTCTTATCATTGAAGAACCGACAACAATGCGCAAAGATATTATTAACGACTTAAAACCAAACAACAACTACGTTGAATACGTTCCGGATTATATGAATCTTGACGAACAATCAGAGAATGTAGAAGAAGTTGTTATAGAAGCCATCGATACAAACGATTCTATCATTGATACCATAACCGTTGTAGAAGACGCGACAGTTGCCAACAACACCTCTTCAAATCAAGCTACACAAAAGGATGTCGTAAATCCAAATGCTGAATACAACCAGGCTATTAATAAGGTGTCTTTCGAAGAACACAATATGTTACTCGGTCGCTACTCTCTTGAAAAAGTAAAAGAAATACGTTGTTCAGAAGAAATGGCAAAGAACGGAATCGGAGAATGTAAAGCGATTATTACATTTTGCGATAAGACGCCTTTTGGCTATATCCTCGGAGCCCCGAACGAAGGCTACCTGCAAACGATTTCAGCATCATTCGTTTACTATCAAGATTTAGGTTGGACTGTTACCAAAATCTCCGACTAACGCCTGACATTCACTTAACCTCAACCAAGCTATATTTTAATCAATTAAAATATAACTAATAAAGATAGTTTCGAACGAATTGTCGAAGCTATCTTTTTTAGTTAATCTACATATCAGAATGTCATATGAAGGGCTATACGCAAACCCGAACGAGAAGATGAAGGTTGACCTTCACGGTAGGTCAAGCGCCAAACATAGTCGACTCGCAAGCATTTAAAAAGGTTATCTATACCGGCGGAAATCTCCATATAAGGCTTGCCATTCATCGATTTATACGGAGAATCAACAGGGAAAAGATATAAATCTGACGATTTTAAAGGATTGTTTTTATCGCTCAACTCTCCGAGCCAACCTCTGAAAGAAAACGCCTCTCGCAATTTCAGTTTTTTGACAAGTGGTATATAATTGAGAATTGCCCCATTAGCCCAATAGGTCATATCCCATGAAACATAACTATCATTGATAAATTCCATTGGATTCATTAACGCAAAACTCTCGGGCTGAATCGTATATGAAAGGTTGGCATTCGGAATCAATAGGCTCAAATAGGGCGATTTACTCCATACATGCCCACCTTTAACCATAAAATCAATAAAACCAAAGGCTGATAGCCAGAAGCGCTTAGAGACACTAGCCTCGGTTTTATTCACCTCAAATGGCGCACCAAACAGCCCCTTCGGAGCATAAGTGTGAGTTAGGAGAAATACCGGTGCATCTAGATTAATCGGTATTCTTTGAGTCTTTGTTTGATAGAATTTTTCACCTGGCGCATAGCGCAGTTCGACAGAAAAATAAGTCTCATTATAGTGACCTACAGATTGTCCGAGATTATTAACAAAAGGCACCCATTTAGTAGCCTCTTGACGCTCGAAATTTGCGTAAGCCTTTACCGAGAAATTATTCGCCAACTCTAGCGTATAATCGAGTCGAGTTTGTCGACGATAAGTCATCAAAACATTCTCCATACGTTTCCACGAAAGAAAAACGTTATCGGCATTCGTAAAGAGATAATGCTGACCAACTTGATCGACATCGTAATTCTCAGATACCCTTATCGAATGGATAGGAAATTCTCGTTGATGGTTGAGCTTCTCATTAAAAGAATATTCAACTTCCGCTCCATATTTCCATTTATGATCTTTAGTTCCATATGCAGCATATCCCTTCGCAAACCAATGAGGAGAAAGGGCGGCTGTAGTAGTACCTCCGAAACGCAACCTCATTCCCTCAACAGAATTACCGCTGACAAATGTGTTCACCGGACCGATATCGAATTTCGATTTTTTCCCGGTCTTAATATATCCCGTAAAGAAAATCTTTAAAACCTGCTCTGTATAATAGTATAATTTGACGCCACGCAAACGTTCCATCAGTAGAGACATTTTATCTTCATTCGACGAAACCTCAATCATTCGCTCTTCCGCCCAGAAATCTTTTGTACGAGCATACACTGCCGGATCACTAAAAGTCGATCCAAGTTGGTCAAATAACTCCGCACGGGGTGACGGTTCAAAATTATGATCCTTATAGGCTGTTGTGCGATGTATATACAAACCTTGAGAGCCTCTAACAATAGACAACTCCGCATTAAAATCGTCAAGAGTTTTCAATCGGGCCCCATTCTCTGCTTGCTCAAATTCCTGAATAATCTGAAGGTGCTCAACAAAATTCAAATTTATTGATGGTGGCACATTCATTCTCACTCGACGCACAAACATAGTTGAGTCGCCCTCTGCGACATACAAACGGCCGGTAAAGCCAAACGCAGCAGGGTTTCTCGGAGCAAAACTAAGTTCGATCAACCTAAGACCATCGGGCGAAGGAATTGTGTCAGTCAAATAAAACTTATAGAAATCAGGCGCTATTCGCGAAAGCGGACTTACAAAACGATTTTGCAATATATTTACATCTTCATCATATAAATCTATCTCGCGAAACACATCCTCAACCAAAGTCTGCATACTCTGCATATCGGCAATATCATCAACGCCCTCTGTTTTTAAACCAAGTATGTAGGTCTTTTCAGATTCCGGATTACGTCGATAAATAACCTCCGACACTTTCTCTTTTACCGACAGTGGCAATATTATTTCGCCTGTAACAGCCGAAGTATCAACATGCTCGCGAATAAAATCAAACTTCCCCGCCTTCTTCGGTTTGCCATCCTTATCAATCGAATCGCCAACTTCAACCTTATTTAAACCAAAAGTAATACGCTCATAGCGTTTAAAATTATAAAAAGGTTGACGATGAGGATTGGTTATTGAATCGGCATGACGAATACGCTGCATAAACGCAACCGCCGGATTATTACGTTTTGAATAATGTTCTTTTTTTCGACGAACCGTAACCTCCTCAAGCATATGACCTGACGGCACAAGAAACACCCTAAGCGAAGCTATATTTCGGTCTACAACTTCTGTCTTCTTTGAATATCCCATTGCAGAAAACTCAAGTTGCGCTCGGGGTTGATTAAGAATCAGCGATGCGCAACCATCGTCATCAGCCATCGCTCCTTGCGTTGTTCCCTTAACATATATCGCAGTATACGGCACAGGTTCCCCCGATACCGAATCAATCACCTCAACAAACATTTTCCGCGCTGCGGAAAGAGGCATCACAACTCCTGCTACCAACAGGAATATCAGTAGTATATTAAATCTTGTTTTTTCCAAAGTTTCGTTTTAACTTTGCAAAGTTACTCATTATTCCCCTACTTAACAAAGTGCAGTAGAAAGGAGAAATAATCAGATTCCAAAACAACGAATAAATTGTCCGAAATGGCAAAAGAAATCGAACGCAAATTTCTCGTAACTGACGATTCTTATCTTCAACTCGCAACTTCTTCTTACCATATAATTCAAGGCTACATTTCTCGTCGGCCGGAAGGCACGGTTAGAATTCGCATACGCGATGACCGCGCGTTTCTAACCATCAAAGGTGTTACATCAGGCATAACGCGCGACGAATGGGAATATGAAATACCGATTGCCGATGCCCACGCTATGTTACTCAATACATGCGAAGGAACTATCATCGAAAAAACACGCTATATCGTAGATTTTAAAGGATTTAAATGGGAAGTGGATTGTTTCGACAGCCCACGAAAATTCACCATCGCAGAAATTGAACTATCAGACTCGTCAATCACGCCTCCTCTACCATCATTCATCGGAGAAGAAGTATCAGGCGATCCGGCTTACTACAATTCAAATTTATAGTGGCTTGTGTTGGGGGGAGGGTGTCGATTATCTGAAGTATAGCGGTATCTCAGACGCCAATAATCCGTCTCTAAGCAAAAAAATAGCTTATCTTAGTCACAATTCGCTATAAATTTATTTTAAGCACTGATTTTAGGCGGAGCGTTTCAAAAAAAATGTTAAACAAACACACTCCAATCAAGAGGAACAATGGATTATTAGTAATTTTGTTATTTGAATATGGAGTTTACTCCAATTAAACAATAACAACCCAAAAATAATCATCACCCATGATGCGCAAAATCCGTATCACTCTTGCTTTGATATTTTGGACACTCATCACAGCCATGTTTCTCGACTTTTCGGGAACTCTCCACAATTGGCTAGGATGGATGGCAAAAATTCAATTTTTGCCGGCAGTATTGGCATTGAACGCAGCTGTTGTCATCGGTCTCATTCTTCTGACGCTTATTGCCGGACGCATATATTGCTCTGTAATTTGTCCGATGGGGGTCTTTCAAGACATCGTTTCAAATATATCGTCAAGACGCAAAAAGAAGAAAAGACGTTTTAAATTTCATAAAGCCCATAACATTCTTCGATATGCCGTATTAGCGGTATTCATCATTTTGATGATTGCCGGGTTGACAGCTATATCTGCATTAATTGCGCCATATAGCGCATACGGACGAATGGTTCAAAATCTCGGGGCTCCGCTTATTCTTTGGATCAATAATCTGCTCGCTCCAATTGCCGAACATTACAATAGTTACGCGATTTATGAACGCGAAATTTGGATTCGCTCTCTTCCGGTCTTCATCGTAGCTATTGTCACTCTTATCGCAATTACAATCTCGGCATGGCGCGGAGGCAGAATATATTGTAACACTATCTGCCCTGTCGGGACAATCCTCGGATTGATTTCGCGTCATAGCATTTTACGCCCCGTTATCGACACCGATAAATGTATCAACTGCGGTAGCTGTGCCCGTAAATGTAAAAGTTCATGCATTGATGCCAAAAATCACACAATCGATCTTAGTCGCTGTGTAGCATGCATGGACTGCATTGACGATTGCTCACAAAGCGCTATCAGCTTTACTACAAAGCGTAAAGTTGACGCAACAAATACCAAAGAGGAGAAAACAGTTGATAACGGGCGTCGTTCGTTTATAATCGCAGGGTCGGTTGCCGCCGGTTCGGCAGCAACTATGAATGCTCAGAAAATTGTCGACGGCGGTTTGGCTGAAATTCTCGATAAAGAGCTGCCGAAACGCGCTACTCGCCTTGTGCCTGCCGGAGCTGTCAGTCTTAAAAACTTTAACCAACACTGCACAGCCTGTCAACTCTGCGTATCACAATGTCCGAACGGAGTTCTTCAGCCATCAACCGAGTTGAAGAACTTTATGCAACCGACAATGGAATTCAACCATGGATACTGCCGTCCGGAATGCCATAAATGCTCAGATGTCTGCCCCGCCGGCGCCATACGTCCGATTAGTTGGGAGGATAAAAGTTCGATTCAAATCGGCCACGCAGTTTGGATTGCCAAGAATTGTATCGTAAACACTGACGATGTTGAGTGTGGCAACTGCGCGCGCCATTGTCTAGTTGGAGCAATTACTATGGTTCCTTCCGACCCATCAAATCCGAGATCCCGCAAGATTCCGGCAATTGATGAAACCCGTTGTATCGGATGTGGAGCATGTGAAAACCTCTGCCCTGCTCGCCCGTTCAGCGCAATCTATGTCGAAGGACACGAAATTCACCGTAACGTATAACCCTTAGCCTAAGTTCTGTCTGATGATATCACGCCGCGATTTTATCCGCAAAGTCTCATTGGCGACCTTGAGTGCGTCACCTCTATTGACCTCTTGTTCCGGCAAATCGGAATCTGTAACCACCGACGAAACTCTGCCACAGACCGATATACCGACCGATAAGATGACCTATAGGGTCAACCCCAAGACAAACGAAAAAGTGTCTTTATTGGGCTATGGCTGTATGCGCTGGCCGACTATCCCCGATCCTAACCATCCCGGGGAAGATCTAATCGACCAAGAAGAAGTCAACCGAATGGTCGACTTCGCAATCGAACATGGTGTAAATTATTTTGACACATCCCCCGCTTATTGCAAAGGTCGCTCCGAAAAGGCTGTCGGCATAGCCCTGAGCCGTCATCCGCGCGACAAATATTTCATTGCAACAAAGCTGTCGAACTTCGATCCCTCAACATGGTCGCGTAGCAAGTCTGAGCAGATGTATCACGACTCAATGAAATTCTTGCAAACCGACCATATCGACTATATGCTTTTGCATGCTGTCGGAATGGGTAACAATCCATTAGAGGAATTCAATGCTCGATATATCGACAACGGAATGCTAGAGTTTCTCGTCGCAGAAAGAGAAGCCGGCCGCATCGGTAATCTCGGATTCTCATACCACGGCGATGTACGCATTTTCGACAAATTGCTTGAATGGCATGACAAATACAAATGGGATTTCGTGCAGATTCAGCTCAACTATCTTGATTGGCAACACGCTAAAGAAATCAACTCGCGCAACACAAACGCGGAATATCTTTACGGCGAATTAGAGAAACGAAACATCCCGGCGGTCATCATGGAACCCTTGTTGGGTGGTCGTCTCGCCAAATTGCCCGATTATGTGGTTAAACTGCTTAAAAAACGAGAACCGCAAAAATCGGTAGCGTCATGGGCATTCCGCTATGCCGGGTCTTATCCGAATATCTTGACGGTTTTATCAGGAATGACATATATGGATCATCTCCAAGATAATCTCCGCTCATTCTGCCCGCTGACTCCGCTAACACAACAAGAAAACGATTTCCTTCACGAAGTTGCCGGCATTATTGCAGGCTATCCTACGGTTCCTTGCAACGAGTGTCAATATTGTATGCCTTGCCCATACGGTCTTAACATTCCAGCCATATTTGCTCATTACAATAAATGCGTAAATCAAGGACAAGTGCCCGACTCTCCGGAAGCGTCAAACTATTCCGAAGCCCGCAAACAATTCCTTGTCGGATATGACCGAGCCGTGCCAAAACTTCGCCAAGCATCTCATTGCGTAGGCTGTAGAAAGTGTGTCGGCCACTGCCCGCAAAAAATCGACATTCCGGGAGAACTTGGTCGCATAGACATAATCGCTGAAAGCTTGCGTCGAGGTGTACCGCCGGCAATGAGTGCGCTCGTTGCGCTCCTTAACAAAGGAGAGACAACACTCGTCGTAGATAATGGACGACTGACATGCTACACCGATCGCGGAGTCGCCGATCTATATCGCTTGCTAACTGAGCATTCTCGCATGCTCAAAGGTGCTCGTATCGCCGATAAAGTTGTCGGCAAGGGAGCCGCAGCATTGATGATTCTAGGCGGTGTTCGAGAACTATATACCCCAATTATCAGTAAACACGCACTCACCCTTCTTAATGGTTACGACATCAAAGTTTCATATGACGAGATCGTAGACCATATCGAAAACCGCGATAAGACGGGATGGTGTCCGGTAGAAACTCTCTGCCGCGACTTGGCTACGCCAAGAGAGTGTTTTGCCGCAATAACTGAATTTTTGAAAAGATGAAGAATATCCGTAATTTCTGTATTATAGCCCATATTGACCACGGTAAGAGTACGCTTGCCGACCGTCTTCTTGAATATACCAAAACGATTGATAAGAAAGACCTTCAAGCCCAAGTTCTCGACGACATGGATTTGGAGCGCGAGCGTGGTATCACAATTAAAAGCCACGCAATACAGATGACTTATCACCATGATGGTCAAGACTATACGCTCAACCTTATTGACACTCCGGGACACGTTGACTTTTCGTATGAAGTTTCTCGCTCAATCGCTGCTTGTGAAGGCGCATTGCTAATTGTCGATGCCACCCAAGGTATTCAAGCACAGACAATTTCAAACCTTTACATGGCGATTGACTCCGACCTTGAAATCATTCCGGTTATCAACAAAGTCGACTTAGAGAGCGCCAATCCTGATGAGGTTGAAGACCAAATTGTCGACCTCTTGGGCTGTAAACGCGAAGAAATAATCCGTGCCAGTGGAAAAACCGGCATTGGTATTGAAGATATCCTCCAAGCCATCGTAGAGAGAGTGCCGGCCCCCCAAGGCGATCCCGATGCTCCTCTTCAAGCGCTGATTTTCGACTCTGTATTCAACCCCTTCCGTGGCATCATCGCCTACTTTAAAATCGAAAACGGAACTATCAGTAAAGATGACTTCGTAAAGTTCGTAGCAACAGGTAAAGAATACCATGCCGACGAAATCGGAGTTTTAAAGATGGATCTTTCGCCACGTCAGCAACTTTCGGCTGGTAATGTTGGATACATTATATCTGGTATTAAAACCTCAAAAGAGGTTAAGGTTGGTGACACAATCACCCACGTTAGCCGACCCGCCGAAGCAATTGCCGGGTTTGAGGAAGTTAAGCCTATGGTCTTTGCTGGCGTATACCCTATTGAAGCCGAAGACTTTGAAAACCTACGTAGCTCACTTGAAAAGCTACAGCTTAACGATGCCTCACTAACATTCCAACCCGAATCATCAATGGCTCTTGGCTTTGGTTTCCGTTGCGGATTCCTCGGATTGCTTCATATGGAAATCATTCAAGAGCGCTTGAGTCGCGAGTTTAATATGGAGGTTATCACAACTGTGCCTAACGTTTCATATAAAGTCTACGATAAAAAAGGCAACGAAACTGAGGTACATAACCCCTCCGGACTGCCCGATATCACACTCATCGACCATATTGAGGAACCATATATCCGTTCGTCAATTATTACAACAACCGACTTTATCGGTCCGATTATGACGCTATGCCTCGGAAAACGAGGTGAGCTCGTCAAGCAAGAATTCATTTCAGGAAACCGAGTTGAAATTATTTTCGATATACCTTTGGGCGAAATCGTTATCGACTTCTACGATAAACTCAAATCTATCTCGAAAGGTTACGCCTCTTTCGACTATCATCTCCATGACTTCCGCAATTCTCGACTTGTAAAACTTGACGTTTTACTCAATGGAGAGCCTGTCGATGCGCTCTCTACATTGACCCACGCCGACAACGCAGTGCAATTTGGCCGTCGTATGTGCGAAAAGCTGAAAGAACTTATCCCTCGCCACCAGTTCGATATCGCAATTCAAGCAGCTATCGGTGCGAAAATTATTGCGCGAGAAACAATTAAGGCAGTCCGTAAGGATGTGACAGCAAAATGTTACGGAGGCGACGTTTCGCGTAAACGTAAGTTGTTGGAAAAACAGAAAGCTGGTAAAAAGCGCATGAAGCAAATCGGCTCAGTGCAAGTTCCACAAAAGGCGTTCTTAGCGGTTTTAAAACTCGACTAACCAATCTATAAACCTAACTAACCCTACTAACCATGAGGTATTTAACCGCATTATTAACATTTATCTTCGGCTGTGTAATCTCGTCAGCAGCAATCACGCCTGAAAAGATCGACTTGCCCAGCGGAGGTATTCTTTACTACTATCAAGCCGATAATAGCAACAACGGCTTGACGGTAATGATGTGTCCGGGAGGCGCTTACGAATTTGTTGCGCTTGATCATGAAGGCCATGATATGGCAGAATGGTTTCATGGACAAAATATCAACTATGCTGTGCTACACTACAGACTTCCCAAAGAAGCTTGTGACACACTGCCGATGATTGACACCCATGAAGCATTGGCTTATTTACATAAGAATGCTGCGAAATTGGGCATCAACACCGATAAGCTCGGCATTATGGGCGCATCTGCCGGAGGTCATCTCGCATCATATACCGCAAATAAAGACGCTTTGGTGAAGTTCCAGATTCTTCTATATCCGGTAATTTCAATGTATGACGAAGTTACTCACATTGGCTCTCGCGTAAACTTGATTGGAGACCCCGCATCAAACGAGCTCCGCGACAAATTTTCAAGCGAAAAACTTGTAAACAAGAATACCCCGCAAGCGTTTATCGTGTTATCATCAGACGACGATGTTGTCCCCCCGATGAACTCACTGCTCTATTACACAGCCTTAATTAACAACAAGGTCGCTGCCGAAATGCATATCTTCCCTACCGGCGCTCATGGTTGGGGCTTTAAAGATAACTTTACCCACAAAAACGAATGGCTAACCGTTATGGCAAAATGGCTCAATAACGTAGCTAAATAAGTAATCACGAACGTTTTCGATTGAAAACTTAGATAATAATAACGCCTTCGTTAATCATAAGATTCGCGAGGGCGTTATTATTATCGCATCAAGATATGACTTTTCAGAAATTACCTTCAGTAGCAATCATCTCTAGATTGTTGTCTCCCTCTGTTCTAAGGTCTGTAATCAAGTTATAACGACAATTAATATATGTAAGCGCTTGATCAAACGAAACGTCGAGCATATTCAACTGATTGTTATTACACAATAGTCTTCGTAAGAAAGACTGATTCGATAGTGTTAGACTTGTCAAATCATTATATGAGCAATCGACAAACTGAAGGTTTGGACATTGGTTAACTGTCAACTCCGTAAGATTATTGTATGAGCAAACCAAGTCGAGCAATCGTGGGCAATTGTCGATTGCAAGTTGTTGCATATTATTATCAGTGCAAAGGAAGAAACTCAAAGAGGGCAATCCGGATACAACTAGTTTCTGAATTTTGTTGTCATCGATATTAAGATTTTCAAGATTAACCAAACCAGACAACACCAATCCGGTAAGTTGGTTGTAACCACAATATAAGCTCTTAAGATTCATACAATTCGCAACTTGTAAGCTTTCAAGATGGTTACATTGACAGTTGAGAGTCTTAAGCGTGGCCGAATTTGACACATTCAAATCAACCAAAAGATTACTTGAAATATTGACATATTGAATCAACGGAACATTTGTGATATCAAGTTCGGTCAAACGATTCTTATAAATTTTCAAAGAGATAAGTCCGGAACATCCGGTTAGATCTGCCGAACGTAGTAAATTACGAGAAGCATTCAAATCAACCAGAGCAACATCGTTTGCCACACTTAAAGATGTTAATTTGTTGCGAGCAACATCAACCTTAGTTAAAGCCTTAAATCCGGAGAGATTGAGTTGTCCCGCGAGATGTTTATCGCGCCAATCAATCGATGTAATATGGCCATTGTCAATCGTTATCCCCTGCCAAGTAGATGGCGCATTTAAATCCGAGATTAACAATGCTTGAGCATTTGTTGTTTCATATTCGGCCGGCTGAGATAAAAAGGTCTGAAGTTGTTTTAGCTCGCTACGATCAATTTTTTGAGCGAATACAGACATGCCACCCATAATTATGGCCAGCAATAAAAGTGCCTTTTTCATATCTAAATAGTTGTTGGTTAATTAACTTGATTTTGGCTGTTATACCATATAAACACTTCGACTCTAAAAAAGTTGATTTAGAAAATCTACGTCAACAAAAAACAAATGGCTGCGCACCGTATTAAACGTGCACAGCCATTTGAATATTTATATTAAGAATTAGAAGAGTAAGAATAGGCGATAAGCCGCAAATGCTATAACCCAAGCTACAACCGTATTATAAATTACGGTGAACGCGCCATAGCCCCAATGGCCTGATTCTTTAACTATAGCAACTACCGTAGCTAGACATGGACAGTATAGCAAGATAAAGATCATGAACGCCAATGCAGATGCCGGTGCAAAGTCAG
The DNA here is from genome assembly GCA_964638475.1 of uncultured Alistipes sp. GTDB lineage: Bacteria > Bacteroidota > Bacteroidia > Bacteroidales > Muribaculaceae > UBA7173. The sequence continues at coordinate 81,142 of CAZXAZ010000001.1, read as the reverse complement.
AAACGCCTGTTGCCGGATCGACAGCTGTCAGACGAGCCGACAACGCTTGCTCTGACTCATCCGAACCTGTATATAAAACTCCAAGAGTTGAGACAACGATTTCTTTTGCAGGAATACCGGCGACAATTGCAACCGTGCCTTGCCAAGAGCAACCCAACGGCTCCATTATCGGCTGAACGGCTTTGCCAACTGATTCAAGATATGAATCTTGCTCAGGGTTGTCAGCATTTCCCAAAGGGAAATAATCTAAGGCCCACACCATTACAGACGCTACGAGGATAATGCCTCCCATCTTCTGAAGATACTGTTTTCCTTTCCACCACATATGGCGTAATGAGGTCTTCAAAGCAGGAACACGATAGGGAGGTAACTCCATTACAAATGGGGTTTCATCTACCTTAAAGAAAAAGCGACGCAACAATCGTGCGGTTGCCATTGCGACAAGCACTCCAAGGAAATACATTCCGAGAAAGACAAGGGCGGCATGAGCACTAAAGAATGTTCCGACCAACAAGACAAAGACAGGCAGACGCGCCGAACATGACATAAAGGGGGTTATCAAGACGGTAATTATCTTCGACGAACGGCTTTCTATTGCACGACAAGCCATTACTGCCGGCACATTACATCCGAAACCCATCACCAATGGTATAAACGATTTCCCATGTAATCCGATCTTATGCATCAGCTTATCCATGATAAATGCCGCTCGTGCCATATATCCGGAGTCCTCCATAAATGATATGAAGAAGAATAATATCATAATATTAGGCAAGAAGACGATAACGCCTCCAACTCCTCCTATTATACCATTTGCCAAAAGGTCTTTCAACGGACCAGCCGACATATGATGATTTACCAAATCTGCGAGCCAATCTACCCCGGATTGAATCCAATCAGCCGGATAAGCACCAACCGCGAATGTAAACCAGAAGATAAACGCCATCACGCAAAGAAAGAGCGGGAAGCCAAACAAACGGCTGGTCACAAATATATCTAGAATATGAGTCGTCGTAACCGATTGCTCTTGTGGTTGACTCATCGTTTCAGCCAAAGCACCGGAGATAAAACCATATTTGTCGTCGGCAATCATTGCCGAAATATCTTCGCCTGGATTGCTTCGCTCAAGATATTCAAGTTGACGATCTCGCAAATCGAGAATCTCTGAGCCTTGCTTTGACTCCTTTACCAACTCTTCAACTTCATCGTCTCGCTCTAGCAATTTCAAGCCGAGATATCTAGCACAAAATTGCTGATTGATTGTCTTATCCTTTTTCAAAGAATCTTTGATTTCAGACAGCGCTCGCTCAAGGTCTTGGTTGAGCTTTACATGTACGTGGCGCACAACGCTATTCTTACCTTCATACACTTGTATGATTGTATCAAACAGTTTGTCAATACCCTCGCCCGAACGGCTGACTGTCGGGACTATAGGCACACCAATCATATGACCGAGAGCTTCATAATCAAGCAAGGCTCCGGAACGACGAAACTCGTCATACATATTCAGAGCGATAACCATCGAATGGTCCATGTCGATTAACTCTGTCGTCAGATAGAGGTTTCGCTCAAGGTTTGACGCATCAACAACATTTACAATGACGTCTGGGTTATTCTCTTTTAAATAGTTTCTGACATAACGCTCCTCCGGAGAATAAGCCGACAAAGAGTATGTGCCAGGAAGATCAACAATATTGAAGGTATATTCACCATGATGGAATGTGCCGCTCTTTGAATCAACTGTCACACCCGAATAATTGCCAACATGCTCTTTGGCGCCGGATGCAACATTAAATAACGACGTTTTCCCACAATTTGGATTACCTATCAACGCGATATTTATCGTATGTCTTCGACCAACAAATTCGCCACGATTTTGCTCATCCAAGTCAACGTCATCAGCCATCGTAAAATTAGAGACAAACTCAGATTGCTTTTCGGGCGAACATACATTTTTAATATCATTCGCAGAGTCGTCAGACTTAAGAGGCATCACTTCGATTAGAGACGCTTCGGTGCGGCGCAACGAAACCTCATAATTCATAAGTCTATATTTGACAGGATCGCGCAAAGGAGCGGCCAATAAAACGGAGATTTTACGTCCTTTTACAAACCCCATCTCTATGACTCTCTTACGAAAAGCGCCATGACCAAGAATCTTAACAATTACTGCAGATTCACCGGTTTTAAGGTCAGATAATCTCATATTGTCTCTAAAATTCATTTAATTTCTCTGCAAAGGTCGTAAAAAAATTTAGTTATACCGCAAGAAATCCGATTGTAGCAAACGGATGGTCTTGTGATATAACCTTATTTAACATATTCATGTCTTATTCCGACTCAGTCCGATTAAGACATAAAACAAAACGTAAACTAAATTCAAGAAAGGGTGATTTGCGAAGCAGTCACCGGTTCGTGAAGGAAGAGAGAAGCCATTGCTGAAAAAGAATCTGCTCGCTCGGTTGTCAAATAGACCCTGGAAGCAGTGCGCGACAAAGTAGATTCCATTTCAGGATGACGTTGCAAATAATCAGCCAATGATTCAGCTACAATCTCACCTTGCGAAATGAGATTAATTCCGTCGGGTAAAGCTTCGCGAATCTTGGGATATAATATAGGATAATGTGTGCAACCGAGAATAACGGTGTCGATATCAGGGTCTACCGACATCAGAGAATCGACATCTTTCTTGACAAAATAATCAGCGCCGGGCTTGTCTGCCTCATTGTTTTCAACCAGCGGAACCCACATCGGACATGCGTGTCCGGTCAAAGACATTCCGGGGAAGAGTTTTTCGACTTCGAGTCGATAGGAGTCACTGCGGACAGTGCCGGGAGTCGCAAAAAGACCTATATGGCCACTCTTCGAGAGGCTTCCAAGCGCTTCGACCGTCGGACGTATGACGCCCAACACACGTCGAGTAGGGTCAATGGTCGGCAAATCATTCTGCTGAATAGTGCGAAGCGCTTTTGCCGATGCTGTATTACAAGCTAGAATCACCAATCGACATCCTCGTGAAAACAATTCCTCAACAGCTTGGAGAGTGAAACGATACACGATATCAAACGAGCGTGTGCCGTAAGGAGCGCGAGCATTATCGCCCAAATAGAGATAGTCATACTGAGGGAGTCGTTTTTGAATCTCCCTCAGTATCGTTAGTCCTCCATATCCGGAATCAAACACTCCAATCGGTGACTCCATCGAATTCAAATTCATTTTTGTGACGCACGAACAATCACGGCTGTTGCCGCATCAGCTTGAGCTTTCAAGAAATTGCGAGCATCAGTCCAAGTGTAGAAATATGGTAAAACCGCTTGTATCGGTAACTCAACATCATGCTCGCTCATCATAAATTTTACGAGGATGTCGCCTTCTCCGTTAAGCGGACGGAAGAATATAATCTGTAAGTTTGAAGCCATCGGAGTAACCTTAAAGTTTGCCCAAGCTTCTTCAACCTTATTCGGGTTTGACTCTTCACCACAATAGCCGTCAAGTTTCATCAAGGCAGCCAAGGGGGTAATATTGCCGTCATGACCGAAACGGAGAGTCGCTCCGGCCTTCTGTTCTGCGACATATTCGTCTGCTGTCAATATTATATTGTCGAGCAAGTTGCGAGCATTAGCCGTAATCAAGCCTTCCGACATAGGAAATGATGAGTTGTGGATATAGAACGAAAGGTTGTTGACACGCCACAAGGCATATAATTCTTCCGGTTTGAAAACATCGAAGAAGTCGACTTTCGTCTCCACATTCTGCATATCTACAGCAACCCAATAGAGCCCCCACATTAATTCTTCGTAAGAAAGAGGTAATCCTTCGGTTGATGTAAATAATCTCTTCACTAACTTTGAAGGCTTGATATTTTTCTTCTCAAAATTGTCGTAAGTCTTTTTCCAGGGACCACGGTCTGAATTCCATTCTGCTGCTTCGGGAGTCCACCAACAAAGATGACTCATCCATCGTTTTGCAGATTCAATAGGAATTACCAGTGACGGATTTTTCTCTTTCAAACCATCGCGGAAAGCAACCATCGAGTGAGCACAACGCATCACTTGGGTTGAGCGTGCTGTAATTTCGGCGCTATCGGGGAATACGGTCGGGTAACTGTCATACATTCTTTCCGCAATCCCCTTATGCTGACGCGCACCGAGGGGTGTCAACTCTCCTCCTCGACCGGAAGCCTCAGCCCAAACAGTTTCTAATCGACATAGCACATCCTTGCCAAGCGGAGTCAACACGCCTAGCGAGTCTGCGAACTGAAAATGTTTAATCACTCTGTCATAGTCATCATCTGAAATCAAATATCTCGAACCATGACGACCGTAGTGTGAGATATAAAAGGCTTCATAACCATCAGGGGCAGTAGCCAATGAATCTGCCGGGCCGGGATAAGCATAGTAAACACCACCTGCTTTAGCCGGATTTTCCATAACCTCCTCTTTGACGGTTTTACCATAAGCCGACGAAGAGATAAGAGCTACGACAGCAAGAGCTACTACTGTAAGCTTTTTAAGTTGATGACTGAACATAAGCGTATAATTCTTATATGATATTAAATCTTGTCTTTTTACTAAAATTGACGGGGGCGCACTGCGGTGCGCCCCTGTCGTTCAGTTCGTGCCGAGTATTTCTCGGTTTCGGGAGTTCAATTACATAATACCGCGTTCGCGGAGCTTACACTGCCAAGCCCAAGCGTTACGCATGGTGTCTTCAATGGGTGTATTAGCAACCCATCCTAAGACATTATTGGCATGTTCAGGATTTGCCCATACCTTTTCAATATCACCGGCTCGACGAGGCGCAATCTTATGAGGCACCTTCACTCCGGTTGATTTCTCAAAAGCATTGATAAGTCCGAGAACACTCATTCCGTTACCGGTTCCGAGATTGAAGATTTCAATCTTCTCATCAGACTTATCGTCAAGCATACGTTCAACAGCGATAACGTGAGCCTTAGCAAGATCTACGACATCAATGTAGTCGCGGATGCATGAGCCATCAGGGGTATTGTAGTCGTTGCCAAATACGCTGAGCTCCTTGCGGATTCCCATAGCAGTTTGTGTCAAGAAGGGCACAAGATTTTGGGGAACGCCATTGGGAAGTTCGCCAATTTCTGCCGACGGATGCGCACCAACCGGGTTAAAGTAGCGCAAGATTACGCTCTTATAGTTAGCGCCGGCATTGATAGCATCGGTGATAATCTCTTCTGAGATTTGCTTTGTGTTTCCGTAGGGAGAAGTAGCTTTCTTGATGGGCGATGCTTCGGTAACGGGATTTTCGTCGGGTTCACCATAAACTGTGCATGAAGATGAGAATACGATGCCTTTGACATCATATTTACCCATCATTTCAAGCAGGTTCATCAATGTATTGAGGTTGTTGCGATAGTAAAGCAACGGCTTCTGCATTGATTCACCAACAGCTTTAGATGCGGCGAAGTTTATGATTCCTTTGATGCCGGGATAGGTATCGAAAAGAATCTTGAGGGCTGTCAAATCGGTGCAATCTGCTTCAACAAATTCAGGACGAATGCCGGTAATTCTTTCGATACCATCAATCACCTCTTTATTTGAGTTCGAGAGATTGTCGATAATGACTACGGGATATCCGGCCTGCTGAAGCTCAACAACGGTGTGAGAGCCAATATAGCCGGTACCGCCGGTCACAAGTATTGTGGGTTTCATTTCAAACAAATTTTAGAACAGCTTAGCGGGATAAGTTCCGTTCTGGTGAAGTTCGGCAAATTTCTCAACCACGCCGGGACGGTCTGCAGCGTAAGTAACGCCAAACCAGCGAGAGTCTGTGTCAAGAACTTTGATTTCAGCTTCACCGCTCTTAATAAGAGCGTCGATACAGAGAGGAATGAAGAACTCAGCCTTCGGGGTATTGAGGTCTTTTTCGAGGAACTTGCGGAATTCACGTTCTGAGAATTCAAAATAGTCGGGAGTGAAGCCCCAAAGGTTCATCGAAACCGGAGTCATTGGGTCGAGAGTCTGCTCTACACCATTTTCGTCGGTGAAGACAATACGGCCGTCTGCAGCGTAAGAGATAGCTGTGCGCTCTACTACGCCGGTCAAGTTTCCGTCTGCAGTTGAACATACGCCACGAGCAACCGAGCCATTTTCGGTCATAGTGTTACCAACACGGAAGCCTACCATACAGTAGTCACCCTTACGATCACGAGGACGGCTAAGTTCTTTAGCGATTACCTCGAAGGCATCACGACCATAGAAGTCATCGGCATTGATAACAGCGAAGGGCTCGTTAATAACATCTTTACCCATCAAGAGGGCGTGGTTTGTACCCCAGGGCTTGGTGCGGTCTTCCGGACATACAAAACCTTCGGGAAGTTTATCGGTTGACTGGAAGACAACTTCAACAGCAACGTGTCCTTCATATTTTGACAAGATTTTCTCGCGGAAGTCTTGTTCGAAATCTTTACGAATTACAAAAACTACTTTACCAAATCCGGCTTGCAATGCGTCATAAATGGAGTAGTCCATAATTGTTTCGCCATTGGGGCCGAGAGAGTCAAGCTGCTTCAAGCCTCCGTAACGGCTTCCCATTCCGGCTGCAAGAACAAATAGTGTAGGTTTCATTTTCTATTTAGGTTTATTGTTTCTTATTCTGAAATTCTGCGAGCACCGTCAGAGATGATTACAGGGATGACAACAGGTTCGTGGCCATACTGGGCGTTGAACTTAGCCTTAGCTGTAGCGATGAAGTCATCATAAATGTCATCTTTCACGAGGTTGATGGTGCAACCACCGAAACCACCGCCCATAATACGAGAACCGGTTACGCCACATTCATGAGCGATTTCGTTTAGATAGTCGAGCTCTACACAGCTAACTTCATAGTCTTTTGAAAGGCCGTCGTGAGTTTCATACATTTTCTGACCGACTGTTTCGAAATCGCCTTTTTCCAAAGCGGCGCAAACGTCGAGCACACGCTCTTTCTCTTCGATAACGAATTTAGCGCGGAAATAGTCTTCTGCAGTGATGTCGCCACGCACACCGTTCAACATTTCCATTGTTGCGTCGCGAAGTGTTTCAACATTGAGCGTTTTAGCAACGCGTTCGCAGCTTTGACGACGCTTGTTGTAAGGAGAGTCAACCAACGCGTGTTTTACTTTTGAGTCAAGAAGAACGAGCTTGTAACCATCGGCCTTAAAGGGGAAGTATTCAAATTCCATTGAACGACAGTCAAGACGCATCAAGTTGTCTTTCTTTCCGAAAACTGATGCAAACTGGTCCATAATACCGCAATTTACACCGCAGTAATTATGTTCGGTTGACTGACCGATTCGAGCAAGTTCAAACTTGTCGATTGTGTTGCCGTTAAAAAGATCGTTAACGGCATATGCGAAGCAGCTTTCAAGAGCTGCAGAAGAAGAAAGACCAGCTCCGAGAGGCACATTGCCGGCAAATACGGCATCGAAACCTTCAACTTTACCTCCGCGCTTGATTACTTCGCGGCAGATACCGAAGATATAACGAGCCCATTGTTGTGAAGGAGCATCCTCCTCTTTCAGTCCGAATTCAGCGTATTCGTTAATATCGATTGAGAAAACGCGAACTTTGTCTGTAGCGTTGGGGTTGATTTTAGCCATAATGACTTTATCAATTGCGCCGGGGAATACAAAGCCACCGTTATAGTCGGTATGCTCGCCAATAAGGTTGATTCGACCTGCTGAAGCATACATAACACCTTTGTTGCCGAATTTCTCCTGGAAGATGGAGTCGATTTTCTGTTGCATGAGATAATTAAGGTAATCAGTTAGTTAGTTGATAAAATATAGACAGAATAAAAGAGGCAATAATACTGCCGTTTAGGCCATATTTAACGCCACAGTTGGTTTTAGGTTTAAGATCAACGAGAGAATTAAGATCTTATTTGTTCCTAATTTTTTGCAAATATACTAAAAATCTCAATACCACACTTGTCAATATTTAGAAAAAAATGTTAGATTTGTCGATGATTTCGAGAAAGAGTTCAACATTACGGCAAAAAATTGCGCTAGTGGCTCAATCTCTCTATACTATAACCCCTTTTTATTGATTTCACATGAACATACGACATCAACTTAGACTTGCTATACTTTCTAGCATATGCATAGTAACTCTTGCCGGATGCGATTCTTTTAATAAGTCAGGCGTTTCCGGCTCAGAAGGCAAGATTGTAACACTTGCCGACGGTCGTCAAGTTGTAGTTAGCGACCAATCTCAAAAAGACAACTCTAAAAAAGAGCCCAAAGAATCTAAAGAGCAACCCTCAAAGAATCCAAAAAAAGAAAAAGTTACAGGTTTAAATACAACCGAAAAGGTTAAGAGCAACAAACCTGCTACAGACAGAACATCAGTTGACTCAAACAAAACCATCGACAACCAAATCAATACTCCAGACTCTATGACAACAGCCGAACTTTCTGCCAACGATTTTTCGCTCAATGGAGAATGGACTATCTACTCAGTAAGAGGCAATATCGTAACCGGCGAGGAACGTCCGTATATCACATTCGATATACCTCTGAAGCGTTTTTACGGCAATAATGGCTGCAATTATATCAATGGTGATTTAAGCGTAAGCGCCAATAATGGCGTAAAGTTCTCTAATATGATCTCCACACTAAAGATGTGTCAAGATGATCAATATCAATACCTCATCAACCTTGCGCTTAACGATGTTGTTTCGTTCGCAACTCGCCAAGATAATCATGAAACAATGCTCGATATGAAAGATGAATCAGGTCGCACTATTCTTGTTTTACGCCGTCACAATATGGAATTCTTAAATGGCGGTTGGAAAGTTCTCGAGCTCAACGGTCAACCTCTCACCCAAGACGATGAAGCTTCTATAACATTTAACACCACCGACTTGAAAATTCACGGTACGACCGGTTGCAACATATTTAACGGTGAACTATTCATTGATCCAGATAAAACAACTTCTTTACAAATCCTTCAGTTGATCACAACTCGCATGGCATGCCCCAACGACTCTATAGAGACTGAATTTCTCCTCGCTCTCGAATCGGCCGAAACTGCAAAATCGACCGGAGAAAAAGAAGTAACTCTCTATAACACCGAAGGAAAAGCGCTATTCAAACTCTCAAAACTTGAATTACGCGAAGCTGACCCCGCCGAGTAAACCAACTCAAAAAATCACAAACAAACTTCATAAAACAGACCAATCTTCTTATTCGGAGCGATTCCGAATAAGAAGATTTTAATTTCAGTGCGACAAATTTTCATTAACGATATAGTTTCTTGAGAGTTAGCTCAAATCAGTAACAAATAGCACCATAAAAGAAATTTAAACTACACGACTGTCCATCAATTATTTATAGAAAATCTATAAAGTATTACTTAAACCCACTGCTTAAATCACTGAAAAACAGTCTTCTCAATTTTCCACTGAATTTTCCAAAAGAATTTTAGTTTGTTTTTCTTAAAATAAAATGCGAATTTTGTAGTGGAAAAAGACAACTTTACGACTGAGTTTTATAATGCAAAAAAATCATCTACAACTCTGGGAAGATTGCCGCACGATTCTTCGCGATAATCTCCCGGCAGAACAATTTCGCGCCTGGTTTGAGCCGATTGCCTCACTGGGTTTCGAGAACGGCAAGCTGACTCTCGCCGTCCCCTCTCCATTCTGTTCCGAATATATTGAGAACAACTATCTCTCAATTCTCGGTCCGACCCTTCGCCGTGTTTATGGTGAAGGCGTGAAGCTCTTTTACCAATTCAACCAAATCAGCAACCACCCTGAAACTGCAATCACCGAGGGTGGCCTCTCATCTTCACCCGTACTCAGTCGTCAAGGTCACGGTCTTTTTCAAACTCCCGTAGCGGCAACTTTCGATTCACAACTCAATCCGCGCTACACTTTCGAGAACTATTGTAGTTCTACTTCTAATAAAATCGCCCGCGCAATTGGTGAAGCTATCGCCAACGACCCTAAATTGAAGACTTTCAATCCGCTGTTTGTCTTCGGTCCTACCGGCGTCGGCAAAACACACCTCATCCAAGCGATTGGCATCAAAATCAAGGAGCACAACCCTCTGGCAAGAATCCTCTATGTTAGTGCCCGCCTTTTCGAGAGCCAATTCACAGTCGCAGCTCGCAATGGTAAAGTAAATGAGTTTATCAACTTCTACCAAAGCATCGACACCCTTATTATAGATGACATCCAAGATCTCGTCGACAAAGATAAGACTCAGAATACATTCTTCCATATCTTCAACCACCTCCACCAGAATCAGAAACAAATCATTCTCTCTAGCGACTGCTGTCCGACTCAACTAAAAGGCATGACAGCTCGCTTGATTTCTCGATTCAAATGGGGAATGACCGTTGAATTAGAGAAACCAGACCTTGCCCTCCGCAGAATGGTACTTCAACTAAAATCTGAGCAAGACGGCCTTTCTCTTGCGCCCGAAGTTATGGACTACATAGCTGAAAACGTCACCAATTCAGTTCGAGAACTCGAAGGCATCGTTGTTTCACTTCTCGCCCACGCAACCGTCTTAAACCGCGAAGTAACCGTTGATTTGGCGCGTCACGTAATGAACAACGTCGTAAAACTCCAAAAGAAAGCAACCATCAACTTTGAGATGATTGCCCAAGGAGTAGCCGCACATTACAAAATCGACTCTGACTTACTATTCGCCAAGACTCGCAAACGCGAAGTTTCCGATGCCCGTCAAATGGTAATGTATATGGCGAAAAAATATGCCAAGATGTCACTTACAGCAATCGGAGCTCGTCTTTCGCGCAACTACGCCACTGTCATCCACGGCTGCAAAAATATCGAAGAACGCCTTCCCTACGAAAAGCAACTTCAAGAAGATGTTGCCTCAATAGAAAAGGCAATCCTCGCATAACCCTGACGAATATCAACCCCAATAAAACAACCGGGGCGCATCAACGATGCGCCCCGGTTATTTTTTAATACATGGTCACTTTTTCAAGAAGCCCGATTCTTCTAGAAATTCAAGAAATTTTGCCGAAAAGATTTCATTATTAGCTCGCGGATAACGAATATCTGTAAACACCTGCGCAAGTGTTGATTTATTATTCTCCTCCACAAATCTAATAGAATCTTCACGCGACTCTTTTTCGCGATAAAATTCGTCAATTCTTTCCGAGGTATAGTCTGAATATTTTCCAGAATGAATAACCGCATCTATCGGCAATCTACCAACCTCTACCCCATCTTCAGCCGGATAGCCAACCGTAAGGGTAATCACCGGCACAACCAAGGAAGGCAACTCAAGCAGATCTGCAATTTCACGAGCATTGTATGTTGTTGTTCCAAGCCAACACACCCCCAACCCGGCTTGCTCTGCCAACGTATTAAATTGTTGCGCAAAAGCAATCGTATCAAATATCGCAGCCATCAGCGATTGAAAGTTATCATAACAAGGCTGAGCCTCTCTCTCCTCACACCATCTCGAAAATCGATGAAAATCGGCACAGAAAGTAACCACAGCCTTAGCCGATTCAACTTGAGGCTGATTAAAATGAGCCGGTGCCAACCTATGCTTTGCATCTGCATCTCGAGTAATTATAGCGCTATATAGCTGCATATTACCTGTTGTAGGTGCATGCGACGCTTTAAGTAATAGCTCTTCGAGTAAACCTACAGGTATATCCTGATTGGAGTAGCGACGGATAGTGCGCCTACTCTTCCAGTATTCTTTATGATTTTCCATTATATTCAAGATAATCTTCCTAATAAAGTAGACATATCAAAATTTGATTATGTCCACCTTCCCCACAAAGTTAACCCATATTTTTGGAACGACCAATTTTCCCAGGAAAGATTACTCAAAATTTAAACAACTCTTTGTAAGAGAAGTTTTTAACAATGCAAATTAAGATAAATCTTTGATAATTATACAATTTTTCCTCAAAAAAAATCACTTCAATATTCTAGAATATACTGAAAAGATAAGATGTTGTTGAGCAAAAATACACATAAATACTATTATAACTATTTATAGGATTGATTGTTATGTGTGGTTAATTTGCGTCTTGTTAATGGTATAGATTATAAAGTTGTCTTCTGGGCAAGTGCTCCTTCATCTCCTTATACTTATGATGCAGAAAATAAGAATGTAACTGCCGACTATAACTATTGCACATCTAAAAATGAAAGCCTCGACGCGTTCTACGGTGTTGAAGGTAATAGCAAACTTTGGGCAAACAAAAACAGCATGGATGCAACTCACCTCGCTGTTACCATTGACGGAACTCGTGTTCACTAATCTCTAACTCAAATACCCCCGACTCGGGGTAACAATCAGCGTTCGACCTCTTGGCGAGATCGGACGCTTTTTTATTCATTCAAGCAAAATAATCTAAGAAATGAAGCGGACTAAAACTTATCAACAAGGGCAAATTTTTCGTAGTGAGGATTTGGACTATTGAAGAAAAATAACGAAGTTTGCAAAGTTTTGTAAACTTTCTTCTATAACCTGATAACTATCCCCCCCCTTTGATTGTGGAAAAGTCTGTATACAGCTATGATGAGGCATTCGAAGCTTCGTTGAAGTATTTCAATGGAGATGAACTTGCTGCCCGTGTTTGGGTCAGCAAATATGCTTTAAAAGATTCATTTGGCAATATCTATGAAAAGTCTCCTGATGATATGCACCATCGTATAGCGTCGGAGATTGCACGTATCGAACAGAAGTATCCCAACCCGATGAGTTGCGACGAAATCTTCTCTTATTTGAAAGATTTCCGCTATATAGTGCCTCAAGGTAGCCCGATGACAGGTATTGGCAACAATTATCAGGTAAGCTCTCTTTCAAATTGCTTTGTTATCGGCCTTGACGGCGGGCCTGACTCTTACGGCGGAATCATCCGTATCGACGAAGAGCAAGTGCAGTTAATGAAACGACGTGGGGGTGTTGGTCATGATCTTAGCCATATCCGTCCGAAAGGCACTCCTGTAAAGAACTCTGCGTTAACTTCTACCGGTTTGGTTCCCTTTATGGAACGTTATTCAAACTCAACTCGAGAGGTTGCGCAAGACGGACGCCGAGGCGCTTTAATGCTGACCGTTTCTGTTAAGCATCCCGATTCAGAGGCTTTTGTCGATGCTAAAATGACTGAAGGGAAAGTTACGGGAGCAAATGTGTCAGTGAGAATCGATGACGCTTTTATGAAAGCGGCAACCGAAGGAACAACCTATCGACAGCAATTCCCCGTTGATGCAGAAAATCCCGACATCGTAAAAGATATTGATGCGAAAGCTTTTTGGGAAAAGATTATCCACAATGCATGGAAATCAGCCGAACCGGGAGTCTTGTTTTGGGATACTATCACCCGCGAATCAGTGCCCGATTGCTACGCTGATCTCGGCTTCCGAACCATCTCGACCAACCCTTGTGGCGAAATACCTCTTTGTCCTTACGACTCTTGTCGCCTGTTGGCAATCAATCTTTTCTCTTATGTAAAGAATCCTTTCACAGTCGACGCTCAATTTGATTTTGAACTTTTTAAGGTCCATATCGCAAAAGCACAGCGCATTATGGATGATATTATCGACCTCGAGATGGAGAAAATCGACAAGATTCTCGAGAAAATCGACTCCGACCCCGAAACGATGGAAGTGCGCGCTACCGAGCGCCATTTGTGGGAGAAAATCAAGCGCAAGACCTTGATGGGACGCCGAACAGGTGTCGGCACCACTGCCGAGGGTGACATGATTGCCGCATTAGGGCTACGTTATGGCACACCCGAAGCTACAGATTTCTCTGAAGAGGTGCATAAACAGCTCGCTTTGGCAGCATACGGCTCGTCTGTAGCTATGGCTGAAGAGCGCGGAGCATTCGAGATCTTTAATGCTCAACGTGAAGCGAACAATCCGTTCCTCCTTCGTATCAAAGAAGCTGCTCCCGAACTTTGGGAAAAGATGAACCGCGTTGGTCGACGCAACATAGCTTGCTTAACAATTGCACCTACCGGCACAACAAGTTTGATGACCCGGACAACTTCCGGCATCGAACCGGTCTTCCTGCCAGTCTACAAACGTCGCCGTAAGGTTAATCCCTCAGACACAGATGCTAGGGTTGATTTTATCGACGAGAGTGGCGATGCATTTGAAGAATATATCGTCTACCATCCGAAGTTTGTCGATTGGATGATGATCAACGGCATCGAGGTTCGTCAAAATTATACTCAAGAGGAACTCGACGAATTGGTTGCCCGATCACCCTATGCCGGAGCGACTTCAAACGACATCGATTGGTTGGAAAAAGTAAAAATGCAGGGCCGTGTACAAAAATGGGTCGACCATTCTATCTCTGTAACAATCAACCTCCCCAACGATGTTACCGAAGAGTTGGTAAATCGTCTATATGTTGAAGCTTGGCGCTCAGGATGCAAGGGATGCACGGTTTATCGCGATGGTTCGCGTTCCGGTGTATTGGTTTCGATCGAGAGCAATAAGAAACAAGAGCCGGCAAAAGAAGCCCTCCTCGGTGAAATTCATCCACACGTAATTAAGCGCCCGATCGAACTTGAAGCAGATGTTGTCCGTTTCCAAAATAACAAAGAGAAATGGATCGCATTCGTAGGATTGCTCAACGACCGTCCGTATGAAATCTTCACCGGTTTGGCTGATGATGAAGATGGCATTTTCTGCCCGAAGTCTGTTAACCATGGCAAGATTATAAAAGCGATGAATCCTGACGGCACTAAGCGCTACGACTTCCAATTTGTCAACAAACGAGGTTACAAAACGACCATTGAAGGACTTTCCGATAAGTTCAATCCCGAATATTGGAACTACGCCAAGCTTATATCGGGGGTATTACGCTACGGAATGCCTATCGACCAAGTGCTGAAGCTTGTCTCAGGTCTTGAACTCGATTCTCAGAGTATCAACACATGGAAAATGGGAGTCGAACGAGCCCTCAAGAAGTACTTACCTAACGGCACACAAGCCTCTGGTCAGCGCTGCCCTAACTGCGGTCAAGAAACTCTGATTTATCAAGAAGGCTGCCTAATTTGCACATCTTGCGGCACCTCGAAATGTGGCTAAAGATCCTACTGATAAGTCCGAGATAATATAACGTTACCCATACTAGTTGGGATTGCGCTATCATCAACAACGATTTTACATCGCCTCACTCATAAAGAGATTAATAACGTCCGACTCTTCGCGATTACAATCAAGTTAGCTATATCTTCCTCCAGCAAACAGGCGAAAATGAGAGTATATTGTTCTATGAGAAATACTACTCTTATGATTCACAAGTTTGCTATCCTCGTCGCGTTGATACTGATGGCAATGCCGTTTGGAGTGACGGCTCAATCTCACTTTCCGCTGAGGATCAACGAGCAGCAAGTCTAATATCTAAAACTTATCCCGGTAACGAAAAATAGTTATACTATTTGGAAAAATGAAATCCCCGGCATAGACTCTAGCGCGACTACAAATCGCTGGATGCTAGGTCATCTGAATGCAGATGGCATATATGCAAATCAGAACTCGCCAATGTTTCGATAGACGTCACCGATTCGCCTATCTGCTTTGACGGCTCAACTCTTTACGCCAATGGTAGAACAGCAACCATTGTTACACCTTCGGGAGTTGTTGTTTCACAAAAACAGCTCGTCGATGATAGCTTCAATCTCGACCTCACTAATGGCTTATATCTCATCAATGTTGATGGAAAACAAACAATCAAGGTATCAATCTCAAAGTAAACAAATATGAAGAAGTTATTCACCATTCTTTTGCGCAGCCGCTTTGTCGGCAACAGCAGCAAACGCTCAAGCCGTCTATGGTTTTTCTCCGGGCACTTCGGAGGGCACATATGAAGCTATTACTGACGGCACGGTTATCTACAAGGGAGCAGATGCCGATACAGGACACAAAGGAGAAAATGTAGAGAAGATCTTACTCACTGCCGACGGCATTAAAACCAAACTGTCGGATGTAACAGGCTATACTATCGGTTTCGACTATCCGTTTGGCGACAAGACTTACACTTCATTCGCTGTTTCTCCGTCGGGATGGGTTGCCTTTGGTAACGACAAACCGTTCGCTGTTGACCCGACTGTCGGCAACGCCTTCTTCACGTCATCAACAAATATTGCAGCTGCCGGCTCTGCTTCTCAACGCGGAATAGCCGGACTCGACGAGACTCAAATTTCATATAAAACTATCGGTGAAGGCTCTGAAGCTGTGCTCGTCGTTCAGTATGAAAACCTTGGGGTTCGCGGTAGTTCCTTTGGCGATTGCTTGCCTTATGATATGCAACTTCGTTTCTCTGCTAACGGTGATTTCGCTATCATCTATAACGATCTCGCAAGCTTAGCTCCGATTGAAGCTACAGAAGAAACCGAAGGACGAGCCGGTTTCGCTAATATCTATATGATGACAGGTGTTTGTCAAGATGGCAAAATTACATATATCGAAAACGCGCTCGCCGAATTCACAATTATGCACCAAAACCGCGGAGCGCTTAATATCCCGACAGCGACTACACCCGATGGTTTTACAATCACATTTAAACATCCTTTGGTTTGCGCTACGCCGACAAACGGACCATCCGATTTTGTTTTGACATCAACCTCAACGACGATTGATGGCTCGTTTTCCGCTTCTGCAACAGCAGATTCTTATCTGATTGTTTCTTCTGACGAAGAAATTACATGGGTTCCCGAAAACGGCACATATTACGAAGCTGATGATGTTATTGATGAGAAAATTACCGTTGTAAAATTCGGTAGCGACACCTCTTTCTCTCTTGAAGACCTTGACGGAAGTAAGACGGCTTACTATGCTGTTTATACTTGTAGCGCATATGGTATCGACGGTCCGAAATACAACACATCAAATGTTTTGAACGGTGTAATTGCGACAAAGCCTGCCATGCCTTCTGTTACAATCGGAGCTACCGGTGACAATTATACGACGTTAAACCTAACGGCTAACTCCGCCGGCGATGACGTTATCGTCGTCCTGACAGACTACTGCCAACGCGACGTTTACGATGACCATGGCCTTTTTGGCGCAATTTCTGCCGAAACAAAAGAGGGAGACATTCTTGACGTGCCTGCCGATTGGACTCCCATTCCTGTCTTTAGCGAAATGCCGGAACCTACCAACGGAGGCAAAGTGGTTTACATCGGTCCGGCAAAAGAGCTTGTTATTTCTGAATTGAATAATTCTACTCTCTACTTTGTTGGCGTATATTCTCGCGATGCAGAAGGTAATATATCTACGGAATTTGCCCACGAAACGGCATTTACCACTATTTATGCGCCCTATTTAGGCGATAGCAATCAATTCCCTCGCTATGATATACCTGGCGGATGGACGACTTGCGACGGCTCGGAAGCTAATGAAACTGCATTCTATGTTGAGGCGACAGGAGAAGGTGATGAATACGCCCAAATGATGCAACTCAGAGCTCAGATTAGAAAAGGTTCGGCTGACGGCATCACTGCTTGGTTAACAACGTCCCCAATCCATGTTAATGCACGTCATCTGATGGCGAAGTTCGATTTCTGCCTTCTACAATCGGAAACTCGTTACGGAGCAGCGCCGTATAACGAATGGCATGAGGATGACTACATCACACTTTCGGTCAGCTCCGATAACGGAACAACTTGGAGTGTTCTAACAGAATACACCCAAAATTCCCATCCTATACAGCAGATAGAGGAGAATTCATATATTTCTATTGAAGCAGATCTAGACGATTATCGCGACCAAAACGTTTTGGTAAAATTTGAAATGCTGACACATTCAAAGGCAGCCTACGGATTTAATATTTATATCGACCGTTTCTCTGTTCTGCCGGCAGACATTCCTACAATTCCCGAGTTTACAGCACAATCTGTCACCCACGACTCAGCGACATTAACTTGGACTCCCAGCCAAACTAATTACGAGTTACGTTATAAGACTATTACTGACGAAGATTACCAATATATTACTGTTGAAGGAGCTAATTCCTATACGATAACCGGCTTGACAGCTTTAACAGAATATGAAGTTGGTGTTCGCGGTATCATTGAAGAGGATAGCTACACAAATTGGAGCGACCCTGTAACCATTACAACTCTTGATTGGCCCGCAGTCGACGCTCCCGAAGAGCTCATAAGCGATCTTACTGACTATGTTACCGACAATGTTGTAAAACTCAGTTGGTCAACAACAGAAGATATGGAATCATACGAAATTCAATATCGTATTTCTACTGAAACAACTTGGACAACAGTCACTGCTGACTCTGCCGAACTATCGCTTACTGATCTTGTTCCAGAAACTCGCTATATTTGGAAAGTTAAAGCGTTCTGTAGCCACAACCGCGAAACCGAATTCTCGGCCCAAGCAAACTTCACAACTCCTGCGAAATCGGCTCTTGAGTTAATCCTTTCGGATAGTAATCACGACGTAGAAGTCTACACCATAACCGGAGCGAAAGTTAACACCGATAACCTCACTCCCGGTCTATATATCGTTAAACGAAACGGCAAATACATCAAAACCCGCCTCTAATTCTATCTCAATAGAATTCACTGCTCACAGAATTCATTGCAATAATAATCAGTGAGCAAGCTCATTTCACGAACTCTCGCGAGCATCAGTTCGCGAGAGTTTTTTATCAACATAACTACGACTCAACTCGCAAACCGTAAAGACCGGACTATTTGCAAAAAAATAGGATGAAAGTCACTATCTGAATGTTCACTTTAATGCAAAAAAAATAACGACTCTCGCGAGAGTTTGTCGCGAGAGTCGTGTTATTTAGTAGGTTATCTTATTAGAAATTAATGAAGAGCGAGGGTTGAAAAGTTGGTTGTGGAGATTTGAGAGAAGTATCTCGGTGATAACCTAAAAAAAATGGCTGATTAGAAGAAGTAGGTGGCTGAAACTGCCCAATATTTATTGCGAGCTGAGTAGTTCTCTAGCTTGATGGCTTTAGTGGAATAAGTCACCCCCCATGTATACGCCCCTGCAACTTGCCAACGCTTCTGAATTTCCAAACCGAATCCGGCTCTTAAGCCGATTGAGCCAAAGGGATATTCCATTGCTTTGCAAGAGGAATGAGCGATGTTGAAGCTGAAAACCGGACCGCCATAAACGAATGGTGCAATATGATCTTCGAATCCATTCATACGAGTCCACTTGAATTCCAAGTTGAGGGGGATTTCAAGAGTGTGGAGATAGAGGTTTTCATTGCCGTAACCATCTACCGCCCAAATTCTACGACTACCAAGGTCGATTTTTGCACCTTTCATTGCATAAAGGGCTCCGACACGGATACCGAAACCAATACCTGGGAACATCATTTCGCCTTCTACTCCGATACGCGGACCAACGATGTCATCAATGGTAACCAAATCTTGCTTAAAATCAAGAGTGGTAAATCCGGCACCGACGCTCGCTCCGTAGCGAAATTCGGCATGAGAATGGAAACTCATTCCGAGAAGTGCAACACCGGCAACTATATATTTTAGAAATTTCATTCTTGGGGAAGGATTACATTTATAATTGCAGCAGCATCAGCCTTTACGGATGTTTGCTCTCCGGTAGACATATTCTTTAATGTAACATTACCTTCAGCGAGCTCGCTTTCACCGATAATTGCAACAAAGGGAATTGCCGAAGAGTCGGCATAACCCATCTGTTTCTTCATCTTTACAGGATCAGGATATACTTCCGCTGCAACACCGGCTGCACGCAAGTCTTTCGCAAGACGAAGCGACATTGCCGCTTCTGCATCACCAAAGTTGGCAAACAAAACCGTTGTTGCTGTTGCCTTAGCTTCAGCGGGGAAGAGGTCAAGGGCTAGCAATACGTCATAGATACGGTCAGCTCCGAATGACACTCCTACACCGGATAGCCCTGACATACCGAAGACACCGGTCAAGTTATCGTAACGTCCGCCTCCTGAAATTGAACCGATCTGAACATCTGCGGCTTTTACTTCGATGATAGTGCCGGTATAGTAATTCAGTCCGCGAGCGAGAGAGACATCCAAGTCGAGAGTTGCGGTCAAACCGAGAGCAGTAACACCGGCAACAACTGTGCGCAATTCTTTTACACCGAGGCTACCAATTTCTGATGAAGCCAACAACGTTTCGAGTTTTGCCAAACGTTCGTCAAGGGTTCCCGACATTGCGAGAACGGGCTGAAGTTTGGCAACGGCATCTTCAGAAAGTCCGCGTTCGATAAGCTCTTCATTAACCTTTTCAGTACCGATTTTATCGAGTTTATCAATCGCTGTTGTAATATCGATAATTTTATCGGGGTGACCTATTAATTCAGCGATACCGGCAAGCACCTTGCGGTTGTTGAGTTTGAGAATTACGCGAATATTCAAGCGACGGAAGACTTCGTCAACCATCTGCAACAATTCGATCTCATTAATCAGCGAATCTGAGCCAACGACATCGGCGTCACACTGATAGAACTCACGGTAACGACCTTTTTGCGGACGGTCAGCACGCCATACGGGCTGAATCTGATAACGCTTAAAGGGCATTTGAAGTTCGTTGCGATGCTGCACAACGTAACGTGCGAAGGGCACTGTTAAGTCATATCGCAATCCTTTTTCACTGATCTTATTGGTCAATTTAGGATAATTAACCTCATCAAGTTCAGATGAATCAACATTCTTTAAATATTCGCCGGAGTTGAGAATCTTGAAGAGAAGTTTGTCACCCTCCTCGCCATATTTTCCCATAAGCGTAGAGAGATTCTCCATCGCAGGAGTCTCTACCGGGTTATAACCGTAGAGCCGGAAAACGGTGCGGATTGTGTCGAAAATATAGTTACGGCGAGCCATTTCCACCGGGGAAAAGTCGCGGGTTCCTTTAGGAATGGAGGGTTTCATATTTAAAATTCATAGTTAAAATTGATAATCAGCAGTGCAAATAATTTTGTTTTCGGCTGATTATCAATTGTGAATCATGAAATTAGAAATCAATTTTTGTTAGCGCGTTTGCGTTCGAGTTCATCGAGAATAATCTTGCGCAAACGGAGATGGTTGGGAGTTACCTCAACATACTCATCTTCTTTGATATATTCCAACGCTTCTTCAAGGCTGAACACAACGGGAGGCACGATCTTAGCTTTATCGTCGGCTCCGGATGCACGCATGTTGGTGAGTTTCTTTGATTTGGTAACATTGATAACGATATCCTTATCCTTAGCGCTCTCACCAACAACTTGACCGGCATAAACTTCTTCTTGCGGGAAGATGAAGAATCGACCACGGTCTTGAAGTTTGTCAATAGCATAAGCATAGGCCGTACCGGCTTCCATGGCAATTAGCGAACCATTCGTGCGACGTTCGATATCACCTTTCCACGGTTGATACTCCATGAAACGGTGAGCCATAATTGCCTCGCCTGCCGATCCGGTCAAAACGTTGTTACGCAAGCCAATAATACCGCGAGATGGTATTTGGAATTCCATATGCACTCGGTCGTTTTGGGTTGTCATAGAAACGAGGTCGCCCTTACGACGAGTTACCATATCGATCATCTTTGATGCGTATTCCTCTGTAACGTTGATTGTTAACAATTCAACAGGCTCACATTTTACGCCATCTATTTCTTTAACAATTACCTGAGGCTGACCAACTTGAAGTTCGTAGCCTTCGCGACGCATTGTTTCGATAAGCACAGAGAGATGGAGCACACCACGCCCGTATACGCTCCATTTATCTTCATGGTCGTTCTTGACAACTCGCAAAGCAAGGTTCTTGTCAAGTTCGCGAGTAAGACGCTCATGAATGTGGCGAGATGTAACAAATTTACCATCTTTTCCGAAGAAGGGAGAGTCATTGATGGTAAATGTCATTGACATTGTCGGCTCATCGATAGCAATTCTAGGCAGAGGTTCGGGATTGTCGAGAAGAGTAACGGTATCACCAATCTCGAAGTTTTCAAGACCGACAAGTGCACAGATATCTCCTGAGGAAACTTCTTGAACGCGCTTACGTCCCATACCTTCAAATGTATGGAGTTCTTTGATCTTCTGCTTAGAAACAGAGCCGTCACGACGACAAAGTCCGATTTCCATACCCTCACGAAGTGTACCTCTATGCACTCGGCCAACGGCAATACGTCCAACATAGCTTGAGAAGTCAAGCGAAGTAATCAACATTTGGGCATCGCCATCAAGAGTTGTAGGCGCCGGAATGTGCTCGATAATCGCATCGAGAAGCGGCATAATATTATCTGTCGGCTGTTTCCAATCTAGGCTCATCCAGCCGTTTTTAGCCGAGCCGTAAATTGTCGGAAAATCAAGCTGTTCTTCCGTTGCATCAAGATTAAACATCAAGTCGAAGACCATCTCTTGAACCTCATCAGGGCGACAGTTAGGTTTGTCAACCTTGTTGATTACAACAACCGGTTTCAAGCCCATCTGAATAGCCTTTTGGAGCACGAAACGAGTCTGAGGCATCGGACCTTCAAATGCATCGACAAGCAGAAGACATCCATCCGCCATATTAAGCACACGCTCAACCTCGCCACCGAAATCGGCGTGTCCCGGAGTATCAATAATATTAATCTTAGTGTCTTTATAGACAATAGAGACGTTCTTCGAAAGAATTGTTATACCTCTTTCACGCTCTAAGTCGTTATTGTCAAGGATCAATTCTCCGGCAGTCTGATTCTCACGAAAGAGATGACCGGCTAAGAGCATTTTGTCTACCACAGTCGTCTTACCATGGTCGACGTGGGCAATAATTGCGATGTTGCGGATGTTCTGCATTACGAATGTAAACAGCTATGATGTTATTTTCAATTCATTTTCAATCTGCAAAGTTACAAAAAATTTCCCGTAATCTCCTCGCGCCTTCTCCCCTTTTTTACATCAAAACGTGTGCGTTATAACGAAATATGTAATTTCGTTAATAATATACTACCTTATTACACTTCTGTTTGATCTTCTCGAAACAGTCATTAGTGACAATCAATCTTTTGAACTTACGCCATCAAGCGAAAGCAAACGGCCGGAAATCTCGGGAAAGATATCGGCTCGCATCGAGAGTGTCATCGAGCAAGAATTATCGAATATTTGGCTTACAATATCAAGTTCGGATGAAGATTTAACAACTTTCATCACGTCGTTCATCGCTAAATATGGGAAGGTAAACGTAAAGGTCTCTTTTTTATGACACTCAATGATTTCGCCCTCTTCAATTGCAAGCCGAGCAGCCTCGCGGTAGGCCGCAATCAACCCGGGAGTACCAAGTTTGATACCTCCGAAATAACGCACGACTATAATTACGATATCGGTAAGATTAAACGAATTTATCTGTCCGAGGATGGGTTTCCCGGCTGTACCGGATGGCTCTCCATTGTCACTTGATAGAAAATCAAGACGATCTGCGCCTAACATAAAAGCCCAACAGACGTGGCGCGCATCGAAATACTCTTTTGAGATACGCTTCACCTCTTCCCTCGCTTGCTCGCGAGTAGTCACCGGAATAGCGAAACTGATAAATCGGCTTCGTTTTTCGGTAAAAACAGTTTCAGTCGAATCTGCAAGAGTATAATAAGTATCCATTAATATGTCGATTAAACGTTACGAATAGGTAGCGGAGAGCGAGGAAATGCGTCAATCATTGATCCGGGAGTTGAGTTTAGGATGTCTACTTTTCGATATTCAGCCCAAGATTGTATGCGGTGATAAGAGCGGAAAGCAATCATCATGCTTTCCAACACTTCATAAAGCGAGTGTCTTACATACTCCTCTTTAATGCGCTTCTGTTCTTTTTCATCTTCTTTATAGAAATGAGGCTGAATAGAAACGACCTCATTGCGTTCATTAACCGATAAGGTTGACAGCCATGAGTGGTCAGCCCCAACAAGATAAATTTTCTTGTAGCCAAGCCAAACTCCGACCATTATAGAAGGAATCAGAACGTTTCGCGGGCGCGGCATTCCTCGACGAGTATTAAACATCAAATTTTCAAACCAGCGAAAGCCTTCTACTGCTATGAAATTAAACCGCTTTACTATCAATAAAGGGTTAGAAAACAGCCCGGATTTCACTTTCGCTGATGACGGAATAAATAACGTCATCTGAAAATCGATACTATTTAAATTTCTAACTAACCGAGAGACATTTGGGTCGCTATCTGCTTTTTCAAAAAAATGAGGATCTGCTAACACATAATATGTTGGCTGTATCTCAACAAATTCGGGAGAATTAGCAAAAAAATTCACGGCTATTGTGTCGACTTTTTGCAATAATTCTTGGTTTTCTTCAAGATTGCGTTTCAATGAAGGTCCGTTCCCCAATATAATTAACGGGCGACAATCTCCGTCAGCCACAACAGCGGTCAGACATTTCTTAAAGAGAGAAGGCAACAATCTCAGACAGCTCTTCGCAGTTGAAGAGAAGGCTCCGAAAAAGTTAGTTATTATTGTGGTTGCAGACTTACCCATTCTTTTTAGACAGATGTTACTATGAAAATCATCTAATTTTGTGCAAACTTAATAAAATTAGAGGAATTTCTGTCCCCATTTCACTGAAAAATAGTAAATTTGCTCCTTAGAAAGCAGCATATGGCAGAAATAGACCTCATAAAAATAGACCTCAGCGGGGTTTTAAAACAAAGATTGCCCCGCATTTCAAAGTTCATTCCTCGTTTTGTAGTTGAATGGATGAAGCGCACCATATGCCAAGATGAACTTAACCGACTTCTTAAAGAGAATGCCGGACTTGAAGGCGCAGACTTCTGCCGAGGAGTGCTAAAATCGCTTAACATTAGCTTGAAAGCCAGATTTGAAGAGCGCCTGCCATCACCGTCAAATCGGCGTGTGTTATACGTCAGCAACCACCCATTAGGCGGTCTCGACGGAATGGCGTTGATCGACTATGTTCAACGACGCCATGGCGGACAAATCTATTTCGTTGTCAACGATTTACTTTCAGCGGTAAAACCATTAGAGAATGTTTTTCTGCCGGTCAACAAGTTTGGCAAACAGAATCGCGAGGCTGTAAAGGCTGTCGACGATGCTTTCGCCGGAGATGACCCTATCATCATGTTCCCAGCCGGTTTGGTATCGCGTTTAAGGCGCGATCCAAATCTTAATAATCAAACGAAATCGGTTTCAGACCTAACATGGAACAAGATGTTTGTCAATAAGGCCTACCACTATCGACGCGATATTATACCATTGCATTTCAGCGGTGAGAATTCTCGTCATTTTTACCGAATGGCTAATCTGAGAAGAAATCTCGGATTGAAATTCAATTTTGAGATGATATACCTTCCGGGAGAGATGTTCAAGATAGCCAACAGCGCTCTGTCGATATCATTTGGCGACCTTATTCCTTGGTCAAAATTGACTCCCGGAGCGAATGCCGCTAATTGCGCCGCTTTAATTCGCGAATCAATATACCATCTAAAAGAGGTTAATTCCGATCAACACTCCCAAGACAAATATAATCCCGAAGAGGGCGCTTAAATGCGACCATATTAAATCAGATGGCTGAAAAAATTATCGATCAAATATCTCCCGACAAAATTGCCAAAGAGCTGACTCCGGAACGTCTGCTCCGAACAACCAATAAAGGGGGAAATGAAATATATATAATAGATGCTCACACTGCGCCAGAGACTATGCGCGAAATCGGCAGATTGCGTGAAATAACATTTCGCGCTGCCGGAGGTGGCACAGGCAAGAGTTGCGACATTGACCGTTACGACACAATGTATCCTCCTTGTCGCCAACTTATCGTATGGTCGCCAGAAGATCATGAAATTATCGGGGGATATCGCTTTATCCTCGGGAAAGATATCAAAATGGAAAATGGCAGGCCGCGCATTGCAACCTCCCACATGTTTGACTTCTCTCCTCGTTTTATCGAGGAATTCCTCCCCAAAACTATAGAACTCGGTCGATCGTTTGTCAGACTTGAATATCAATCGTCTCGAGCAGGAGCTAAAGCAATCTTCGCCCTCGATAATCTTTGGGACGGATTGGGAGCGCTAACTGTTGAATATCCCGAAGTGCAATATCTGTTCGGCAAGTTCACAATGTATGCCAGCTATGACCGCGAATGTCGCGACATGCTTCTCTATTTCCTCAACAAACATTTCCCCGACCCTGATAGTCTCTGTCGACCGTTCGCACCAATCTCGCGAGGCGACGGCAACGGCAAATTTGAGGAGATGTTCCCAGGTCACGACTTTAAGGAGGATTATCGAATACTCAACTGTGCAATTCGAGAACATGGCATTAACATTCCGCCATTAGTTAACGCATATATGAACCTTAGTCCGACAATGAAAGTGTTTGGCACAGCGATCAATGATGAATTTGGAGACGTTGAAGAGACCGGCATTTTCTTAACACTAGCAGAAGTCTACGACGAGAAAAAAGATCGCCACATTAACTCATATCACCCAGACGAAGACCACCTTGCTAAAATATGAGCTACAATAAACGAAAACCGCATACCTTAACCATCCGAAAAAAAGCTTCACAATTACGTAGTTGGGGCTTTTTGACTCTTTTCTTATGCTGTTTTCATTTCGGCATTGCAAGTGAGTTATCAGTTTCTGCTTCAGATCGACAGCAAAAGTATCCAATTACTATTACAACAGCATCGACTGAAAATAGTAATGATTTTCAGATGAACGGCCGTATTGAAGGCTTATTTGCTGCTGGAAACGGGAATTTCGCCCCTTACTATTTTGCATCCAATAACCATGGCATATTGACCCAAAGTAAAGATGCGCTACTACGATTATCGCTTGACAAACAGCCTGATAAGACTCGTCGATTCAGCTATGGATTTGGGATCGATTTCTTAACCGGATACACATCTTCTGTCGACTATTTGCGATACTCCCCAACAGCGACATCCACGGGGATGGAGGTCTATAACGGATGGCTTACGCCCCATTCCGAGCACCCCTCGCGAATCTGGGTTCAACAACTCTACGGCGAGGTTCGCTATCGCGGCGTATTCTTGACCGTCGGAATGAAGGAGCATTCAACGGCATTACTCAATCCGTCGCTATCAAGCGGTGATTTAGTCGAAAGTGGCAATGCCCGCCCTATCCCGGAAATCCGTGTAGGTTTTAACGATTTCCAAAACATACCCTTCACGAATGGGTGGTTACAGATTCAAGGTGAAATTTCATATGGAAAAATGACAGACAACGCCTGGATTCGCGACCACTATAATTATTACAATAACCATATCAATCAAGGCGCTATTTACAGCTATAAACGCTGTTATTTCCGCACCAAACCGACTGAGCGCTTTTCAGCAACAGTCGGAATGCAAGTAGGCGCGTTTTTCGGAGGCGAAAGCAGTTGGTATGACAATGGCGTTTTTACTCAAAAAAGAGAATTTTCAAAAGGAGTAAAACAATTTTTCAAGATGTTCTTACCCACAGATGGTGGCATTGAATATTATACAGGCAGTTCGTTAGGCAGTTGGGACGTTGTCTTTCGTTATCGCTTAAATAATGGATCTTCGTTGAAAGCATATATGCAGAAACCGTGGGAAGATGGTTCGGGAATCGGCTTTCTCAATGGTTTCGATGGCGTTTGGGGCGTCGAATTTTCTGCAGCCAACAAGGGTCTGATTAACGGAGTCGTTATTGAATATCTCGACTTTACAAATCAATCCGGCCCGTTTCACTGGGATCCTGATGACTATCCCGGCACAACAATAACAAGCAAAGCTGAGGGCGCTGACGATTATTACTATAATCATGAGTATAATGCCTACGCCAACTACGGTATGGCGATAGGCTCGCCATTCATGGTCTCTCCGATATACAACACCGACGGCTACTTACAGTTTACAGCAAATCGAGTCAGAGGTTTTCATATCGGCATCTCGGGCAATCTCGGCAACGAACTCTCATATCGGTTACTCGGCGGATATCGTCGCGCATGGGGCTCTGGGCGCATCCCCTTTATTTCTCCGAAAGATGATACATCTATGATGATTGAAGCGACATATAGCCCTAACAAAGTCAAAATGTTGACAATAAAAGCCTCATTCGGACTTGACCACGGAGAACTTTACGGTAATACAGCCGGAGGTATGATAACCATTTGTCTTAATGGGCTGATTAAAATTAACCGAAAATGAAGACTTCCATCGACAACATATTTCAACACCTTCAAGGATGCTTAAAATCGCTGACTGCAGCTCTATTTGGTTACCTAATGATATGTCTGTCATCAGGATGCACCCGTAATAATGGCGATATCGGTGAATGGTTCGGTAAATGGCAAATCATAGAGATGAGTATCAACGGCGAACCGGAAAAGGAATATGAGCAGAGTTTCTTCCTCGAATTTCAAAACAACATTATCAGATTAGTTTGGGTTGCTCCTACCGGATACGACCGCGACACATACTATTGTTTCGGTACATGGCACCAACCTTCAGACAACACTTTGACTTTTGATTTCACCCATAGCGATGATAATAGCGGACGCCTTTTTTACGCGCCGTTCAATGCTACCCATTTCCCAGGAGATAAACCTTTAAACTTGACTTTAGAGAAAGTTGCCGGGAAACGCTACTCGTTGAAATATTTCAATGAAACGACTTCAACAGAATATACTTACTTGATTCAAAAACGATAGCATCGCGCTACCGACAATTGATATAAAGACTGACAAAATCATGCCACGCGAAATAAAACACGTACTAGTTACCGGAGCCGACGGTTTCATCGGTTCTCATCTTGTTGACTTACTACTTAATAAAGGAATTAAAGTCAGAGCTTTGTCGCAATATAACTCTTTCAACACCTGGGGATGGCTTGAAGGTAAACAAGACCCAAACCTCGAAGTTGTTTGCGGAGATGTTCGCGACGCGGCTTTCTGTCGTCACATCGCTCGAGATGTTGACACAATCTTCCATTTAGCAGCCTTAATCGCGATTCCCTATAGTTATGTTGCCCCGGAAAGTTATGTCGACACAAATATAACCGGAACATTAAACATTTGCCAGGCAGCGAAAGACCTCAACACTGATCGTGTAATTGTAACCTCGACATCAGAAGTTTACGGCACAGCTCTATACGTTCCTATCGATGAGAAACATCCGCGTCAGCCTCAATCTCCATATTCAGCAACAAAGATTGGAGCAGATGCTATCGCCAAAAGCTTCTTTAATGCGTTCAACCTTCCGGTGGTTATCGCTCGACCATTCAACACCTATGGCCCACGCCAAAGTGCCCGCGCTATTATCCCAACTATTATCTCTCAGATAGCTAACGGGGCTCGACAAATTAAAGTTGGAGACCTCTCCCCTACTCGCGACTTTAATTTCGTTGAAGACACCTGTCGGGGATTCCTTGCCTTGGCTGAGACCGAAGGCATCGAAGGTGAAGAAATCAACATCGCAACAGCTACCGAAGTTTCAATGGCAGAAACACTCCGTTTGATTGCAGAAATAATGCATGCTGAAGTTGAATATGTTGTTGACAAAGAGCGTTTGCGTCCATCTAAGAGCGAAGTATTCCGTCTCTGCGGCGACAACACAAAAATCACGACACTGACATCGTGGCGTCCTACAATAACCCTTCGCGAAGGTCTTACTCGAACAATTGAGTGGTTTACCAACCCAGAAAACCTTGCAAAATATAAATCAGACATTTACAACCGCTAAAGAATAATGAAGCGAGTCAGGATACTGTTTCTTGGAGGCGCAAAAAGAGTCTCTATGGCTGAGAAATTTATCTCTGCCGGTCAACAAATGGGCATTGAGGTTGAAATTTTCAGCTACGAATTGTCGCCGGAAGTGCCGATCGCTACTATTGCGAAGGTTCTGACCGGTTGTAAATGGAAAGACCAAGAGATATACGACGACCTTCACAGAAAAGTAACCGAAAACGCAATCGACATACTTATTCCGTTTGTCGACGGGGCTGTTGAAGTTGCAGCTCGTTACCGCGATAAGTTCGGTAACATCTTTGTGCCAGTAGGAGATGCTGCTGTTGCGGCTACTATGTTCGACAAAGTCGAAGCTGATAAACTTTTCAGAAATTATGGCTTGCCTGTTCCCCGCCGAAACATATATCCGATGATAGCGAAACCTCGATTCGGATCGGCATCAAAAGGAATAAAAATTCTCGAAACTGAGGCTGACATACAGACCCTAACCTCAACGGATGGCTATCTCTTGCAAGAATATATAAATCCTCGCAAAGAAATTACAATCGATTGTTATGTATCGCTACGAGGTGAAGTAATCGCGACCATACCACGTTACCGCATCGAAACCCAAGGTGGAGAAGCTTCTGTAACCGAGACTTTCCATGACGAAGGAATAGAATCTCTCGCCTGCGAAACCCTCAAAAAAACAGGGCTGAGAGGCGCGGTTACCATACAAATGTTACGAGACACACGCGATGGGCGTTTGATGTTGATGGAAATCAATCCTCGTCTAGGAGGTGGAGCCGTTTGCGCATGTCATGCGGGAGCAAACTTGCCGAAATTTATCCTTAGCGATTGGCTCGGTAAAGCATTATCCCCATGCAATACATGGAAAAGCGGAATCCGCATTTGTCGATATTTCTCAGAAGTGGCATTTGATATGAATAAGATTTAAATGCCGAAATCTCATATTTTGCCCAAAGATGAATAATAAAGTCATTATAATTGCCGAAGCCGGCGTCAACCATAACGGTGACTATAACCGCGCTGTTGAGATGATTTATGCAGCAAAAACGGCAGGTGCGGATTATGTGAAGTTTCAAACCGCTGTGCCTGAATTGGTTATTTCTTCTGTTGCACCGAAAGCTGAATATCAAAAAGAAACAACAGGCAACAATGAGAGCCAACTCGATATGTGCCGCAAAATCCATCTCAAACTTAACGACTACAAGCCGTTAGCCGAGATATGCCAACAAGTCGGCATCGGTTTTATGTCTACGCCGTTTGATTTGGTCTCGATAGATTGTCTTGCAGAATTAGGTATGGACTATTGGAAAATTCCTTCGGGCGAAATTACAAACTTACCCTATCTTCGCAAGATTGCATCTAAGGGTGGTAAAGTAATTTTATCGACCGGCATGTCTATTCCGGAGGAAATTAACGCAGCTATCTCAATTCTTGAAGAAGGAGGAATAGCGCGTTGCGACATATCTCTGTTGCATTGTAACACACAATATCCTACCCCCATGTGCGACGTTAATCTCAAAGCAATGGAGCAATTACGAACCATGACAGATGGGATGATCGGATATAGCGACCACACCGTAGGCATAGAAGTGCCTATTGCCGCGGTTGCTCTCGGGGCTCAAATAATCGAGAAACACTTCACTCTTGACAAGACTCTGCCCGGACCTGACCACCGAGCGTCTCTCGATCCTGCCGAACTGACAGCAATGGTAAAAGCAATTCGCAACATCGAAAACGCCTTAGGTGACGGTTCAAAAAGAGTTTCTGACTCTGAACGCCCGAATATCGAGGTTGCCCGTAAAAGTATTATCGCAGCGCGTGATATAAAAGCCGGTGAAATGTTAACTGAGGAAAATCTAACGGTTAAGCGTCCCGGCAACGGATTATCGCCGATGTTATGGGATACTGTTATCGGCACTACTGCTATACATGATTTCAAGGCTGATCATCTGATTGAAATCTGACTTTAAATATCCTCGCGTGATGAATTACTCTGAAGAACCAGTCGCGCCTTTAAAAGTTGTCTTGGCAGACATTCGCAAGCGTCTTACGC
This sequence comes from uncultured Alistipes sp., assembly GCA_964638475.1. Taxonomy (GTDB): domain Bacteria; phylum Bacteroidota; class Bacteroidia; order Bacteroidales; family Muribaculaceae; genus UBA7173. The sequence continues at coordinate 49,420 of CAZXAZ010000001.1, read as the reverse complement.
CAAAATATGGTGAGGGCGAGGCTCGCGAAATGGGGCGTATTATTTTTGAGAACCTAAAGGGATGGAATCCGGTCGAACTCGCGTTGCGACAAAATGAGCAAATTAGCGAGTATATTGTTGCGAAAATTGATAATATCATAAAGCGTCTTCTCGATGATGAACCAATCCAGCAGATTTTCGAGCAAGCCGACTTCTATGGGATGAAGCTCAAAGTATCACGCGCGACTTTGATTCCGCGTCAAGAGACTTCTGAATTGGTTGACATTATCGTTAAAGAGAACCGCAGCAAAGATTTACGTGTATTAGATGCCGGCACCGGCTCTGGTTGCATCGCAATTGCCATTTCTCGAAATCTTCTGTTCCCGGAAGTAACAGCGATTGATATCAGTGAGGAAGCACTTGAAATTGCGCGTGAAAATGCGAAAAAACTGCATGCTCGTGTCAGATTTATCAAAGCAGACATAACCAAACTTTGCGATAGCTTCAAAGGTGAACAATTTGATATTATTGTCAGCAATCCTCCTTATATCGCAGAGAAAGAGAAAGCATCGATGGAGCGAAATGTGCTTGAATATGAACCGTCAACTGCCCTATTCGTTCCTGATTCCGAGCCTTTGAAATTCTATATAGCAATTTTAAAGGCAGCCAAAGAATACTTACTCGTTTCCGGAGGGAAAATCTATTTCGAAATTAATCCGATTTACGCTAACGAGCTACTGACAGAGGCCAGCTTGCTCGGCTTTATAAACATCTCACTGATACGCGATACTTATGGCAAAATACGCTTCCTTTACGCAGAAAAAGAAAATCACTGAGGAGAATGCCCTGCAACGACTTGAGACATTATGCGTAGCCGGTGAACATTGTCGCTATGAAATATCAGAAAAGCTATACAGATGGGGGCTTTCTGCAGAGGTATCGCAAAGAATACTTGATTCATTAGAAGATCGCAATTTCTTTAACGATCGCCGATTTGCATCAGCTTTTGTCAGAGACAAATTGCTATATAACAAATGGGGACGTATGAAAATTATGGTAGCGATGAGAGCCAAACGCATCTACTCTGAGATTATCAATGAAGCATTAGCAGAAATTGATGAAACAGAATATGAAAATGTTGCTAGAGAACTGCTTGTAGCAAAAGCTATAAGCATCAAGGAAGGCAATACATATGATGGTAGAACTCGTCTTTATCGCTTCGGAATAACACACGGTTTTGAGTCGTCTCTTGTTGCCAAAATAGTGAAAGACCCAACAACTTGGCCCGTGATGGTATAACCACTCGATGAGTCAACTATACACTCTTCTCTCTATGAAAATTTCCGATCACAACTTGATAACCTCAACTAAAAGTCTCTTCCGAGATTTTTTGCGAATATTATTCCCAAAATGTTGCCCGATATGTCATAAGGCATTAGTTGATGGGGAAGAATTTCTTTGTCTTGAATGTCTTTGGAAAATTCCTAGAACAGATTATCAGTTTAAACCGGAGAACGAACTTATAAGAAAAATAGTAGACATAAAAGCCCCGATAGAAAAGGCTGCAGCGTTCTTCTTTTATAAGAACAATAATCCTTATAGCCGCTTGATTCGCGACGCAAAATACAACGACCGTCCGCAAATCAATCGACTTTTGGCTCGCCGATATGCAACCGAGCTGCAATCATCGGGCTTTTTTGATGATATAGATATAATCATTCCTGTTCCGATTCATTGGTTAAAAAAAATCCGGAGAGGCTACAATCAAACAGAGTATATTTCTCATGGGCTAAGCGACGTGACCGGAATTACAGTGGCTTATAACTTAAGAGCGGCGAAGCGTCACAAAACCCAAACTCATAAAACAGGAAAGGAGCGTCAAACGACGCTCCGGAATATTTTTGTAGTTGACAATCCCGACGAACTTGCCGGGAAGCATGTTTTGCTGGTTGACGATGTTATTACAACCGGGTCAACAATTGTAACTTGTGCACGCGTACTTCACGAAGCTGTTGCGGATTTAAAGCTATCGGTACTTTCTTTAGCAACAACTCGATTAGAAATGTAATACTCCGTTCTCCATTCGATATGATTAGCGATCGAAGAATGGTGATTTTGACGAGGCAGATACCGGAATAGCAAAGTACTGAGAACAACCGGGGAGCAAATTCAATCGCTCTGCGCCCATCCCTGCAGAAAACATCACGCGAGTATCTACGCGCTCATCTGCCGCTGTAGCTACTGCCGAACCAATAGCGATGCCGACATCGGTTGAGTTGAACGCACAGGGGACATTCTTCGGCTTTTCAGCGCAAGCCGAAAAGCCACAATGACCGCAATTCAAGCCCATCATCTGAGATTGAGTTGCAATAATTAAAACACAATCTGCTTGCAATATATTTTGACTATCGCGCTTATAAACCGGGCGTCCGGTCTCGGCATGCAATTCCATCATTACATCCGATAAACGTTTGATATCATCACCGGTCAAGAGGCAACATTCGAGAATATCAACACCCTTTGCCTTTGGAGCTGTACGCGCAGCAGTCATCATGCGTCGGCCGGCTTCTATAACTCTTTCGGCGCGACTTTTTCTCTCGTCGATAACCATGTTATGAGATTTTGAAAGATATCATCAATCAAGAATCAACATCGCGTCTCCGTATGCACCAAAATTGTAGCCCTCTTTGACAGCGACATCATATGCTTTCATCACCAATTCATATCCACCAAATGCACAAACCATCATGAGCATGGTTGAATAAGGCATATGGAAGCCGGTGATAAGAGCTGAGCTGACTGTGAAATCATATGGAGGGAAGATAAACTTATTGGTCCAGCCGGTATATGTCTTCATATGACCTCCCATACTAACCGCACTGGCGATTCCGCGCAAAGTGGATGTGCCGACAGCACATACTTGCTTACCGTTATCTTTGGCTTTGTTGACTGTTTCGACAAGTTCGTCTGTTACTGACATATCTTCAGAATCCATTCGATGTTTTGTCAAATCTTCAACATCGATTTCACGGAACGCTCCAAGACCACAATGAACAGTCAAGAATCCTTGCTCTACTCCTTTAATTTCTAGACGCTTCATCAATTCACGGCTGAAATGCATACCAGCCGAGGGAGCAACTACGGCACCTTCGTTTTTAGCAAAGATTGTCTGATATGCGATGGCGTCATCTTCGTTGGGCTCACGATTGATATATTCTGGTAGCGGAGTCTGACCTAATGCATAGAGTGCCTCTTTAAACTCTTCATGAGGGCCATCATAAAGGAAGCGCAATGTACGTCCACGCGAAGTTGTATTGTCAATAACTTCGGCAACCATTGACTCATCTTCGCCGAAATAGAGTTTGTTTCCAATACGGATTTTTCGCGCTGGTTCAACAAGCACATCCCAAAGTTTATGCTCGGTATTCAATTCTCTGAGCAAAAACACCTCGATACGAGCGCCGGTCTTCTCTTTGTTGCCGTAAAGCCTCGCAGGAAATACCTTTGTGTCGTTGAAAACCATCACGTCGCCATCGTCGAAATATTGGAGGACATCTTTGAATTCCTTATGCTCAATTTCACCGGTTTTACGATGGATAACCATCAAGCGACATTCGTCGCGATGAACGGCCGGAGTTTGGGCAATCAAGTTTTCTGGGAGTTTAAACTTAAACTGTGAAAGTTTCATGAGATAATTGGGATATTATATGTTGAGTAGAGATTATTTCAAAAATATATGATTATTCATTTTTCTGCCATACGCTCTTGGTATGTCAGAATGTCTCGGGGATCGGATTCTGCCGAACGCACTGAAGATTGATATTCGCTTGGAGGAATCAATATCGGCTGTTGGCCGTCGGGTTGTTGTATTGTAATTTCCGAAAGATAGATTTCTTCGACTGCGGCATCAATCGAAAGAGCATTACTAATTCGATAGTCACCAACGCGAGTGCGTCTAAGCGATGATAAATGTGCTCCGCAGTTGAGAGCTTGCCCAATATCGCGCGCTAACGCTCTAATATATGTACCCTTAGAGCAAACAATTCGCAAACCTAAGGTCATATTTTTATCGTCAAACGAAAGTATTTCAATTTCATCGATGACAAGAGTTTTCGGCTTTAATTCAACTTCGACACCGCCACGCGCCATTTGGTAGGCTCGTTTGCCATCGACTTTACATGCAGAATAAGATGGAGGCACTTGCGCTATCGTACCGATGAACCTAGGAATTACTTCCTCAATCAGTTCTCGAGTAATATGGGCGGTTGGAAAAGTAGCGTCGACCGGCGTCTCAAGGTCAAAAGAGGGGGTGGTAGCGCCTAATTGCAAAACCGCAATATACTCTTTCACTCCGCTTTGAAGCTGTTCGATTTGTTTAGTTGCCTTCCCGAGACATAACAACATAAGCCCCGACGCTAATGGGTCGAGAGTGCCGGCATGGCCTACTTTAAGTTTACGTACTCCATGATGCCTCACTCGCGACAACAAAGCGCCTCTCAGCTTTTTGACAACATGGAATGAAGACCAACCTAACGGTTTGTCGACAGCCCATATGCGACCTTGCTGAAGATCGATATGTCTATTTTCGCTTTTTGTATTCTCTTTCAAACAGATAGCGTTATAATGTATTTACCAAAATAAACAAAGCATCCCGATGATTACGCAATAAAGCGAGAACCAAATTAGTTTGCCTTTTTTTACGATTTCTAGCATCCATTTACATGCCAAACAGCCGACAACGAATGCCGAAACAAATCCGACCAACAGAGGCAACCATCCAAGAGCGACCTCTTCAGCTGGCGCTTGTAACATTTTTATGGTATCAAGCAATGCTTCGCCCAGTATAGGTATAATAACCATAAAGAATGAAAATTGGGCGACTTGTTGGCGTCGGTCTCCGATAATTATACCTGTTGCAATAGTCGTGCCGGAACGACTCAAACCAGGCAATACTGCGATTGCTTGGCTACATCCGATAATCATCGCATCAATCCAAGTTATATTACGTCCGAACTGTGCTCCGGTGTTTCCTTTAAGCATCGATGAGTTTTCTGACGCTTTTGCGTTGCGAGCAGCGCGGCGGTCTGTTAGAAACGCGAATGCTAACAAACAAGCCGTAACACATAAACAAACGCCAATAAGGCGTAAATTGTTACCGCCATCTTCACTAACACCGAAGAATTGTTCAACTTGGTCTTTAAACAATACACCTACAATACCAACTGGGATACATGAGAGTATTATCTTCCAAACATAACGAGTGTTGTCGTCTTTACGGAAAGTAAAAAATGAGCGACATAACGGCAAGAACTCTCGCCACAAGATGACCAATGTAGATAACACTGTCGCGACATGAAGTACGACATTTAGTTGCAAGGCATCTTCGCCAGACAAATCCAATCCGAGAATCTCGCGGCAAATCTCAATATGCCCGCTAGAACTAATCGGGAGATACTCAGCTAAGCCTTGAACTATGCCAAGGATTAATGCGTCTAACCATTCCATTGTCTTATTCCTCTAATAGTAGGTTAATTATCGCTTGCTATTGAGGCGTCTGTATCGTCTTTTTTGTCAGACGGACGACGAATAATCGCATATCCCATAAATAAGAACCCGAGGAATGAAATTGTCGGTCCGACTACAACTCGACGTGTGCTAAAAATATCAGGATTGAATGCGTCTTCCGTAGAACTACCACCGAGCATTGACAAGAAACCGATAACTATCAACGCTCCGGCAATAGCCATCATTATAAAATTATTCTTTCCAAGAGGGAATTGAGACGCAGTCTCTTTTTCTAGGCGACTATTCTTGTCGGGCTGTCTTTTATAGCTGCCGGTCGCTGCTGCCGGGGCTTGTTGTTGTTTTACCATTTGGAAACTCAAAAATAAATACGTGGTAATGTCAGTCAATTTTATACAGACCGACTAATCAAACATTTCGTCGTAATCAGCTCGCAGATAACGATTCGTGGCGAGCAAAGCGGCTAATGAGCATATGGCCATTCCTAGAAGGAGAATCAATCCGAAAATCATTCCGGCTGTTCCCCATGAAAGAAGTGGCTCTAGGGCTTCATCCCAACTTTTGCCCCAACCTATCAAAGCTGCCAATAAACCCGAAGCCAAGACTCCGGCTATTAATCCTTGAAAGAGGTTCGACGTTATAAATGGTCTACGAATAAATCCGGGAGTCGCTCCAACCAATTTCATGGTATGTATAATAAAACGACGCGAATAAACCGTTAGGCGAACTGTATTATTAATCAAGACGAATGAAATCATTAATAATGCTGCGGCAATTACAAGCATTACAGTATTGAAGAGTCGAGCATTGCGAGTTAAATTCTGCACCATGTCGGTATTGACCGACACATCACCGACGCCTTCATATCTACGCCATTGATCGATCAACACTGAGATACTATCAACATTGGCCCAATCTCTTTTCACCTTTATATCAAACATCGGAGAATAGGGATTGACACCAAGCATCTCTACTAACGCCGGGCCGTCAGCCCCAGCCTCTTCAAACAAAACATCTTCTGAAGAGAGATATTGATAATCTGATATATATGACGATGTTTGACAGAGCTGTTGAAGTTTGCCAACAGCTTCTGTCGAGACTGAGTCGCACAATACGACTGCAAATCCCATTTTTTCTTTCAATTCTCTATCAAGAGTATTGAAAGTGATATTTATCGTAGCTACAAGCCCGAGGATGAACAACACTAAAGTGACACTGATTGTCGATGTCACACGATCGCCCACCCCCGCCATGCGAGATTGATTCTTTTTCTCCATATTGTCGTGCAAAATTACAACATCAGGAGGCCCTTGTCAAGAGCTATAGGCAAATTTAATGTATAAAAAATCCTAAATAAGGCTCTTAATATAGCGTTTATTCGTCGGCTAAATCACAAATTAAAGTCGCAGACGACGAATCTCGAACAATAACTTTTACAAAATCTCCTGTGTGATAATTGCCACGAGGGAAAACACAAGTCTTATTCTGTTGAGTACGTCCGACCCATTGCTCAGTGCTTCGTTTCGACACCCCCTCTACGAGCACTTCAAAGACCTTACCGATATCTCGACGATTTGACTCTGCCGAAAGGCGGTTCTGCAAATCAATCATGCGATTTAATCGATCGATTTTAACCTCTTCGGGAATATTATCGGGCATTGTTCGAGAAGCAAGGGTTCCTGGGCGTTCTGAATATTTAAACATGAATGACGAATCGAAACCTGCCTCTTCCATCAACGACAATGTTTGTTGGAAGTCCTCCTCTGTTTCATCATGAAAGCCGGTAAACAAGTCTGAAGAAAGACCACAATCGGGAATTCGCGCGCGAATTGCAGCAACTCGTCCAAGATACCACTCGCGAGTATACTTTCTATTCATCGCTTTCAATACGCTATTTGATCCCGACTGTACGGGGAGATGAACATGATTACAAATATTCGGATATTTCGCGATAATATCGATTGTCTCATCGCTCATATCCTTGGGATGAGATGTTGTAAAACGAACTCGCATATCCGGAGCAGCTAGAGCTACCAACTCAAGCAAGCGAGGAAAATCTACTACACCATCTTCATTCACGGCATATTTCAATGCTTCTTCTCCGCTATAACGGTATGAGTTTACATTCTGTCCTAACAACGTAACCTCTTTAAAACCACGCGAACGAAGGTCGGCAACCTCATTCAAAATGCTACCGGTTTCACGGCTACGTTCACGACCGCGTGTATAGGGAACGATGCAATATGAGCAGAAATTATTACAACCACGCATAATGCTAACAAAACCACTAACTCGATTGCCACTGATACGTGAAGGAATTACATCGCGATAGGTTTCAGTTGTGCTCAATTCAACATTGATAGCCTTCTGACCAGCTTCAACCGATGAAAATAGATTTGGAAGATCGAGATATGCATCCGGACCGGCTACAAGATCTACGCCATGGTTCTCAATCAGAGAATCCTTTACACGCTCTGCCATACAGCCAATCACTCCGAGAATCAAGCGACTTGATTTGCGACGACGCAACGACGCAAGATGTTGGAGACGATTTACGATTTTCTGTTCTGCATTATCGCGTATTGAACAAGTATTCAGCAATATAGCATCAGCTTCTTCAGGTGTATTCGCCTGAACATAGCCACACATTCCAAGAATGGAGGCAACGACCTCACTATCGGCCACATTCATCTGGCATCCGTAGGTCTCTATGAAGAGTTTCTTATCTTTTTCCATCTGATTCACATGGTGTTACAATTCAAAAGCATCTAAATATGCCGAAAAACACCAAAATAAATTTGTCGATGAGGTGCAAAAATTATATTTTTGTGCAAATTTACAAAAAAAACCTGAAATCAACCATCATGGCATACGAATTTATCTCGGCAGCTGAAGCCGCCGAAATGATTTGCAACGGAAATACCCTCGGATTATCGGGCTTTACTGCCCCGGGGAATCCCAAAAGCATCACTGAGGCGCTGGCAGCAAAAGCTGCCCGTGAGCATGAACAGGGGCGCGAGTTCAAAGTCAATATTTTTACCGGTGCTTCAACTAATGACCATGTTGACGGCATTTTGGCTCGCAACAACGCTATTAACATGCGTGCTCCCTACCAAAACACGCCTGACCTACGCAAACGAATCAACGCCCATGATACCCACTATTTCGACCGCCACCTTTCTGAAATGGCACAAGAAATCCGCTATGGTTTCTATGGCGACATCGATTTTGCAATCATTGAAGCAGCTGCTATCGACGAAAATGGCGAAGTCTTATTAGGTTGCGGTTTGGGAAATATTCCGACCTATGCCCCCCGCGCTAAAAAGATTTTTATCGAGTTAAATGAAGCGTTGCCCCAAGCTCTCATGGGAATGCACGATATCTATCTCCCGGCAGATCCCCCTTACCGCAGAGAAATTCCCATCTACACTCCTAAAGACCGCGCCGGACGTCCGACATTAAAAATTGACCCCTCGAAAGTTGTCGGCATTGTCAAGACCAACTCACTTGACGGCGTAAAAGCGTTCACAAAACCAGATGCCGTTTCTGAACGTATCGGAGCAAATGTCGTCAATTTCCTCGTCTCTGAATATCGTAAGGGACGAATTCCTAAAGAGTTTCTCCCCCTGCAAAGCGGTGTAGGAAATGTCGCAAATGCCGTACTCCACTACCTAGGCGAAGACAAAGAATTACCCAACTTCATGATGTATACCGAAGTTGTGCAAGATTCCGTATTGGAACTTTTACGTCTCGGGAAATGCACTTTCGCAAGCACATGCTCAATGACCTTCTCTGATGAAGTCGAGTCGCAGTTGTTTGCTGACATGAATTTCTTCCACGACAAGATTCTAATGCGCCCGGCTGAAATTTCCAACAACCCTGAAGTTATCAGACGTCTCGGCGTTATTGCGATGAACACCGCACTTGAAGCTGACATTTTCGGTAATGTAAACTCAACCCACGTGCTTGGCACTCGCATGATGAACGGCATCGGCGGATCGGGCGACTTCACTCGCAATGGCTACTTATCAATATTCTCATGTCCTTCAATCACAAAAGAGGGCTTGATTAGCAATATTGTTCCTCACGTGTCTCACCACGACCATTCAGAGCACTCAGTAGACGTTATTATAACAGATCAAGGAATCGCTGATCTCCGAGCAAAAGATCCGGTACAAAGAGCTGAAACTATTATCGAAAACTGCGCTCACCCGATGTATCGCGACCTCCTTTGGGACTACATCAAGATGGGCAAAGGCGGACAAACTCCTGCAACCCTCAACGCCGCATACGCGTTTCACACTGCATTCGCTGAAACCGGAGATATGCGCAATGTAGATTTCGCTAAATACATCTAATTAACTCGGTCTTACCAAAACCTAATACCAAGGACGTGATGTTTGGGAGCAATCTCCCTAACGCCACGTCCTTGAAGTTATCTTAGACATACTAAAATTAAAGGCCACTAATAGTGGCAATTGCGACATGAACATTTCTTCAATTCGTCAAACGCTTAAACCTTGGATGTTGCCGATAGCAATGCTAACCGGACTAATCTTTCATAATTATATTCATCACATAGCATTTCTATCAACATATCTTATTTTCATAATGTTGCTGATAACTTACTGTCGTGTAAAAATCAGCGATTTTCAAACCGGGCCATATATTTGGTGGATTTTAGCAGCACAAGTAATAGGAGCAATATGCGCCTATTTCATCATATCACCTTTTAGCGAAGAATTAGCGCAAGGAATAGCTATTTGCATTTTCTGTCCAACAGCAACTGCCGCCCCGGTTATTACCGGTATGTTAGGCGGAAATATCTCAAAAGTCGCCACATACTCACTATTTAGCCACGCCTCTGTTGCATTTCTCGCGCCTCTCTTTCTCTCCTATATGAATCCGAATAGTGACATCACATTCGTCGACTCTGTGTTGACAATAAGCAAAAGTGTATTACCCCTCATCCTGGGTCCACTTGCCGTAGCATTACTATTACAAAGATTTCTTCCTAGAGTTCATTCATCCATCGCCAATCACCAAGGTCTTTCTTTTTATATTTGGGCATTAGCATTAATTATCGTCGTCGGGAATTCAGTAAGCTTCCTAATCAAACAACCCGCAAATAAATTGCCCGAAATTATTTTACTGGGAGCTTCATCGTTAATTATATGTTTATCTCTGTTTTATATAGGAAGACGAATCGGCCGCCACTACGGAGATCCAATTTCCGGAGCTCAGAGTTTAGGCCAAAAAAACACAGTATTGGCAATCTGGCTCGCCCTGACATACCTCAACCCTATCGTTTCTGCCGCTCCGGCAACATATGTAGCTTGGCATAACACGGTTAATTCCTATCAAATTTATCGACTAGAAAGGCGAAAAGCACTTGAACAACATACTGACAAGATTTCGAAATAAGATAGATCTGCAACGATAATACTCAAGTGTCAGGCATCAAATTTCCAGAGCGACATATATAAGCAAATCGCAGTAAGCAACACAACTAATTATACACGACAATGGATAGCATGTTCCAAACTCTAATGAAAATGCCTCTATTTCACGGGGTATCTTACAGCAAACTTTCAGACATTCTTGGCAAACATAAATTCCATTTTCTTAAGTACAAAGAGGGTGAAACAATAATTACCGCCGGTGATAATTGCACCCACCTCTCAACTATTGTATCAGGCAAAATCAGAATAGAAATCGAAAGTGACGACAAAAATTTCGTCGTATCTCAAACATTAGAAGCTCCGGAATCAATCTCGCCTGAATTCTTATTCGGTAAAACAACAAAATATCCGGCTACAGTTAAAGCCATTTGCAATTGCGGAATTATGCAACTCGAAAAGAAAGACTACATCGAAATTCTGAATTCCGACCCTATTTTTCTTTTTAATTTCTTAAACATATTATCAATGAATGCCCAGCTATCAACTGAAGGGATTCTTGCTTTATCGTCGGGCGAGCTAAGTAAACGCATCGCGTTTTGGATTATAGCACTCACCGATAGAAACGGCAAAAATATCAAACTCGAATGCAAACATGGAGAGCTCTGCAAATCATTCGGTGTATCCCCTCAAATACTCAGCGACACGCTTGACTCCATGAAGGCTAAAGAGATCCTCGATTATTCAAAATCTTCAATCGAAATCTTCGACCGTCGTCTACTTCTCGAAACTCTCGAATCATAAGAAAAATCAGAGCCTCAGATGGAGAGAAAAACAAGAATATCCACCCGATATAGACTCAAATTATCCTATAATACTATCTATATTTATTCATATCAAACAAGTCGTAACCACCTTATTTTCAACTATCATTAACTAATATTGTTCTATATTAATCTATATTCACATCATATCACCTACCGAAACTATTGACAAACCAGAGTTTCTGTTATAATTTTGCATTGTGAAAATTTCAGAAACCCCTCAATTTATGGGAATCTGAATTTAGGATTAAAGACAAAAGGATTTGTTTGATTTATTTTAAGGAATTAGTTTTTAGGGTTAGTATTAGTGATTCGAGGTATATCCCGAAATCACTTTTAAAAGAAGATAATAATCGTGTTTTATGTTAGGTTTGTTATCCATCGGAAAAAATAGCCGTGGAAAAACTAAAGGACTGGTCCGAGAGGGTCGGTCCTTAGTTTTTATACCTTCTTCTCACCCACCTACGTGAACCAACAAAACAGAATTGGTGTTTATCTGATAACTTTACTTAAACATATTTTCAATCACAGGAAACTATCTAAGATAAAACTAAATAGATTCCGGAATTGTGAAACCCAAAATTTAAGTGTAATGAAAAAGCAACTATTTTACGCCATGGCAGCTCTTTGTTGCGGGCTTATGGCTGCCTTCAACACCAATGCACAAGATACTCTGGTTGTTGAAGAGGAGAGCATCAGTATGGTAGACGTTTCCAACTGTAAAACCAATTATGCAGTCAATGGTAACAATAATTGGTTCATCCAAATGGGTGTGGGTATAAATCTACCTTTGTTTGAAAATTACCTCACGACAGGCGATGCCGAACGCCATATAACGATAACATATAATGGAGCAATCGGGCGTTGGTTCTCTCCCTATATGGCTTTTAGATTAAGCGCATACGGCGGTGCATGGCATTGGGATAACGTTTCATTCTCAAAAGCAAAATTTGCCAACGCGAATTTCGACTTAATGTGGGATATGCTCAACAGTATTAATGGTGTTAAACCCAACCGTCCGGTCAGTATTATCCCATTTGTAGGTGTTGGCGGCACATATGTTTGGAATATACAATCAGCCGGAACCAACGTTTCTAGACAAGGAAATTCTTATAACCGGCAATGGGCACTACCACTATCTGCCGGTATTCAATTTCGATTCCGACTATGTCAATTCTGCGATTTATTTCTTGAAGGGAGAGCCTCATTCTATGGCGATAACGTAAACGGGGCTGCAATTAACGCACCTATAGACGTTAACATTCAAGCTATCGGTGGCTTATCATTCAATCTTGGCGGCGTAAAATATCAAGCATATAACGCTTGCCAAGATATGGCTAGACTATCTTCCCTCAATAATCAAGTAAATGACTTAAGAGCCGAACTCGCAGCTACAGCCGCCGCACTTGTTGCCACAGAGTCTCAACTGCCATGTCCGGAAGTGGTTATCCCCGACTGCCCCGAAACACCTGTTGTGAATTCAGCTCCTTTAATGTCGACTGTTCGTTTCAGGCTAAATTCCTCAGAAATTTCTGACGAAGAAATGGTTAATGTCTATAACATTGCCGAATATCTAAAAAATAATCCCGACGTCAATGTGATGATTAAAGGATATGCCGACAAAGACACGGGTACAGCTGAATACAATAAAGCACTTTCCGAACGCAGAGCTAAAGCCGTATATGATGAACTAACAAAAAAATACGACATCAATCCAAGGCGATTATCAATGAATGGCGAAGGAAGCAGTCAACAACCCTACCCAACAAATAATTGGAACAGAATCGTAATCTTTGTTCCAAGTAACTAACCTAATTACCACAATGACGAATAGAGCGTTGTAATATATCACTCAAATAATCACCCCATGGCGATAGGCCTAAAAAGGCTTACCGCCATTTTATTTATCTAATTGACAACCGCCACACCGATTGATTTTATCGTCACAAAAAAAAGATGTAACTTTGCATCAAGATGAATTCATGCTCAACACATATCACAACAAACGAGACCTCAAACGTTTGCCTTTTTCCGGAACTACTTCCAGCGTTAGACAACCCAGCAGCCCCGTCCTCGCCAATAATTATAGCCGGGCCGTGTAGTGCTGAAAGTTGTGAACAAATTTTGGAAACGTCGCGCGAGCTTTCAAAAATGGGAGTTTCAGCATTTCGTGCAGGTGTTTGGAAGCCGCGTACACACCCGGGGTGTTTCGAGGGATATGGTCGAGAAGCACTAACATGGCTTGCTGAAGCAAAAAAAGAAACCGGGCTACTCATAGCAACCGAAGTCGCGTCGGCTCAACATCTTGAAGATGCTCTTGATAATGGTATTGACATACTATGGTTAGGTGCACGAACAACAACCAATCCTTTCGCCGTTCAAGAAATCGCAGATGCAGCAGCTCTATGGGCTGAAAGCCACAATATCGCAATCTCGTCGCTGCGCTTCCTGGTTAAGAATCCTGCGAATCAAGATCTTGAACTATGGATCGGCGCAATTCAGCGTCTTTATAACGCCGGTATACGCCGAATTTCAGCTATTCATCGAGGATTTAGCGTATATGGAAATCCTTATTATCGCAACCCGCCTCAATGGCAAATTCCGATGGAGTTACGTCGCAGAGCCGGTCATAATCTACAAATTCTCTCTGACCCGAGTCATATCGGTGGGAAACGCGAACTGGTCGAACCTATTGCTCGCCAAGCAATTGAGCGTGGATTTGACGGCCTAATAATTGAAAGTCACCCCAATCCGGCTGAAGCATTAAGCGATAGCGCCCAACAAATTACCCCCCAAGAACTAAAGGCTATCTTAAGCCGACTAAGCAAGCTACAAGAGAATGTCTCAGACTCAGAACTCGCGACATTGCGTTGTCACATCGATATGATTGACGACGAACTGATGTCGTTGATTCAAAAAAGAATGGAAGTAGCTCGAGAAATTGGAGAATTCAAGAAAGCACATCAAATGAAAGTCGTTCAACCCGAACGATATGAAAGCCTTATTTCTCATCGCGTAGCCGAAGCCACATCGCTCGGTCTTTCCCCTGAATTTGTTCGCAACTTAATGGAAATCATCCACGAAGAGTCAGTCCGCCAGCAGCTTTCATAATCCGGCAAGGCAACTCTGATACCACAACACGACTTGCCCTCTTAATATTAAGTTAAATACTCTTATATAAAGTTTAACAGGAATTCAATTCTTACTAAACAAAATCAGAAGGCTGAATCATTAAAAATGCGCCCAGTCAGTTTGGATGCATGGCGACGATAATCTTTCGAAGCAAAGTATTCTTCAATAAACTCACAGTGTTTCAGATTATGCATATCTGAGCCAACAAAATCAACCATATCATTATCAATCAGATATTCAGCCATCTGCTTAACATCCTTTCCGTAATTTCCGGCAAGACTAAGGAGGTTTACTTGAAACAATGTTCCGGCATCATGAAGCTGATGATAACGTATTTTTTTGCGGAAGTAATAAGAGTAACGCTCCGGATGAGCTAAAATTGGCTTAAATCCCCTCATTTTAAGATCGAACAACAACTTATCTAAGTTCCACGCTTCTTGAATAAAGGAATTCTCAACGAGCAAATAATTATTAGGCATCGGCGTAATCATTCCGCGCTCAAGTTGCGATGAAAAAAAGCCGTCAAGGCGGTATTCTGCAGATTGAAGCAATTCTATATTAATGCCACGTTGAACGACAGTCTGCTTTAGCTGTTCAAACGCCGGCAAGATTGTATCGGGAGTGTTTTCAAATGTATCTTGTGTAACATGAGGAGTTACGATTATTCGGTCAATGCCCCACTCTTTTTCGCGCGCAACCAAATCAGCTCCCCCATCAGCATCTTGCTGACCATCGTCTATTCCGGGAACTAAATGACAGTGAATATCTGTATGAAAAAAAAGCTCTGGTTGTTCGACCGACTTTTTTCGAAAGAAATTAAACATCTCTAACTTCTGAAGATAAAAAATCAATGTAATATGCAGAGGCATCACCAATTTCGATATTACAAAACACTTGACGGGTTTGCCTACAGTCAATTGCAAAGTTACGCAGAATTTTCTAAATTTTAGTCACATCTACGCTATTTTTAACCAACCTTATTGAAAATCCAAAAAAAATCAGTAAGTTTGCATGTATTTTTATACCATAAAGAGTTACTAACTATGGCGAAGAAGTTAAAAATCAGGGATTTAACCCTGCGTGACGGTCAGCAATCACTATTTGCAACCCGTCTGAAACAACAAGACATAGATCCCCTGTTGCCCCTTTATAAGGATGCAGGTTTTTACATTATGGAAGTATGGGGAGGAGCTGTGCCCGACTCAGTGATGCGCTATCTCGACGAGTCTCCATGGAATCGTCTCCGTTCATTCTCATCAACAATAGGCGACAAATCGCTCTTTTCAGCACTATCTCGCGGACGTAACCTCTTCGGCTACGTGCCCTACCCCGATACTGTGCTCGAAGGCTTCTATAAAGAGGCAATCAAAAACGGCCTCAACGTTATGCGTATCTTTGACGCTCTCAACGACATCAACAACGTCAAAGAGTCAATCCGCTTAATCAACGAACTCGGCGGTATCGCTGATGCTGCTGTTTGCTATACCATCGACCCTAAAGACGAAGCTCCCGTAGAAGCCCCCAAGAAAAAAGGTTTCTTCAGCTCTTTGTTCGGCAAAAAAGCAGAAGTTCCCGCCGCCCCCAAGAAAATCTTCACAGATGAGTATTTCGTAAATCTCGCTGTTGAGATGGAACGCCTAGGCGCGAAAATCATCACCCTTAAGGATATGGCTGGTCTGGTTAACCCGTCACGCGCAGCTTCAATTATCAGCAAATTGAAAGCCGCTGTAAACGTACCGGTTGACTTCCATACCCATTGTACTCCCGGCTATGGTCTTGCCTCTTCATTGATGGCAATTCTCAACGGCGTCGACATCCTCGACACAAACATTTGGTGGTTCGGTGAAGGCTCTGCCGCTCCCGCCATTGAATTGGTTTACATATTCTGTAAGAAACTCGGAATCGAAGTTGAAGTTAATATGGAGAAAGTCGGCGAGATTCGTGAACATCTCGAAGGAATTCGCCACAACTTGGCTGATTTCGACATCAACAAAGACCATTTCCCAAAACATTTCGATCCGCTCAAAGATACATTACCTGCCGAAATCGACGCATTGTTCGACAAAGCAATCGAAGCTGCTAAAGCCGGAGACGAAGATGTCCTTCTCGATGCTTGTCATGCTATCGAAGCATACTTCGAATTCCCCAAACCCAACCTTCTCGTTAAAGAAGCAGAGGTTCCCGGCGGTATGTATACCAACATGGTTGCCCAACTTAAAGCACTTCAAGCCAGCGACCTCCTCGATGACGCAATGCGCTTGATCCCGAAAGTCCGTCGCGACGCTGGTCTTGTACCCTTGGTTACACCAACTAGCCAAATCGTTGGTTCTCAAGCGGTATTGCTCGCAATGGACCGCCGTAAAGGCAATGCCGATTATACACAGACCAACAACCAGTTTATCTCACTCGTTAAGGGTGAATATGGTCATACACCTGTTGCGATCGATCCTGCATTCCGCGCACAAATCACCGGAGATGCAACCGAAAAGCCTTACGACGTATCAACATATAAGAAACCCGAGAACCCAACTGTTGCCGATCTCGGAGGTGTTCCCCTCGCAGCAAACAACGAAGAATACCTTCTGCTCGAATTGCTACCCAACGTAGCCAACAAATTCCTCCGCAATCGTCGTGAAGAGGAATGCAAAGCTAAACAGCCGGCAGAAGCTCCGAAGGCTACCGCAACAGAGGCCACCACGAAGACTGAGGTTGATGACGCGCCTATTACCGGCGAAGTATTCCGCGCTCCTATGGGAGGCCGCATCATCGAAATCAACGTTAAACCCGGTGATAAGGTTAAGAAAGGTCAAATCATGATGGTTTATGAAGCCATGAAGATGGAAAACGACCTTGAAGCCGAACGCGACTTGACCGTTAAGCGCATCTTTGTTGCAACCGACGAAGTTGTAGGAACTGATGCAGCTCTTATCGAATTTGAATAACGAATTGCTAGAGCTCTATTAGAGACGTTCGCATAATCTCAAAAAAAATGGATTCCAAATAAGTTGGAATCCATTTTTTTTGGTATTTTTGCGTAGTAATGTCTGATTGATGCTATCTACATTGCAACCTTTTGAGAAAAAACATAGCATGAAAATTTCTCTAATCATCTCAACATACAACTCACCGAAAGCGCTGGAGGCGAGTTTACAAAGTGTGCTCCGACAAACTTGTAAACCGCATGAAGTTATCATTGCAGACGATGGCTCGACCGACTCTACGCCGGAGGTAATTGCTCGCTTTAAATCACACGTTGATTTTTCTGTCACGCATATCTGGCAAAAGAATGAGGGTTATAGACTCGCAACAATCCGCAATAAAGCGATTGCAGTCGCAAAAGGAGATTACATCGTGCAAATAGATGGAGACGTAATTCTACATCCGTCTTTCATTGCCGACCACGCCGAAGAAGCGACAAGAGGTTATTTTGCATGCGGAAGTGAAGTATTGGTTAATCAAGAATTTACCACAAGGCTCTATCAGCATTCCGATATAAAAATCACCCCCTTCTCCAATGGTATATCGAACCGAAAAAACGCATTGCGTTCGCGTTTATTATCGCAGATATTCAGACTTATATCATCAAAGCTGAAATATCGCGGTTGCAATATGGCTTTTTGGCGTAACGATTTACTCGCAGTTAATGGTTACGACGAGACATATCTCGGTTGGGGGTGTGAAGACCACGACTTAGTGGCTCGTTTGCTTAATCATGGCATTAAGCCGATACAAATTCGACATAAAGCTATCTGTTATCACCTCTGGCATCCGTCATCAAAAAAATCAGACTCATTCAATCGCAACAAAGAATTGCTAAAAGCAACTCGTCGCGATAATCGAATTAGAAGTAACGAAGGTCTTGATAAATACACCAACAGAAACATCTCTATTTAATGAAGACTGTAATACATCCCAATTACAAATCTATAACCTCTGAAATCGTTGCATTAAGAGATGGGGACTATACACCCATAAAAACTTTCTGCAATAACCGAAACACTGTAGAGCTTGTAAATATCGATGGGAAACAATTTGTCTTAAAAAAATATAAGAAGACAAATCTTCTAACCGGGATTATCTATACATTCTTCAGAAAATCTAAAGCCCGCCGCGCTTATGAACATGCCTTAATGCTCATAGAGATGGGGATCGACACTCCTTTCCCCGTTGCCTATTGCGAAAAACGCAATTTGGGCATTTTCCGTTTGGGATATTTCATCTCTGAATATACCGATCGGCTGGCTGTTGCGGATTATTTTTATTCCGACAAACTCGACGACAATGAGCGTAAGTTACTTGCTAACGACATCTCATTATACACCCTACAATTACACCAAAATGGGATAATCCCCCTGGATTACAACGCCACCAACATCCTTTTAAAAAAAGAAAGCGACGGCCATTATCATTTTACGCTAATTGATATCAATCGCATGAAATTCGGGCGAGTGCCAAATATTAAAGAAGCTATGAGCTCTTTCTTTCAAATCGGCTCGTATGCATGCGACTACTTATCATTGCTCGGGCCATACACAACCCAACGCGGTTTCGACTTTGAGGAAGCCCTATATCACGTAGTCTGCCACCGCCACAATCAGACTCGACTGCGGAAATTTAAGCACCTTTTCAAGCGTGATAAGCGATAATCCGACTAAACCGGAATAACCATCATCGGCACATCTGCTCTGAACAATATTTTATGGGCAATCGATGGGTTAAATACTCTCGCAAAAACATTACGTTTCTTATTCGGCACGCAGATCATGCTGAATGGCTTTTCTTTAATAATTGACCGGAAGTCTTCAATCAATGTGTCTAAACCAACAGTGTGCATATCGAAACCAAACTTCGGGAAATGGTCTCGACAATAGTTTAGCAAGTTAAGCTGTGCCTTGCCCGTTTTTGAGTCTGTAGCGCCATCACGACGCCCCGGAAGATGAATTAACATTACTTCAATACCCTGGTCGTAGAAAAGACGATACAGCGTATCAAGAGCAATCATATCTTCTTGATCGAGGTTACAAATAAACGTAACCCGACGCATCCGCATCAAACTATTAACGTCAAAACCTTCGGGCACGGTAAATGCCGGAATGCGACATGAATCCAATACTTCGGCGGTCACACTACCAATCAGCTCAGCCTCTTTCTTATCAGCGCCACGAGTGCCCATTACAATCATCTGTGGCGATTGTTCGCGAGAGTAATTTAGAATAACTTCTTCAGGTATTCCTTGCTTTACAGTAGTTGTGAACTTTACAGCCGGCACTTCTCCCGTCTTCATCCACTCTCTCAAATCAGCCACATAACTATCCATTCGTTTACGAGCATCCATAGCCAATTGTTGCGATTTCTCCATATCTGAAAGACTATAATCATAAGAATCGGCAAACTGGAGCGCAACAGGGCCTTCCGGCGCAATAAACGTATGTAATAATTCTATTGAATATCCGAGTCGCGAAGCTAAATGAAACGCTAAGCGAGCTGCATTGTTTGAATGTTGCGAGAAATCGGTAGGCAACAAAATCACACCACCTTTATGGCAGTCGCTCGCCTGGGGCATATCGAAAATCTCAATATTCTCGATAATCCTCAACGCCAATGGCAAATCAGATTCTTTGATTCTGATTCTTACACCAACAGAAACAGTCGGAGAAACAAGGTTTACATTATTGAGCTCAACGTATATACCTTCACGTTCGAGAAGTTGCTTTATGGGTAAAGCCTTCTCATAAGTATGGATAGCAATAGTAATAAGACGGTTCGGAGTCATTATTCAGTAAGGGTAAGAGCCATCTGATAAAAAGTCTATGACGCGCCACCATTAGAATAATTTACAGGGGCGCGTCATAGATTAATTTCTTATAGGCTGAAGGGAATTTATTATTCCTTCTTTTGTTCCTCTTCTTGCAGGATTTCAACAGCCATATCATAAATTGTGGTATCGTCGAGGACTACGATTCCCCCGTCGGGACCTGGTTCAATATGCAACCCGCAGTTCTTGCCGAACTCGTAGTTTGTACCGCCGAAATAATTTCGGATAGTCTGAGGTGTTGTGTTGAGCTTGTCGGCAATGCGGGTAACAGCGCCGTCGGGCAGTGCGTCTTTAATACGACGAAGATCATTGAAAGATATTGTCTTAGTCATCGCGTAAGATTTTTGGGTTTGTAAATGCTGAAATCAAGGGTCAGAGAGGAATTTGCCCTAAATTTATACACTTAATTTGAATTTTCCAAATTTTTACAACGTGTTATAAAACATATCCAACAACTAACATCTCTTAATCTTGCAAATGTCAATCGATTATAGAGAAGGCAACTCAAAAAAATATTTTTACGTTGCTACGCCATCATATTCGTTCTACTTCCGAGGCCTTAACCCATGCACGTTCGCCATGTCCAACGAGCACTTCATACCACATTCCTTCTCCGGGATTAGCGATTGAATCGATTACCTCAACTTTAGTGCCTTCATGCAATAAAAACGCCTGTTCTGTTTGGCTTCTTGCTTCACGAGGCGACGTTGACAATTGTGATGACGGCGACAGAATTATCGCATAGTTGTTAGAATTAACGCGAGTGGCGGCAGAGAAAGAGATTATCGTAGAGAAAATTGTGAGGACACAAACAACAAGCCCACCGAAGAAGCTTGCCTTCTTAACGACAATTGCAGATGAAAAAACATATGCAGCAATAGCGCCTAAAAAGATGGCAAACAATACCAACGAGAGAATCGCCCACGTGTCGGCTAGGAAGATACTAACCATTCCTTGCCATAATGAATCCATATAAGATCCGCTATCAATTTGCTTATCAGTGATCTTTGAATTTACGAATTCCAAGTTGGCTCGTGCATCTCTGTTTGTCGGATCAAGTTTAAGGGCTCGTTCATAGTTTACGATTGCCTTACCAAGATTGCCTTGACGATAATAAACGTTTCCTATATTATAGAACAACTCACTTGAACTACCCTCACGTTGTAGCGCATCAAGATATAACGATTCTGCCAAAAGATAGTTATCAGCGGAATATGCCGAATCTGCCTGCTGCAATATCTTTTCTACGGAGGAGGAGGCAACCACCGTTGTCGTTTGAGCAACGCTATCATTAGGTGTCTGCGCACCAAGGGGCAATACAGACACCACCATCAGTAATATGCCGGAAATAAATTTCATCGCTTTTATTTAATTGCGTTTGCTAATATTACTTTTCTCAAGATCGTTAATTGTTGAGGTTGCCTCATTATAAACCGATTCTACAGACGCTTCAGAAGCTGAATCAGGTGTATAACGCGCCATTTCACATTGGTCAAGAATTGATATCAGTCGATCTGCGGTTTCTTGAGAAACACCTCTGTTGTACAATGTCTCACTGATATTCTGACGTGTTAACTGCGATACTGGCATAGACAATTTATCGCCAAGGTAGCCCCACATTGCTTTCAGCAATGATTCATAGAATTGAGAAGGCTGACGAGCGTCCATAAACTTCTCTGCCTCGCGAAGACGTTTGCGTGCAACCTTACTTGCTCGAGCGTTGCGTCTTCCGGCAACGTCGGCATTCAAGCGCACCTGACGGCCATAAATCAGCACTGCGAGGATCAGTGATAAAACCATTAATCCAGCAATCGCCCAATACCACCAACTATAAATTATCGGTTCATGAGTCTTTGACAAATGCTTATCTCCGGTCTTAATATGAAGAATATCTGTGTTCTTGGCCTCAATTTCTCGCTGTTCTGCGCTAATTGTTGTTCCACTACCCTTTGCTATTTCCATTATATAGCCGGGAGCCGTAAGAGTAATATACTCGCGCTTAGCAGGGTCGAAATAAACAAATTGCTGATCCGGGATTTTGAAAGAGCCAACGCTCTGCGGCACGATTGTATAATCAACCACCATCGTTCCGGTTAAGCTTGAACCATTAACGCGGGTTCGATAATCAGTTTTGGGTGTAAACTGCTCAAACTCGTCTGGAATTTGAGGTTTTGGCTCATGGATATACTTTATATTACCCGTACCGGTTACAATATACTCAAGCGAGGCTGCTTCTCCGGTTTTTAGTTTTTCGGGCGCTAAACGGCTTTCAAATGTAAATTGACCGACAGCATTATCAAACCCGATCGGACGAGGCTCCGGCAACGATGTAATACTAACCGATGTGGTATAAGGTTGGAGATGGACTTCTTTTTCGATAGGACGGCCCGACACAAACCAACCATTGCTAACTCGTTCAATCTGAACTACGCTAAGGTCATATTTTCCTGATGTGATTGTCAGTTTACCTGACTTTTGCGGGAAGATAATACACTTCTTTAACACCGCCGTTACATAATTCTGACCATTATAATTTTCGACAGCATTGAGAGCGGCTTGAGTATCAACTTCTTCGATCAAAAATCCGTCAAATGTCGGCGGAGTTGTCATCATGAATGAGTTGATTCGTTGGAATTTAGTATATAACTTAATCGTACACTCAATCGCTTCTTGCTCGTATGCTTGACTCTTGTTAAGAATGATTCTTACAAAAATATCATCCTTAGAGATCGGACGAGAGGTATCATCTTGAGATGCAAGGTCGTCGACATGGACACTTTGGTTTGATCCGCCCCCGCCATAGCCGTAACCGCCAGCACCTTGTTGTGATTGAGAAGCCTTATCTGCGGGTAGAACCGTAAACTTTGAGGCTTGAGAAGAAAGTGTCTTTCCATCAACAACAATTGTTGCCGCAGGAATAGTAAACGCACCTTCATTTTCCGCACGATAAACAAATGTATATTCAACCGTACTTGATGATGACGCTTGTCCATTAATTATCTGATAACTCTGCGAAGTGCTGACTCCAGGCTGCGGATTCAGCAATTTACAGCCACTAATTGCCGGAGCGTTAAGGCTAGTTCCCTCGCCGTTAGAAAGACGATAGGTAACAACAAAACGGTTGCCTGCAATAACATTTCGAGGAGGAATGACCTGAAAAGAGGTCTGCGCCGCCACAGTAGCCGTGCAGAAAAGCAATATTATTGTCAATATCGAGAACAACTTCTTCATTGTCGTTTCAGAAAGGGCTCGTTATTAAATAGTTGTCAATAAAGTTAGATTACCAAGGCTTGCCGGTATGTCGCTGACGAGCCTGTTTTTCTTGACTTTGTTTCATCTGCTCTACTTTCATTCGTGTTGCAGATTCTTTATCATCCATGGCTTTCAGAATCTGAGCCGCACTCTGTTCACTTAAGCCTCCTTGCTGCTGTTGCTGCTGTTGCTCTTGATTCTGCTGCTGTTGCTGCTGTTGCTCCTTTTCCTGCTGATCTTGATTCTGATCTTGCTGATCTTGTTGGTCTTGCTGTTGGTCTTGGTTCTGCTGCTGTTGTTGCTGATCCTGATTCTGATCCTTATCTTGATCTTGATTCTGCTGATCTTGCTCTTGTTTCTTTAACTGAGCAAGGCGCAGATTCTCTCGAGCCTGATTATTCTCAGGATTGCGACGCAATGCATTTTTATACAATTCAATAGCTGACGAGTAATCTTCTGACTTAAAAGCAATATTGCCTCGGTCATAAAAAGATTGCTCCGCCAATTCCATATCACGGCCGGCTGATGTTTGCTGAAAAATAGCATCGGCTTGCTTTACAAGCGAATCACCTTTATTCACCAAGTCTTCTCCTCGTTGTTTCAAATATGACGATGCTAGGTTAAACTGAGCACGGCCGTTATCGGGATTTTCGCTAAGGGCTTTCTTAAAATTAACTTCAGCTTCAGCGTAACGTTGTTTGTCATAAAGAGCTTTACCTTCTTTCATGAAATTACGTTCGCGCTTGGTTGTTGGACGAGCAGACTCATGTTGCCCATCATTCGATGAACATCCAACAAAAATAGTTGCTGTGAGTAGCAAAAAAGATGCTGCAGAGAATATCTTTAAGAACTGTTTCATATCGACAATTCCTTATTGACTTTTGAAAAATCTTTGAAAACCTTATTTGTCTTCCTTTGTCAGACTACCGCCTTTGGCCGCAATTTTCTGATGAGAGAAGAAGGTATACCGCTTGAGCCATCCTACCTTAGTGGGCAATATGACTGCGTCTATCAGAAGAAGAATTACCGCAATCCAGATAAACATCGGGAATTGCTCGGCACTTGCCTTATACGAGACATGCTGCAAATCGCTCTTCTTGATTTTATCGAGTTGGTCTGTCAAATTTGATAACGCCTTCGAAGAAGAACCGTTGATATAGACACCACCTCCGGCCTCTGCAATTTCTTTCGCCATTGCCTCATTTAAGAAAGTTGTAACAGGCGCTCCCGACTCATCTTTGAGGAAGTCGCCATTACGATTAACCGGGATAGGAGCGCCCTTCAATGAGCCGATGCCCATAACATCAACCTCTATGCCTAGACTTTGAGCATATTTTGCCATTTCAACAGCATCGCCTTCATGGTTTTCTCCGTCTGTAATCACAATAATTGCCTTATTGACATCTTCAGCTGGGGAGAAAGAGTTGATTGCCATATTGATAGCTGTACCAATAGCCGTACCTTGTGTTGGCACCATCTCTGTTGAGATTTCATCAAGATACATTCTCGCTGAGACAAAGTCTGTAGTAATCGGCAACTGAGTATAAGCTTCACCGGCAAACACGATAAGACCTACCTTATCGTTATTCAACTTATTTATCAAATTATTCAGCAAATATTTTGCACGGTCAAGGCGAGAGATTCCTTTAATATCATCTGTTGAAGAAGCAAGCATCGAACGAGAGACGTCGAAGGCAATCATAACCTCAATACCCTCGGTTGACTCAACCTCCTCTTTTTCGCCTGCTCGCGGACGAGCAATAGCGACAATAAGAGCAGCCAAAGCGAGCAATTCAAGCGTAATTTTTATTGCCGGCTTATATTTAGACGCCTCCGGCATCAGTTGCTCAAGATGGTTGGAATTTCCGTAACGACGCAGTTTGTTTCTGCGAGCTATGCGAGCCCAATACCACAACCCGAAAATCACCGGGATGAGTAACAGCAAATATAATAATGTAGGATATGCAAACGACATAACTTGATTATGGAATGGTACGAAGCCAAGTTTGGCGAGTAACAAGTTCGAGCATGAGTAGCATCAAGGCTGCAATCGCCCAAGGCAGATAGCAATCTTCGGTATGAGAGAAATGCTTTACATCGAGCTCTGTTTTCTCTAATTGGTCGATTTCAGCAAAAATATCTTGAAGGACACGATTGCCGGTTGCTCTAAAATATTTACCTCCGGTAATATCAGCTATTTGCTTAAGGGTGGCCTCATCAATTACAACCGGCTGGGGTTGATATTCGAGTCGACCAAACATGTTATACATCGGATAAAGCGCCGTTCCGTTTGTGCCAATACCAATTGTATAAACTTTAATTCCGAGCTTTTTGGCAATTTCTGCTGCTGTCAAAGGGGCTACAATTCCGGTATTATTTGAGCCGTCTGTCAAAAGTATAACACTTTTAGACTTTGCTTTTCCATCTTTAATACGGTTGATCGAAGTAGCAAGACCGTCACCAATAGCCGTTCCATCTTCAAGCATTTCGCGATTAAGAGCGGTAACGTAATTAGCGAGTGTAGCACGGTCGGTAGTCATCGGTACTCCCGTAAAGGCTTCTCCGGCAAAAACGACCAAGCCCATATTATCATTCTCGCGACCGTTGATAAAATTAGCAGCTATTTTTTTAGCAGCTTCAAGGCGATCGGGTTTGAAATCTCGGGCAAGCATTGAAGATGAGATATCAAGAGCAATGACCATATCTGTACCTTCGGTTTTTGAGGTACGCCATGCATCGCGTGTTTGAGGACGCGCCAAACAGACTATTAAGCAACCGACTGCCAAAAGCCTCAGGAGATACATCGCGTAGAGGCCATATTGACGAGCGGGTCTGCCCAAGTTTCGGAACGGTCCGGTCGTTGATATTTGGAGTGAAGGATAGGTGCTACGGCGACGCCAAATCCACCACCCTATCAGGGGTATGTAGACCAGCAACAACCATAACATTCCCGGATTTGCGAACTGCATCTTTATTTATTCTCTAAAATTATATCAGACTGATTTGTTAGACGACTCGTCTGAGGATTCTTCTTCCTCATTAACGACTTCAACCGGTTTGGTTTCTTCAACAAACTGTAAAGCCTCTGCCATTGCTCGAAGGTTATCATCTGGCAGGGGTCTAACCTTGGCAAACTTAACAAAGTCGGCAATTTCCAAAATACGCTTCATTCGTTCATTTGGCATACGTGTTGCATCATTATCGTGTAATACACGAGTAATCTGCTGAGTCGTCATCTCCATAGCGTTAATTCCGAAACGGCCTTGGAGATAATCACGAAGAATATCAGTCAAACGAGTATAGTATTCCTTTTCTTGTCCGTTTTGCCACAGATTTTTCTCACGCAAAGTCTCAAGGCGTTGCATAGCGAGTTGATATGGCGGAACGGGCTTTTTCTTGGGCAAGATTGCGACCTCAACTTTATTAGTTAAAATCAAGTAGCCACATATGCCGGCGGCTATAATTAGCAATGCCGCTATCATCCATCCCCAATAGTCGGTCAACCAATCCGGGAAGAAATCATACCAACGACTTTCGAAATCCATTATCGGAGCTATTGGGTTGATATCCTCCATTTGGCTGACATCAATCGGATTGACTTTCAATGTAATTGGTTCGGTGCGAAGTGTATCCGGACCATTAACCAACAAGAACGGGGGAATCGTGTATACGCCTGAATCAAACGATTGAATGATTAAGGCTCTTTTCATCTCAACAAGTCCGTTGCCGAGATCAGTAGTATCACCATAGACCCAGTCTATTAGCTCAACCTCTTGAGGCATTGCGTTTTTGTCGACCAAGACTTCAGAAGCGGCGCTCTCATTATCGACAATTTCGAAACGTATCGCGGTTTGGTAACCCATCGTTATTTGCGACGAATCAACCATCGCTTTTAGAGAGCGAGCTGAAACTGAAGTCGAGCCGAACAAGACAACAGTCAAAAGCAATATGTTTATCAGCTTTCTAAGCATTAGACAAACTTATTATTGTTTTATGAGTATGCGATTGCTCGCATAGATTTAGGTTTGATATATCACGGATTGATTAAACCCGTCGGCGGAAGAGCCCCATTAAGGCCGTCACATAATCTTCGTCGGTAGCAACCGAACAAGAATTGACACGACAACGTTTAAAGTTGTCGTTCATAACCTGTTGTCGCTCATACCACCATTTGTTGTATAAACTCCTCACCTTCTTAGAGGAAGTATCGACCCATTGTTCGGTGTCGTTCTCCAAATCTTGAACTCTCATCAATCCAACATCCGGGAGCTGAGCGTCGCGTTTGTCATAAACTTGTACACCGTAAACATCATGTTTATTTGATGCAATAGAAAGGGCCTTATAGTAATCCTTGTCGTCGATGAAGTCAGAGATTACGAATGTCGTACAACGTTTTTTTAGGGCATCAGTAAAATAGCGTAGCGCCATTCCGAGGTCGGTGCCCTTATGTTCGGGAGTAAAGTCGATAAGTTCCCTTATTATAAATAGGATATGTTTTTTACCCTTCTTCGGTGGAATAAACTTTTCGATTTTGTCTGAAAAGAATATCACACCAATCTTGTCGTTGTTCTGAATAGCTGAAAACGCCAATGTTGCAGCGATTTCAGCTATCATTTCGCGCTTCTCTTCACCGACAGCACCGAAAAGTCGGGAGCCGCTGACATCGACAAGCAACATGACCGTTAGCTCTCGTTCCTCCTCATAAATTTTAATATAAGGACGGTTATGACGAGCCGTTACATTCCAGTCAATGTCGCGAATATCGTCGCCATACTGATATTCCCTGACTTCCGAGAAGGTCATGCCACGCCCTTTAAACGCCGAATGATATTCTCCGGCGAAAATATTCTGGGAAAGTCCGCGTGTCTTTATCTCGATACGCCTGACCTTCTTCAATAGTTCGTTGGCATCCATCTTAGTTGCGGTTCAAATTTTCAGTTTCGAGAAAGAAATCAAGGAACGATTACCTTGTCGAGGATCTCAGAAATAATCTCATCAGCTGAGATGTTATTTGCTTCAGCTTCGTATGTCAAGCCGATACGGTGGCGCATAACATCGTGACACACCGCACGAACATCTTCTGGGATTACATAGCCGCGCTGACGAAGGAATGCATAAGCCTTTGCCGCACGAGCTAATGAAATTGATGCACGAGGAGATGCTCCGAAAGCAATAATACTTTGAAGTTCGGGCAAACCACATTCTGCAGGGAAACGAGTCGCAAAAACGATATCGACAATATAACGTTCAATCTTCTCATCGATATAGATTTGCTCTACAACATACTGAGCATCGATGATATCTTCGGGACGCAACAAGGGTTGCACTTTTGTTTTCTGATTTGAAAGATTCTGACGAATAATCAGTTTCTCCTCTTCTCGTGTGGGATAGCCAATTACGACCTTCAACAAGAAACGGTCTACTTGTGCTTCGGGCAGGGGGTAAGTTCCTTCCTGTTCAATTGGGTTTTGAGTTGCCATAACTAGGAAGGGATCTTCTAGGCTAAAGGTGTTGTCACCGATTGTCACTTGACGCTCTTGCATAGCCTCAAGCAAAGCTGCTTGAACCTTAGCGGGAGCTCGGTTGATTTCATCGGCAAGAACGAAATTGGCGAAAATCGGGCCACGTTTTACTTGAAACTGTTCCGACTTTACGCTATATACCATCGTACCGGTTACGTCGGCAGGCAACAAGTCGGGAGTAAACTGGATACGGCTATATTTTGCATCGATAAGCTGCGAAAGGGTCTTAATTGCTAATGTTTTAGCCAAACCCGGAACACCTTCCAACAATACATGGCCATTAGATAATAGGGCGATGAGTAAGGATTCTACGAGATGCTTCTGACCGACAATTGTCTGGTCCATTCCCTGAACGATCAGGTTGACAAAATTGCTGCGGCTTGCCACGAGGTCGTTAAGCTCTCTGATGTTTACCGTTTCACTCATAAGTCTTTATATTGTTATTTATTATTTTTCTGATTCATAGCAATGGGAGAACTGTAAACTATAACGCAGCCATAATCAGTAAAGTTCGTTTTTGGAGAGACCTAAATTACGGCTGCCTTACGTTTGCAATGCAAATGTATAGAAACAAAATAGGTAAACGTTAAAATAGAGTGTTAAAATTATCTATCAAGCGTTTACCTATTTTAAGATTTAATCATTTTTAAGCAATTACGCTTATTCAGCGGTAGCTTTATAAACTTCTCTTTCTGCTTTTTTTAGCGACTCACTATCTGATGGGTCAATACCATATTTATCTCGTGGAGGTATCACGAGAACCATCCCATTTTCTAGATTATCAGGATTCTTGATTTTATCTTTATTCTCAAGATATATATAGACCCAAAACTTTGCATTGCCGTAATGACGACGAGCCATTACCGACAAATAATTTCCCGGTCTGACAGTATCCGTCACAACTTTAACGGCTATAGACTCAACAGCGTGTTGATTAACATCTTCGTCTGTCTTGTTCATCACCTCATCTGCCGAATCTGTTTCTACTACCACCTCTGTATTAACCGATTCTTGCGCATCACCGTCATAATCAACTTTATCAATAAGAACTGTTGTCTCAGACACTGAGTCTACCGACAAGTTGCCTGAATGGCGAATTAGAATTCCATTTTCTAATATTTCAACATTTCCCGGTATGCCGAAGTTGACATACTTATAAGCGAAATAACCGATTACCAAGCCTAATAAACACGCTGCAACTGCAGTCACTACTAAGGTAAGAGTTGTATGCCCGACTCTCCTGATAGTAACACGGCTTTCCGGTTCGAGGATTACCGGCACTGGAGTCTCATATGATTGACGCGTAGCTGGTTCGCTATACATTGAGTCATTATATGCAGTATCATTATCAACACCCACGTTAATTGACGCGCTGTCGCAAACATTTGATTCTTTGTCACCCTCAATTTGTTGTGTAGTAGTCTCATCAACTTCGTCTGACGATTCTTTCTCAACAACTATCTCGGGCGACTGCGAAGCTTGCTGTCTAAAACGCTCCGGTAGTGGCGGAGGAAGCATCGGCTGTTCGGCTTCAAATTTGCTTTCATCAGAATAAATACCTGCTGCATCATCTGTTTGCGATATTTCTGTAGCAGTATTGTCTGAAATAGTTTCGTTTGTATCTTCTAACTCTGACGACGTTGATTGCAACTCTTCATCGGTAACCGAATCTGCCAATTCTACCGATTCAAAAATAGCAAACGGTTCATTAACAAATTCTGCTAGCGATACTTGCGGGGCAAAATCGACAGTCGGCTTGCCATCTACATCTGAAACGACCTTGAATGTGCCGAGTCCATCAACCCTTACAATTCCATCTGCCGCCAAACCATTAGTAATAACGGCCGAGAATTCCTTCAAAAAATCAGCAGAAGTATCGTTGCCGCAATTAACTTTTTTAGCGAGTCGGGCAATAATCTCTGGCATGGGGATTGTATTCGTATTCATTTGCGAGGACCCTCCACAATCCCGTTTTTAAGTCTACCTCCGGGTATAAATGACATTTCAATTGCCGGGGGCAAGAGCAAGCGTTTTCCGGTCGAAAGGTCACGAACAACTGTTTCGTCTCGTTTTACTCCTTGGAAAGAGCCCAATGACGGTAGTGCAACCCTATTCAGATTACGACATTCTTCTCCGATAACCTCAACAAAGCCCTCCAATAGCTTTTCTGCTGTAGAGACTTCCAGGTTAAGGCGCTTGGCCAATATATTGACTAATTGTTTGCTTTCCAATTTGATGTACTTTATTTCAACCGGGGATTGTTAGAATTTTGACAAAGGTAAGAATTTTCCATCAAAAAACCGCGCCGACTCTGAAAGAATCGACGCGGTTGCATTTTCTGTTTATTGGTCTATACGTCAGATAACACCTTGAGCCATCATGGCATTAGCAACTTTCATGAAGCCGGCAATATTTGCACCCTTCATATAGTTGAGATATCCGTCTTCTTGCATTCCATACTTAATACATTGTGTATGGATCGCAGCCATAATCTGATGGAGTTTTTCGTCAACTTCTTCTGCTGTCCACTGTAGATGTTCTGCGTCTTGTGTCATTTCAAGGCCAGAACAAGCAACACCGCCGGCGTTTACTGCCTTACCGGGCGCATAGTTGATTCGATTTTCGATGAAACAATCAATTGCTTCTGGTGTACATCCCATGTTAGACACTTCGGCTACGAGTTTAACGCCATTAGCTACGAGCATCTTGGCATCTTCGCCATTAACCTCGTTTTGTGTAGCACACGGGAGGGCGATATCAACCTTCTGCTCCCAAGGTTTCTTGCCGGGATAGAATGTTGCACCGGGGAATTTCTCAGCATATGGAGCAACAATATCGTTTCCTGACGAACGAAGTTCAAGCATATAGTCGATTTTTTCTCCGCTTACGCCATCCGGGTCATACACATAACCGTCAGGGCCGGAAATGGTCACAACCTTTGCGCCGAGTTCGTTTGCTTTAGTTGCAGCGCCCCATGCTACATTACCGAAGCCTGAGATTGCAACAGTCTTGCCTTTCAGATCTTCATTCTTCAATGCAAGCATATTCTGAACGAAGTAGAGAGCTCCGAAGCCGGTTGCTTCTGGGCGCAAGCGAGAGCCACCAAAGTCAAAGCCTTTGCCGGTAAATGTGCCTGTATGTTCGTCTACGAGTTTCTTATACATTCCATACATATAGCCAACTTCACGACCACCGACGCCGATATCTCCGGCGGGTACATCGCGATCCGGTCCGAGGTTCTTCCAAAGACCGATAATGAAGGCTTGACAGAAGCGCATGATTTCACGATCGCTCTTACCACGAGGTGAGAAATCTGAGCCGCCCTTACCGCCACCCATTGGGAGTGTTGTAAGCGCATTTTTAAATGTCTGCTCAAATCCGAGGAATTTCAGAATCGATAGGTTTACGGATGCGTGGAAACGAATACCTCCCTTATACGGGCCAATAGCGTTGTTGAATTGCACGCGATATCCAATATTATTCTGAACTTCACCATTGTCATCAAGCCATGTAACACGGAAGGTAACAATCTTGTCAGGTTCGACCATGCGTTCGATGATTTTGTTGCGTTCAAACTCAGGGTGCTGATTGTAAACATCAGCTACTGACATAAGGACCTCGCGCACTGCTTGCAAGTATTCCTTCTCACCCGGATGTTTAGCCTCCAGGGCGTTCATGATATTATTTATATCCATAACTTAATGTATGAATTGGTTGAACTTTCTATTACTATAAATGTTGAAATCTAATAATTCATGTTTTACAGCAATATTTCAAAGCAGTCTTTAAGGCAATCCGCCTTAATTGACTTACTCCACCGCAAATATAGCACTAAAAAATTGATTTTAGCAAGAAAAAACTAAAAAATATTTTAGTCAATTTTTAGGTCTAAAATCAAGGCAAAAAATCGTTTTTCCACGTTTTTGGCAAGATGTTTGCAATATTGTTTAGTATATTTGCAAAAACATTACTCGCTGAATGAAAAAAGACCTATTTTCCGAGATAAAAAATAAAATCAAAAAATGCGTTTCAGAGTCACATCTGCGTGAAGCATTCTCGCTCGCTCGATCTCTTTCGGAAGGGAATCTTGCTTGGGATATTTCTGATGCGCTCGACAATGCGGAGCAGTCTTACAAGCGACTTCTCTCATACGCCGTATCCGGAGCTGAAGATCCGGGGCGTGACGATATGGTTGCCGACCTCGGTGAATCTATCTTGACGATAACTGACCAACTTGAACGACGCAATGCCACAAAAGATGAGTCTACTTTATATTACAATAATGTTAGATATTTGCAGGCGAACCCTAATGAGACGGTAACCTCTTTACTTGAAACTTACAAAAAGCAATGTTCAGAATTATCGTTGCTTGATTTGGTAGCATCTGGTAGCCATTCTACAAAATATCTAACAACAACATCTGAAAGAGAGAGGCTCGAACGTCTGATTTTCAATATCCTGTGGACTTCTTTTCCGCTCTCGCGCGGAGACTTCGAAGTTATATCTTCAACATTAAAATCTCAATTGTTGCCCAACTATGCAGTGACGATGTTTACTTGGGCTATTGTTATGGGGGGCTTGGAATTTTACGATCCTCGTCGCCTAGAACTACTTTGCGACCTCTACTCAACAGCCGACAATCAAGTAACTGCTGTTGCACTAATCGGATTGCTAACCATTATGCATCGCTGGCGCGAAAGGCGTTTCCCTCGTCGCTTGAGTGAACGTTTTGCAGCAGTTAGAGAACTACCTTCTTGGTCATCTGACGTTCGCACGGCATACATGGAATTAACACGAACTCGCGATACGGATCGTATTTCCGCAAAAATTCGCGATGAGATCGTGCCGGAAATGATGAAACTCAAACCCGACTTTGAGCGCAAAATATCAACTCCGGAAACAATTACTCCTGAAGAGATGGAGGAAAACCCGGAATGGCAAGAGATGCTTGATAAATCAGGGCTCGCCAATCGCCTTAAGGAGATGAGCGAAATTCAAGAGGAAGGGGGAGATATTATGATGGGCACTTTCTCTCACCTAAAGCAATTCCCCTTCTTTAACGAAATAGCGAACTGGTTTATACCTTTCCATAGCGAACGTAGCGAATTTGCCGACTACCCCGGTAATGGAGGTGTCAATAAAATTGCCGAAATGTTTGAAGGATTACAATTCCTTTGCGACAGCGATAAGTATTCGTTACTAATGTCTCTGACCCATGTTCCGCAATCTCAACGCGACATGGTCATCGGTCAGCTCAACGCTCAAGCTGAGCAGCTCAACGAGTTGCGCGCCGCATCGCTATACCATTCTTCCGACAGTCGACGCGATATCATTCGTCGACAAATTCAAAATCTCTACCGCTTCTTCCGACTTTTCCGCCGTAAGGGGGAATTTTATAATCCGTTTGAAGAGGGCGTAAATCTTGTTGCTGTGACGGCTCTAGTTGACGATGTCAAAGATGCCGAATTACTAAATCTTATCGCCGAGTTTTACTTCTCTCACCAATATTATGATGAAGCTTTAGAGGTTTTCGATATTATTGATTCTATCTCAGAACCATCTGTTGCCATCTACCAAAAAATGGGACATTGCCTGATGAAACTGGGGCGCACATCTGCCGCACTGTCTTGTTTCGAGAAAGCAGATATGCTCGACAATCATAGTGTATGGACAATTGCCAGATTGGCTAAATGTCATGCTCTTCTTGGTAATCACGTCTCAGCACTCAGTGCCTACGAACGTTTGGAAGAGCTTCGCCCTGACCAGCCATCAAATTCAATGGCGATCGGGCGCGCCCACCTCGCCTTGCGTCACTATACCGAGGCTGTCAACGCATTCTATAAAGCCTTATATCTTGATGAAGAATCGGGAAAAGCTCTACGTCCATTGGCTTGGAGCTTAATGATGGACAAACAATTTGACCAAAGCCGAAAATATTACGAGCGAATCTTAACCGATTTTGACCCCAAACCGGAAGATTACCTCAACATGGGGCATCGGTCTATCGCGACCGGCAAGTTTCTTGAAGCTCAAAATTTTTATAAACTGAGCATCATATCTCGCAAGCCTTCGCCGGGCTCATCGACAAACTTCAACCAAGAAAAGGTCTCACAATCATGCATCGACAGTTTTATCACAGATATAACTGCCGATACACCATCGCTTTCTCACTTGGGCATCGCTCCATCACTAATTCCTCTCATTATAGACTCTCTTCTCTATTCACTCTCCTAATCTCTATCATCGGCTAACGCCAAAAAATTAGTCGGTTATCTGAAAAAATAGTAACTTTGCATTATAAATCCTAAACTATAGAAATTTATGGTCATTCAACGTTGGCAATCTGTTTGGTTGCTCATTGCCCTAAACCTTGTAGGAATATTCAACTTTTATCCAATCGCCTATATAACAGAAGCGAATGCTGAACTTGCAGCCGAAGATATCGTAACAAAAATTACAACAGCAAATAATATGGCTCTTTATATCGTATCATTGCTGGTTGTGATTCTGCTCCTAATTGATATTCTCTCATTCAAAAACACTCGCTTGCAGAAAAGAATGACAATTATATCGATTCTGCTGATTGCACTCATTGCCGTGTGCGCAGTTCTTACAGTCTTCGGATTCCAAACTGCAGGCGCTCAAATTGAATGGCATGGTAGCCTTTTGTTGCTTCTCGGGGCTATTATTTTTGCGATACTGGGATACCGCGGTATTCGCCACGACGAGAAACTACTCAAAGCCGCTGATCGTCTACGATAACCACTTCCACTGACGCAATCTGACTAAAGTCAAATAATCATCAACAAATAGTAATGACACCCCCATTCGGGGTGTCGACAACTGATGAATTTCAAGCTCACATCTCAATATAAGCCTACCGGCGACCAGCCGGAGGCTATCGCCGATCTTGTAAGGGGGGTCAATGAAGGCCTTCCGGCGCAAGTATTGCTCGGTGTGACCGGTTCGGGTAAGACGTTCACGATGGCGAATGTTATCCAAGAGGTGAAACGTCCGACTCTGATTCTTAGCCACAATAAGACACTCGCTGCACAGCTGTATAGCGAATTCAAGCAGTTCTTTCCGGAGAACTCGGTGCAGTATTTCGTATCTTATTACGACTACTATCAACCTGAAGCATATATTCCGTCGGTTGACAAATATATCGAAAAAGATCTCGCAATAAACGACGAGATTGAGAAACTACGATTGGCGACAGTTTCCGCCTTGTTATCAGGCAGACGCGATGTTGTTGTCATCAGTTCTGTTTCTTGTCTGTTTGGCATGGGCAATCCTGAAGATTTCGATGCCAATGTTATTGAAATCAAGGAAGGGCAACGCATTTCGCGCAATGCCTTCCTTCGACGCCTCGCCGAATCGCTTTATAGCCGTAACGAAATCGAGCTCAACAGAGGAAACTTCAGAGTAAAAGGCGACACCGTTGATATCCGACTCGCTTATGAGGAAATTATCCTACGAGTTGTCTTTTTCGGCGACGAAATTGAATCGATTTCAACCCTTCATCCGCTTGACAACACCCCTTTAGGTCGTCACGACCGCTTCCAAATCTACCCCGCCAACCTATTTGTAACCTCAAAAGAGCGCCAAGCATCGGCTTTGGCTCAAATGGAGCTTGATCTTGGCGAGCAAGTAGAATTCTTCAATAAAGAAGCACGAATGCTCGAAGCGAAGCGACTTTACGAGCGAACGACCTACGATATTGAAATGATTCGCGAAGTTGGCCATTGTCCCGGCATCGAAAACTACAGCCGTTATTTCGACGGACGCGAGCCGGGAATGAGACCATTCTGCTTGCTCGACTATTTTCCTAAAGATTATCTTACAATTATCGACGAAAGCCATGTAACCGTACCGCAAATCAGGGCGATGTATGGGGGTGACTTATCGCGCAAACAAAACCTCGTAGATTACGGTTTCCGTCTACAATCCGCATTAGACAACCGTCCGTTACGTTTTGAAGAATTTGAACATCTTTCGGGGCAAACAATTTATGTCAGTGCGACTCCGGCTGATTATGAGTTAGAGAAGAGCGAGGGTGTTGTTATCGAGCAAGTTATCCGTCCTACTGGCTTACTCGACCCGATTATCGAAGTTGAACCGACGCTCCATCAGATCGACCATCTACTCGAACAGATTGAGCAACGCCGCGAAAAAGATGAGAGAGTGCTCGTCACCACTCTGACGAAGCGTATGGCTGAAGAGTTAAACGACTACTTCCTCAAACTCAAAATCAGAACAGCCTATATCCATTCAGATGTCGACACCCTAGATCGCATCAAGATTCTTGACGATTTGCGTGCAGGGGTCTACGATGTTTTGATTGGCGTCAACCTTCTCCGTGAAGGTCTTGACCTACCGGAGGTTTCTTTGGTGGCAATCATTGATGCCGATAAGGAAGGTTTCCTCCGCTCACATCGTTCGCTAACTCAGACCGTTGGTCGTGCTGCCCGAAACCTCAACGGCACAGTCATTATGTATGCCGACAAAATAACCGATTCGATGAAACAGACCATCGAAGAGACCCAACGTCGCCGAGAGAAACAAATGGCATACAACAAAACTCATGGCATTACGCCGCAAGCAATTGTCAAAGCGCGTTCGGCTCTTGTCGGGCTCGACACCGACGACATCTCTCAAATCTCTTCTTCTCAGCGCACCACTGATCGCAAGCGCTCAGCTGCCTCGCAGGCGGCAAAGGTTATCCCATATGCCGACGAATATTCTAACGATATCAACATTGCCGCAGACCCGGTTATTCCGTATATGGGCAAGGGTGAAATCGAGCGATATATATCCCGAATGCGTTCTGAGATGATGCAAGCTGCCAAAAACATGGAGTTTATGGAAGCTGCACGTCTCAGAGATGAAATTCTAAAAATGGAGAAACTGGCAGAATCGATGAACTAAAACTGCGTTTTAAACATTAAATTCATCGCGCCATAACTTTATTATATGCCCAAAACATTCCGACATAAGCCAACCACCACAGACGGGAGGTCAACTTCTCGTAAGGAGATCTATACCCCGAAATCAAACAAACATAAATCATCAAACAGCAAACCAACTTCTACTCGCGGGAACGTAGCTAGTCACAACAAACCAGCTGAAAACAAAGCTAATAGTAAGTCCGATATGCCCCGTCAAGTCGGTGGCACTATTATTGACTATCCTCGTCGTCCGGTAACCGATTGGTTACCTACTTCGGTTAAAGAGATGAAAGCTCATGGTTGGGATGCGGTTGACATAGTATTGTTTTCGGGAGATGCTTACGTTGATCATCCATCTTTTGCGGTTGCTGTTTTGGGGCGTATCTTGGTTGAAGTCGGAGGATATAAAGTTGCGATTGTGCCCCAACCAAACTGGCAAGATGACCTTCGCGACTTCCGCAAGTTTGGTAAACCGCGTCTATTCTTCGGCGTTTCTGCCGGAGCAATGGACTCAATGGTGAATCATTACACCGCTGCTCGTCGCCGCAGAAGCGACGACGCATACACCCCCGACGGGCGTCATGGCATGCGTCCCGACTATCCAACAATCGTTTACTCTAAAATTCTTCGCGAACTATATCCCGATGTGCCTATTATCGCGGGCGGTATCGAGGCGTCACTCCGCCGTCTTTCCCACTACGATTATTGGCAAGACCGACTTCGTCCGTCTATACTTGTAGACGCGCCTGCCGACATGATTATATATGGGATGGGCGAACTACCAATTTTAGAACTAGCCAGACGTCTCGACGCGGGAGAAAAGATTGCTGACATTAAAGATATTCCGCAGACGGTCTTTTTCGAGACTACCGAAACGATGAAAGAGATTACCGGATATGATTGTGCGGAAGATCAAGCAGATCCATTCGGGAAACATATTATTCTAAATTCATGGAACGATTGCAAACGCGAGAAAAAACTTCAAGCTGCAAACTTCAAGCATATCGAACAACAAAGCAATCGTTTTACAGGTGCGACTCTTTGGCAACAAATTGATAACAAGCGTGTTGTTAGAGTCAATCCTATGTTTCCGCCAATGACTACCGAACAAATCGACCGTTCGTTTGACTTGGCATATACACGTCTACCCCACCCTCGCTACCTTGGCAAGCGTATTCCGGCCTTCGACATGATTCGTTTCTCGGTGAATCTCCATCGTGGTTGTTTCGGTGGTTGCGCTTTCTGCACCATTTCAGCTCACCAAGGTAAGTTTATCGCTTCTCGATCGAAACAATCGATTATGAGAGAAGCTAAAAAGGTTACAGAAATGCCTGATTTCAAGGGATATATTTCTGACCTTGGCGGACCATCGGCAAATATGTATTCAATGGGCGGTCGCGACAAAAATATTTGTGCAAAGTGTCTTCGTCCGAGTTGCTTACACCCAAAGCCTTGTCGTAACCTCAACAACGACCATCGTCCATTGCTCGACATATATCATTCGGTAGACTCTCTTCCCGGCGTAAAGAAATCGTTTATAGGCAGTGGAGTCAGGTATGACCTATCTCTCCACAAATCGGGCAATCCAGAAATCGATGCTGCGTCGCGACGATACAATGAAGAATTGATTACCTCACATGTCAGTGGTCGACTCAAAGTTGCGCCTGAGCATACCGAAGATTGCGTCCTCGACATTATGCGCAAGCCTTCTTTTGCCCTATTTGAAGAGTTTAAACGTCTATTTGACAATGTCAATAAGCGTAACGACTTGCGCCAGCAGTTGATTCCTTATTTTATTTCGTCTCACCCGGGGTGTCACGAAACAGATATGGCACAGCTCGCGATTAAAACAAAGCGCCTTGATTTTAGATTAGAGCAAGTGCAAGATTTCACGCCAACACCAATGACTGTGGCAACAGAAATCTATTACTCGGGCTATCATCCATACACTCTCGAAAAAGTATACACTCCGATTTCTCCGGAAGAAAAGCTAGCCCAACGTCAATACTTTTTCTGGTATGACCGCACTTACCGCGAATCAATTACTGCAGCCCTCAATCGTTTACATCGGCCCGACTTGTTACGAGATTTATTCTCACGATAATTATCGACTAGATTAGCTTAAAACTCTATTTCGTTTCGTGATAATCTTCTTCGGTATTTACATTCCATATTGTTGCTTTATCTGCGTCGTTTCCCGAAAGAATCGCGTCAACTGCTTTCATCGCTGTTAACATCGAATGATCCATATTATTGTAGCGATGTTGTCCGTTACGGCCAATACAATAAAGATTTTCAATATTGTTTAAAAACGCTCGAATTGCGGGCATCTCTGAATAAGCCCCATAATAAGCCGGATACGCCTTCTTTACTCGTATCCTAACTGCATCTTCTACATCGTGTCGATCTACAATATCTATTTTCTCGAGTTCTGATACAGCCATTTCGATAAACTCGGTGTCAGACATCTGCCATAATTCATCTCCCTCGAAACAAAAATATTCTAAGCCTATCCACATCTTATTATCATAATCTGCTACCATATAAGGAGACCAATTATTGAAAACTTGAATACGACCAAGCTTTACATCTCGTTCCTGCACATAAATCCAAGTATCCGGAATACGATTTTTAAAAGTTTCGAGTTTTGTAGTATTGCGAATTTTTAGTTTATCAACTAGCAATCCAACTGTGATAAAATCGCGATAAGGCAATGTTGAAGCTGCTTTTATAATCTGCTGCGGAATTTCGATTCCTTCAATTGAACAAATCAAATCTTTCAGTGGCATTGAGGATAAAAGAAAATCACAATTAACTCGACTCTTGTGATGCTCAGAATCTTCTACTTCAACAGCGACAACTCGTTTTCCCTCAACGATGATTTTATTGACCGTTGTATTCTTCTCGATATGTCCTCTTTTTTCTTGTATATCATCCGCTACTGCCTCCCAAAGTTGACCGGGACCATATGTTGGATATAAGAAATCCTCGATAAGAGATGTCTCTACATCTTTGCTTTTCGCTTTACATCCGAGATGCTTGCTCAACATATCTTTAAGAACCCCAAACAACGACAATCCTTTAACTCGTTGAGCGCCCCATTGTGCTCCGAGCTCGGATGGATGAATTCCCCACACTTTCTCGGTATAGGCTTCAAAAAACATTGAGTAAAGACGCTTGCCGAAACGATTGATATAAAAATCTTCTAATGAGGTTTCTTGTTTCTTGTGAATTGAAGATTTTAAATAACTACATCCCAACCATAGCGTGCGAAACAATCCGAGATTTCTCAACGTTTGCCAACTAAGTGTTATCGGATAATCAAAAAATCTGCGCAAATAATAGATGCGACTTATTCGCCGACGTCGCATCATCGTGCGCTTTTGTTGTAAGTCATTACCAAAAGGCATTACTTTTTCCCACCAACTAACGACGCGTTGACTTTTACTGAAAAAGCGATGACCTCCTATATCGATACGATTACCTTTATAACATTCAGTACGCGAAATCCCCCCTACTTTATCACTCTCCTCAAATATCAACGGAAAGAGTTCACTCCTATCGACCAATTCATAAGCCGCAGTCAATCCGGCAGGTCCGGCTCCAATGATAACAGCAACTGCTCCGGATTCTTTCTTATTATATATGGGGGATATCTTAAAGTTTTTCACACCACAAAGATAATAAAGAATTTGCAAGCAAATGCAATCATTAATAAACTTTCAACTCTTCAACTTCCCCAAAATAGAATTACATTATTCATTTTTTGACAACTATTCATCGCAAAAGCCCATCAAATAGAATTCCGGTGCGACAACCGATAGTGAAACACTAACATAAAAACACCTTATACGGAATCTATGATAAGGAATGTGATTGAAAGTAAATATAAATATAGCTTGATTTAGACCTCTATTTAGATATTAGGTCTTAAAATTAAGATGCGCATAAGCTGCATCGAAGCCAACATCCACTTGATTAGCCAAAAACAATGCATTAATCGCCACTATACATATAATTAGACAATCGTGAAACTAACTCTAATTCATGTGTTGATTTCCGTAATTATTACTGACTAAATCAAATTGAGCGGTGGATTAAATATCATTTGGTTCTCTCTATGTATTCAATCAAAAAAGCAACAAAGAAAAATTTGCATATCTCGCTGATAATTCGTAACTTTGCAGCCAGATTGCTATCCAAATCTCGTTTTTGGCCAAGGTTACGAACCTCCTTTGGCCGGGAGGATTGTGACAAAAGCCGAATTAATCATTTATTAATCAAACATTAAGAAGTGGATACTTTAAGCTACAAAACCCTAACCCCCAACGCCGAGAGCGTACAGAAGGAGTGGGTGATTGTCGACGCTACCGACCAGGTGCTCGGCCGCCTCTGCTCTGAAGTTGCGAAAATTCTCCGCGGCAAGAACAAGCCCAGCTACTCTCCTAACGTAGCATGTGGCGACAACGTTATCATCATCAACGCCGACAAGGTTGTCCTCACCGGCAAAAAGATGACCGATCGTATTTATTATCACTACACCGGTTACCCCGGCGGTCAGCGTCAGGATACTCCCGAGACTCTGATGAAGAAGTCTTTCAACAAGCACCTCAAGCCGGGCATGCATCCCCTCTACCTCCATGTTATCAAGGGTATGCTTCCCAAAAACCGCCTCGGTCGTCAGCTCATCAAGAACCTCCACGTGTACAATGGTCCTAACCATCCCCACGAGGCTCAGAACCCCAAGGTGATTGAAATCAACACAGTTAAGTAACATTTGCCAACCTAAGAACCCGAAACCTCTATGGAATCAGTTAATGCAGTAGGTCGCCGTAAGGCCGCCATCGCCCGCGTTATTGTCAAGGAAGGCAACGGCGCAATCACCATCAATTGCAACCACGACCGTCGTCCCCTCGAGAAGTATTTCCCCTCTTCAATCCTCCAGTACATCGTTCTTCAACCTTTGAAGACCCTTGACTGCGTTGAAAAATACGACATCGCCGTTAACATCGACGGTGGTGGCTACAAGGGACAAGCTGAAGCTCTTCGCCTCGCTATCGCTCGTGCACTCGTAAAAATCAATCCTGAGGATAAGCCCGCTCTCCGCGCTGAAGGCTTCATGACTCGCGACCCGCGCGTTGTTGAACGTAAGAAGCCCGGTCAGCCCAAGGCTCGTAAACGCTTCCAGTTCTCTAAGCGTTAATCTATTTTCCTCATTTTTCTCTCCTCCTCCCCCTCCAAGTTTAGCATCTAAATCCCGTGGATGGACCCAACGTTCCCTACCTCGAGATTGTAATCCAAAAGAACGTAAACACATCTTTTACAAAAAATGGCTACACCCAATTTTGATCAGCTCCTCGAAGCAGGTTGCCACTTCGGTCACCTCAAACGTAAATGGAACCCCGCGATGGCTCCTTACATCTTCATGGAGCGCAATGGTATCCACATTCTTGACCTCTACAAGACAGCAGCTAAACTCGACGAAGCAGCTGCTGCTCTTAAAGCGATAGCAAAACAAGGCAAGAAGGTTCTCTTCGTTGCCACAAAAAAACAGGCCAAACAAGTAACCGCTGATAAAGCTCAAAGCATCGGTATGCCCTACGTTATCGAACGTTGGCCCGGCGGTATGCTTACAAACTTCCCCACCATCCGTAAAGCCGTTAAGAAAATGGCTAACATCGACAAGATGACCAAGGATGGCACTTTCGACAACCTCTCAAAGCGCGAAAAACTCCAAATCTCTCGTCAGCGCGCAAAACTCGAGAAGACTCTCGGTTCTATCGCCGATCTCAACCGTCTTCCCTCTGCTTTGTTCGTTGTTGACGTACTCAAAGAGCGCATCGCTGTTGCTGAAGCTAACCGTCTCGGCATCCCCGTGTTCGCTATGGTCGACACCAACTCTAACCCCAACGACGTTGATTTCGTAATCCCCGCTAACGACGACGCATCTAAATCTATCGAGCTCATCCTCGACACCGTATGCGCCGCTATGGCTGAAGGTCTCGAAGAACGCAAGGCTGAGAAGGTTGACACCCAGGCTGCCGGTGAAGGTGAAGCTCCCCGTCAACGCCGTCGCGCCGTTCGTCGCAATGAAGGCGAAGCTGAAGCTGCTCCCGCCGCAGAAGCTGAAGCTACAGAAGCTGCCGAATAATTAGGGAATAAAAACCTCTAAATAATGACTCAACGGGAAAAATTCCCCGTTGAGTCTATTTAAATCAAATTACAAACAAGCTAAAATCACTCCAGATATGGCAGTAACAATGGCAGAAATCACCAAACTGCGCCACCTCACTTCGGCCGGTTTGATGGACTGCAAAAAAGCTCTCGCCGAA
Source organism: uncultured Alistipes sp. (assembly GCA_964638475.1). Taxonomy (GTDB): domain Bacteria; phylum Bacteroidota; class Bacteroidia; order Bacteroidales; family Muribaculaceae; genus UBA7173. Next base: position 4,694 of record CAZXAZ010000001.1, on the reverse strand, counting down.
ACCGATGGCGATATCGAAGCAGCCGTTGAAATCCTCCGCAAAAAGGGCCAGGCTGTAGCAGCCAAGCGTGAAGACCGCGTAGCAGCTGAAGGTTGCGTTCTCGCTAAGAGCGAAGGCAATTTCGCAGCTGTTGTAGCTCTCCAGTGTGAGACCGACTTCGTTGCCAAAAATGCAGGATTCGTTGAACTCACTCAAAAACTCCTCGATCTCGCTGTAGCTAACAAGTGCAAGAGCCTCGACGACCTCAAAGCTGTTGTTGTTGATGGTCGCACCGTAGCTGACCTCGTTGTTGAAGAAGGCGGAAAGACCGGTGAAAAGACCGAACTCGGTTCTTACGAATTCATCGAAGCTCCCGCTACAACTTCTTACAACCACCTCGGTAACAAGCTCGCTACTATCGTTGGATTCAACCTTGAGAACGTTGACTATCAAGTTGGACGCGACGTTGCTATGCAGGTTGCCTCAATGAACCCCGTAGCTGTTGACCGCCAGAGCGTTCCCCAGGCAACTGTAGACGCTGAATACAACGTAGCTGTTGAAAAAACTAAAGAAGAACAGGTTAAGAAAGCTGTTGAGGCTGCTCTCAAGAAAAACGGCATCAACCCCAACCTCGTTGACACTGAAGATCATATCAGCTCTAACATTGCTAAGGGCTGGTTGACAGAGGAAGAAGCAGAAAAAGCTCGCACAATCTCTAAAGAAACTGCTGAAGCTAAAGCTGCTAACCTCCCCGAGCAGATGATTAAAAACATCGCAGAAGGTCGTGTTAACAAATTCTACAAAGAAAACTGCCTCATGGAACAAGAGTTCATCAAAGATGGCTCACTTACCATCGGCAAGTATCTTGAGCAGGCACAAGCAGGCCTCGTAGTTGCTTCTTTCAAGCGCGTAAACCTCAACGAAGACTAATTCTTCATTCAACTCCATAGAAAACCGCGTCAGCGTTATTGCCGACGCGGTTTTTCTATTTATAAGTCAGAACTCTTAAAAGTAGTACCAAAATGGGAAATAATGATTAGCCCACTATTTCCGAAGGCAACATAGGCATTGCGCCTTTCTGCGAACATACAAAAGCAGAAGTCTGTACGGCTTTAGAATGAGCTTCTGTAACTCTTTTTCCCATTAGTATTGACGCAATAAAGGCTGCCGTAAAGCTATCACCTGCCCCAACGGTGTCTGCGACTTCAACTTTGGGCGTAGGAAGGAAAGACAAATTTCCAGGCGTAAAGACATAACTACCATCAATGCCACATGTTAAAATCAACATTTTAAGGTTATACTTGCCGATAAGCATCCAACATTTATCTTGAAAATCAATATCGGAAATTCCGAATAACAGACTTAAAGTTACAAGTTCTTCATCATTAATTTTAAGAATATTGCATCGCTTAATCGAGTTTTCAAGAATCTCCTTATCGTAGAAGTCTTGACGGAGATTTATATCAAAAACAACAAGAGTGTCTGCTGTTTGAGGTATAGCATCGAGAAATCTATTAATTGCGGTGCGAGAGGCGTCATTACGCTGTGCAAGCGAGCCAAAACAAACCGCTATAGTATTAGTAGCAAGAGCTTCAAGTTTGGCTGTATAAGGGATATTATCCCAAGCTACATCTTCTTTAATATCGTATTGAGGAACGCCTGCGGAATCAAGTTCTACCACAACCGTACCCGTCGGATAAGCTACTTGTTCAACAAGCATATTTAGCCCTTTTGAAGCAAAATTTTCAATTAGTTCTTTACCAAGAGTATCATTACCAACTGCACTAACGACACAACTCGGCAATCCAAATTGCGATATATGGTAAGCGAAATTAGCCGGAGCTCCACCAATTTTCTTTCCTTCTGGAAGCACATCCCATAAGGCTTCACCTATTCCGACAACAAGGTCTTTCATACTGATTTAATGAGTCAATTTTTAGAATATATTACCGCTATAAAAGATTAAACAACAGATATTAGTTTTGATTACCCATTTATTAACTCTGCAAAATTAATAAATCAACAGTGATATACAATACTAGAATTACACTATAATTTTTATAGCATCAACAACAGCTAAAGAAATAACCTACACGTCTAATAAAAATATATAAAGCCGACTTAACACAAAAATGTATCAAGCCGGCATTATGTGAGATATTTCAGATATAAGAGACTACTAATACACGCGTCTCACAATCGCTTAAGAATGACATACAAGCAGAGTTGCCTTGCCTGATGCTACTAAATCGGTCATTGCTGCTGGTACTAGCACTGTATTTCCGGCAGTAACTGTCATTTCTCCTGCGGGATACTTTAATGTTATCTCCCCTTCCAAACAGATAATAACGGTAAATGAGGAAGAAGTAAGCGAAAGTTGTTGCTCTCCGTTAAGCAAGATGCGGTTTGTTGTAAAGTGATCACACGTTACAATTTCACAATCGGCAACATCTGCCGGTACCGGCGGATTTTTATACTCTGAATGGATTGTGTAATCAATCGCATCTTTTGCTTGCTCGGTATGTAACTCTCGAGGATTTCCGGCTGCATCTCGACGATCATAGTCATAAATACGATAGGTAATATCGCTTGACTCCTGGATTTCAGCAAGAAGATTACCGGCACCGATTGCATGTACTCTACCTGCGGGCAAGAAGAATACGTCACCGGGATTTGATTTATGTACGGCAAGGGTCTCTGCAAACGTACCTGCTGCAACGCGATTGACATAATCTTCAGGAGTCATCTCGGTATTAAGACCCGCGAAAATCTTAGCATCTTTGTCTGCTTGAATGATATACCACATCTCTGTCTTTCCGAGACTATTGTGGCGCTGCTGAGCTAGGGCGTCATCCGGATGTACCTGCACTGAAAGATTATCGGCGGCATCAATCAACTTGATAAGGAGCGGGAATTTACCATCATAATGTTCCATAACTTTATCACCTAACAATTCAGCACCAAAGCGTGCTATCAAGTCAGTGAGAGACTGGCCTTTATACTCACCCTCAGAGACAACGGATTCGTGGCCCGGGACTGCAGAAATTTCCCAACTTTCACCGATATTGGGCTTCGTTTGTGCGATTCCTTTATAAGCACAAATCTTATTTCCTCCCCAAATTACATCTTTGAGGTATGGAACAAATTTTAAAGGAGCATTAATCATTGTTTCCGTCAATTTGAGATAACGCAAATGCATAGGCACCGGCTGAAATAGCCTTAGAAGCACCAAGCTTAGAGAATGTCACACCGATGCGCTTCATATCGTCGTATTCGATGGTTTTATTTGTACCGCGAACAGATATAGTCTTGGTATTACCTTTAGCAAAGCGAGCGAACTCGTCGGGATCGTCAAGATTGAAAACATCCATCTGGATACGACGAACTGAATCTCCTCCTAGAGTAGCAAACTCGCTACGAAGTTCTCCAATCAACGAAGGTAGAATCAAATGACGAGCAGCTGTAATTCCGCCACCAATTACAATGATACCATCAATCAATTGCGCAGCAATCGCCATTGCGTCACCCGCAGTTGCACCAAATTCAGCAAATGCTTTACGTGCAGCTTCAACATTGCCTTCTCGTTTTCCATCGGCAATCTCACAGATTTCTTTGGGCTCGAAACAATGGTTAAGGTCACCGGATTCCTCAGCATAAACTCGCTTAATTGCTCTCACAGCGACTCCTTCTTCAACAATAATACCAGATTTGGTCTTATGAGGAAGACAGAAAGTTTCAACACAAGAATTGTCACCACGATTAAGCTCTCCGTTAACAACAACACCAACTCCAAAACCTGTTCCGAAAGTATAACCAAGCAAATTATGGTAACGCTTGTTAGAACCAGCTTCTTCGAGGCGTTTGTTCAATTGAGGTAAAGCACCACAAAGAGCTTCACCATAAGCAAACAAGTCGCCATCATTGTTAATAAAAACAGGAATGCCGAACTCATTTTCCAAGAACGGACCAAGAGCTACACCATCACGAAACGAAGGGAAATTAGGAAGGTAGCCACCAATAATACCATTAGGATAATCAGCCGGACCAGGAAAAGCAAAACTAATTGCAACCGGCTTCTCATCAAGAGAATCAATAACCTCACGGAAACCCTTGACCATAGTATCTAGACAGAGATCTAGGTCATGAGCATTTGAAGGATAAGTAATCGGTTCGGTGATGTATTCACATCCCCTCATTGCACCAAACACCAAGTTTGTGCCACCGGCGTCAAGTGTGATAACAATTCGATTGTCGTATATATACATTATGTTAGGTATTAGTTATATCTAAATGGCATCAGTACAGTACACAATTGACGTATATGACTATACGCCCTCATTATAAAACGCATAATCACACGAATTATTATGCATAAAATCTTATTTTTACAATGATTCCTATAAATAATGCAAATTTCAATAATACACAAACTAAATTAGAACACTCTTAAGACTTACATACTATATATTCAATTCAACCAAAATATAGACATTCTGAACAAGAAAATAGATATAGATAAACAACATTTAGAGTGCAAAGTGTATACATATGCGAAGCAAGATGCATTGAACTGTAAGTATATTAGATATAAGAGAGTGAGATATGTATATCCGACCTAATATGAAAGCGCTGAAGCATAAAGATTTGTTATCAATACCGACATTCAAATTAAACATGGCATTTTTGATTACAAATTTAGCTACCAAAAACGCCAT